>JALFKQ010000013.1 GCA_022774645.1 Mycoplasmatota bacterium | reverse complement strand
TTAATATTATTATAGTACATACTATAATATACTTCCTGATAACTATTAATCTATTAGTATTCAGTAATGTATTTTGGGGGATTATATCTTTAAAATTAGATAAAAGATACATAGAATTTTTCAGTTTAGTATTTTTATATTCACCTCAAATTATTATGATTATAATAATTCTTAATAATTTAGATAAATTTAAAAGAATATATAAAATTATTATATCTAAAAACTTTAGTAGTAGGGGTAGCGTCCGGAAAATGCGGATTTACAACGTTAAGAGCATTTTCCCCGCTTATATCAAGGGTTTACAGTCTTTTGTAAGTATTTGTAACTTACTCTATTTTTTCTTCGGAAAGCCTTCTATAAAGTGATGATTTCGATATATTAGTTATTTGACAAATTTGTTTAACTGTCATATTACCTTCATGATATAACTTAATTGCAAAATTCATTCCTTCATGATTCTTATTATATTTTTTTAATCGGCCTTTATATTTACCTTGAGATTTTGCAATTTCTATTCCTTCTTTTTGTCTCATTTTTATAAGATCTCTTTCTAGTTGATTAACTCCAGCCATTACAGTTATTAAAAAATCACTATATGGATTACTTTCAGATAAATCAATCCAGGTATCTTTAAGTGATTTTAAATTTGCACCTTTACTCTTAATTTTTTCTATCAGCAAAAATAAATCCTTAGTACTTCTTGTGATTCTAGTTAAATCAGTTACATAAATTGTATCTCCAGCTTTTAAATTATTAATCATTTCATTTAGTTTTTCCCTATTAATTGTTGCTCCTGAAACTTTTTCTTTATAAATAAAATCCATTCCAATTTCATTTAATTGTCTAATTTGTCTTTCTTCATTTTGATCTTGAGAACTTACTCTTACATAGCCTAATTTCATTATTTTTTCACTCCTATTCTGAAATAAGTCTTATGGGACTTGACAAAAGTAGATTTTATCATGTTTATTATAAAGTATCAATAGGGTATACTCTACTGATACTTTATAATGTTTTTATAGGTTATTGTACTGGGGGGAGAAGTTAATGTCTAACTTAATACGTGGAAGGGAATTATTTACTAAAGATCAAAGAAATTCATTTATGAAAATACCAGAAGATGAATTTTCTATTGGATCTTACTATACATTTTCAAAAGAAGATTTAGAAATAATTATGAAACATAGAAAAGAAGAAAATCAATTAGGGTTTGCAATACAGTTAGCATTGTTACGTTATCCTGGTTGGTCATATACTAGCTTTAAATATATACCTGAAAATGTAATTAAGTATATTGCAAAACAAGTAAGAACAGTACCAAAAGCATTGAAGTATTATGCTAAAAGAGAAAATACTATTTGGAATCATATACAGGAAATTAGAAATCATTATGGATTGAAATTATTCAACTCTGATATATATGAAAAAACAAAAGTATATCTGTTTAATATTGCAACTCAAAATAATGATACATTATTTTTAATGAATAAAGTTATAGATTACTTAAGAAAACAAAAAATTATATTGCCTGCAATAACAACACTTGAAAATCTTGTATGGGAAGCAAAAAATGAATCAGAAAAGTTTATTATAAATATAATAATAAATTCTCTAAATCCAATTCAAAGAAACAAATTAGATAATATAGTGTTTTTACACTCAGATAAGGTAAAAAGTAAAACTATTTTAGGTTGGTTAAAGGATCCAATAGGCTCACCATCTCCTGATAATTTTTTAAAAGTTATTGAAAAGTTAGAATATATAAGGTCATTAAAGTTAGAGAATGTGCAACTAACTAAAATACACCAAAACAAAATTAATCAAATTTATAGTCTTAGTCAAAAATATGAACCATATGCCTTTAGAGAATTCAATGTTGATAAAAGACATATGTTGCTTTCTGTATTTTTATTAAATTTAGCTAAGGATTTAACAGATAAAGCATTTGAAATTCATGATAGATTGATAATTAATCTAATGGCCAAAGGGCGAAAAGCTCAAGAAGAAATTCAAAAACAAAATGGTAAAAAAATAAACGAAAAAATAATTCAATTCACTAGTATTGGTAAAGCTTTAATAAAAGCTAAAGAAAATAACCTTGATCCATATAAAGTTATCGAGGAAATAATGGACTGGTCAACACTTGTAAAATCAATTGAAGAAGCCAAAACACTTACTAGACCGGAAGATTATGACTATTTAGATTTATTACATAGACGTTATTCATTTTTAAGAAGATATACTCCAAAATTATTAAAAGTATTAGAGTTTAAATCTACAAAATCAAATGAACCAATACTAGAATCAATTGAAATAATAAAATCTTTGAATGAAAGTGGAAAACGTAAGGTTCCGGATAATTCTCCAGTAGATTTTATATCTAAACGTTGGAAAAATCATATTTTTGAGAGTGATGGATCTATAAATAGACACTATTATGAAATGGCTGTATTGACTGAGCTAAGGGATCGTGTTAAAGCTGGAGATATATCTATATCAGGTAGTAAACAGTATAAAGATTTTGAGGATTATTTGTTGTCAAAAAATGAATGGATTATCTCAAAAGAAAATAATAAATTATCTGTAAGTCTCTCTTTTGATGAATATATACAAGATAGACTGAATAACCTTAATGAAAGACTTAGATGGCTATCTAAAAACATGAAAAATATTAGTACTATTTCTATTGATAACTGTAAAATTTCAATATCTAGGTTAGAAAATATTACTCCTAAAGCAGCTAAAGAACTTAGTTTTAGTCTATATAAGCTTTTACCTAAAATTAAGCTTACTGATTTACTTATGGATATTGCACGAATAACTGGATTTCATAAAGAATTTATTCATTCATCTACTAATAAAAAGCCTAATACAGAAGATACTATTTTAATTATGGCTGCTTTATTAGGAATGGGAACAAATATTGGATTAAGTAAAATGGCTGATGCAACTCCAGGAATTACTTATAAACAGTTATCTAGTGTTTCTCAATGGCGTATGTATGATGATGCTATGTTTAGAGCACAAACGGTCTTAGTAAATTATCACAATAAATTAACACTTGCTAAATATTGGGGGGAAGGAAATACTTCATCTTCAGATGGAATGAGACTTCAGCTTGGAGTATCTTCACTACATGCAGATTCTAATCCTCATTATGGAATCGGAAAAGGAACGACAATATACAGATTTACTAGTGATCAATTTTCTTCTTATTACTCAAAAATTATAAATACTAATTCTAGAGATGCTACTCATGTTTTAGATGGATTATTAAATAATGATACTGATTTAAATATAGAAGAACATTATACAGACACAGCTGGATATACAGATCAAGTATTTGCCTTGACCTATTTACTAGGATTTAGATTTGCACCAAGAATTAGAGATTTGTCTGATGTTAAACTATTTGCTTTAAGTAATAGTGATAAATTTTCAAATTTAGATGGAATTTTAAAAGGAAAAATTAATGAAAAAATTATTAAAGATAATTATGATGAAGTATTAAGACTAGCTAGTTCAATAAAGGAAGGTACAGTTACATCATCTTTGATAATTAGCAAATTAGCTTCTTATTCTAGACAAAACAGCTTAGCTGCTGCATTAAGAGAAATGGGTAAAATAGAAAAAACTATATTTATTTTAGACTATATTTCAAGTGAAGAATTGAGAAGAAAAATTCAAAAGGGGTTAAACAAAGGAGAAGCAATGAATGGACTTGCTAGAGCAATATTCTTTGGTAAACAAGGAGAATTAAGAGAACGAACTATGCAAAGTCAACTTCAAAAAGCAAGTGCATTAAATTTAATAATAAATGCTATTAATATTTGGAACACATTATATTTAGAAAAAGCAATAAATTATAAAGAATCTATTGGTGAATATATTGATTGTAATTTAATTTCTCATATCTCGCCTTTGGGTTGGGAACACATAAATATGTTAGGGGAATATACTTTTAATTTAAATGAACTAGAATCTACAGAACTACATAGACCTTTGAATATCTAAAAAGTCCGCAAACCCTTAGTATCAGCGGGGAAAATGCTCTTAACGTTGTAAATCCGCATTTTCCGGACGCTACCCCCATTAGAAGATCTTGATTGATAAGAATCTCTTCTTATATTTTTTATAGCGGCTTCCATTACTTCTCCAGTCTCATTATTAATAAGAGTAGGTTTATCTAAAGTAATCCTCTCATTTTCAGATGCAAAAGTAGTTGTAGGACTTATAATAAACCCAAAAATTAATCCTAAAGTTAAAATAGATTTTAATAAATTTTTAATATAGATTCCTCCTAAAAATTATTTTTATATTTATTAAGTTGTTCTTTTATCAAGTTCTATGCTAGATACTAATGTATTTCCTAAAACTATACTCGATATAATAACTAAATAATTAATTTCTGTGATATATGAATAAAGAATAGGTATAGCTCTAAAAATTCCTAAATATAACCATATATATGACAACGAAAAAATTAATGAAGGTAGTCCCAGAAGTAATAACTTTGATTTATTTAGCCTAACTTTACTTATATTTTTTGATGATATATTCTTATTGTTTATTCCTAATATAGCTCCTATAGCTCCAAAAAATATAATTATAATCGCTGTTAAATAAAATATATTATATCCATAACTATATTTAGCTTTTAAATTATGACTTATTATAAAAAAAACTCCTAACGAAAAACAAATAGATATTAATATTAAAAAAACTAAATTTTTTACTATAGATTTCATATTCATATTATTAACTTCCTCCTATAAATAAAACTTTATAAATATTATACTTTAATACAAATATTTGTCAATTTATATATATATTTTTTTGTATGTAAATTGACAAAGTAATTTCCGTTTTTTTACTTAAACAGAAGTTAGTTTTGCAAAGTATCTGATATAATTAATTTGATATTTGTCCTGAGCATATTAGGAGGATTAATTATGTCAAATAGTAAATTATGCAAAGGAAAACACCTTAGAATTGAGGAACGTCTTATAATTGAATATGGGCTAGAGCAAAATTATACATTGAAAGAAATCGCTGAAAGAGTTGGAAAAGATCCTACTACAATTATTATATTATCATAATTAGGAATTTCTAATGTTTGTAAAGAATTAAAATTTGAATTAAAATATGAACTTATTGTATTTTTAATATTATCACTATTTATGTTTACATTTGTTGTAGCATAAGAATAACTATGTTTATTAAGAATTAAAAAAAGGAAAATAATAAAAATACAGTTAATTTTTTTATGGGATTCTTCATAAAATCACTCCTTGTAAAAATATGATATAATGTATTTATTATAAACTATATTGTAATAATTTTCAATTTTAGGGAGGAATATGTTTTTATGTTAAAAAGGATTTTAATTGTAAGTTTAGGTATTTTAACTATTTTAATATCTATTTTATATATTAAGCTTAATTCTTCTGAAGAAAGAAAAATAGAAGCATCATTAAAAAAATATTATTCAGAACATTCAATTGAAGAAAAAGAAGAGTTTAAAATAAAATGTATTAAAAAATTAGATGATAAGTATTTAGTATTATCTGAACAACCCATTCAAGAAGGTCAAAGTTATAGTGATTTTTTTGTTTTAGATGAAAAACAAAAAATAATAGCTTATACATCAGGATATAAGCCTATTAGTCCTGGCTTTTCTGTAAACATAGTTAATTATAATGAAAATAAAATAGTTTTTGGAAGTATTAACAGCACGAGATGGGTAGATATTAATAGTAGTGAGAAAATTCCTATTAATGCAATTAATATTAAATTTGACTTGGATGATGGCAGCTACATAAATGAAGAAAATATACAAAACAATTCATATATAGCAATATTAAACCTAGATTCAAACATTCAAAACATTACACTTCTTAACGAAAATGGAGATGTTCAAGATCAGTTGACAAACTACAGTAAAGATAGAAATTTTATAAACTATAGAAATTTAGAAATAAAATAAGAAGTTATACTTAAAAATAT
The DNA here is from genome assembly GCA_022774645.1 of Mycoplasmatota bacterium. Classification (GTDB taxonomy): domain Bacteria; phylum Bacillota_I; class Bacilli_A; order RF39; family UBA660; genus CAG-1000. The sequence continues at coordinate 5,637 of JALFKQ010000013.1, read as the reverse complement.
TTTAATGAAGAAATATCTTGTCATGCTATATTATATCTTTTATTACTATATAAATCAGTAAAATTAAAGAACTTGATAAATATTATGGTAATGATGGTATTGCTCAAAAATGGAGATTAAATAAACAAATTTAATAAATTCATAAAATGTTTTATATAACTTTAGATAAATTAGACTTAGTAAATAGTTATTATATCTATAAAATGAAAAAAGATACTATTTCGCAACCCTAGTTACGAAATAGTACCTTTTTTTATTTTTGTTTAGAAATAGTAAACAATTAACTACTATTTTTCTATTATAACATAGTCTATAAATGGCTTAAATTCGTTAATTTTTATTTCTTCGTGAAAATAACCTTTAGCGAAATTTAAGTTCGTGAGTTAATTTTTAATCTTTTTAGTTAAACTTATAAAGAAAAATTAAATTAGAAAAATAAATATTATTGATATAGAAAAACAATTTTCAATAATTTTAGTTAGAATCGTATATTATTTTACCATCTTCTATATTAATTATTCGATTGCAATACGATGCAATATTATTATCATGAGTGATAATAATAATAGTTTTTCCAAGTTCATTAATAGATTTTAATATTTGCATAATCTCTTTACTAGTATTTTGATCTAAAGCTCCTGTTGGTTCATCAGCAAGTATTATATCCGTTTCTTGAGCTAAAGCCCGAGCAATAGCTACTCTTTGTTGTTGCCCCCCTGACATTTCCTTTGGAAGTTTATCCATATGATTTTTGAGGCCCACATACTCTAAATATTTTATACTCTTTTCATTCTTTTCTTTTTTTGATATTTTTCTATAATTTAAAGGAACCTTTACATTTTCAATAGCTGTATAATCTTTAAGCAATGCAAAATATTGAAATATAAATCCAAATGTTTTATTTCGAAACTTTGATAATTCGATATCTGTTATATCCTTTATAGATTTATTCATAAGAAAATAATCGCCATCATTAAAATTATCAATTGCACCAATAATATGCAATAATGTTGTTTTTCCAGCTCCTGAAGGACCCATTACTGCAATCATTTCACCCTTGTTAATTGTTAGATTTATGTTATTGAGTGCATAAAATTTATCATTTCCATTAGTATAATATTTACTTAAATTTTTCAAATTTATGAGACTCATTTATTAAATTCCTCCTATTAATTCTTTTGAAGAGAACTTGAATATTTGGATGAGAAGGATTAATGAAATGCTTATTATAATTATAAAGAGAATACAAACAGTAATGAATAGATTAGTAATATTAAGATTTACTGTAACTATTCCATTATACAAATATCTTCCATAAAAAGCAAATTGAAGTATACTTAAAATGAAAGAAAATATAACAAGCAATGTATTTTCTAAAATAACCTGTAATAATATGCTTTTCTTTGAAGCCCCTAATGCTATAAGTATTCCAAATTCTCTTTTTCTCTTTAATAAAGATACAATTGCACTAGAAACTAAACCTGACATGGTAATAAATAATAATAATATTGAATTTATAATTTTTATCTTTGCAGGACCTTTTGTTGAATTATAAAATAATTTCATTATGTCATTAAAGGGCCTTACTACATAGTCTAATGATAATTCCTTTATTTTTTCATTTATCTCTAAATCATCTATAGTTAAAGTATTAGGCTTATTAAATATAAATGACTTCATGAATGAAACTTTATCAATATCATTTAAGTCGTAGAAATATATTGGCATAATAATATAGTCATTTAAATTAATAAGACTATCTGTGAATATATTTCCTTCTTGTAAGAATTTAGTGTCTTTTTTGATAAATCCTATTATTGTAAAAGCTTTATTTTCAATACTAATAGTATCGCCTAAATTATAATTTTCTTCAAAATTACTTCCTAAGACAACAGGTAAATTATTTTTATCCTTATAATCATCTTTAGTAAGATTCCTACCTTTACTAATAGGAAATGAGTAAAAAGACAAAAAGTTTTTATCCAATCCTAGGATATTATTTCTGTATATGTATCCACCCTTTTCTGAGATTTTAGAATTATTACTAATAAAATCATAGAATTCAGTTATATGATCAACATTAATATCTTGGATATTTTTTCTTTTTGCAGAGTTTTTTATATCAAATGACATTGTATTATTAACATCAATAATTTTTTTTATATCTTTCATATTATCATTATAATATGAATATACCGCATTACATTCATTTATTGATATAAACACAAAAACCAATTGTATTACTAGAAAAAAGAAGAATTTTTTTCTAGTAGCGATAGACTTTAATATATTATAAAACATATGCATACACCTACTCTTGTATAAAATTAGTGATAGATACCTTCATAACTCTTTTTACTTGATATAAAGTTATTCCAAGTGCTGCTATAAAAGATATAATAATTGAATAAATAACTTCAATATTAGATATAGTAATATCTATAAAAAATAAATTCCATATAAAACTAGAAAATATACTTTGAAATATTATAGATATAATAGATGAAATAATTGATAATACTAAAATTAATAAGAAAAATTCAAGATTAATCTGCTTATTAGAAGCACCTAAAGCTTTTTTTATTGATATTGAATATTTTTGACTTTCTATCCATATATTTGAGGAAATTAACATGTTTATTAATGCTATTATAATTGTCATAGTTAAGGTTATAATATTCTTAATATTGTACTGATAATTTTCCATAAAGATTTCACTAAAACTTGCCTGTTTTTCTTTTATAATTGAATATCCATCATTAAAATCTAATTTTTCAAGTACAGTTCGTACACTTTCTTCATTTGTGTTATAAATAGAAAAAGCAAAACTTTTAGAGGAACTTGCTTTAATTTTTTGAGGTAAAGAATTTATAGGAATGTATATGGATAAATCATATGGGGAATTTAAATTCTCAGAACCCATTATTCCAATAACCTCATAATCTTCATTTTCAATATTTATATATTGCTTTTCACCTATCTTAAAGGTTTCACTTTCAAGTAGCTTTCCTATTAGTACCTTTTTTTCTGAAAAATCAGCGTATGAAAATTTTTCTCCATTTAGAATATTTACATTTAAATCGAAATCATCATTCGAACTTATACCTATTAATTCACTACTTTTCTTCTCATTTATAATTACTCTTTTTATTGGAATGCTTTCTATCCCATCTATTTTTGAAAATATAGAATTATTTATTTCATCTAAACTAATATCTTTATTTGAATTAATTTGAATAGTTAATTTATTATTATCAATATTGTTTTTAGCAGTCATTTCATGAATAATGTTTAAAATTATTGAAAAGGCAATGGTTGTTGAAAATATAAATAAAGACAATATTATTAATGAGATAATGGTGTTAATTTTATTTTTTTTATAAGATATAAGAACATCTTTAAGCAATTTTTTTTCTCCTTTTAGATTAAATATAAGAGATTGCACAATAGGTTGTACAATCTCTTAGTATTACTATACAATTTAATTTTAGTTAGTAACCCATAGAGGATAATTTGAAGATCTTGCAGTAGCATGAGCACTGTGAGCTTTAGCTGCACTTGTTACCTTTTCGATATATGCATAGCTTGCATGTCCATAAGAACTCCCATAATTATCGTCAGACCATTCTATATTACCATCTTTAGCAACTGTTTCTAAATATACGTATGCAGGATCAGTGCTTGAATCTGAACCACTATACCATTGATCTACTGTTGTTTTAGCGGAAGCCCCTGGATATAAGAAACCGCTTATTTTAGCATATTTTGTTGACCAAGAACCACTTGCAGCAAGAGCGGTAACACTTGTCATAGCTAACATTGAAACTGTAAGTGCTGCTGTAATAATTTTATTTTTCATCTCTTTTCCCTCCTATTATAAATTTAATATACTTCTATATAATATTACATAATTTACAAGAAGTCAATTTATAGAAAAGATGTTTAATTTTGCTTTATTGCTAATGGGAAAGAGAATGAAATTATAATATTCCCCCAAAAATGGATTAATTCATATATATCAGTAAAGGATATTATAGGAAAGTAGCTAGAATATATACTTTAAGCAACTTTGGAATATTAGAGGCGGTGAGAAAAATTTGATTATGGATATATTGGACTTTAAGTTTATGTTTCATAATGTAAATAAAGTGTAGTAGTTATTATATTATGAAAGTATATTTATGTAATTAAAAAACATCTAAATATGGTTAATTTTAAACAAATAAATTAAAATAAATGTATACGAGAGGGGGAGAAGTATCGGGAGACGCATTAGTTAAAATGAAAAAAGAAGAATTTACAGAATATTTGAGTGCTATTCATGAAAGTATTAGAGGATGGATTACTAGAGCAGAAATTAATCTTATTTATTTAAGTTAAATGGTTAAACTAGAATCATAGAAATTGAAGATGGAATGGTAGTAAAGAGCTATATTAAAGAGGTTTAAATAAATGAATAAAAAAAATAAAAAGTTTATAAGTGAATGGGTAATTCCAATTATAGTAGCAATTATAGTAGCAGTTTTAATAAATAAGTTTTTAATATTTAATGCATATATTCCAAGTGAATCCATGGTGCCAACAATAAATAAGGATGATAGATTATTTATTAGTAGGATACATAATTCAAAAAGTGTAAAAAGAGGAGATATATTGCTATTTAAATCAGAAGAGCTTGAAGAGACTTTGATTAAGAGGGTGATTGGATTGCCAGGAGATAGTATTACAATAGATAAGGGAGTAGTGATTATAAATGGCGAAATTCTAGAGGAAGATTATGTTGAAAATAATGAATTTAACTATGATGGTGAATTTACTGTTCCGATTGGAAAGTATTTCTTTTTAGGGGATAATAGAAGCAATTCTAAGGATTCAAGATTTTGGATTAATCCTTATATAAATTTTGAAGATATTGAGGGGAAAGCTTTAATAAGAGTATATCCATTTAAAGACTTTGGAAAGTTACAAAATAAAACAAATTTATAAAAATATAATTGCAAATGTAAAAGAAAACATTTAGAATATATTATATAAAATTAAATAAAAAAAGCTCTCATTCAACTCTTATCATTGTAATTGACCGTTACAACGATAAGCCAAACTTTACAAGGTATTGACCGTACCAAGAAAGCCGTTAGAAAAGAACTTCTTTTACAGTAACTAAGTTACTTAAATATCATATTTGATAAGAATATGATAACCTATAAAGAAGAAAATTTCAAGCCTTTTGAGTATGGAAATACCTTACTCGAAAGGCTTTTTTAATTTACGTAATTATTATTAGGACAAGCTAAATATAGAAAAAGACCTATAAGGCAAGTGGTTAAAGGAATAACACTTTAAAAAACTACTCGGCTCACCACCGAGGATAGCGCCGTAAGATGGGGAGGTGCTCTTTTTTAGAGAAACTATTAAATTAGTTTTTAGTAGTGGAGTGCCTGTCCTGGTGGAGTTTAGCATTAGACTCCTAGGGGTGTGTGTAGAGTTACATGGTAGTTGTATTTTATACATAATTTTTTTGCACTCTATTAATTAAAAACCTTTCCACTAAATTTTGTAATTTACTAATTTAAGGTATCTAGCCAAGCTTTAGTTTCTTTAACTCTATAAGAGTTTCCGTTCATATTAACCACATAA
>JALFKQ010000007.1 GCA_022774645.1 Mycoplasmatota bacterium | reverse complement strand
TATGATATTGATGAAATGATTTTTGGCACACCTAAAAATAATAGCTTCTTATCATTAATTCTTAAAAGTCATAAAAATTAGTATGAATTTATAATAAAATATCGTAAAGAAAGTGTGTATTTAAGTCTAAATACACTTTTTTATGCTATAATTAATTAGGTGAAACAAATGCAAATGTTTATAAGAAATATAAATATTAATTATGATTTTTATAGAAATGATAGTGATATAACACTAGTTTATTTACATGGTTGGGGTCAAAATATAAAAATGATGATGCCAATAGCAAAGCCATTTATAAAGAAATATAGTGTTCTAATAGTTGATTTACCAGGTTTTGGAGAAAGTGATGAACCAAAAGAAACTTGGTCTATTTATGATTATGCAGATTGTATGAATGAAATGTTTGAAGAACTAAATATAAAAAATCCAATTTTAATTGGACATTCTTTTGGTGGAAAAGTTTCCCTTGCTTATGCAACAAAGTATAAGACTAATAAATTAGTTCTATTAGCTAGTCCATATAAGAAAAACATATCAGAACCAACATTTAAAATGAAAATATATAAAACTGTTAAAAAGATTCCTGGATTAAAAGGGTTAGAAAGTTTTGTTAAAAAACATGTTGGATCAACAGATTATAGAAATGCTAGTGAAACAATGAGAAAAATATTAGTTGAACATGTTAACTTAGATTTAAGTGATGAAGCTAAAAAAATAAAATGTCCAACATTATTAATATGGGGAACTAATGATGCAGCAGTACCTATTGCAGATGGTGAAGAACTTGAAAACATAATACCAAATTGTGGATTAGTTAAATATGAAGGTTGCACACACTATGCTTATTTAGAAAACCTAGTTCAAACTGTTAGAGTTTTAGATAATTTTATAGGAAGTGATAAAAAATGAAAACATATTTTATATTATCTTTAATACCATACTTTTGGTATGTAATATATAAGGCAAGAAAATCAATGCATATGTTACAACAAAATTGGTATAATGATGGAAATAGATATTTTAAATGGATACTTGATAATTTAACGAAGGTATTTATAACATTTGATTTATTGTTTGTATTCTTTGCATTATTTAAATATACAACATTTAATGCAAGTGTAATAATATTTTCTATATTCTATGTTATTGTATATTTCTTATATAGATCTAAAATTAAAAAAGAACAATCTAAAAAACCATTAGTTATAACAGCAAGAATAAAAAGATTATATGTAACAATGCTAATACTTTATTTAATAGGAATAATACCAATGTTCTTCTTATTTAATGAAAATGGTTTATATGGATATTATACTTATATAGGCTTGATAGCATATTTAAATCCATTTATAGTAATGTTAGCTAATATTATAAATAAACCAGTTGAAAAGTTAGTTTATTTACATTATAAAAGACAAGCTCAAAATAAATTATATGGTATGAAAGATTTAAAGAAGATTGGTATTACAGGAAGTTATGGTAAGACAAGTACCAAAAATTTCTTGAATGATATATTATCAGTTAAATATAATTCTTTTGCAACACCAAAGAGTTTTAATACAATGTACGGTCTTATTAATGCTATAAATAATTATATGGATAAGTTTAGTGAAGTATTTGTAGCTGAAATGGGTGCTTTTTATAGAGGAGAAATTAAACAAAAAGCAAATTTTATTAAACCTAAATATGGAATTTTAACAACAGTTGGTACAGCACATTTAGAAAGCTTTGGAAGTAGAGAAAATATCCAAAAAGCAAAATTTGAACTTATAGACTCACTACCAGATGATGGAGTAGCTGTTCTAAATATGGATGATCAATACCAAACTAGTTATAAAATAAAAAGTAAATGTAAAGTTATATGGGTATCAACAAAAAATAAGAAAGCAGATGTATACGCAGAAGATATAAAATTATCTGGAAAAGGTACTAAGTTTACTTGTATATTTAAAAAATCAAAAGAAAAGTATACATTTGAAACTAAATTACTAGGAAATGCTAATGTTTATAATGTTTTACAAGCAATAGCTATGTCTTATGAACTTGGTCTTACATTTGAACAGATTGCAATTGGAGTAAAAAGAATAAAACCAATAGAACATAGATTAGAACTTAAGAAAATGGGTAATATATATATAATTGATGATGCTTATAATTCAAATCCAGTTGGTTCTAAAATGGCAGTAGATGTACTAGCAATGATGGATGGCAAAAAAATAGTAGTTACTCCTGGTATGATTGAACTAGGTGCTGAACAATACAATTTAAATTACGAATTTGGAAGACAAATAGCAGGTGCAGCTGATGAAGTTATATTAGTTGGAAAAGAACAAACAAAACCAATATATGATGGATTAAAAAAAGAAAAATATAATGATAAAAATATACATATTTTAAATGATGTAAAAGATGCTTTCCCACTTATGAGAAAGTTATCTGGAAAAGAAACATTTGTATTACTTGAAAATGACTTACCAGATATATTTAATGAATAGGAGTGAAGAAGTATGAAAATAAAAATAGGTGTTATTTATGGTGGAGAAACAGTAGAACATGAAGTAAGTGTTATTTCTGCATTACAAGCTATGAATAATTTAAATGAAGATAAGTATGATATTGTTCCAATATATATATCAAAAGATAGGACTTGGTATACTGGACATATGTTAAGAGATATTGAATTTTATAAAGACTTCGATATGGAAAAAAGATATGCTACTAAAGTTATGCTATATAAAAAAGGTAAAACATTTTTATTACAAAGAACTACTGGTTTATTTAGAAAAGATGTTACTGATTTAGATGTAATATTACCTGTAGTTCATGGTAATAATGTAGAAGATGGTTCACTTGCTGGATTACTTGATTCAATAGGTATTCCTTATGTTGGATCTCATGTTCTAGGTGGAGCATTAGGACAAGATAAAGTTGTAATGAAACAAGTAATGCAAGCAGTTGGATTACCAATTGTAGACTATACTTGGTTCTATGATAATGAATATTTAGATGATAAAGAAAAAATCTTGGATAATATTAAAAAAATTGGATATCCAGTTATAGTAAAACCAGCTACACTTGGAAGTAGTATTGGAATAGGAAAAGCTCATTCTGCAAAAGAAATTGAAGCTAAAATAGAAGAAGCAATTGAATATGATAATAAGATTGTTGTTGAAAAAGTAATCGAAGATCTAACTGAAGTTAATGCATCAGTACTTGGAAATTATGAATATCGAAAAGTAAGTCCATTAGAAGAAGTTATGGGTGTAGACGAAATATTATCATATGCTGATAAATATTTAGGAAATGCAAAATTAAAAGGAACAGCTTCAAAAGGAATGGCTAGTACAAGTAGAATAGTACCAGCAAGAATCTCCGATAAACTAACAAAAGAAATAGGAGAAACAGCAAAAGAGGTATTCAAAACTTTAAATTTAAGTGGTGTTTGTAGAATAGATTTCCTAATAGATAAAAAAGATAATAAATTCTATGTTAATGAACCAAATACTTGTCCAGGAAGCTTATCATTCTATTTATGGAAGGAAGCTGGAGTAAAATATTGTGATTTATTAGACGAAATGATTTCAATAGCTATAAAAGAATATAAACATAAAAGCAAAAAAACTATGTCATTTAATAGTACAATATTTGACGGCTTTAATGGTTCAAAAGGATTAAAAGGTATGAAAGGATTAAAAAATTAATCCTTTTTTTCTTCTCAACTTACCGTTTAGATAACTAAACTATCAAATTATAGAATTTTATAAAAAGTTCTGTATAATGTAAAATGAGGAGAAAAGTATGAATAAAAAAATAATAATAAGTGCAATAATTTTAACAATAATAATAGTTGTACCAGCAATATTAATGATGAATAAATATGAAAAATTTTATATAGAAGATAAATATTATACAAATGGAGAATTTATAAAGATTGATTCTAACGAGTTAAATCAACTAATAGATTCAAAAGAAAGCTTTCTATTATACACTTATAATGATTATTGTAGTTTAAAAATACCCTGTGATGATATCTTTAAAGAAGTAATGGAAGAAAATAATATAAGTATGTACTCTATAAGATATGAAGAATTTGAAAAGACTAAATATATAAAGAAAGTTAAATTTGCTCCATCAGTTTTAATTATTAAAGATAGTAAAATTATTTCATATTTAGATGCCAATAAAAAAGAAGATCTTGATAAGTATCAAGATACAACTGAATTTAAAAAGTGGTTAGAAAGTTATATTTATTTAAGTAAATAATATAACTTTTTTATTTGTTATAAATTATTTCAGTTTTACCTTTAACATTACTGTTACTTAATAAATTTTTGCTTTCAAGTACTCTTTTTACTTGATTTGATACACCTTTATTTCCATCTATAAGCTTAGCATTTGGAAAAAGTTTTTTAATACTTTTTTTAGCATATGGATAATGTGTACATCCAAGTACAATAGAATCTATATCTTTATCATAATAACTATGAAGTAAGTTATGTAGAACTCTATCAACATCTTTTTCAGTTCCAAACTCTATGGTATCTGCTAAACCTTTACAAGGTAAAAGTTTTATTTTTTGACCTATTCTTTTATAATTTTTAACCAGTTCATGTGTTCTTTCAGCTTTTATAGTACCTGGTGTAGCCATAACTAAAGTATTTTTATAATTATTATCACAAGCAACTTTAATAGCAGGTTCAGTACCAACAAAAGGCATATTTGGGTACATTAATCTTAATCTTTTTATACATCTTGTAGTTGCTGTATTACAAGCAATAACAATTATTTTAACATCTTTACTTATTAAAAAATCAACAATATTAGTGACTATTTTCATAAGTTCTTCATCACTTTTTTCACCATAAGGATTATTTTTAGAATCGGCATAATAAATATAATCTTCATTTGGAAGTAACTTTTTTAGTTCTTTCAAAATAGTAAGACCACCGATACCTGAATCAAACATACCAATTTTATTATTCATCTAACATCATTCCTTGTAAATATTATATCACAATTACATATTATCTTATAAAATATGTTATAATTAAAAACAGATGAATATAATTAAAAGAAGGTGTAAAATGGAAAGTATAATAGATTCAATAATAAAGTTATTCAGTGGTTTAACAGCATTAAAATTTGGTAAGGAATTAATAGTATTTATTGTTTCAATATTACCAATTTTAGAGTTAAGAGGAGGCCTTATAGCAGCATCATTATTAGATGTTAGTCCTCTTACTGGATATATAGTATCAATAATTGGAAATGTATTGCCTGTACCATTTATATTACTATTTATAAATAAAATATTAGAGTGGATGAAAAATTCTAAAATAAAATGGATGAATAAAGTAGCTAAATGGTTAGATAAGAAAGCAAGAAAACATAAAGATTCAATTGAAAAATATGGTTATCTTGGCTTAATATTATTTGTAGGTATTCCACTACCAGGAACAGGTGCATGGACAGGATGTTTAGCAGCATCAGTACTAAATATGGATAAAAAGAAATCATTTATATCAATAATGCTTGGTATAATAATGGCAAGTATAATAATGATGATTTTATCTTATGGACTTTTAAAAAGAATAGTAGGTTAATATGAAAAAGAAAGAAACAACAAAGTGTTATAAATATAAATTTAATCTTAAAGCTGGAAATATAATGGCATCGTTAATAATAATTGCATTACTTATGTTAGTATATTTTACATTTGATAATTATTATTTTAAATTTGAATATAAAGAATTATTAATAATGATATCTTGGTTTATATTACATGAGATATTACATTATATAGGATACTTAATAAATAGTCCAGTGAAAAGTAAAGATTTATGTTTAGGTATGTGTCTTGAAAAAGGAATAATGTATTGCAGATGTACAAATGAAATAAGTAAAAAAGCAGTAATGATTTCATTATTAACACCATTCACCATAATTGGTGTATTAACATTAATAATTAGTTATATATATGATATGCCTTTTTTAGCATTCTTATCAGTTTCTAACATAGCAGGATCATATTTTGATTTATTAACCTTTTTACAATTATTAAAAATGCCAAAGAATATAAAATTTGCAGAATATAATGAATGTGATGCATATTATCTAATAAGTGAAAAAGATTTAAGTAATATAAAAGTACCTGGAATAAACTTAGTTGAAACAAAAGAATTTGATAAATCAAAAATAGATAAAAATTCTAAAAGAATAGAATTATCAAAAGCAAGTATAATAATAATGATTATATTATTGGCATTAGGATTTATAATTTAAAATAATAAGAAAGTATGATATAATCTTCTTGGTGAAGAAGTATGAATATACAAGCAATATGTATAACATTGTTATCAGGACTTTCTTTTTTTATAGGTTATTTGATAACAAAGTTAATTAAAAATGAAAAAAAATTAATAATATTTTCAATAGGATTTTCTTTTACTATAATATTGGGTCTTATATTTTTTGATCTTTTACCAGAATGCATAGAAGCTATTGAAAACAAATGGGTAATATTTGGGTTTACACTTTTAGGTATACTTTTATTAAAGGCACTAGATTTATTTATTCCAGATCATGAACACGAAGAATCTAAAAGAAAAGATCATATGGAACACATAGGTCTTATATCAGCATTAGCATTATTTATACATAATATTATAGAAGGAACAGCTATATATACAGCTTCATTAACTTCACTTAGTATAGGAATATTTACATCACTTGGAGTATCATTTCATAATATTCCACTTGGAATACAAATATCATCATTAGTAAAAAATAAAAAAGAGAAAATTATATTACTTAGTTTATTATCATTATCAAGTATACTAGGTATAATTGTTATAAAATTATTAAAAATTACACTCACTGAATATATTTCAGGTGTATTAATTAGTATAACTCTTGGAATGTTAATATATATAGCATTCTTTGAATTATTATGTGAACTAAAAGAAAATATTAAAAAGAAGGAATTATTAATTGGAATAATGACTGGTGTTATATTAATACTAGTAGGTCATATATTCCACTAAAAAGATAAATATGAATAAGAGAAGATTAGAAATATTATTTGAAGATAAGCATTTAATAATAGTAAATAAAAGTGGTAATATGCCAACTATTAAAAGTGATAATTACAAAGATAATTTATATAGTGAAGTATACGAATATTTACATAAAAAGAATCAAAAAATATTTGTGGTTCATAGACTTGATAAAGATACTAGTGGAATAGTAGTTTTTGCTAAAAGTGAAACTGTTAAAGAAAAACTACAAAATAACTGGGATAATGTTGAAAGAAATTATATAGCAGTAGTCCACGGAATAACAAAAGAAGAAGGAATTATTAAATCATATTTAAAAGAAACTAAAACACTATATACATATAGCACAAATGATAAAACAGGAAAATATGCTGAAACTATTTATCATAAAATTAAATCTAATAAACAATATTCATTATTAAAAATAAACATTAAAACAGGAAGAAAAAATCAAATAAGAGTACATATGAAAGATAATAATACTCCAATACTAGGAGATAGAAAATATGGTAAAAAAGATGGATATAGAAAAATGATGCTTCTAGCAAATGAAATAAAGTTTATTCATCCAGTCACAAAAGAATTAATTCATATAGATTTAAAAATTCCAAATGAATATAGTAAAATAGTAGAATAAAAAAGTAAGAATTATTAATTAATTTCTTACTTCTTTTTTTATAAGTTTAGCATGTAATACAACTTTTTCATCAGTTTTATAACAAGTTGATAATGTTAGAATTGTATCATTAACATCAACAGTTGCATCAAATTTTAATTTACTTCTAGATGAAATTGTATTAATAAACTTTTGAAATTCTTCATCATTTTTGAAGTCAGTAGTAATATAATAATTTTCAGTCTTTATATGATAAACACTAAACACTTGCCATAAAGTATTTTCAGTTTCAGTTGATAATTTAATGATATGATTATCAGTATCATTATACCAATTACTTTTAAGAATATTTTTAAGTGAACCAAACATAGTTTTATCTAGCCTAGAATGAGCATAAATTATATTATTTTTACTTAAATTATTTATATCATTTCTATAATCTAAAAATACCCAACCAGCTTCATTTTTCTTTTTATTAAAAGAATGATTTAAATAATAGGAGTTATCATTAGATTGAACAAATGGATAATTGATATTAGTACCATTTACTTGAATCCAACCCTTAGTATCTTTATTTTGTTTAATTAAGTCAGTAAAATCAACAGTAATCATATTCATTTTAATATAACTCCAATAAATACTTTCTTTCTTTTGATTTTTAGAATTAACAGTTTCACCATCACTTACTTCATCGACAGAAACAGTTTTATAAATAGAATTAATTTCTTCTTCTGTACTATCATTATCCTTTTTCCAGTTTTTAATATTAACAATTGAATATATTAAAAGACTAGCACTAATAACTAGCAATATTGATAAAATTAGATTGGTTTTATTAAGTTTACCTTTAACTTTCATAATAAAATTATATAACAAAAAAAGAAGAAAATAAATATTATGGATTTAAAACATCTGGTATCTTTACATTATCATTTTCTTCTTTTGGTTTTCTAGTTTGAATTGGATACACTTTTGTTGGCTGAGTACCTTTTTTAAAAAGAAAAGTTCCGATTTTAGAAGATGGAGTGGAAGAGTTTGGAAGCATTGGAGGATTACTCCTAATAACAACTCTCGAAGAAATTATACCAGCCGGTTTTTTAAATCTACTGTTTGGTTCCATAATTTTATTAACAATTTCTTTTTGTATTTTAACTCTTTCAGCCCAAGCATGATTAGTAGTATTGTATGTCTTTTTAGTTAAATTATCATATCCATACCAAATTGCTACACTATAATCTGGACTAAATGTTACAGTCCATGCATCTTGTATAACATTACTTGAAAGCTTTAATCTTTTTAAAGCACTTTCATCATAACTACTTGTACCAGTTTTGGTTGAAAGGTCTGTTCCTTTAACTTTTACTGATGAACTTGTTACTTTTTTTAACATATATGAAATCATATATGCAGTAGTATCACTCATAACATTTTTAGATTCAAAATTAAATTCTTTTAAATCTTCGTGTCCACCAGTTTTATAAACAATTTTATTTATACTGTGTGCTTCTGTGTAATTCCCACCATTACCAAAAGCTGAATAAGCAGAAGCTAGTTGTACAGGACTAACCCCAGTAAAACCACCAATTGAGTGTGCTTCGTTAATATAATAATTGTTACCTAGATATTCTGGAACTATACCAAGTGAAGTAACAAAAGAATTTATTTGTTTATTATTTAATTTTTGAAATGCTTGTAATGCACAAGTGTTTCTTGATCTAACTAAGCATTGTTCAAGTGTTAAGAAACCTTGATATCTTTTATCAACATTGTGAATAACCCCACCATTAGTATAACTAACAGGTTTGTCAATAAATGGTGTATAAGTTGACCAATTCTTATATTCAATACCAGGACCGTAATCAAATAGTGGTTTAGCTGTACTTCCTGGATGCCTTTTAATTTGAGTAGCATAGTTTAAAGACATTTCACTATTCTTATTTCTACCAGCACCAACAGCAATAATAGCCCCTGTTTCATTATCAATGATTCCAATTCCTACTTGTACTTTATTATCTTTAAATTTATGATTTTTATAAAAATTGTTAATAACATCTTGTTTACTAGCATCCATAGTTGAATATATATCCATAGAAACTTCATAAGGATTATCCCCAGTTCTATCTATTACTTCTTGAACAACTGTGTCAATAAAACCTTGATACTTATTAACATTTTTATTATTCTTAGCAATTATTTCACTAATATCCTTCTTTTTAGCAGAATTCATTTCAATTTCTGTAATATATCCGTGTCTATACATTAAATCAATAACTTCATTTTTTCTTGCATTAGTTTTATCTGGATTAACATATGGATCATATTCACCTGGGGCTTGAAACATTCCAGCAATCATAGCAGCTTCAACTAAATTTAAATTACCAATGTCTTTATTAAAATAAGTTTTAGCAGCAGTAACAACTCCATAACTACCAGCACCTAAATATGGAGCATTAACATAAAATTCCATAATTTCATTTTTAGAATAATCCTTTTCAATATTAAAAATTGACATATAAATATCAGTAAATTTTCTTATTAAACCTTTAAAACCATCTGCTTCTGTACTAGTAAAAGTATTTTTAGAAACTTGCATTGTTAGAGTGGAAGCACCTCCCTCGTTGGACCCAGTTAAGTAACCATATCCTGCCTTAGCAAATCTATAAATATCTAATCCATCGTGTTCAAAAAATCTAGAATCCTCAGTTGCAACTATTGCATCTATCAACACATTAGGAAGTTCATTATACTTAACAATTTGTCTATTTTCACTACCTATGCTTGCTATAAGATTACCCTTGTTATCATAAATATTAGAAGATTCTTTTTTATAGAGTAAATCAGTGTTAAACTCAGGAGCATTTAGATAAATATAAGTAGAAAATCCAGCAAGCATTAAGATACCAGAGCATATTAAAACAATCAATATCATTGATATAGTATTAACAATATTAACTTTTTTCTTTTTTATATATTTTTTCTTATTTTTAACTTTCTTCATAATAATATTATAAACCAAAGTTTTATATATTATTCTTTACATAGACTATTTTCCATTAATTTACATATAATTTTAACCATGATATAATAATATTATACAAAGGAATGATAATATGATGAAAGCGGTTTTAATTTACAATCCCAACAGTGGTAAATTAACAAACAGAAATGATATTAAAAAGTTATACAAAATATTTGAAAATTATGGTTATGATGTAGAAATAATTTATACTGAATATAAAGGTCATGCAAAAGAAATAACTAAAAAATTAAAAGATGTAGATTTACTTATATGTGCAGGTGGAGATGGAACTTTAAATGAAGTGATATCAGGGAACATTGAAAGAAGCAAACCGTTATTATTAGGTCATCTGCCTCTTGGAAGTGTAAATGATGTTGCTCATATGTATGGTTTAACAGGAAGTACTACAAAAAATTTGGTTATGTTATTAAATGGAGCTAGAAAGAATATTGATGTATGTCTACTTAATGGTAGTCCTTTCGTATATGTAGCTTGTATTGGTGCTTATGTTGATATTTCATATGGAACTCCAAGAAAATTAAAAGAAAAATATGGAAAATTTGCATATGCAATTTATGGAATAAAACAATTAAACCAAAAATTACAATTTTATAATATAAAATATACTGTTAACGGAGAAACGCATGAAGATAGATTTTCATTTATATTTATAACTAATTCAAATAGAGTTGGTGGAGTAAATAATATATATGATGATGTTAAGTTAGATGATAATAAATTTGAAGTGTTACTTTGTGATATAAAAAACAAGTGGGATATTATAAGAGCAGTTCATTATTTAACACATAGAAAACTAGAAGATATTCCAGTATTTAAATATTATAAGACAGATAATATAAAATTAGAATTTGATGCAGTTCCACCTTCATGGTGTATAGATGGTGATGAATTAACACATGAATGTAAAACATTTGAAATAAAAATTAATAAAGATAATGATATGTTATTACCGACTAAAAATATTGATAAACTGTTCGAAAAAAACAATTTAGAAGATGAAGAACTAGATGAATAATCTAGTTTTAAATTGTAAAAAAATAATTTCTATATTATAATATTTATAGAATAGAGGAATAAAATGGAGATTATAATATCAATAATATTATTGTTAATTGGATTTTTTGTGTTAATAAAATGTTCAGATATATTTGTAGATGCGGTAAGTTCAATTGCAACTAATTTTAAGATGTCTAAAATGATGATTGCATTAACAGTTGCGGCTTTTGGAACCTGTGCTCCTGAATTAGCAATATCATTTCAAAGTATTAGTGGTGGAAGTGGAGACATAGCACTTGCTAATGTACTTGGAAGTAATGTTGTTAATATCTTGTTAATAATTGGTCTTGCAGCAATAATTTGTCCAATAAAAGTAAAAAATGATGTTACTAAAAAAGAGTTACCAATACTTTTAGTTGTTACAACAATGTTTTCTCTTTCAATAGTATCTCATTATATAGGAAGAAGTCCTGATGATTTTATATTAAATAGAACAGATGGAGTATTATTTATATTTTTCTTCTTATTATTTATATTCTATATAGTATCAGTTGTTAAATCAAAACAAGGATTCTTTGAGTATAGTAAACCTCAATTTAATATAATGACATCTTTATTACTAACGGTTGGATGTACATTTGGAATAATACTTGCTAGTGACTTGGTTGTTGATAATGCAAAAGTTTTAGCAGAAGCATTAAATGTTAGTACAAAGTTTATAACTATGACAGTAGTAGTAATTGGTACATCACTTCCAGAAATGACTATGACAGTAGTAGCCTCAAAAAAAGGTGAATTTGATATAGCATTAGGAAATATAATTGGAACAAACATATTTAATATTGGAATAGTACTGGGATTACCATTACTAATATATGGAGGCTTTTCATCAGTATCATTTACATTGATAGATATACTTGCAGTTCAACTAGCAGCATCAGTTTTATATCTATTTGCTAGAAATGATAAAGTATTATCAAGAAGAGAAGGTATAATAATGATACTATTCTTTTGCTTATATTATGGTTATATGTTAATATTCTAGTTTGCAAAATATAATCGATATGATATTATATCATTAGTGAAGTGCTTAACCCATGATGGCTAGGCATCACAAGTTTTTTGATTTTGCCTAACTCACAGTGTTAGGCATTTTTTATTTATCTAAATATGATTAATAAAATTATAATTACGATTAAAAGTAATATAAGAATATCTTTTTTATTCATAATTAACCACCTCCACTTTTAAATAAAAAGTAAGAAATGATGCCTAGCCTAAGCACTTATGATACACTTTAATATATTATATTTAAAAAATATTACAAAAATAAATTATTGAATAACAGCATATATTAATAATAAAATTTTCACTTTCAAAATAAAAATTTGATAAAAGAATAACATTAATACATAATACTAGTAATATTTACATCGAAAGTTAACTTTATTTGCAATATTTTACATTTTTTTTTATAATTGTTATGTAAGATGAGGTGTATTAATGAAAAGAAGATTAGGCGATAGAAAAGATGCCAAGAAAGTAAGAAACATGGATGGTCTACATAATATTATGATTGATATTAAGCCTGAAAGATGCGACAGTGATGTCTATATGAATAAAGAAATGGATGTATCAAAATTAATAAAATTTGTAGAAAAATATAAAAAAGAAAATCCTGAGAATAAATTAACATATTTTCATGCTTTTGCTATGGCATTTGCAAAAACAATTTATAACAAGCCATTACTAAATAGATTTGTTGCAAACAGAACATTTTATGATAGAAATGATGTTATAATAGCATTTGTTGCTAAAATTAGTTTTGAAGAATCATCAGAAGAAGTAATGATAAATATTAAAGTTGATAAAGATGATACTATTTATACACTTAGAGATAAAATAACTGCAAGAGTTAATAAAATAAGAAACAGTAAAAAGGGAGATAAAAAAGAAAATACCAATAATGTAGTAGATGTTATTGGTAAAATGCCTAAATTAATAAGAATTCCAATTGTTGGACTATTAAAGTTTTTAGATAGACATGGATGGTTGCCAGAATCAGTTACAAAAGATAATTTATATTATAGCACAGTAATATTATCAAACCTGGGTAATTTTAAAATTGGATCAATATACCATAATATAGTTAATTTTGGTACAAGTTCTATAATAGCAACAATGGGACAAATACATAAATCAAAAATAATAGATAAAGATGGAAAAGAAAAAATAATTGATGTTTGTGATTTTGGAGTTAATATGGATGAAAGAATTGCAGATGGATATTACTTTGCTAAATCAATGAAAGTATTAGAATATATATTAGACAATCCTGAGTTATTGGAGGAAAGAGCAGATGCAAGAATCAAAATTGATGAGTAAGGAAGAAAAAAAAGAATTAAAAAAACAAGAAAAATTAAAAAAGATAGAAGAAAAGAAATTTAAAAAAGAAGTTAAAAAAGAAGAAAAATTGAATAAAAAAAATAATATAAGAACACCTTGGTTAAAATATTATAAAGAAGGTGTACCAGCACATTTAAATTATCCTAAGGGAACAATGGTTGGCTTTTTCTTAGAAGCAGTAGCAAGATTTCCAGAAGATATTGCAATTGAATATTATGGAAGAACTTATACATATAGAACATTCTATGAAATGATAAGAGATACTGCTAAATCATTAAAACAACAAGAAGTAAAAGAAGGAGATACAATTGCTATTTGTATGCCAAATACACCACAAGCAATCCTTATGTTTTATGCTGCAAATATGGTAGGAGCAATAGTTTCATTAATACACCCATTATCAGCAGAAAAAGAAATACAAAATTATATAAATGGTTCAGGAGCAACATTTCTTTTAACATTAGATTTAGTTTATGATAAAGTACATAACATTGTAGATAATACTTGTGTTAAAAAAATAGTAGTTGCATCAGCTGGAGACAGTTTAAAAACAATTAAAAAATTCTTATTTAAATTTAAAAATAGAGGAAATGTTCCAAAAATAGAATTATCTGATGATATAATGACTTGGAATGAATTCTTAAATTATGGTTATGATTATCAAGGAGAAATTGCTTGTCTAAAAGGTGCAGATGATCCAGCTGTTATATTATATAGTGGTGGAACAAGTGGTGATCCTAAAGGAATATTACTTACTAATATGAATTTTAATGCACTAGCTTTAAGCTGTCACAAAATGATAGAGCAATCAGGAGAAGGAGAATCAATATTAGCAATTCTTCCAATTTTTCACGGATTTGGTTTAGGAGTATGTATACATACAACTTTGTGTTGTGGTATGAGAGTAGTATTAATTCCTAACTTTGTACCAAAAGATTTTGGAAAATTATTACATAAGCATAAAATATCAATTGTATGTGGAGTACCATCATTATTTGAATCGCTTACTAAAACAAGTATGGGTAAAAATGATTTATCAAAATTAAAATGTGCGATTAGTGGCGGAGATTTTATGTCAAAAGATCTAAAAGAAAAGGTAGATAAATACTTTAAAGAACACGGTAGTACAGCTGAAATAAGAGTAGGATATGGTCTTACAGAAGCATCAGCAGCAATATGTGCAACACCAACAGGTGAATATAGAGAAAATTCAATAGGTATTCCATTTAATGATACATATACAAAAATAGTAAGAGTAGGTACACACGATAGAGTACCTTATGGAGAAGATGGAGAAATATGCATAAGTGGACCAACAGTAATGATGGGATACTTAAATAATTTAGAAGAAACTATTCAAACATTACAACTTCATAGCGATGGCAGAACTTGGTTACATACAGGTGATGTTGGATCAATGGATGAAGATGGATTTATATATTTCAAGCAAAGAGTAAAAAGAATTATTATTTCAAATGGATACAATTTATATCCAAGTTATATTGAAACAATAATAAATAGTCATCCAGATGTATTTACAAGTACAGTTATAGGAATTCCACATCCTAAAAAAGTACAAGTAGCAAAAGCATATATAGTACTTAAAGATGGAGTTAAACCTAGCAAAGAAGTAGAAAAAAGTATAAGACAACACTGTGAAAAAAACTTGGCAAAATATTCATTACCAGCAGTATATGAATTTAGAGATTCTCTTCCTAAAACATTAGTTGGTAAAGTAGCATATAGAGAATTAGAAAAAGAAAAAAACTAAAGGAGTTATTATGAAAAAATATGATGTAGCAATAGTTGGTGCTGGTCCATCTGGACTATTTTCCGCTTATGAATTAATAGAAAAAAACAGTAAACTAAAAATAGCTCTAATTGATAAAGGACATAGAGCCGAAACAAGAATGTGTCCGATGAAAATTAATGGTGGAAAATGCATTAATTGTAAAACTTGTCAAATTTTATCGGGATATGGCGGAGCAGGAACATTTTCTGACGGAAAATTGAATTTTATTCCAAAACTTGGTAAAAGTGATTTATTCAAATATATGAGTGAAAGTGAAGCTTATAGTCTAATTGATGACACGGAGAAA
Source organism: Mycoplasmatota bacterium (assembly GCA_022774645.1). Classification (GTDB taxonomy): domain Bacteria; phylum Bacillota_I; class Bacilli_A; order RF39; family UBA660; genus CAG-1000. The sequence continues at coordinate 75,698 of JALFKQ010000007.1, read as the reverse complement.
ATATTTAATAAATTTAAAATGGATAGTGAAATATATCCATCTAATCTAAATGAAGCTGAGCAAATAAAAAAAGAAGTTGCTAAAACAGGAGCAAGACTACTTTTAATAAAACAAAAACATTTAGGTAGTGATAAACTTCCAACATATATAAAAGATTTTACAGACTATTTAGAAAACAAAGGTGTAGATTTATATGAAAATGCTAATGTTGTAGATATTAAAAGTAAAAGTAAAAGTGAACATATAATAATATTTGAAAACAAAGAAGAAATAACAGCTTCAAAAGTAATTATAGCTCCTGGCAGAACTGGTGCTAAATGGGTACAAGAACTAGCAGATAAATATAGTATTCCATATACTAGTCAAAGTATTGAAATTGGTGTAAGAGTTGAAGTAAGAAAAGAAATATTGGAAGATATAACAAATGTAATATATGATCCAACTATATTCATTAAAACAGACACTTATAGTGATGAAATAAGAACATTTTGTACAAATCCAGGTGGTTTTGTAGCTAAAGAAAATTATTATGGATTTATTTGTGTTAATGGACATTCATTAAAAGATATAAAATCTAATAATTCTAACTTTGCATTTATAAGCAAAGTTGGTTTAACAGAACCAGTAACAAATACAAGATTATATGGTGAAAGTATAGCAAGAATAGCAAATGTTTTGGGAGATGGAAAGCCAATAATACAATCTCTAAGAGATCTTAAAAAAGGTAGAAGAAGTGAATGGAAAAGAATAAATAAAGGATTTATTGAGCCAACACTTAAGGATTGTGTTGCTGGAGACCTTGCATTAATATTGCCACATAGAATAATAACTAATATTTTGGAAGGGTTAGAAAAATTAGATAAAATAATACCAGGTGTTAATAATGATGAAACTTTACTATATGGACCAGAAATTAAATTTTTTAGTAATGAAATAGATACAAATAGTAAATTTAAGTTGGAAGATTATGACATATATTTTGTAGGAGATGGAGCAGGTAAAGCAGGTAATATAGTTACTGCCGCTGCAACAGGCTTAGTAGCTGCAAGAGATATTCTAGAAAGCAAATAAAATGGAAAGAGTAGAAATAGATACACTTACAAATATTCTGATATTTCATAGAGACTCAGAAATAATGAAGTTGTTGATGAAAGAGCAAGATTATTTTGAAAGCATATCTGAAACAATAATAAAAGAAACAAATAAAAATCATAAAGAAATAGAAGATAAAAGAAAAAAAATAAATTACATTTCTTATAAAGATACTTTGAATATAGTAAAAAGCTTTTTAGGAAGCATAAATTCAAGATATCCAAGATTACTAGAAGGATTAATAAGAAATGGTGTTATTAATATATATGATTTAGATGATAAAGAATCAGTTGAAGAGTTTGGAAAAGAACCTTATTTTCAAATGTCAAAAGGAAAACTAACAATAAATTTACCAATGGAGCATAACATTGAAGATATGTTTTCAATAGTTCATGAATTTATGCATTATGTGACATGTTATAGAGGATGTTCTATTGATGGATTTATTCTAACAGAAAATGTATCAATAACATATGAAATGCTTTTATATGACTATTTAAAGGAAAAAGGATTATTTGAAGAAGATAGATTTGCTCCAATAGCCACAAGAATACTTAGTATTGAAGAAAAATCAAGAACAATATTAGAGTCATTTGAAAATTTTGAAATTTCAAGAAAAAGGTCATTTGAGTTAATAGATACAAATGAAGATTCTAGTAAAGCTCAAAGAGATTTTGAAGATGTTTCAAAACAATTTATATATTTATTTTGTGAAACTTTAGCAATATATAATTATCATAATTATAAAGAAGGAATAATAACAACTAAGAATTTAGAAGAAATGTGTAGAAGATTAAATAATAATGAAAATCTTGAAAGTTTAAACTTTATATTGCTGACTGAAAAACCTTCTACCAAAGAAATAGCATCTTCTATAAACTTCTTAGAATATGAATCAAATAAATCAAATAAAAGAATATAAAACTATGAAAAATAGTTTTTTCTTATTTAAATATTTTTATGTTTAAAAAATATATATTATATGTTAAAATATTGTATAGATAGAGAGGTAAATAGCGTGGGAAAAGTAATATCATTAGTAAACCAAAAAGGTGGCGTAGGCAAAACAACAACAAGTATTAACTTATCCAGTTCCCTAGGACATCTAGGAAAAAAAGTTTTATTAATAGACCTAGATCCTCAAAGCAATAGTACAACAGGATTAGGAATAGATAGATCAAAAATAAAGAAAAGTATATATAATGTTATTGTTGGAGATTGCGATATAAAAGATGCAATATATAAAACTCCATTTAAAAATTTAAGTATTGTTCCGTCTGTAATAGATTTAGCAGGAGCAGAAATGGAATTGTTTCAAATAGGATTCCAAGATAAAGAATTTATAATAACAGAGCAATTAAAACAACAATTAAATACAATTAGAGATAGATATGATTTTATTATTATAGATTGTTTACCTAGTTTAGGAACATTAACAGTTAATGCATTAGCTGCATCTGATTCAGTAATAATACCAATTCAATGTGAATTCTATAGTTTAGATGGCGTTAATCAATTATTACACACAATACTTCAAATTCAAAAGAAGATTAATCCAGCATTAGATATAGAAGGAGTGCTTCTAACAATGCTAGATGGTAGAACATTACTTGGGCTTGAAGTTGTAGAAGATGTTCGCAAATTCTTTAATGAAAAAGTATTTAGTACAATTATTCCTAGATTAGTAAAGTTAGTTGAAGCTCCATCACATGGAAAACCAATTATAGAATATGATCCAAAAAGTAAAGGAGCACTTGCTTATCTAAATTTAGCCAAAGAGGTGATTGATAGAAATGGAAACAAATAAGAGAAAAGCATTAGGAAAGGGATTAGAACAATTATTTAGTAATGAATCTCTTTATAGCGGACCAATTGATCCAATTGAAGAAATTGTAGAAAATACACCTAAAGAAGACATTGTGGATATAAAATTATCAGAACTTAGAAGTAATCCATATCAACCAAGACAAAAATTCGATCAAGAAAAATTAGTAGAATTAGCTAATTCTATTAAAGAATATGGTGTATTAGAACCAATCATTGTAACTAAAAGTATAAAAGGTTATGAAATAGTTGCCGGTGAAAGAAGAAAGAAAGCATCAGAATTAGCTGGTCTTGAAACAATCCCTGCAATAATAAAAGAATTTACTGATAGTGAAATGATGCAAATTGCCCTTCTTGAAAATATTCAAAGAGAAAACTTAACAGCGATAGAAGAAGCAGAAGCATATTCAAATCTTTTAAAAGTTTTAAATGTAACACAAGAAGAATTAGCAAATAAAATAGGAAAAAGCAGAAGCTATATAACAAATATGGTAGGTCTTTTAAATCTTCCAGAATCAGTAAAAAATGATATTTTACACGGATTAATTTCTGCTGGCCATGCTAAAATTCTAAGTAAACTTGAAAATGAAGAATTAATTACGGAACTAGCTGAAAAAATAAAATTGAATCATTTATCAGTAAGAGAATTAGAAGAATTAGTGCAAAATCCTGGTTATAAAAGAAAAAATGCTATAGTTAAAATTAAAAATGATAATACTTATAATTATGTAGAAGAAGCTTTTACAGATAAAATAGGTAATAGAGTAAAAATCAAAAACAAAAAAATAGTTATACCTTTTAATAGTGAAAAAGATTTAGAAAGAATACTTGAAATATTAAAAGTTGAAGTGAATGTTGATTAATATGAATAAAGAGTATAAAATAGGAAGCAAAGTTATTATGAGAAAACCACATCCTTGTGGAACAAACCTATGGGAAATTACAAGAGTAGGAGTAGACATTAAAATAAAATGTGTTAAATGTGGTAGAAGCATAATGATGGATAGAATAGAGTTTGATAAAAAGCTCAAGAAAGTTGAGGAATATTAATGTTCAAAAGCAAAAAGAAATTTAGTCCAATAGTAACATTTATTGTACTAATAGTTGCAACTATATTAATAAGCGGACTCCTACATTTATTAAATATTCAATCAGAGTACACATCAGTTAATAAAGTAACAGGAGAACTTGTTAATAATGTTGTAGAAGTAAAAAGTTTATTTAGTACATCAGGTATTAAACATATTGTTACAACAGCTGTAAGTGGATTTGTTAACTTTGAACCACTTGGAGCATTAATAATAGTTTTAATAGGAATAGGTGTTTTAGAAAAAACTGGATTCTTAAAATCATTTTTTACAATATTAACTAGAAATTCAAAAAAGAATACAATTACATTTATATTAGTATTCTTATGTTTAATATTTTCATTGTTAGGTGATATTGGATTTGTAATTATGTTACCACTCGGAGCACTTCTATTTAAATATGGTAGAAGAAATCCATTAGGAGGTATAATTGCAACATTTGCATCTCTTTCATTTGGAGCAGGAATAAATGTGTTTTTGTCTGCTAACGATAGTTCTTTATTAGAATTAACATTAACAGCAGCACATACATTGGATCCTAAATATGGAATTGGAATATTTTTTTCATTATTTATAATGATACTTGCATTAATAATAGTATCACTTGTATTTACTGGGATAACTGAAAAGAAAATAATGCCAAGACTTCCAAGATATGAAAGTAATGAAGAAGAATTAAAAATAACTAACAAAGAATTAAGAGGATTGATTATAGGATTAGGAACTGGAATATTATATATATTATTAGTAGTATATATGGTTATCCCAGGATTACCATTATCAGGTGCATTACTTGATAATTCAGCTTCAAAGTATATTGATATGCTTTTTGGAGCAAATTCTTTATTTAATAAAGGATTTATATTTATAGTTACAATGCTATTTGTAATAGTTGGTTTTGGATATGGACTTATGACAAAATCAATAAAAAATAGTAAAGATGTTACAGAAAGTTTAGGATATTCATTAGATGGTATAGGAAGTATACTAGTATTACTTTTCTTTGCATCATTATTTATTAATGTATTTGAAGAAAGTCAAATTGGAACAGTAATAGTAGCATCTATATCTAAAATAGTAGGAGGACTTAAATTTACAGGTGCACCTTTAATATTAATAACTGTGTTGTTAGTAGCAATTGGTAACATATTTTTACCAGGGTCACTTAGTAAATGGCAAATACTATCAGCAGCAGTTGTAACATTATTTATGAATGCAAGTATAAGTCCAGAATTTTCACAAGTTACTTATGTAGCAGGAGCATCATTAACAAATGGTCTAACTCCATTATTCTTATATTTTGCTGTATATATTGCTTTTATGGAAAAATATAACAATGGAGAAATGATTACTTTATTTGGAAGTACGAAATATATGGTTCCATATGCAGTATACATAAGCATAATTTGGATATTAATTTTAATAGGATGGTACCTAATTGGATTACCAATAGGTATAGGGTCTTTCCCAGGGGTGATTTATGGCACTTAAAGCAGGAATTATAGGGTTACCTAATGTAGGTAAAAGTACATTATTTAATGCTATTACAAAGAAAAATATTTTAGCAGCAAACTATCCATTTGCGACAATTGATCCAAATGTAGGTGTAGTTACTGTACCAGATCAAAGATTAGAAACATTAAACGAATTATATGAACCAGAAAGACTAATCCCAACACAATATGAATTTATTGATATCGCAGGATTAGTAAAAGGAGCATCTAACGGTGAAGGTTTAGGAAATAAATTCTTAGCCAATATAAGAGAAGTTGATGCTATTGTTCAAGTTGTAAGATGTTTTGAAAACAAAGATATAATTCATGTAGAGGGAACTATCAATCCAAAAAGAGATATTGAGATAGTCAACTATGAACTTATATTAAGTGATTTAGAAATAGTTGAAAATAGACTTAATAAAATAGAAAAGAAAGCAACAACATCAAATGATAAAGAAGGATTATACGAAGTTGCCTTACTTAAAAAATTAAAAAATATTTTAAGTGAAGGAAAAATGTTAAGACTTGAAGAGTTTGATGAAAAAGAAGAGAAATTAATTAAAACATATAACTTAATTACTAATAAACCATTTATTTACCTAGCAAATGTTAGTGAAGAAGATTTAGTTGGTAATGAAAATCCATATGTTAATGCTGTAAGAGAATATGCAGTTAGTGAAAAGTCTTCTGTTGTTCTTATGTCTGCAAAGATAGAAAGTGAACTTTCAGAATTAGATGATGAAACTAAAAAAGAGTTTTTAAAAGATTTAGGAATTCAAAATAGTGGTTTAGATCAATTAATTTATAATACATATCATTTACTTGGACTTAAAACTTTCTTCACAGTAGGAAAAGACGAAGTAAGAGCTTGGACTTTCAAAGATGGTATGAAGGCACCAGAATGTGCTGGATTAATTCATACTGATTTTGAAAGAGGATTTATTAAAGCAGAAGTAATGAGCTATGATGATTTAATAAAATATGGAAATGAACAAAGAGTTAAAGAAGCAGGAAGAGCGAGATTAGAAGGAAAAGATTATCTAATGCAAGATGGTGATATCTGCTTATTTAGATTTAATGTTACAAAATAACACCATTATAAAAATTGACAATAAAATTAAATTATGATAATATCTAACCGAAAGGAAATGTTAAAAAATGAGTGTTACAAGTTTTAAATCAAAAAAAGAAGCATTACTTAGAGAGAAAAATATTGTTGAAACATTAGCTTATGTACAAGGCAGTTTGGCACTTAAATCAGAGTGTGCAGAGAAAACACCTGAATATGAAAAACCAAGTGTTAAAAGAATCCAAGTGTTAAAACCAACGAAGAAAATTTATATGGGATGTTGGAAACAAAGCTATGCAGAAAATGATGGAGATGGCTGTTAAGAGAACATATTAAATATATGTTCTTTTTTATAAGGGATGGTGAGTTAATGAATTTGAAAAGTAAATATTTAATTAAAAAAAATGCTAATAATACATTACTAATTAGTAAATCAGATTCAAATAAAATATATAAATTTGATGGTGTAGGAAAAATAATTTTAGATAATATAGATATACCAAGAGATGAAGTAATAAAAATGTTGAACCAGCAATATGGAGTTGAAATAGAAACATTAGAAAATGATTATGATGATTTTCTTCAAGAATTAAATACTCTTGAAGAATTGGATTTATCAGTAGAAAAAGTAACAGGCACTGATTTAAACAACCTTCTAGAATCAAAAGAAATAACAAGTTGCATGGTTGAGATAACTAATAGATGTCAATTTAGATGCGATCATTGCTATGTAGACAAAAGTCAAAAAAAAGATATGAATTTTAAAACATATAAAAAAATAATTGATGAATTGTATGAAATTAATTGTTTTACAATAACAATAACTGGTGGAGAACCACTACTAAATAAAGATTTCAAAAAAATGTACTTGTATGCTAAACAAAAAGGTATGAGAGTAGGAATTAACACTAATGGCTATTTTATCAATGAAGATATTATTAAGTTATTTAATAAATATAAACCACATCAAATAGAAATTAGTATTTACGGTTATGATAATAAAACATATGAAGAATTTACACATTATAAAAACTCTTTTGAGATAATAAATAACAATATAATTTCATTAATAAATAACAATATAAATTTAAAGTTAAAAACAGTATTAACAAAGAAAAATGTTATGAACTTTGAACAAATAAGAAAATATTGCAACAAATATAGCTCAGAATTTAGATATGATTACAATATTTTTCCAAAAGTAACAGAGGAAATATTTAAGAAAAATGAAGAATCTTTGTTGCCAAATGAAATATTAAAAATAATTAAAATGAATAAAGATGATACAGAATACTTTAAAACGGCGGTTAACAATTTAAATAAAAATTTAGAAATTAATGATAATGTTTTTCAATGTTCTGTTGGAAAAGAACAAATATTTATTGATTGTTATGGAAACATAAAGCCATGTTTAGTAGTCAATGAAAAATACAATATAGAACAATATAAAATTATAGATGCATTAAATATGTTTAGAAATGGAATATGTAAACTGCATTTTAGTAATAACTCAAAATGCAAAAAATGTTATAAAAAGAAATTGTGCAAATATTGTCCAGGAAAGTTTCAACTGGAAACTGGTAGTTATGAAACACCGCCTAAGGAATATTGTGAACTGTGTGATCTTCTTATATCAGAGTTTGAAGAAAAATTTAAATATCAAATATTTTCTAATGAAAATATGCCAGAAAATTTAATACTTTTAAATATGTGTAAGATATTAGTTGAAAATTATAATATGATAAATGATACAAATGATTCAGTAGATAATTCATTTCCAGAATGGCTAAATATGATTGAAAATACCCAAAATTATAATATGCTTTTGTGTTTTAAAAATGAAGAACTTGTAGGTTTTATATGTTATACATATATTGATATTGGCTTAATGCTTTCAGAAGTACAAATAAAAAAAGAGTATCAAGGAAAATATGATATATTAAGAAAAATGCTAAAACAAGTAATAGACAAAAGTGATAAAAGATTATATAGCGATGTATATGGAACTATTAGTTCAAAAAATCTTAAATCTCAAAATGTATTTAAACATATTGGATTTGAAAATACAAAAGGTATACTATATAAAATAAATATAAATACTTTAATAAATTGGATAAACAGGTCAAAGTAACCTGTTTTTTTCATAAAAAAAGATACCTATTTTAAGGTATCTTTATATTATCTTCAATTATTTTATAGCGATGAATTTCTTTGATTGTTTTTGTTCTTCCTTAGGGAAACTGATTTTTAATACCCCGTTATAGAACTTAGCATTAATATCGTTTTCTTTAACATTACCAACATTAAATTGTCTCTTGAATGAACCGAAAGATCTTTCTTTACGATAGTAATTCTTTTCTTTTTCTTCTTTATCTTCATGCTTAGATGCAGCAATTGTTAGAATTCCATCATCAAGATCAACTTTAACATCTTCTTTGTTAAATCCAGGAACATCAAGTTCAATATGAACTTCACCACCTTTTTCATAAATGTCACATTTCATTTCATTCTTAGGCATTTTTGGCATTGGTACAAAATCCTCAAAGAAATCATCTAAATAAAACTTTTCTGGTAATAAACTCATAATTTTCATCTCCTAACAATTATAATTATACTCAATAATTAGCACTTGTCAATAGTAAGTGCTAATTTTTTGGATATTTTTTACATTATTATTATATACATATTTGTAAATAATATTACTAGGAGGTAAAAAATGAAGGAAATACCAAATATAATAAGCATTAAAGATCTATTGTATATAGAAGATATGCTTAATTGGAACTTAATAATGAATAAAAAAATATATTCTTATTTAGAATGTGTTTGCGATAGTGAAACAGAAGAATTACTTACTAAAGCTAAAAAAATGCATGCTAAACATTATAAAGAATTATTAGATTTAATAGAATAGGAGTTAAATATGAAACAAATAAAAAATGAAGAAACTAAAATACAAAAAGATGAATGTTTAAATGATGAAGATATATTAAATGATATATTATTATCAGAAAAAAATATATCAAACAGTTATAGTGTAGCAATTAACGAAATGAGTAATAAATATCTATATAAAAAAATAATGTCTATATTTGATGATACAAAAGATATGGCAAGAGATATTTACAATCTTATGTTCACTAAGGGCTGGTATACTATAACACCAGAAGAAGATACAAAAATTGAAAAATCTTACACAAAATATTCAAATAAAATGAATGAATTAAGCTAAAAATCTTTTTTAAGTTTAAAAAACATGTTAAAATATTATTATGAAAAAAGTAGTAATAATATTTTTATTTTTTTGTGTATTTTTAACAAATGTTAATGCAGAAAAAGTTGCAGTAAAATTTGAAGGTTGTGTAGATGGAGATACTATAAAAGTTATGCTTGATAATAAAAAAACAACAGTAAGATTTTTGGCAATAGACACACCAGAAACAGTACACCCAACAAAAGGTGAAGAACCATATGGAAAAGAAGCAAGTAATTACACTTGTGATAAAGTTAAAAATGCTAAAAAACTCGAATTAGAATATGATGAAGGAAGTACAAAGACTGATAAATACAGTAGAGCATTAGCTTGGGTTTTTGTAGATGATAATTTATTACAAAAAGATTTAGTATCACTTGGTTATGCCAAAGTTGCTTATTTATACGGAGATTATAAATATACGGACGAGTTAAAGGAAATAGAAAAAACTGCAAAAAGTAAAAAACTTGGAGTATGGAGCGAAGAAGAAAAAACAACTAAGAAAGCTACAACAACTAAAAAAGTAGAAAAAGAACAAAAAGATGATGAAGAATCATTAATAGATGATATAATAAATGATATTAAAAAAATAATTAAAAATTTATTTAAAAATATAATCAAAAAAATTAAAACATTCATTAACAAACAAACAGATAATATTTTTAACTAATAAACAATATAATATTTAAAAAGGTGAAATTATGAAAAAGGAAAAAAAGTATCTATCTGAATTAGAAAGTAAACTTAAAGGTATTTCTAAAAAGAAAAAAGAAGAAATAATAAATAAATATCAAGAAAAAATTAAAAAAGAAAAAGAAAATAATAAAAGAATTGTTGATATTTTAAAAGAATTAGGTACGGCAGAAGAAGTATCAAAGAAAGAAATAGAAAAATTAAAATCAAATAATAAAATGAAATCACTTTTTAAAAATATTAAAGAATTTATTACAAAGGATATACAATTACCTAAAAAAGAAAAAAGCAAAAAAAAGAAAAAATCTAAATCAGAAAAAACTAAATATAAAAGAAGATTAAAATACAAAATTAATAAAACAAAAGATTCAATTAGAAATGGTTTTGCTAATATAAAAAAATCAATAAAAACTAAATTAAGTCGTAAAAAGAAAGATACATTAAAAGAAAATATCATAGAAACAAAAGAAGAAATTGTAGAAGAATTACCAAATGTAATAGAAAGTATAACAGAGAAAAAAGTTTTTGAATCAAAAAGTACAAGAATAAGAAGAACAATATTTAAAACTATTGGAATTGTAATAACAATATGCTTGTTATTTTTGTGGTTATGGGTAACTGTTATATTAATGGCTAGTATGTTTGCAATATTAGACGGTATTAAATTCTATGGATTAAATATTGCTATACTAGGGATAGATATATTATTATTAATAATTGTTATATTAGTAAATAAAGCAGTACTAAATAAAAAAATAAGTGTAAAATGGACAATTATATCAATAATACTTACACTTGTAATAATTGCTCTTGGTATAACATTATTTATAAAACAAGTATCAAATATAGATATTGTAAAAGATGTAAGTGATAAATATTCTATGACTAGAAAATATGAAAAATTAAATTTACCTAGTAACATAGATAAAAAAATGTATATTTCATTTAATACAAATTATGATACACAATATATAGTAGAATATGATAATACATTAGAAAACAAATTTACTATTGAAACTAAGTATTATGAAAGCTATTATGACTATTATATGAAGAAAAATTCAAATGATGTATATGTATCATTATCTGTTGACTTTAGAGATAGATTAAGTGTATATTTAGAAAATTTAAAAGAAAATAAAATATACGATAAAAATGAATTATCAAGATATATAGTTAAAATAACAATGAATGAAAGAGATAAAGAAAGAATAATTATAGAAAACTAATTATTCTTTTTTAATTCTTCAACTTTCTTTTGAAGATCATTTAACATATCATTTAACTTATCTATATCACTACTGCTATCTGGATAAAGTTTTCTAATTATTTCTCTAATTTTATTTATATCATAAACAGGTGGATTGTATATACATTTGGCTTCTTTTGAATTTATATTAATAATATTACCATTTATTCTAGATTCTATAATATTTTGTGAAGCAGCATTTGTAAGAATAGTTTGGCCAATTAATATAATCCAGTTTCCAATCATATTTTGTTCAGGAGCAGTTAGATTATCAACTAAAAGAAGACCTAAAATAAAGGAAATAGAGGTTGAATATCTTGGATTAGTATTAAATAAATCATGGAAACTCTTATTCATAGTAAATAATATGATTATTTGTCAAAAAAAGATATATTTCATATATTACATTAGTAAGGGGTGTTTTATGAATCTAAAAGATTTAAATACAAATGAACCAGTATATATTAAAAATATAAACCTATCTGGAATAAAAAAGAGAAGACTATATGATTTAGGATTTATAAATGGAGAAAAAGTTGAAAAGATGTTTACATCATTATTTAAAGATCCGTCTTGTTATAAAATAAAAAATACATTCATAGCTTTAAGAAATGAAGATGCTAGAAAAATAGAGGTAAGTTATGAATAATAATATATTATTATGTGGTAATCCTAATGTAGGAAAATCATCATTATTTAATGCATTAACACACTCACATGAACATACAGGAAATTGGACAGGTAAAACAGTAGAGCTAGCAAAGAAAAAAATTAAAAAAAGCAAATATACTATGATTGATTTACCAGGTATATATTCATTGAGTAGTCTTAGTGATGAAGAGAAAATTACAAAGAATACATTATTATTTGATGATTATGAAAAAATAATATATGTATGTGATGCATCATCACTTGAAAAAAATTTAAACTTATTATTACAAATATTACAAATAAATAGAAATATAATATTATGTATAAATATGATAGATGAAGTAGAAGAAAAAGAAATTAAAATTGATTATGATAAACTAGAAAATATATTAAATATTAAAATAGTAAAATGTTCTACTAAAAATAAAATTGGTATAAATGAAATATTAGATATAATGGATAAAGATACTTATTCTGACTACAGTTTTTATTATAGTGACGAATTGGAAAATAAAATTAAAGAAGTTGAGTCATTATTACCTAAATATTTTAATAGTAGGTTTATTGCAATTAAAGTTTTAGAAAATGATACTTCACTTGTTGATTATATATATGAAAGATATGGAATAAATATTATTAGTAAAGAATTATCCCACTATTTAAGAGGAGTAAATAGTGAATTAATATCAGATGAAATATCTATTAAATTGAATAATCTTTCAAAAGAAATATCTAATTCAGTGCTAACAATAAAAGAAAAGGAAATCACTAAGTTAGATAAGATATTTTCAAATAAAGTATATTGTATATTATCATTATGTTTAATAATGTTTGGTATATTCTTAATAACAATAGTTCTTGCAAATTATCCTAGTGATTTATTGAGTAAATTATTTTCTTCATTAGAAAATACTTTATATAATTTTATGCTGAATATTCATATGCCTAAGTTAATATATGAACCATTATTATTTGGAATATATAGAATAGTAACATATATTATATCTGTTATGTTTCCACCTCTTGTAATATTCTTTTTCTTATTTACTTATGCAGAGGAAACAGGTATTTTACCAAGAATAGCATTTAATTTAGATGGAATATGCAAGTGTTCAAATTGTCATGGAAAACAATCATTAACAATGTGCTCTGGATTTGGATGTAATGCTTGTGCAATAGTTGGAAGCAGAATAATAGATAGTAAAAGAGATAGATTACTAGCAATAATAACAAACTCATTTATACCTTGTAATGGTAGATTTCCAATGATAATAGCACTAATATCTATGTTCTTTGTTAATAGTTCCAATAAATTATTAATTTCATTTTATTTGATGCTATTTGTATTATTTGCAATAACTATCTCATTCTTAACATCATTTATATTATCTAAAACATTATTGAAAGGTTATAGTGGATTCTTTGTTTTAGAATTACCTGATTATAAAAAAGTTAAGTTAACAAAAATATTTAAAAATAGTTTTATATATAAATCGTTATCAATATTAAAAAAGGCAATTTTAGTATCAATACCAGCTGGACTAATAATCTGGCTAATGACAAATATTAAAATAAATAATACTACCCCATTTTATATATTATCAAACATATTAGAACCATTTGGAAAAATACTTGGTGTGGATGGTATTATATTATTATCATTTTTATTAGGTTTTCCAGCTAATGAAATAGTATTACCAATTATGATAATGGGATATTTAAATACTAGTAATATATCACTTTTATCAGAAAGTATAAATATTAGAAATTTATTTTTAAACAATGGATGGACAGTTATAACAGCTATGAATGTAATATTATTTTCAATAATGCACTTTCCTTGTGGAACAACACTTTTAACAATAAAAAAAGAAGTTGGAACTAAATGGATGATTTATAGTTTATTAGTACCACTTCTTACAGGAATTATGTTTCTATTAATATTAAATATATTTTTATAAGAAAAAAACTTAGGTAAAGACCTAAGTTTTAATTTCAACTGGCGCCTGATGCAGGACTCGAACCTGCGACCCAACGGTTAACAGCCGTTTGCTCTACCGACTGAGCTAATCAGGCACTTGCATAAATAATTATAGATTAATAAAATATATTTGTCAACAAAAATATAGACATTTATTATAAAAATTGATAAAATTAGTATGAAAAAAGAGGTAAATAGTATGAATGATAAAATGGAATTTGTAGATTTAGGTGAAAATAAACCTCTTTCAGCTGCTGAAGAAAGGGTAAGAAAGCTAAGTATCCTAGATACTTATGGAGAAAATTTAAGCAAAAAAGAATATGTAACAAATCCAGCTATTGGTAGAGATAAAGAAATAGAGCAGACTATAGAAATATTGTTAACACCTGAAAAAAGTGCCTTATTAGTAGGTAAAGCTGGTGTAGGTAAAACAGCAATTGTTGAAGGTATTGGTTATAGAATGGTTACAGGTAATATTCCAAATGCCTTAAAACCATACCAATTAATTAAAGTTAATATAACAAGTTTACTTGGTGAAACTAAAATGGAAGATGGCCAAACTGAAAACAGATTACAATTGTTAGTAGATGAACTTAAAACAAAGAAGAATATACTATTATTTATAGATGAAGTACACTTACTTGTTAACAGAAATACTTCTAATATGAGTATAGACTTTGCTAATATGTTAAAGCCAGGTCTAGACCGTGGAGATATAAAAATGATTGGTGCTACTACTTATGAAGAATATGAAGCATATATTTTAAGAGATAGAGCATTTCTAAGAAGATTTTTAAAGGTTGATGTTGCTGAGCCAACACAAGAACAGTGTGTTGAAATTTTAATGGGTACATATCCAAAGTATGAAAAAAGAACTGGAATTAAAATTGGATACACAGATTTTATTCGTGAAAAAGTATTTAAATTTATAGTTGATATGACTGATGAATATAAAAGAATATACGAAATAGGTAATAGATATCCAGATATAGCATTAACAATAGTTATGAGTGCATTCTCAATGGCTTTATATGAAAATAGTGATACAGTTAAAATTAAACACTTCTACAAAGCAATATGTAGAACAAAAGTTATTTATGAAGATGCAAAGGTAAAAGCTATTGCTCAATTTAAAGAACAATTTAAAGACTTAATAGCAGAAGAAAATGTTGATTTAGATGATATTTAAAACTTACAATTGTAAGTTTTTTATTTTATATAATTATTGAAAATTCACTAAAAAAATACCAATTAAAATTTAAAAATCTCTAAGAGAAAATTATTTTTTATATACAAAAAGTATCTGAAAAATTTAATTTTATCAATTTGCATTGAATTTCAAAAATGTATATACTCTTTTATAAACAAAGGAGGAATATATGAAAAAATCAATTACAGTGAGGAATATCGGTAAAACACTTGGAGGAAAAAGAATATTAGAAGATATTAATTTTGATGCATATGAAGGTGAAATAATAGGACTAGTTGGTAAAAATGGAGCAGGTAAGTCAACATTACTAAAATTAATGACTGGCCTTTATACAATAGATGAAGGAGAAATAATATATTATGATTATGATCTTAAATACGATTATGAAAAAGCTATGTCCTTAGTAGGAACAATAATCGAAACACCAGATATGTACAAAACATTAACAGGCAAAAAGAATTTAAAATTATTTAAAACGATGTTTAAAGGTGTTGATGAAGGAACTATAGAAGAAATAGTTAAGATTGTTGAAATGGAGAAATACTTGGGAAAGAAATTTAAAACATATTCCTTAGGTATGAAAGAAAGATTAGCTATTGCGTCATCTTTAATAAATAAACCTAAAATATTAATATTAGATGAACCAACAAATGGATTAGATAGAGAGGGAGTAAAAAAGATAATGGATATCTTAAAAGGACTGAAAGATACAACCATAATAATATCTAGTCATATGTTAAAAGAAATAGAAGATATTTGTAATAAAATAATATTTATTGATAATGGTAAAATTCAAAAAATAAAAATAAAAGAAAATAGTGATAAAAGAAATGTATTATTTGAAGTAGATGATTATACAAAAGCTAAAATATTATTAAATGATTATTGTATAAATGAAAGCTTAGAAGTATATGAAAATGATGAAACGATAAGTAAAATAAATAAAGAATTAGTACTAAATGATATTAAAGTTTATAGAATAAGTGAAAATACTAAGACACTTGAAGAAGAATTTTTTAATATGATAGGTAATAATAATGAAACTAATTAGAAATGAATTTACTAAAATAGGTATCAAAAAACAAATAATATCATTCATAATACTAACAATCATATTAACATTGAATTATTTTATTAACAATAAAAATCTAACAGTGGATAACTTATTAACAATAATACCATTTATTGGAGTAATATTAACAATTTTATTCAGTGGAATAATGTCAAATGAGATAGAAAATGGAACATTTAGGTTCTATTTAACAAAACCTGTGAATAGATATAAGATATATTTATCAAAGTTATTAACAATTATCATATTCGTTGTAAAAATGTTAATGTATACCATATTATTTTACTTTTTAATAAATAAAAATATTAACAATGTTGATAACTTCTTGATAACTAGTGTATCTTTGATACTAATATCAACAATAACTATATTTCTAAGTACAATAATAAAAAATCAAAGTATAACATCAAGCATACCAATTCTATTTTTAACATTTGGTCTTACAATAACAGAATTATTATTAAGAAAGAACATAAAAATAATTGAATATACATTCATACCATACTTAGATCTTACAATATTTAAAACAGGTATGATAGATTTATTGAATGAAGAATATAATATAGCATTATCGTTAAATAAAGGAATAATAATTATAATTATTTATAGTATTATTTTCACATATTTAGGAGCTAAAATATTCAAAAATAAAAACATATAAAAAACCTCACAATAGTGAAGTTTAATAATAAAAATTAATATCCTTTTTGTTTATAATATTCAAGCAATTCTTTAAATCTAGTATAATGAACTACTTCTCTTTGTCTTAGGAAACTAAGTGGAGCAAGTAAACTTTCATCATTGGTCAAATCCATTAAGTTTTCATATGTAGCTCTTGCTTTTTCTTCAGCAGCTAAATCTTCTTGTAAATCAACAATAGGATTTCCAGTAGAAGCTATATAAGCAGCTGTAAATGGAACACCGCTAGCATCCATTGGATAAACACCTTTATTATGTTCTGTATACCAAGCATCTAAACCAGCAGCTTTAATTTCATCAATTGAAGCTCCTTCAATAAGCTGATGTATCATAGTACAAATCATTTCAACATGTCCAAGTTCTTCAGTACCAATATCTGAAAGTAAAGCTTTACCTCTATCATCTGGCATACTAAATCTTTGAGTTAAATACCTAAGAGAAGCACCAAGTTCACCATCAGGACCACCAAATTGTGCCACTAAAAGCTTGGCCATTTTTAAATCTTTTTTTCGTATATTAATTGGATATTCCAAAGTTTTCTCATATTTAAACATTAATTATTACCTCCCTTATCCCAAGGCCAAGGATTGCTAATCCAAGTCCATTTATCAGTATTAACAACATTACTCATACATAATGGACCATATTCATTTTCGTATTGTTTTTTTAATGACTCATATTTTTTTCTATAGTCATGAAAACTATTCAATATTTTTTTATCATTAGGATAAACATCTAAATAAAGATTCATATCTTTCATAGCAAAACTATATATTTGAATATTATATAACAATTCATCTTTTTTACTATTTACCTTTAATTTATATACATAATTTTTATATTTTGAGTATAAATTATTGAACATATTACCCTTATTAAAACCTTCTACTGGTGAATATAAATTACTATCTCTATTAAAATTGATACTATCAATATTAATATCTACATCATTATAACTATTCTTATTAACTAATTTATCTATATCATACTCATATTCATATGAACTTTCATTAGATACTATATCGTAGTGATTATTTGTTTCATCAAATAACATTTTTATCATTTCCTCCTAGACTATTGTATGTAATAAATTTAACCATTGTATAGACAAATATAATAATAATGTAAAATGAATAAAAAATATTGTATATATTTATTTTTTAATGTTACAATTAATATGGTGATATAAATGCAATATAAGATAACAACTTATTCTGAAGATGAAACTATGGAATTAGCACAAAATATTGAATCAGAGAAATTTCCAAATATGGTTATTTGTCTTATTGGAGATTTAGGATGTGGAAAAACTGTTTTCACTAAAGCTTTTGCATTGGCACTAGGAATTAATGAAAACATTACATCTCCTACATTTAATATTATTAAAGAATATGATAAAGGTGAAATGAAACTATTTCATATGGATGTATATCGTTTAAGTGATACAAAACAAGATATAGGAATAGAAGAATACTTTACTAAAAGAGGAGTATGTATTATAGAATGGGCTGATTTAATTGAAGACATCTTACCTAAAAATAGACTTGATATAAAAATTAAAATGATTGATGAGGATACAAGACAATTCATAATAACACCTCATGGAAGCAAGTATGAAGATTTATGCGAAAGAGTATTGTAAAACAAATAGCAATACCTTTTTTTTTGAAAATAAATATTGTAAAATATATATAATAGGAGGCAAAATGAAAACACTAAGTGATAAAGAATTAAAAAATATAGATGCATATTTAAGAGCTGCTAATTATCTTTCAGTTGGTCAACTTTATTTAAAAGATAATCCTCTTTTAAGGGAGCCACTTACATTAGATCAAGTTAAACCAAATGTAGTAGGTCATTGGGGTACAGCTCCAGGACAAAATTTTGTGTATGTTCATTTAAACAGAATAATTAAAAAATATAATTTAGATATGATATATATTTCAGGACCAGGACATGGTGGTCAAGCAATGGTAGCAAATACTTATTTAGAGGGAAGTTATAGTGAAATATATCCAAGTATTACAGAAGATGCTGCCGGAATGAAAAAATTATTTAAACAATTTAGTTTTCCAGGAGGAATAAGTTCACATGTAGCACCTGAAACACCAGGAAGTATTAATGAAGGAGGAGAACTTGGATACTCTTTATCTCATGCATTTGGAGCAGTATTAGATAATCCAGATTTAATAGTTGCTTGTGTAGTAGGTGATGGAGAAGCAGAAACAGGACCTCTTGCAGCATCATGGCATTTAAATAAAATAATAAATCCACTAACTGATGGAGTAGTCCTTCCTATCTTACATTTAAATGGATATAAAATAGCAAATCCAACTGTATATTCAAGAATACCAGAAGAAGAGCTTATTAAATATTTTGAAGGCTGCGGATGGAATCCATATATAGTAGAAGCATCTTCAACAGCTAAAATACATGAGTTAATGGCTAGAACACTAGATAAATGTATAGAAGAAATAAAAATTATTAAAAGTAAAACTAGATTAAATAAAAGAGCTACTTTCCCAATGATAATATTAAAAACACCAAAAGGATGGGGTGGCCCTAAATTTATAAATGACTTACCAGTGGAAGGAACATTTAGAAGTCATCAAGTTCCAGTGGTTGTAAATAAAGAACATCCGGAAAATTTAGAAATATTAGAAGCATGGTTAAGGAGCTATAAACCAGATGAATTATTTGATGAAAATGGAACTTTAAAGAAAGAATTAAAAGAGTTAGCTCCAAAAGGAAATCATAGAATGGGAATGAATCCTCATGCCAATGGTGGCCTTTTATTGGAAGAGTTAAATATACCTGATTTTAGAGGTTATGGTGTAGAAGTCAAAAAACCAGGTGAAACAATTAGTCAAGATATGATGGAACTTGGTTACTTTATAAGAGATATTATAAAATTAAATGAAAATAAAAAAAATTTTAGAATATTTGGTCCAGATGAGGCTCTTTCAAATAGATTAAATCATATATTTGAAGTAACAAATAGACAATGGAATGGAATAAAATATGATAATGATGAATTCATTAGTCCATATGGAAGAGTTATTGATTCTATATTATCTGAACATTTATGTGAAGGTATGTTAGAAGGGTATCTTTTAACAGGAAGGCATGGTTTTATACATAGTTATGAAGCATTTATAAGAATTGTAGATTCAATGGCAAGTCAACACGCTAAATGGTTAAAAGTAACAAAGGATTTACCTTGGAGAAGGGACATTTCATCTCTAAACTATATTTTAAGTTCATATGTATGGCAACAAGATCATAATGGATTTACTCATCAGGATCCCGGATTTTTAAATCATATTGTTACTAAAAAAGCAGACATAGTAAGAATATACCTACCTCCAGATACTAATACATTGATATCTTGTTTTGATCATTGTATCAGAAGTAAAAATTATATTAATGTAATAGTTGCATCAAAACATCCAAGACCACAATGGTTAAATATGCCCGAAGCTATCAAACATTGTACGAAGGGACTTGGTATATGGGATTTTGCAAGTAATGATGAAGGCAGTGAACCAGATTTAATAATGGCTTGTGCCGGTGAAACACCAACAATTGAAGCACTAGCTGCTACTAAAATATTAAGAGAAAATTTTAGTGATTTAAAAATAAGATTTATTAATGTAGTTGATTTAATGAAGTTGCAAAGTAATGAAAATCACCCACATGGACTAGAAGATAGTGAATATGATAATTTATTTACAAAAGATAAACCAATAATATTTGCTTTTCATGGTTATCCAAACCTTATTCATGAGTTAACATATAAAAGACATAACCAGAATATGCATGTTCATGGATATCTAGAAGAAGGAACAATCACAACAACATTTGATATGAAAGTTCAAAATAAATTAGATAGATATAATTTAGTAATTGATGCACTAAAATATTTAGATAAGTTAGGTGATAAATCTTCATCACTAAATGAGTGGTGTAAAAATAAACTTATTGAACATAAGGAATATATAAAAGAATATGGTGAGGATATGCCAGAAATTAAAAATTGGAAATGGTAAAAGGTGTAAGTTTTATCTTACACCTTTTTATTTATATAATCATTAATTAATTTATTAAATTTGTTATAAATATCATTAGATAAATAAGGCTTAACATTGTTTAAATCTCTGTTACTTATTCCATTAATTAGAAGCATTACTATATGATCAACATTTGATAAAAAATTGCTTCTAAAAATGTTTTATCATATTTCTTTATTTCATTTATCATAATTACTCCTTGATAATTTTTTGTTTAACTATTTCTTTTTTAGATATAACCCAATCATAATCATTATTAACAATATAATCTCTTTGAGCTAAATTATATGCAACGGTAATACTTACTTTTTTATCTTTCATCTCAACTTTAGAAAAGAATATCCAGTAAATCTTGATGTCAGACACTATATTTTTTAGATTTTTTTTAAAGAATCTAAATCTGTTTATATATTTTATATATTTCATCAGTAGTTAGTGACTTAATTTTATCATAATCAAAATTCATCCATGCTGTTTGTAATTCATTGTAATATGTATTAGCCATTTTTAAAAATTCTTTTTTGTTAAACTTTGGATATACTTTTAAAATATCATCTTCATATATAATGGGTATGATTTTTCTTTTACTCTAGTTTCATTAACTGCTTTAGTTCCTTTAAAATTAAATAAATCTAAGAATAAGAATACTATTAATGAAACAGTACTAATTACAACGAAAAACTGTAATATAGTTGCATTAAATGAAAATACTCTTATAAAGCAAAAGAATATATAAAAGATCAAATAAATTATTAAACCTCCACTACCAGAATCAATATTATAATCGACATTGAAACTTGTATCAGCAACTATAATAAAAACAATAATAAATACTTTTTAAAATTTAACTTACTCATATCATACTACCTTACATTGTAAGTATATTATACATTTTACATAAATTATATTTATTTTTCACAAATTTTTAACAACAAGATAGTAACATTAAAGGCAGTGAAGGAGGAATGAATATAGATATAAATAAAGAATGTAAAACTAAAAAGTAAAAATTTATAACATACACATTTCTAAATAAAAAAACGATTAAATTTTTTAATCGTTTTTATACTGTATTATTTCTTATATTTAAGAACTTCTTCTGCATCATCGAGATGTATTTTAGTTTTACCAATTATTTGATAATTTTCATGTCCTTTTCCAAGTATTAAAAGGATATCATTTGGTTTCATTATATCAGTACCATGTTTAATTGCTTCTTTTCTATCTAATATTACTTCATAATTATTTTTAGTAACTCCATTTAATATATCTTTCATAATATTCTCTGGATCTTCAGTTCTAGGATTATCATTAGAAAAAATTACATAATCTGATAAATCTGTTGCTATTTTACCCATTATAGGTCTTTTTTTAGGATCTCTGTCACCACCACATCCAATTATAGTTATAATTTTTCCTTTTTTAAGTTCATTATAAGCAGTAATAACTTTTTCAACAGCATCAGGAGTATGAGCATAATCAACAATAGCAAAACCACCATTTACTTTATATGTTTCACATCTGCCTTTAGGAGCCTTCAAATTTGCTGTTTCTTTTATAATATCATCAATATCAAACCCATATTGATTAACAATTGATAGCATAGTTAAATAATTGTAAACATTAAATTTACTAGTTAATGGTACAATAACATCATATTCTTTATTATCATAGCTGAAATTCAATTTGGTTTCGGTTGCATCAGTATCAAAGCTATTTATTTTATAATCACCTTTAAAGCCAAAAGTAATAAATTTGTGTCCTTCTTTTTTAAATTTATTATGAACTTTATCATCACTATTAACTATTATTTTAGCATCACCTTTTAAATGATCTAAAATTAATAATTTAGCTTTTAAATAATTTTCCATTGTTTTATGATAATCTAAATGATCTTCAGTTAAATTAGTAAACCCTATAATAGAATAGTTAATATTAGTTAATCTATCATAAGATAGAGCTTGACTACTAACTTCCATTACTACTGATTTAGCACCACTTTCATATGCTTTATAAAGTAGCTTATAAATTGTTAAAACATCAGGTGTAGTATTATTAAGTTCAACAAAATCATCTTTATGATAATAACCTAATGTACCTATATAAGCAGTATCAATTCCAAGATTATTAAGCATTTGATATATTAAATAGCAACTAGTAGTTTTACCATTAGTACCAGTAACACCTATTAATGTCATTTTATCTATATCTTTACCATATTCATCATTTAATATTTTTCTTAAATAAGTATCAGTATTATCTACTTTGGTATATGGAACATTTACATCTATATCTTTTTCACATATTATAGCAGAGGCTCCATTTTCAATTGCATTATTTATATAATCATGACCATCTACTGTCATACCTTTTAAAGCAACAAATGTTTGACCTTTAGTTACTTTTCTTGAATCACTTTCATATTTAAACATTCTTTCACTTCCTTAATTAATATTATAACATTATTTAATCAATTATTAATAGATTGTATTCCACAACATTCCACTAAAAAACAACCCAAGATTAAATTCTTGAGCTGTTTAATTTTCTAACATATTCATTGTGCGATTCTTCATTGTCAAATACTTTTAAATGATCACCACATCCTTGTAATATAACTGTGTCATTGATTTTATGTTTATCATATACTCCTTCTGGTATTAACATTCTTCTTTGTGAATCAACTTTTGAAGTGGCAAGACAAGAAACATATAATCTTTCAAGTTTTAAATAAAGAAGTTCTAGTGATTTCATATTTTCACTACTACCAACACTTTTTTCTAAACTAGCAATTTTTTGTTTTAATGAAATAATATTACTTAATAGTATGATTCCATTTTCATCTTCTGATATAGCGATAGAGTCACCTTTCTCAGAAAAGGAAAACTTAGGTAGAAATAGTCTATGTTTATCATCAATTCTACATTTTTTATATCCAAGTATTAAATCTTCTCCAAACATTATAATAATCCCCCTCATTACAAGTGCATATTATACCATATTTAAGCATTTTTTTCAAGAAATAGCCCAAAATATAATTAGGTGAATAAAAATGTGGATAATATATGCAGTATCTTCTTCAATATTTTCTGGACTAACTTCTGTTTTGGCATCATATTCTTCTAAATTAAATAAATCAGATTCAATATTACTTACCACTATAAGAACATTAGTCATATTATTATTGTCATTTGTAGTTACTATATTTTGCGGTTGTATAAGTGATATAAAAGAGTTAAATATGAAAACCATAATATTCTTAATTCTATCTGGAATATCAACAACCCTACTATGGATATTTTATTTTAAAGCACTTGATGCTGGTGATGTTAGTAAAGTTACACCAATTGATAAAACAAGCATTGTAATAACATTAATACTTTCATCGATATTTTTAAAAGAAAAAATAACTACTATAAAAGTTATATCAATTATATTAATATCATTTGGTACTATGCTTACAATAAACAAACCAAAAGAAAAAAGTACTAATAATAAATGGATAATATATGCAATATTGACAGCAATATTTACAAGTACAACTACAATTATAAGTAAAGTAGGTTTAAATAATATAAATAGTTACTTAGCAACATTTATAAGAACAATAGTAGTATTTATAATACTAATTATTATAATCTTTATAACAAAAAAATACAAAGATATTAAAGAGTTAGATTCGAAAGGTTTAAGAATTGTTATCTATTCAGGAATTACAAATACATTATCATGGCTATTTTATTTCAAAGCACTACAAAATGGTGAAGCAAGTGTAGTATTTACAATAGAAAAATTAAGTATAGTGGTAACAATATTATTATCAGTAATATTTTTGAAAGAAAAATTGAATAAGAAACAAATATTAGGTATAATAATTATATCAAGTGCAACAGCACTATTAATGTTTTAAAGTAGAAAATAAGTGTTTAGTATGGAGAGGTAGTAATGAAAAATAAAAAAGAAATTAAAGAATTAGCGAATAAATCAAAAGGGTTGTTCGAAGAATTTAAAACATTTATTAAAAGAGGAAATGTTATAGACTTAGCTGTAGGCGTTGTTATTGGTGGAGCATTTAGTACAATTGTAACATCATTAGTAAATGATATAATTATGCCATTAATCGGAGTCATAATAGGTGGATATGACTTTACATCACTAAGCATAAAAGTTGGAGATTCAACTATTAAATATGGCTCATTTTTACAAAATATAATTAATTTCTTAATAATAGCTTTTTGTATTTTTATAGTTGTAAAGATTATGAATAAATTCTTAGATAAGCATAAAAAAGAAGAAAAGAAAGAAGCATCAAAAAAGAGTGATGAAGTTGTTCTTTTAGAAGAAATAAGAGATTTACTAAAAGAGAAATAGTGGTGAATTATGGGATTTAGATTTAGAAAAAGTTTTAATTTAGGAAAAGGAATTAAAATAAATTTAAGTAAAAGTGGGATAGGATATAGTGTTGGAACAAAGGGAGTTAGAGTGAGCAAAACAGCAAAAGGTACTGTTAGAAAAACTGTAACATTACCTGGAAGTGGTTTATCATATGTAACAGAAAGTAAAAGTGAAAATAAAGTTAATAATACAAAAAATAAAAAGAAAATAAAAGATAAGTCATTTGATGAAATAATTGATGATATAGCTACAACATTTACGGATGATGAAAAATGAAAATGTCAAAAAAGATTTTTATTACGATATTAATAAGCTTAATACTTTATTTAGTATTATTTAGTGGATATATAATAAAAGGATTTAATAAGTATTCTTTATATATAGATGTAATTTTACTTTTAATCTTAATAATTATTTATCATATTAAAAGAAATAAAATTCAATATGATAAAAAAATAGTTATAAATGATGTAACTCTTTTTGTAACAATGATTATATCATCAATAATATTTAAATATATATTTAGTTATATATCAATCAATTATATGATGTCAGATAGTATTTTAGAGTTTAATACATTATACGGAGCTGAATATGATATATTACTTGCAATTATTACTTTTGATTCTAATTATATTTTAATTACTAATTTAATAAATTTAACATTAAAAAAATATACTAAATTAAAAAATACAGTTATCAACATATTATCAATAATAATTAGTATATTTATTTGTACATTATTTATTATTGTCTTTATGAAATTAATGTAGTTTAAATACTACATTTTATTTTTTGAAAAACGAATATTTGTTTGCATAAATAACTTTAATGTGATAAAATTAAATAGAGGTGCAAAAGTATGAAACTTGAAGAAAAATTGTCAATTTTAGCAGAGTCTGCAAAGTATGATGCTTCTTGTAGTTCTAGTGGATCCGATAGAAAAAATAATGGAGGAACAGGAAATGGACATATAAGTGGAATATGCCATAGTTTTACAAGTGATGGAAGATGTGTTTCATTATTAAAAATATTAATGACAAATTCTTGTATTTATGATTGCAAATATTGCATAAATAGAAGAAGTAATAATATTAAAAGAGCAATTCTAACACCAGAAGAAATAGCAAATTTAACAATTAATTTTTACAAAAGGAATTACATAGAAGGATTATTTTTGAGTTCAGCCATAATAAAAGATGCAGATTACACAATGAAATTAATTATAGAAACTATATATTTACTCAGGAATAAGTATAAATTTAATGGCTATATTCATACAAAATGTATACCAGGAAGTAGTAAATATTTAATAGATGAATTAGGTAAACTAAGTGATAGAATGAGTGCTAATATAGAACTTCCATCTAATGATAATTTAAAATTACTTGCTCCTGATAAAAAGAGTAATAATATCTTTGGAGCAATGAGCGAGATTAGAAACGAAATTCAAAATAATAGAAAATTTGTACCAGCAGGTCAATCAACTCAAATGATAATCGGAGCAAGTGATGATAGTGATTATCAAATAATAAATTTAACAGAAGGTTTATATAATAAATTTGATTTAAAAAGAGTATATTATTCTGCATATGTACCAGTTAATAATGATAGAAACCTACCATCTATAAAGACTCCACCTTTAAAAAGAGAAAATAGGCTTTATCAAGCAGATTGGTTACTTAGATTTTATGGATTTAAAGCTAATGAACTATTAAGTCATAAAAATCCTAATTTTAATTTGCTTTTAGATCCGAAAGCAAATTATGCATTAAATAATATAGACAATTACCCAATAGAAATAAATAAGGCGGATTATAAAGATATATTAAGGGTCCCAGGGATTGGTGTTAAGTCTGCTAAAAGAATAATTATGACAAGAAAAGTAACACATTTAGACTTTGATACATTAAAAAGAATCGGTGTAGTATTAAAAAGAGCTAAATATTTTATAACATGTGATGGAAAATATTATAGTAAAACAGGAGCGTTTCAAAAAGATATTATTTATAGACAATTATTATTAGAAGGGAATATTAAACAATTAAGTCTATTTGAAAATGAATAATTTTAAAGATACAGAAGATATATATTTATATGATGGAACAATAGAGGGATTTTTCACATTAGTTTATATAACATATAAAAGCCATACTTATCCATTAAAAATATATAGTGAAACAGAATATATAGATAATATCATTGATACACCAATTTTAATAAAAACAGATTATGAAAAAAGTGACATAGTAAAAGAATCAATAATAAAAAAGATAAGTAATTTTGTTTATCAGAACATACTGACATCCTTTTTATCTAAAGAAAAAGATAAAGCTAATGTCATTTATGAATATTTATTTCAAGCTTACAAATATAGCTATAAAATTATATATCATAATGAAATAGAATGTGTGACTAAATTTAATAAAATGACTCAAAATATAAAAAGTGAAGCACATAAATTTAAAGGATTTGTAAGATTTACTAAGTTACAAAATGAAATTTACTTTTCAAAGATAAATCCTGATAATGACAT
The DNA here is from genome assembly GCA_022774645.1 of Mycoplasmatota bacterium. Taxonomy (GTDB): domain Bacteria; phylum Bacillota_I; class Bacilli_A; order RF39; family UBA660; genus CAG-1000. Next base: position 47,320 of record JALFKQ010000007.1, on the reverse strand, counting down.
ATTGTATCTTTTAATAGCACATTTTAAAAATAGACTTTCTAATGAGAAATGGATTATATATGATGAAAATAAAGATAAAGCAGTTTTTTATGATACAAAAGATATAAGAATATTAGAAGATATAAAATTAGATTTTAAAAATAGTGAAGATGAATACGAAAAAATGTGGAAAACTTTTATAAAAGCAGTAACTATTAAGGAAAGAAAAAATTTAAGGTGTCAAAGAAATTTTATGCCTAAAAAATATTGGAAAAATTTGTTGGAGGTTAATGTATGAATAATGTAATATTTGATAAAGAAATGAATGAAAAATTATTAAGTGGAATAACTAAATTATATAAAGCTGTTTCTTGCACACTAGGTCCAAATGGAAGAAATGTAATTATTTCAAAGGACAATGGCAAACCGTATATAACAAATGATGGTGTCACGATAGCATCATCAATAGAACTAGATGATGAAATAGAAAATATAGCAGTAAATCTAATAAAAGAAGCAGCAAAAAAAACTAATGAAACAGTTGGAGATGGAACAACCACAACAATAATATTAACATATGAATTATACAAAAGAGGCCTAGAACTCATAGAAAATGGAATAAATCCTACAATATTAAATGAAAGCTTATTAAAATATAAAAAATATATTATAGACAGTTTAAAAAAACAAAAGAAAAATTGTAAGTCAAAAAGTAAAATAAAACAAGTTTCTTCTATTGCAAGTAAAGATAAAAATATAGGATTGGTAATCTCAGAATTATATGAAAAAGTTGGATTTAACAATTATATAGTAATAGAAGATAAAGTATCAGAAAAAATAGATTTTGAAATAATAAATGGTATGAAATTAGACTTCGGATATCATATTGAGTCGGCAATTGGTGAAAATATAACAAAACTAGAACTGAATAATCCATTAGTTTGCATTGAAAAAAACTATATAAATAGCATAGAAGAATTGCAAAATCATATGCATAATAAAAAAGATATAGTTATTTTTTGTGAAGACTATGATAATGAAATAATTAAAGAAATAAACGATTATAATAATATATCAAGTTGTAAAATATATTTAATTAAAACATTACTCAAAAGTGATAGAGCTAAGTCAGTATTAACAGATATAGAATATTATACTAATTCATTTAATAAATATAATGAAGTTAATAAAATAATAATAGAAAAAGATAACACAATTATACTAAATAAAAATATAAACAAGGAAAAACTAAATGAGCGAATAAGTTATTTAAAAGTAAGAATGAATGATGAGGAATTCGAGTTTGAAAAAGAATTTTTACAAAAAAGAATATCATCATTAAATGGTAAGATGGGAATAATTTATAGTTATGGTTTAACTGAACTTGAGAGAATAGACAGAAAATTAAGAATAGAAGATGCATTAAATACTGCAATAAATTCATATAAGTATGGTGTTGTTGATGGCTCTGGTGTATCTTTATTAAAGGTATCAAATAAAATAAATGAAAGTGATGAAATATCACTATTAGTAAAATCAGCACTAGAAAGTCCTTATAATAAAATAATAGATAATTCAGGAAATAATGGAATAAATACTGAAAACATTATTGATTCATATAAAGTTGTAGTCGAAGAAATAAATAATTCATTTTCGATTGCTTGTATGCTTCTTACTACAAGTTCATTAATTATAAACAATATGAATAATTATTCTAAAATAGATATAGATAAAATAATGTGAATTTATTTACTTTTGAACTAAATAAGGTATAATAACACTGAGGTAGTATTATGAGTAGTAAAGAAAATAAAAAAGTAGTAGATTTCTACTTAAAAGGAAACGAATTAAAAAGAGATATTATAAGTGATGACGGTAGAACAATAGCACAACATTTATATAGTAGTATGATTCTAGCATTAGCAATCAATAAAGAGTTTGATGCATCTGAAGATATATCAAAAGTTATAAGAATGATAATGTTTGATGGCATAGCATTAACTGATGATGACTTTCATTGTAGTGATTATCTAAAAAACGGATTAAAATATGATAAAGAAATAGAAGAAAAAAATAAAATGACAACATTTGATTCTATTTTTGCAATGAAATGTAGAATATTAGATTTAAAATTACATGATTTAATTATAAATAATAAAGATAAGTGTCAATATGAAATATATAAACTTGCAATAAAAAATGGTATTATCACACCAAGGACATTAGAAGAAAATAAGAAATATCAAGAAATATTTAGATTTTATTATGAAAATAGTAAATTAGAAAATAAAGTAAGAAGTGGTTGGGATGATAACCATTGGGCAGTAAACGGAAAAAGAGAATCAGTTGCAGATCATGTATATGGAACAATGGTATTAGCATTATCTATGGAAGATAAATTTGAAGAAAAAGTAGATATAGATAAAGTATTGCAAACATTATTAATTCATGAAATTGGGGAAATTAAAATAGGAGATTTAACTCCATTTGATAATGTTACTAGAGAAGAAAAACAAAAGATCGAACATGCAGCAATGAAAGATGTACTAGGAAATCTTAATGGAAATGATGAATTATTTAAAATGTTATTAGATTTTGATGATGAAAAAACATCAGTATCAAAATTCTCACATTTGTGTGATAAATTAGAAGCAGATTTACAATCAAAAGTATATGAAGACAGAAATGAACATAGAAACTTAGATGATCAAGAAAACAATGTTGTATTTAAAAATAAAAAAATTCAAAAAATGTTAGCTCAAGCATCAACTGCCTTTGATATATGGTATTTATGGGATAAAGATATATATAAGAACAGTAGATCATTTAGTAGCATACTAGAATATATAAAATCAAATAAAATAGCTTTTGAAAAAGAATATCAATTAGTTTATAAGACTAATAAACAAAGCCAAATTTGACTTTTTGGCCAAAATATGGTATAAATATAGCATAAAAGCAATGGGGTTTTAGAAAAAAGAATAAGGGGGAAAATTTATATAAATATATTAAGCCTGTTGTGTTTACAATAGGCTTTTATTTATATAAGAAATTATTATGAAATATATTGTTGATATTAGGATTGATGAGATATCAAAACCAACAGTAAGTATTATTGATTGTTTTGATAATATTTGTGAGATTTCTTTAACAGTACCACCACAAACAAAAATAGAAAATGTATTAAATAAAAAATGTATTGTAAAACTGTTAAGAGACGAATATGAAATGCTAAAAGGAGTTCAAGATCCTTTTTTAGACAGATTAGATGTAATAAAAAGAATTGTAAAAAGTGAAAATGAAGTTTTGGATTCGTGCTTATACATAACAGCATCAGCAAATGAAAGTACAAAACAATATTTCGAGCAAAATCCAGTATTAAAAAAACAAAACATACATTTTACTGGAAGTTTTCCAATAGATGTAGAAATTGGAAATAAATTAAAAAAATTATTTGGAGATTATGATAATGTATCTTTATATATTGATGGTAATAATACTCCGAGAACTATAGAAGAATATTTACAAACAATAAATGGAATAAATAATATTGTATCTGAAATAGAAAAATATGATTTAAGTGAGTTAGAAAAAATAATGTATGCATACGATTTAGTTAGAGATAGAGTATATACAAGAGAGTCAGACAAAGAATCAAAGTCAGTATCAAGAGATTTATCATCAGTGCTATTTGGAGATAAGATAGTTTGTGCTGGATATGTAGCAATATTTAATGCAGTTTTAAAAGGCTTGGGAATTAATGCTATAGATTACATTTTATATAAAAAAGACAATTCAAAAACAGGCCATGTAAGAAGTATGGTACAAGTAAAAGATGATAAATATAATGTTAATGGAGTGTTTCTATTCGATCCTACATGGGATAGTAAAAAGAATAGTAATGATAAGAATTATTTGACATCATATAAATTCTTTTGTAAAACTAAAGATGAATTAAGTTATTTTGATCAAGCATACATCCCAAAAACATTTGCATCATATAATAAAAATTTCTATTCAAAGATTAAAAAAGAAATAAATGAAGAAGGAATAGAAGGAGTAAGTGAAGAAGATGCAAGAATGATAAATAAAATAGCGTTTTTTATTGATGGTCATCAATTAGTAAATAATTTGGCTTTTAGTAAAGCAGTTCCACAAAATTTTAAAGAACACTTTATTAACACTACAGACATTAATAAAATGATGTCTTCACTTAAAAGATATCAAAAAATATTTTATGGTCAAACATTAGATCCATTAAAACTTCTAGAAATTATATACAATGTTAGAAAAATAGAATATTATGAAAATCCAGAAAAATACCCATTCGATATTGAATCTATTAAAAAAGCTGTAATTGGTGCAACATTAGTAGAATCAAAACTATTACATATTCTATATGGATTACCAGAAAAGTTAACAGAAGAAGAATTTGATGAGTGGAAAGAAGAAAATGATTTAGAAAGAAACATAGAAGGAGTTATATTAACTAGAAAGTTAAAAACAGCTTTAGAAAATAGAAGTTTATAAAGCAGGACTTCCTTCAAATGAAGATTGATTTTCTTGAAAATAAATTAATAATAACACACCAATAATTAAGAAAAGAGAACCATATACTTTTATACTATATAGTTCTTTTTTATTTTGAGTAACTTTATAATATGCTTTTAAATTTCTTCTAAAAAAATATAAATATATAAAAAGAGTTGATATTAAAGTAAACTCAAATATTCTATTAGATTCATCTTTATATTTTTTTTATTAGTTTTAATATAGTTGATATCATCATTATCTCCTCTTATATTTAATAGACATAAGAAAGCAAATAATATCCAAATATAATTTTCAAAATTAAGTCTATTTATTTCCTCATCCATATTAAATTATATTTATTGTAAAAACAATTAACACTTTACAATATAACAAAGTGTAAATAATTTGTAGAATCATAAGATATAAGATGTTATAATAAAATAGGTGAATAAAATGAAAGTATTAAGTATAAAAGAACCTTTTGCAACACTAATATGTAATCATAAGAAAAGAATTGAAACTAGGAGTTATAATACAAATTATAGAGGAACACTATATATTCATGCTAGTATATCAGAAATATCTAAAATAAAATTAAATAATACAGAACTAATGAATATACTAGGAAATGATGAACTAAGCTATGGTAAAATTATTTGTAAATGTAAATTGGTTGACTCTGTTTACATGACAAATGAATTTATAGAAAAAATAAAAAAAGATAAACAAGAATATATATGTGGACATTATGAAGTTGGAAGATATGCTTGGATTTTAGAAGATGTTGAACCACTAAATATAAAAATACCAGCAACAGGTAATTTAGGAATATGGAATTATTATAATGAAGATGATGCATTAAAAATAATGAATGAAATAGAATATGGATACATAGATAATAATAAAATAAGACATACAGATAATAATATTATTATAAGTAAAAACTATATGTTACAATCTCCAAAAGATCTTTTAAAAAGTAAACTTGGAATTTGTTATGATCAAGTAGAACTAGAAAGATATTTATTTCAAAAAAATAAATGGGAAATAAAAACATTTTTTATAAAGGGCTATGATAAAAATAATAATTGTCATACACATACATTTTTGACATATCAAAAAGATAACAAGTATTGTTGGTTTGAACATGCTTGGAATAAATACAAGGGAATACATAAATTTAAAAATATGGAATCATTATTAAAAGATATAAAAAACAAATTTATAGAAATAGAACTAAAGAATTCTAGTAATATAGAATTGTATGAATATAAGAAGCCTAGATATAATATTAGTTTAGAAGAATATAGTAATCGTTGTCTAAGTGGAGTTAAGTATGAATAATATTGGTAGAATAGTAACTGTTAACAGAAATAATTGGAATATTTTATATCAAGATAAAAATATTATTGGAACGATAAGACAAAGGAAAAATAATGATGATTTACCTGTAGTTGGAGATTATGTATCATTAGAAATAGATGAATATAATAACTGTACGATAACATCAATACTACCTAGAAAAAACGAAATAAAAAAGCTATCTATTGATAGAACAAAAGAAAAATATAAAGACGGTAAAGAGCAAACACTAGCAGCTAATGTTGATATAGTTTTTATAGTTACAAGTTTAAATAATGATTTTAATATTGCTAGGTTAGAAAGATTAGTTTTATTAGCCTTAAATTCAAAAGCAAAAATAGCTTTCATATTAACTAAAAGTGATTTATGTACAGAGAAGGAAAAAGAAAAGTATAAAAATATAATTCAAGAAAGATTTGAAGATTATCCTGTTTTTCTAATAAGTTCATATAGAAATGAAGGAATCGAGGAACTAAAAACTATTTGGAAAGAAAATGAAACAGCAGTTTTTATTGGAAGCAGTGGTGTTGGTAAAAGTACATTAATAAATAATTTATTAGAACAAGACATTATTAAAACAAATGGAATAAGAGAAAAAGATGATAAAGGTAAACATACAACTACTAGTAGAAATTTATTTGTATTAAATGATAAAAGAATAGTAATAGATGAACCTGGAATAAGATCAGTAGCATCATTTGAGATGAATAGTGACTTAAATTCAGTATTTTCAAAAATAAGTGAATTAGAAAAAGAATGCAAATATACAACTTGTACACATGAAAATAGAAATGGTTGTAAAGTATTAGAAGCAATTGATAATGGTGAAATATCAGAAGAAGAATTTAAAAGATATAAAAAATTAAAAGATAAAGAACTAAGAAAAAACAGTAACTTTTTAAAAAACAGAAAACATTAAAAAAGATTGATCAGTCAATCTTTTTAATTGGAAAAAATAAATATTCTTTGTTAGTAACAGGTGAATAATATTTACTAGTTCCACCTACAAGTGTTAAATTGTTTTTTTCTAAATAAAATATAGTTTTCATAAAGGTATCTTTATCTTCAAGTTCCACAAAAATATACTCATATTTTGGAACTATCCATTTTGTCCATCCATTAGGAGCATCTACATCTAAATTACATTCAACTCCTGCTAAATATAATCCTCTTGTATAATTTTCTTCCCAAGGTTTAAGATTACGATTAAAGTCAGATGTTAGACCCCATCTACCAGCAATATTGCCATTAATGTCTTTTATAGCTAAGTCGCTAACTTCATTAAAGTGAGTATCTACATTATCCCAAAGTTTTTGAATGAAATGATTTCCATCAAGAGTAGAACCTTCTTTTCCAATAACAGCAAAAGATTCCTTAACACATCTTTCAATTTTCATAAAACCTCCATATTAATATTATTTTACAATAAATAATTAAATATATCATTATATTATTAAATACTTTACAAATAAATTAAAAATAAATGTTATAATCATATTGATGATATTATGGAAGAATTTATAAACTTGACAACTGATAATATAGAAAATGAAGTATTATGTTGTATATTAAGAAATCCTAAAAAGAATGATGCGGTAGAGTTAAAAAGAAGTTGGCTTAAAGATAGAATAAATGAAGGATATATTTATAGAAAGTTAAATACTAAATCAACTGTTTTTATAGAGTATGCTCCACTAGAAATAGCTTGGACACCAATTGAAGGTAAGAATTATTACTATATACATTGTATGTGGGTAGATAGTGAACACAAAGGAAGAGGATATGGAAAAAAATTAATGGAATATGTAATTAATTCCGCAAAAGAAAATAATAAAAGTGGAATCTGTATGCTTGGTTCTATTAAACAAAAAAATTGGTTATCAAATCAAGAATTTGCTAAGAAGTATGGATTTAAAGTAGTAGATGAAACTAAAACAGGATACCAATTACTAGCATTATCATTTGACAATACATTTCCAAAATTTAGTGAAAAATCAAAAAAAGAAGAAATTGATTCAAAAGACTTAACAATATACTATGATTACCAATGTCCATTTATATATCAAAGTATTAATAAAATAAAAGAATACTGTAAAAACAATAATATAAAATTAAATTTAAATTTTATAGATACTTTAGAAAAGGCAAAAAATGTTCCATCTCCATTTAATAATTATGCAGTTTTTTATGATGGAAAGTTTATAACGGTAAATTTACTAGATGAAAAAATTGTGGATAGAATAATAAAAAAGCCACAAAATTGACAAATTGTTAATAATTTGTTAAAATAAAGTTGCTTTTAAAGGGGAGGATTATAATGTTAAATAATCAATTAACTACGACAACTAATACAACAATTAAGTCAATTTATAGTATTGATTGTTTTAGCATTGCTTAGTAAAAGAAACTGCAAGTCTATTACAATCGTAATAGACTTTTTATTTTAAAAACAAAGATATAGGACAAGATTATTATGTTAGTATTTTATAGAGAGTTATCATATGGTGAAAGATAATAAATATTTATAATAATTACTACCTATTAGGTTGCACAGGAAACTGAATGCCCGATTAAATCGGTTATATGAATTAAGTAAAACAAGAGGATGGTACCGTCTTAATAGACTCCTATTATGGTATCATTCTCTTTTTATTTTATAAAGGAGATGGTAAAAATGACGGAAACGGAAGTTAATACGATTTTCTCCCTCAAAAGCAAATAAAGAAAAGATGTAAAAATATGAATAAGAAATGTTGTGAATTACTAAAAGAAGTAATTAATAATAATTATAATAATATAAGATTAGATAATATGTCTTGTAATGATGATGAATTTTATTATGAATTTAAAGCTGATGAACAAGTTAGTGAAAATGATTTTGAAAAACTAGAAAATGAAATAAGAAAAATTGATAATGAAGTATATGTTAAATTATTAAGAGTTAGCGGTGTTTATTTTGAAGGAAATGCTAATAATGAAATGATACAAAGAATAGTCGGTAAATCCTTTGAAAGTAAAGAAGCTTTAGATAAATATAATGTGTTTATTGAAGAAGCAAAGGAAAGAGATCATAGAAAAATAGGTCAAGATTTAGATTTGTTTTGCTTTTCTGATTATGTAGGAGCAGGACTACCATTATTTACTCCAAGAGGAACTATTATAATTGATGAATTAAAAAGAGAAATGGAAAGAGTATGTAAAAAGTATGGATTTGAAAAAGTTAGTTGTCCATCACTTGCCGATATATCTTTATTTGAAACTTCTGGTCATGCTCAAAAGTTTAATGAAGAATTATTTAGAGTTGAATCTCCAAAAGGACATAAATTTGTTTTAAAACCAGTTCAATGTCCACATCATACTCAAATATTTGCTTCTAAATTAAGAAGCTATAAAGATTTACCTATTAGATATATGGAATCAGATAAACAATATAGAGCAGAATTACAAGGAGCAGTAGGAAATAGTTTATCAAGAGTTTATGCTATAACTGTTGAAGATGGTCATGTATTCTGTACTAGGAAACAAGTAAAACAAGAAATAATTAATATATGCAATTTAATTAAAGACTTTTATTCTAGAATGGGATTATGGGAAAATCATTGGGTGTCATTATCAGTAAGAGATTATGAACATCCTGAAAAATATATTGGTGAAAAGTCTGATTGGGATTTATGTGAAAGTTTATTACAAGAAATATCTGATGAACTTAGATTAGATGCAAAAAGATGTGAGGGAGAAGCAGCATTATATGGACCTAAACTTGATTTTATGTTTAGAGATGCACTTGATAGAGAAATACAAATTCCAACTGTTCAACTAGATTTTGCAACTCCTAAAAGATTTGGACTTTTCTATATAGATGAAAATGGCGAAAAACAAACTCCTGTAATGGTACATAGAGCAGTTCTAGGTTCTTATGAAAGATTTTTAGTATTATTACTTGAACAATTTAAAGGTGTATTACCAGTATGGTTATCACCAGTTCAAGTAAATATAGTACCTGTAAACATTAAATATCATGATGAATATTGTCAAAAACTAAAACAAATATTAATTGACGAAGATATTAGAGTTAGTTATGATGATTCAAAGGAGCAAATGGGTAAAAAGATTAGACAAAGTAATGTTATGAAAAATCCATATACTTTAATTATTGGAGATAATGAAAGAGATAATAATTTAATAAGTTTTAGAAAATATAATAGTGAAGAAACAATTTCACTTAGCATTGAAGAATTCATAAAATTTATAAAATCAGAGATTAAGAAAAGAGATTAGATTAATTCTATTCTCTTTTAAATTGTATTAAAATTAATATGTTAATAACAAATAGGAGGTAATATGAATATAAAAGAGTAATTAAATCAAATCCAGAAATAATTATTATTGATAATTCAAATAACAATATAATATCACAAGAAAAAACAGATGTATTAATAACTATATCATATAAAAATAATTTAAACTAATAAATAACAGAAATAATTTATTATAAATAGTTTAATTTTAACAATATTCTTTTTAGTATATATTTATCTATTAATTCATAAATAAAATGTATTATCACTGATAAACAAGTAGAAATAATTAGAATAAATGGTACTATACCTAAATACCCATTAATTGAAAAGTGAATTATACCTTTAAAACAATGAGAGTATAGTAAATTATCTACTATTGAAGAAGTCAAATATATTCCTAAAGATAATTCAGAGATTCTTGTAATTATCTTTTTTAATATGATAGGTATTTTATCAAGATTTAAATTTAATATAAAAATAAATAATAAAGATGATGATAGTACATTAAATATACTACCCCAGTCATTATGTATACCCCAAACAAAGAGTTTATCATGTGAAAAGCAAATATTTATAATTCCAGATAATGCAATAACTAAAACAAAGTAGAATATATTTAAATATTTATTTAAATGAATTTTATATTCTCTCAAATAACATCCTATGAAATAGTATGTTAAAGGATAAATATTAATCCACCAATCTGGTATAAGTAAATATTTAGAATTATAAATTCCTTGAAATGAAGTCATTATAAGCATAGTTAATAATAGTAATTGTTTATGTTTTTTACTTTTTAAATCATTATAAATTAAATTAATAAATGGTATTATAAGAAATAAACCTAAATACATTTCGACATACCAAGAATATCCAGTATTAAAAGCAAGGATTTTTTTAATGATATATTTTATATTAAAAGCAGTTCCATTAATAATTGAATTATAAAATAAATATAGTAAAACACATAGCAAATATATTATTAGTACTTTGAATATTCCATAATAATATTTTCTATTCAAACTTTTATTTTTCATAAGATAACCAGTTGCAATTATGAATAAGGGTACACATACCATAAAAACAGTTCTAAGAAAAACACCTAAGTATAAATTACTTCCAATAATTTTAACTTTATAAAATTCTGTATTTAAAAAGAAGTGCACAGATATAACAGAAAATATTGCAATGCACTTTATTAAATCAATATTGATATTTCTCTTTTTCATATTAAATACCTCTTATACTGTTAAAATTATATCATAATTTAGTATTGATGTTAAAATAAATAAATTTTTATCAAAATAATATCTTAAAAGTCATAAATATAGTAAAATTAAATTAGTAATAGGAGGAAGTGCAGGAGCAATTATATTTGGTTATGATATTAATATTATTTCAAGTATGGATCCAAATGATGTTAAATTAAATGATACAAAAGGTTTTAATGTATTATCAGGAGTTTCTATCTTTCCACATTATACTAATAAGAAATCAAAGTTAACAAAAGAAAAAAGTGAAGTAATTGCAGTTCCAAAAGAAGATGCAATATATGTAAATGAAAATAAAGTTGAAGTAATAGGAACCAAACCATATTATACATTTAAAGATGGAATATCAAAAAAATTGAAATAAAAGATATATGATAAATACAACAACATCAAATAAAGTTATAAGAAAAAGATTACATATTTACTAACATCACAGGAGTGTTATAATTTTATGTAGAGATGAAGATAAATATTGTAATGATATATTGATTCCACTTTTAGCAATCAATAAATCTATTAAAAGTATAAGTGATGAAATATTTAAAAATCACTTAGCAACATGTGTCGTAAGAGATATCAAAAACGATAATCCACAAATAGTTGATGAAGTAATGGAATTAATCAGAAGACTTAATTAGTGAAAACGATTATACAAGTAAAAATATTATTACACTCATATCTATTTTGTCATTAATTGTAATAATAGAAAGAATATTTGAGCATTATATTTAATGCTACAAAATGAAAAAATAATATTAAGTAAAATATCTTCAATGATTATTTTACTGTTATCATTGAAAATGCTATTTAAAGGCCTAAGTACACTAGAAATAAATAAAAAATATAAAGATTATACTTCATCAATTATTTATAAAGATTATAAAAAAGATAAAACTAATTATTATTACTCCTGAAAAATATTTTGAGGTGAAAAAATGAAAAAAATTATTTTAAAAATAGATGGTATGACTTGTAGTGCATGTTCATCAAGTTTGGAAAAATATTTATTAAAACAAGATGGTATAAATGATGCTTTAGTAAACCTAGTAATGTCATCAGCAAGTATAAGCTATGAAGATAATATTACTATAGATGATTTAAATAGGTTTGTAAGTGAAGCAGGATTTAAATCATTAGGTATTTATGATGAACAAGAAAAAAAAGACGATAACAAAAATATTTATTTTATAGTTAATGGATTACTGGCATTATTAGTTTTATATATTTCAATGTCACATATGGTACATTTACCAGTAATACCTTTCTTACATATGACAAATCATCCAATAAATTATTCAGTATGTCTATTTATATTTAGTATATATTTTATATACTTCGGATGGGATATAATAATAAGTGGTATTAAAAACATTAAATATAAGTCTCCAAATATGGATACACTTGTTACATTAGGTGTTGTTTCTAGTTTTATATTTAGTACATTTAATATGATTATGATATTAAATGGAAATAATGAATATGTAGAAAATCTATATTTTGAGAGTGTATGTATTATTCTTTATTTAATCAAATTTGGTAGATATATAGATGGTATTAGTAAAGAAAAAACAAAGGATGCTATAAAAGGTTTAGTAACTATTACTCCAAAGTCAGCAATATTATTTAAAAATAATAAAGAAAAAGAAGTGACAATTGATGAAGTTAAAAAAGGAGACATTTTAATAGTAAAACCAGGAAATAGATTTGCAGTAGATGGATCTATTATTAAAGGAAATGCACATGTAGACGAATCATTTATAAGTGGAGAATCATTACCAGTAAAAAAAGGCATAGACGATAAAGTAGTTGCTGGCTCTATAAACTTAGATGGTGAAGTTCTATATAAAGCAGAAAATATAGGTAGAGATTCAACAATATCAGAAATAGTAAGATTAGTTGTTGAAGCAACAAATACAAAGGCTCCGATTGCAAGGATTGCAGATAAAGTAAGTGGAATATTTGTTCCGATTGTTATAGTTTTGGCAGTAATAACACTTTTAGTACACTTAATATTAGGATTTAGTTTTAATGAATCAATCGTTTATTTTGTAACAGTGCTTGTTTGTGCATGTCCTTGTGCATTAGGACTTGCGACTCCGCTAGCAATAGTTGTAAGTGAAGGACTGTGTGCTAAAAATGGAATATTAGTAAAAAAATCTGATATACTTGAAAATGCAAATAAAATAGATGTAATAGTATTTGATAAAACAGGTACATTAACATATGGAAATTTAAGAATATCAAAAATAATAAATAATTCTGATTACACAAATAACGATTTAATGGAAATTGTTTCGTCACTAGAAAATAAATCAACACATCCAATTGCTAGTGCATTTAATAATTATGCTACCGAAAATAAATTGAAAAGTTTAAATGTAGATGAATTTAAAAATATAGCAGGAATTGGTTTAAAAGGTATTATTAATGAAAATGAATATTTAATAGGTAATAACAAAATACTTCAAAAATATAAAATAGATAATAATATCGATAAAGAAGAAAAAGAATTATCATTAGATGGAAATAGTATTGTATATGTTGTAGAAAACAAAAAAGTTATTGCACTTATTGGTGTAAAAGATATCATTAGAAGCAATGCACAAAATGTTATAAACAAGTTAAAACAAATAAATAAGAGAATTATTATGCTTACAGGAGATAATGAAACCATTGCTAATATAATTGCTAAAAGTATAGGTATAAAAGAAATAATAGCAAATGTATCTCCTAAAGATAAATCAAATAAAATTAAAGAATTAAAAAATAAAGGATTAAAAGTAATGATGGTTGGAGACGGAATAAATGATGCTCCAAGTTTATCAATATCAGATATCGGAGTAAGTTTAAATTCAGCAATTGACATTGCAGCTGATTCTGCCGATGTTATATTAATGAGAAATGATTTAAACTCAATATATAATTTATTTGATATAAGTAAAAAAACATTAAGTAATATAAAAGGAAATTTATTTTGGGCATTCTTTTATAACATTTGCATGATTCCACTAGCAAGTGGATTACTAGAATTTGCTAATATTACAATGAATCCAATGATAGCGGGGCTATCAATGACTTTATCAAGTTTCACTGTTATAATAAATGTATTAAGATTAAAAAGATGGAAGGAGAAATAATATATGTTTAATAAAAAAATAAAAAAAGTAATTACTATTGAAGGAATGATGTGTGAACATTGCAAAATGAAAGTAGAAAAATCATTATCAGAACTAGAAGGTGTTTCTAAAGTAAAAGTTAATTTAAAAGATAAAACTGCTACTATTTATTCAACAAAGAGTATTAGTAATGATAATATTAAAGATACAATTAGTAAATTAGATTATAAAATAATTAATATTGGAGAAGATGAGCAATGAAAAAGTTATTTATTGTATTATATTGACAATAACTCTAACATACCTACTAGATTACAAAAGGTAACAGGAAATTTTGTGAAATGTGTGGAAACACTGACTTATTAAAGAATGATGGAGTCTTTATTTGCCAAAGTTGCGGAACAAAGTATTCTGTAGAAGAAGCAAAGAAAATGATGGTAGAAGGAACTGTTCAAGTAGAAGACTAGACTAATAGAATAATAGAAATAGATACGAAGCACGCTTCAGCATGACTTATAAAAGGAAAAACAGTAAGATGGCAATCATCAACAACTAATGTAAGATTTTCTGAGAATATAGAGTGTTGGTCTAATGCTTTAAAAAATGCTAGTGAAGATAAATATGAAAAAATGAAAAAAAGTTGAAAAAGAAACATTAATGCTAGCAAAGGCTTTAATAAATATAAGAGCAGATAATTTTAGATCTAATCCTAGTAATGAAAATTGTAACGAATTATGTAATTTTAAGACTATTTTCAATCCTTTTATCTTATTAATAACAAAAGCAGACTGTAGTTTAAGAGGCTCTATTATTAATGTAACTTATTGTTGGTATTTTGCTGGATTGCTTAAAAATTTAAAAGTAAAAATCAGTAATAAATTATTTACTGGTATAATTATTGTGAATTTTATATATGTAGAATTCTTCTTATATGATTTTTCACTTATAAATTTATTATTAAACATTTTATCTTTATTATATATACCATATTTTTATAGATATTATGATATAAAAAATAAAAAGTAGAAAATATTTTATTAACATTAAAACATTGTATTGAAATGGAGAATATAATTTATGAAAAAAATAACTCTAATGGAATTTTAGACAATGAAATGGCAATCACTTAGTTAGTGTTAGAGGAAGAAATCCAATTACAAAAGAAGAAATAAAAGATGAAAATGTAGGTTATATAGATGCTAATGGATTTTATTATTTTCCAAATGAAAATCAAACTATAGAATTTCCAATAATTGTACATTCTATATCTGAAAGATTTGGAAGATGAAATTATTAGCAATTGATTTGGCCACTCTTTGAGCATTATAAACTCATATAATAAAAAATCGAACTAAAAAGTTCGACGAAATATCAATTTGGAGCAGGTGATGGGAATCGGACCCACGTTATTAGCTTGGAAGGCTAGAGTTCTACCATTAAACTACACCTGCATTGCTAAATGCAAGAATAATTTTACTAGAAAAGGGTCTGATTGTCAATATATTTGAAGAAAAAAGTTAAATTTAATGTTTTAATGAATAAAAATGACAAATTATATCATTTAGTTTTTCTTTATAATAAACAATATTTATTATATAATATTAGTAGGTGATTAAAATGGATAGAATGAATGAAATAATTGATCTTTTAAATAAATATGCTTATGAATATTATACTATGGATGAACCATCAGTAGAAGATGCTGAATATGATAGATTAATGCAAGAACTTATAAGAATAGAATCATCACATCCTGAGTGGGTAAGAGAAGATTCACCAACAAGAAAAATCGGTGGTGAAATAATATCTGAATTTAAAAAGGTTAGACACGAAGTTCCAATGTTGAGTTTAGGAAATGTATTTAATGAGGAAGAAATAATAGATTTTGATAGAAAAATATCAGAAGTGTTTCCTAATCACGAATATGTATGTGAATTAAAAATAGATGGATTAGCAGTTTCTCTTGAATATAAAAAAGGAAAATTTACAAGAGCGGCTACCAGAGGAGATGGAACAATAGGTGAAGATATAACTCATAATGCTAAAACAATCAAAACAATACCACATAAATTACCGGAAGAAATCGATTTAGATATTCGTGGTGAAATTTATATGCCTAAGAAAAGTTTTGAAAAACTAAATAAAGAATGTGAAGCAAAAGGAGAAAATACTTTTAAAAATCCTAGAAATGCAGCAGCTGGATCAATAAGACAATTAGATTCAAATGTAGCAGCAAAAAGAGGATTAGATGCTTTCTTATATCACTATCCATTAACTCCATTTAAAACTCATTATGAAACATTAATTTATATGAAAAAGTTAGGTTTTATAGTTAATCCAAACATAAAACTATGTAAGAACATAGATGAAGTACTAGAATACATAAAAGAATGGACCGCTAAAAGAGATAGCTTACCTTATGAAATAGATGGAATTGTAATAAAAGTAAATGATATAGCAATGCAGAGAGAACTTGGTTTTACAGCAAAAGTACCTAAATGGGCAACAGCATATAAATTTCCACCAGAACATGTACTAACAAAATTAACTGATATTATTTTTACGGTTGGAAGAACTGGACAAATTACACCTAATGCAGTTTTAGAACCAGTAAGAGTTATGGGTAGTACAATATCAAGAGCTACATTACATAATAAAGATTTTTGTATAGAAAAAGATATACGAATTGGAGATTATGTATATATTTATAAAGCAGGTGATGTAATACCAGCAGTTGATAGAGTAGAATTATCAAGAAGAAATGGAACAGAAAAGCCATTTCAAATGATTGAATATTGTCCAATGTGTGGAAATAAATTAATTCAAAAAGATAAAATGGTAGATTATTTCTGCAATAATATTCATTGCCCAGCAAGAAAAATAGAAAGTTTAATACATTATGTAAGCAGACCAGCAATGAATATAGATGGCTTAGGAGATAAAATAATTGAAGACTTCTATAATTATGGATACATAAAGAAGTTTAGTGATATCTACAAACTAGATAGTAAAAGAGAAGAATTAATTGAATTAGAAGGATTCGGAAATAAAAGTGTTGACTCAATACTAGAAAGTATTGAAAAGTCTAAATCAAATGAACTTGATAGATTATTATTTGCACTTGGAATAAACGGAATAGGTTCAAAAACAGCTAAACTATTATGTAAATATTACACAAGTATTGATTCATTAATGGATGCTACCGTAGAAGAACTATCAACAATAAGAGATATTGGAGAAACTTTATCAGAAAATATAGTTAACTACTTTAAAGATGAAAAAAATCTTGAAGAAATTAATGAATTAAAAAAATTAGGTGTAAATATGACATTTAATGGAAAAACTATTATTGAAAGTGAAGAATTTAAAAATAAAAAATTTGTAATAACTGGTACATTTGATAACATGACAAGAGAAGAAATAAAAGAATATATAGAGTTACATGGTGGTATTACAAGTGAATCTGTTAGTAAAAAAACAGATGTAATTCTAGTAGGAGAAAACCCTGGAAGTAAAAGAGATAAAGCAGTTGAATTAAATATTCCTATCTGGAATCAAGAAAAATTATATGAAATAATGGGGAAAAGTGGAAATATAGAATAAAATATTGTATAATATAAAAAGCCAAGGAAGGTGTTTAATTAATATGGGAAAAAATAAACTAAATAAAAGTAATAATAAAGTACTTTTAGTATTATTAGGAATATTAGTAGTATGTTTTCTAGCAATAGGAATATTATTCTATAAATATTTCTATGCAGGAGCTAGTGGAAGTAAATATGGAAATAGATTAAGTGAAATAGAAAAATATCCACTAAGTGATAAATTAGAAGATGAAATTAAGTCATTATATACTGATAATTCAAAAGTCGGGGAAGTAAAGGTTACTACTGAGGGTAGAGTTATCTATATTAATATAGATTTTAAAGAAACAATGAAGCTTAATGAAGCAGAATCACTTGCTGAAAAGTCATTGGATAAAATAGGTGAGAATAACTTAACATATTATGATGTTCAATTCATATTGACATATTCAGGAACAGAAGAAAATAAAAATTTTCCAGTTTTTGGAGCAAAAAGCTCAAATAGTTTAAAGGTAGTTTGGTGAAGTAATGAAAAATAATAAAAAAAAGAAGAATATTATAATAATATTTCTTGTAATAGTGTTACTAGTTTCTGCATTTTTAGGAACACTTTATTATATAACTAGTACAGTAAATAATTATTCCTATACAGAAAAGAAATGGATTAGTGAAAATACAGATACAACATTTGATGTATATGTTGAGCCATCACTTCCAATATTTTCAAACAATGGAAAAGGTGTATATTATGAATATTTAAATGCTTTAAAAGAAGACACAGGTCTTAATTTAAATATAGTAACATCTGATTCATCTGATTTGAAACTTGTTAATAAAAACTATGCAGGTACAGATGATATAGTTGTGTATAAGGATCACTTTGTAGTTATTGGTGAAAAAGATACAGTTAATAAATTAACAGACTTAAGCAATAAAACGGTTGGTGTTTTAGAAAAAGATTTAGAAACAATTTCATTATATCTAACAGCATATAAAAATATAGATATAAAAAGTTATAGTAGTTATAATGAATTATCAACTGCTTATGAACTTAAGTCTATAAATTATATGATTGTACCAATGTATAAATATATTAATAATATAGTAACTAATGATTATGAAATAACATATCATTTAGATGGTTTATATTCTTATTATTGTTTAGAATTAAATAATAGTGACACAAATGAAAATTTAGTAAGTATAATGAAAAAATTCTATTATAGATGGGAATCAAAAGCTAAAAGTGATATTAATGAATATTTCTTAGATATATATTATACAGCTAAAAAATATAGTGAAATAGAAAAAGAATCTATAACAAATGAAGATTTTATAGTTGGTTATATTGAGAATCTACCATATGAAGGAAAAATAAGAAAGAATTTTACAGGGCTTACTAATACATATTTAAGTAAATTTGCTGATATGACTGGTGTTACATATAAATATGTTTCATATAAGGATACAAAGGAATTAAATGATGCTCTTGCTAATAAGAAAATAGATTTAGCAATGAATTATTATTCATTAAGTAGTGATAACTATATAAGCAGTAGAACATTAGGACCAACAGAGTATGTTGTTTTAGCACATGTCGATAATAACCTTGTGGTAAACTCTTTATATAGTTTAGTAAATATGAATGTATGTATGCTTTCAAATATGAATCTAAAATACAATATGGCTAGTAAAAACCTATTTGAAATAAAAGATTTTGCCACTGTAAAAACAATGGTTAAAAACATTGATAAAGATTCGATAATAATAATAGAAAAAGAAGTTTATGATTATTATAAAGATTCATCATTAAAGAATTATAGTATAAGAGCAATTGAAAGTGTAAAACTTAATAACTCATTCTTACTTAATAAATCTAATACTGCATTTAATAAATTATTTGATTTCTATTTAAGTACATTAAGTTCAAATGAAATAAAAAATGAAAGTGTTGTAGGTGTAATTGAAACATTAAAGAATAATAGATTATTTAATTTTATAATGAGTAATTTATTATATATTGTAGTTGCTGCACTTATTATAGGATTTATTATTTATATATTAGTTAAGAAATCATTATATACTAAAAAAATTAAAAAAGAAGATAGATTATATTATTTTGATGCAATGACTAATTTAAAAAATAGAAATTATCTTAATGATAATATAGACTTTTGGACAAATACAAAAGTGTATCCACAAGCAATTATAGTCATTGATATAAATAAATTAAAATTATTAAATGATAGAAAAGGTCATGAGGCTGGGGATAATCAAATAAGGGCTGTAGCTAATGTTCTTATTAAAACTCAAAGAGATAACTCAGAAATAATGAGAACAGATGGTGATGAGTTTATGATATATCTAGTCGGTTATGATGAAAAGAAGATTGGTTCATATATTCATAAATTAAATAGAGAATTATTATCATCATTACCAAATAAAGATTATGGTGTATCAATTGGTTATAGTATGATTACTAATGAACAAACAACAATTGATGATGCAATAAACGACTCACTAACAATGATTAAAAAATCAAAAGGAAATCAATAATGAAAGATAAATTAAATAAATTATATGATTTAGTCTTTGGAAAAGAGTTAGGAGTATTACCAGGAAATCTTGCTTATTCATTCTTTTTATCAATAATACCTATATTAACAATAATAGTATTTGTGCTTACATCATTTAATTTACCAATGGATTCTGTTAATAACTTCTTAAGTGATACTTTTCCAAGAAGTGTAGTTGAATTATTACAACCTATATTTACATCAGAACTAACAGCAGATTCATTAATGACAATAGTTTTAGGATTAATAGTTATAATTAATGGATGTAATGCAATTATCTTAGCAAGTAACACAATATATAATGTTGAAAACGCATCATTATTAAGAAGAATAGTTAAATCAATTATTCTTGCAATATGTATAATTTTACTATTTGCATTTATGGTTATAGTTCCATTACTTGGTAAATCAATTTTAACAGTAATAGGAAGTATTAGTGATATATTTGTAAAACATGATAAGTTAGTCGGAATATTATATATAATTATACAAGTTCCAGTTTCATTATTAGTTGTATACTTTCTTATTAAAGTTGTGTATACAGTTGCTCCTGACGAAAGAATACCTAGTAAATATACTACAAAAGGAGCGTTATTTACATCAATATCATGGTTAGCGATAACAGGAATCTATTCATATTATATTAATAATATAGCAAGATATGATATTGTATATGGTAACTTAGCAAATATAGTAATGTTATTATTATGGTTTTATATTTTGGCTTATGTATTTGTTATAGGACTATGTTTAAATAAAAATAAAACTGATAAAGGAATTGAACAAACAAACACAATTATACTTGATGAAATAAGAAAAAGAGTTCAAGAAGAAAAAAAGAAAAAATAATGTTAATTCGACATTATTTTCTTTTTTAATATTATAAAATATTTATGGTGAAAGAAAATGAGAGTGAAGATAATAGATGAAGGACACGAAAAAGATTTAGAAAAAAGTGTTAATAATTTTCTAAGTGAAACAGAATGTGAAGTAATGGAAATACAATTTAGAACTGCTGTATCAATATTTGGAGAAGAACAAGTATATTGTTTTTCAGCAATGATAGTATACCAAGAAAAAAAGAGCTAAGCTCTTTTTAATTTGTTAATTTGAATATAACAGCGCCAACAATAATTCCTATACAAATTGTCATTATTATAATATATATAATTAAATATTTATTTGTAAAACCAGCATACTTATATTTATTGTTACCATACATACTAAGAACTGGGCCTTCTCCTTTTTTTGTTTGATTAAATGTGTTTTCAGCAGGACTCATACCATATTCACTCATATACATTTCTTCGTATTTTTTTAATGCTCTTAATTCTTCAAGAGTTAGATTTTTGCCACTCTTAAAGTTATTACACAATTCTTCATATTTTTCAGGACTTAAAATTATATCATCATTTTCTTTCTCAACTTGAGCAGTTTCCTGTTTAAAATTATTATCTATTCCTGTACTGTTATGTGAAATTATATCAGAAGAAACAATTCCACTGTTTGATTCTGTAACAACAACATCATTAGTATTTTCAAGTACATGAATTGATCCGTCGTTGGAATGTGTAACTTTACCTTTTTTAGCAAGGTCTACATAATTACTATTACTTCTAACAAAAGAAATCATATCAGTTTCTTGATGAGTTTGAAGAGTAGGATTTTTATCTTCAGTTGTTACCATATTTTCCTCTGGAGCAACTTTAGTAAGTTCATTAAAGAAATCTTCAGGATTTATTAATTTACCTGGACCAACTTGTTGAATCTTTTCTTTAAATAATTTAGATACATTTTTTGAACCTTCTGTTTCAACTAAGTGAACAACATCATTTTTATCAACATATTTTACATATTGTTTTCCTTTTAAATATACTATATTAATTTGTTCTTTATTTTCAAAACTATCTTGTACTTTTTGAATAGTATCATTATCTTTCTTATCTACTTTATCAGCTTGATTCATTAATTCGATATGTCTTTTAATCGCATCTTTATCAGCTTCTTCAATAAATTCTTGACTACCAGCTATTGCTAATAAAGTATTAGCATCATTATTAAGAACAAGTTTATCAAAATCATCTCCAAGTTTTTCTTTTAATGTTTGGATTAACATAATTTGCTTATCTATATCTTGTGTACTATCAATAGTAAATCCCTTTTCTTGTGAAATAATTCTAGCATAATACTCAACTAAACTGTCTTGTAAATAATCACCATAATTTACTGTTTCAATATTTCCATTAACTTCTAAATCTTTTTTACATTTAACATCTATAACATTATCAAGAAGAGTTCTAAGGACAACACCTCTTAACTTTTCATTGTCTCCATAACATTGTTTAATCATATCTGTATCTACAAAAGATTGGGAATTTAAAAGAATAATTTTATTTTCTGGTAATACTTTTCCGAATTTAGCTATTAAAAGAGTTTTTAAAGCTGATTCAAATTGTTTAACCTTATTTAGTACTTCAGTATTCTCCATAAAATTCCTCCTTATTATCCATACTAAGTATATAATATTTTTAAATAGTTTACAACTTTTTTTTTAGTTTTCTCTGTGGTATAATATTTTTACATTATTGAAGTGGAGGCGATATTTATGAAAGTTATTTTTATTAAAGATGTTAAAAAACAAGCAAAGAAAGATGAAATCAAAGAAGTAAAAGATGGATATGCTAAGTTTTTAATAACAGAAGGTTTGGCTGTGCCATATACAGAAAAAAGTGCTAGTGTGCTTAAAAGTGAAATAAAAGAAAGACAAGATAATGAACAAGCACTAATTGATGAATGCAATAAGATTAAAAATAAACTTCAAAATAAAGAAATTGAGTTTAAAGTTAAAACAGGAAATAATGGAAAAGTATTTGGAAGTATTACTTCAAAAAATATAAGTGAAGAATTAGAAAAAATGGGATATCAAATTGATAAAAAGAAAGTGATTATCGATAATGATATTAATACTTTAGGTGTACACCAAGTAACGATAGTATTACATAAAGAAGTTTCATTCACAATTAATATTAAATTATCAAGCCTATAAGGAGGTATTTATGGCTAAAAACGAACTAAGGAAGACACCACAAAATATTGAAGCTGAAATATCTGTTTTGGGATGCGGTTTTTTAGATAGAGCTGCTCTTGATAAAATAATGGATGAAGTTAGTGAAGAAATGTTTTATGAGCAAAAAAATAGAACAATATATAAAACAATGAGAACATTGCATCAAAATAATATACCAATTGATGTTAATACAATATGCAATGAACTTGAAAAAGATAAATTATTATCAGATGTTGGTGGGGTAGAATATATCACTGAGATAATAAATTCAGTGCCATCAACAGCTAATTTAAATTATTATATAAAAATTATATTTGAAAAAGCTGTTCTTCGTAATTTAATAGCTAAGGCTGACAGAATACAAGAAGAGTGTTATAATGAAGATGATAGTATAGAGAATATAGTTGAAAGTGCTGAAAGAAATATTCTTGGAGTTTATAATGATAAACTTGGAAGAGATATGCAAAAAATACAAGATATATTACCAGAAGTACAAAAGAATCTTGAACTTTTAGCAGCAACTAAATCTGACTATACTGGAATTAGAACTGGCTATTATGATTTTGATGAAATGACAAGAGGTCTTCAAAAGAAACAAGTTATTATTATAGCTGGAAGACCCGGTTGTGGAAAAAGTGCTTTCTCCCTTAATGTTGGACTTAATGCGGCAATTAACAATAAAAATTCAGTTGCATTATTCTCACTAGAAATGGGAGCAGACGAAATAGCAAAAAGAATGTTTGGATGTGTTGGAAGAATTGATGGAGATGTTTTAAAAACAGGAAGATTTAAACAAAGCGATAGACAAAAGTTTAATGAAGCAATGAGTGAACTTTCTGATATAAAATTCTTTATTGATGATTCAGGTGGTCTAACAGTAAGTGAAATAAGAAGGAAATGTAGAAAACTTAAAAATTCTGATGCTGGACTAGATCTAATAATAATAGATTACTTACAATTATTATCAAGTTCATCAAAATATGCAGGACAAAGAGTTCAAGAAGTTAGTGAAATAAGCCGTGATATAAAGAAAATGGCAATGGAATTAGATGTACCAATAATTGCTCTTGCACAATTATCAAGAAGTGTTGAGCAAAGAAAAAGTAATGATAGCAAACCGAAACTATCTGATTTAAGAGAATCTGGTTCAATAGAACAAGATGCCGATATTGTACTATTCCTTCATAGTGAAGAATATGGTAAATATGATGGCAAACTTAGAAGACCAATTGAATTACTAGTTGCTAAACACAGAGCCGGTTCAACTGGTAGTGTTAATCTAATATTTCAATTAAATACAGGTACATTTGAAAGTGCCACTAGAAATAAGGAAGTAGAGAATGAATAATAAAGTATCAATATCTGAAATTATATTTGGATTATTAGTGTCAATATTAGTTGTATATATGACACTTACTTTTGAACCTAAAAAAGAACAGATAAATGAATTTTATCAAGTATATTTAGGCGGACAAAAGATAGGACTTATACAATCCAAAGAAGAACTTTATGATTTGATTGATAAAGAACAAGAAGGGATTAAAAAGAAATATAATGTTGATAAAGTATACCCACCAGAAGGGTTAGAGGTACAAAAAATATTAACATATAAAACGAATTTAAAAACTGCTGAACAAATATATGATGAAATAAATGATATAGATCCTTTTACAATTGAAGGATATGAGGTTACAGTTAAAAAAGAAAAAAATAAAATAAAATTTTATATTTTACATAAAGAAGATCTAGATGAAGCTGTTAAAAATACAGTATTATCATTTGTAAAAGAAGAAGAATATGAAAATTATTTAAATAATGTTGAAAAAGATTCTGGTGAAGAGGGAAGAAGTATAACTGATATTTATTTCGAAAGTGATATGAGTATTAAAAAGACTTATATATCAACAGAAGAAGAAATAATAACAAATAAAGATATTTTAAAAATGTATTTCTTATTTGGAACTACTGATCTTACTGGAACATATAAGGTTAGAGCAGATGACACAATTGAATCAATTGCATATAATAATAAGCTTGGTGTAGAAGACTTTTTAGTAGCAAACCCAGATATAAAAGGTGAAAATGCATTGCTTGCGGTTGGTCAAGAGGTCACAGTAGCAGCCATTAAACCTGTATCAAATATAATAGTTGAGTCATTCGATACTAAAATGCAAACAGTAGAATATGATACAGATATAGAATATGATAGTAATTTATCAGCAGATGAAAGTTATGTAAAACAACAAGGATCAAATGGTCTTTCAAAAGTAGTTTATGCCACAAAAGAATCAAATGGAGTTATCCTTGATACACAATTTGTTAGTGAAGATGTTATAACAGAACCAACTAAGAAAATAGTAGTTGCAGGAGCAAAAGGTGTATACTATGTTGGTAATACAACATATTGGGTATGGCCAACAAGTAAACCATATAGAATTAGTTCATGTTATTCATATAGAAATCACCCAATAAGAGGACAATATCATTTCCATGCCGCACTTGATATAACTGGTACTAAGAGTAAAAATATCTATGCAATACAAAGTGGAACAGTAATATCAGCATTTAATGATAATGGATATCATCAAGGAGCTGGAAATAATATTAAAATTAAACATGATGAAACGTATACATCACAATATATGCATTTAGCAAAAACACTTGTTAAAGTAGGGGATCATGTAGAAAAAGGACAATTAATTGGTATAATGGGTAGAACAGGTTCAGCAACTGGAGTGCACTTAGACTTTAGAGTTTTCAGAAATGATAAAAATATAAATCCTTTTGCACTATATTATAAAACCGCATATCCTTGTTATGGTAAATAATATGATAAAAATAATATGTGTAGGCAAAATAAAAGAAAAATATCTTAATGATTTAATAAATGATTATATGACTAGAATAAATAAATATCATAAAATATCAGTTATAGAATTAAAAGATTCAAATATAAATGATGAAAGTAATGAAATATTAAATCATTTAAGTAAAAGTGATTATAATATATGTATGGCAATCGAAGGAACTAAAAGTTCATCAATAGAATTATCAAAAATAATAAATAATGCATTTATAAATAGTTATAAAAATATTGTATTTATTATAGGTGGTTCAGATGGAATAAATGACTCAGTGAAAAAAGAATGTAATTTATTATTATCATTTTCAGATTTAACATTTCCTCATGGACTATTTAGAGGAATATTATTAGAACAAATATATAGAAGTTTTAAAATATTGAATAATGAAACTTATCATAAATAAAAAACATATAAAATATTATTAGTATGTGGACAATATTAATAATATTTTTATTTGCATTATCAATCTATTTATCAATTAAAATTAAATTTAAAAATTATAACATTAAAATAAAAGAATTAATGAAGAATGATAAGACTTCATTATATTTAACATTAGGTACTAAAATAGGAGTGGGTTCAATTATTGGAACAACCTCTTCAATCATAATAGGTGGTTTTTCATCAGTGGTTTGGATATTAGTTTTCTCATTTATAACAACATCAATAATATATTATGAATCATATTTAGGCAGAAAAAATAGAGTAAAATTAAAAGATGATTATATAGGTGGCCCAAACTTTATTACTAAAAATAAATTAATAAGTTTTTTATCATTTATACTTTTACTTATAATATATTCATTTCTATTTCAAATGATACAGATGAACACTATAAGTAATATGATATTATTAAATGTAAATATAAGTAAAAAATTGATCATAATAATATTTATGATTATACTTTTAGTTACAATTAATTTAAAAGTTAAAGATATACTTAGAATAATGAATAAAATAGTACCAGTAATGTGTTTAATATTTATAATGGTATGTCTTTATGGAATAGTTATAAATTATGATACTTTGATTTTATCTTCCAAAGTGTATTTAAAAGATATATTTAAATTAAAACCATTATTATGTGGAATGATAATAGGCATAAAAAGAAGTATATTTATGAATGAACTATTAATTGGAACAACATCGCTTAGTTCAGCTACTGATAAAAATGACATAAATATAAGTATAAGATATCAAATATTTTCTGTATTATTTATAACTATAGTGATGACATTACTTATAAGCTCACTAATCTTAATTTATATTTATAATAATCCTATAACAAATGATTATAATGTTTTAATAAACAATATTTTTATAAATATGTATGGAAGCATTGGTTCATTATTTTTAATAATAATACTTATTCTATTTGGATTTACAACAATATTAAGTGGATTCTATATTGGAAAAACTAATATTGAATACTATACTAAATCTAAATATATTCTTAATATTTTTAAATTAACATTTATAACAATAACATTATCTGGAATAATAGTTAATAACTTCTTTATCTGGAATTATTTGGATACTTTAATATTTATTATGATAATTATTAATTCTTATAGTATAATTAAATCATTAGGAAGTGAATAATGTGATAGGTAATGATTGGGATATTGTATTAAAAAGTGTATGGGATAGTCCAGGATTTCATAAATTTATGGAAACAGTAAAAGAAGAGTATAAAACACATACTTGTTATCCAGAATATAACAACATATTCAATGCATTAAGGCTAACGCCATATAATAATGTTAAAATAGTTATATTAGGTCAGGATCCTTATCACGGAGAAGGTGAAGCACACGGTTTATCATTTAGTGTACAAAAAGGTGTAAAGTTACCACCAAGTTTGCAAAATATATTTAAAGAACTTTACGATGACTTAGGTATTAAAAATGGAAGTAGTGGAGATTTAACCCCTTGGGCAAAAGAAGGAGTGTTGCTTTTAAACTCAGTATTAACAGTAAGAAAAGACACACCAGCATCTCATAAAGATCTTGGATGGAATCTATTAACAGATCATATAATTAAGTTATTAAATCAAAGAGATACACCAACAGTATTTATATTATGGGGAAACTTTGCAAGAGCTAAAAAAGCATATATAACAAATAAAAATCATTTAGTTATAGAAAGTACACATCCGAGTCCATTCTCAGCAAGAAACGGTTTTTTTGGAAGTAAACCATTTAGTAAAGCAAATAATTTCTTAAAAGCACACAATATAAAAGAAGTGAATTTTACACTTCCAAATCATTATTAAAATTAATATCTAATTCTTTTCCTTCAATAATATTTTTAATTTTAAGTTTCTTAAATTTAGAAATAATATTGTAAGGAAATTTTTTTATTAAATTATTATATTGTAAAGTATATTTATTATAAAAAGTTCTAAGTGAAATAATCTTAAGTTCATTATTATCATATTTTTTAATATAATCTTTTAATGTTTTAATATCTTTTGATTTAGGATTATCTTCAACAACATGTAATATTTCCTCATAACATTTATTTAATTTCTTTTCTTCTTTAAAAGAATCAAGACTATCAATTTCTAAATCTTTTACTTCATCAAAAGCAATACTTTCACATTTGAATTTACTAGAAGCAACTTTAATCATCTTTTCAATAATTTCATTTTTCCTTTTCAGTTCATCTATACATTCCTTTTCAGTATCTACTAATAAATTATTTATATTATTAAGTTTCTCAATAAAATATTTAAACAATATAATCATTAATGTAACTAAAACTATTAAGACTACAAGTATCAAAGCTATTATATTTAATGTTTTCATTATTATCACATCCTACTAAATATTATATCAGAAAATAGTATTATTTTAAAGACTATTTAGCATAAGTGATTCTTTCATCAAATTCAACAAAATCTACATATATCATTAAAATTAAATAACTTTTACCATTTTCAACATCATTAATAATTAAATTATCTCTACCGGCATGTTCAATTAAGCCAACAAATATTCTGTCTCTCCACTCAACTGAATCTGAAAAAGAAGCATGAACTCTTACTTTCTTTCCAATATTATTCCTAAGAATATTCTCTATATAGCTTTGTTCCATTGGTTCAGAACTACCATTAAAATTATCAACAATCGGATTATTTGTATCCCTTTCGATATCATTTATAAATACTGGTGTTTGATAATAACTACCATTCATATAGTCATCTCCTTTACTAGTATTATTTAATGACAAAAAATTGTAATTGTGATTGTTTTGTACATTTATAAAACAATTTAATAAAAACCTTTAAAAAAATATATAATTATTTTATAATGAAAATGGAGGAATAATATGAAAATTAAAGTAGGAGTTTCTAATCATCATGTACATTTGACAAAAGAAGCATTAGAAATATTATTTGGTAAAGATTATGTTCTTACTAAAAAAAGAGATTTAATTCAAAAAGGTCAATATGCATGTGAAGAAACAGTAATACTAAAAAAAGATGACAAAATATTAGAACACATAAGAATAATTGGACCTTGTAGAAAATATACACAAGTAGAACTATTGGATAGAGACAATGAATTCTTTGGAATAAATGCTCCAACTAGAAAAAGTGGTGTACTCGAAAATAGTGAAACATTAACAATAGTGGGTCCAAAAGGTGAGTATGAAGCTAAAAGTATGGTTATAGTTTCAGATACACATATTCATATGAGTGCTGAAGATTTAGTTACTTTTAATAAAATGAATGACGAAGTAGTAAAAGTTATAACAGACAATAATATTATTATAGAGCCAGTTCATATTAAATCAGATGAAACTTGTGTATTAGAGATGCATATCAATAAAGATATTGCTGAAAGTCTTGGGGTTGAAACTGGAAATGAGGTGAAAATATGTTAAAACTAGAACATGTCACTAAATATTATGATGACTTTAGAGCAGTAAATGATTTATCATTTGAAATACATGAAGGAGAAATATTTGGACTTTTAGGTGTAAATGGTGCTGGTAAAACAACAACATTTAGAATGATAATGGGTCTTCTTGATAAAACAGAAGGCAATATTACATTAAATGGTAAAAAAATAGATTATAGTATTACTGATCAAATAGGTTTTTTAACAGAAGAAAGAAGTTTATTACCATCAAAAACAGTTTTAGAACAAGCAATTTATTATGGAGTACTAAAAGGACTTACAGAAAAGCAAGTTGAAGAAAGATTAGATAAATACCTAGAAGAATTTAATATAACAGATTACAAAAATAAAAAAATAAAAGAATTATCAAAAGGAAATCAACAAAAAATACAATTTATAATAAGTATTTTACATGAACCAAAACTATTAATACTAGATGAACCTTTTAGTGGATTAGATCCGATAAATGTAGAAATGTTTAAAAAAGTAATATTAAGACTAAAAAAACAAAAAACAATGATAATATTCTCATCACATATGATGGAACATATAGAATATTTTTGTGATTCATTAATTATATTAGTTCATGGTAACACAGTTTTAGAAGGAAAACTAACTAAAATAAAAGAAGATTTTAGAAAGAAAAATATAAAAGTAGTCGCAGATTTAGATACAGAAGAAATCAAAAAAATAGATGGAGTAGAAAGTATAGAAAAAAATAAAAATGAATATACTATTAAAATATCTGATATTAAATATGTAGATTCAGTATTTAAAAAAATATCTAAATGTAATAATGTAACAAAATTTGTAGTTGAAGAACCAACTTTAAATGAAATATTTATAAGTAAAGTAGGTGAAGCATATGAAAAATAAATTTAAATTTCTTACAAAAGATAGTATAAAAAAGAAAGTATGTACTAAATCATTTAAAATAATAAATTTAATATTACTTATAATAATAGTTGGTCTTATAAATTTAGATTCAATAGTTAAATTATTTGGTGGTGACTTTGAAGATAAAATAAATGTATATGTTATTGATAATGTAGGAATTTATAATGAATTAGAAACTACATTAAATAGTGGTTATAAAGATATTTTAGAAAGTTATAATACTGAAATCAAAAAAGCAGATAAAACAATAGAAGAACTAAAAGAAGATGTCATTAAAGATAAAACAAATGATGTAATAATTAATTTAACTAAAGTAGAGAATAAATCATTAGATAAAATGTTTGATGCAGAAGTAATATCATATGAAAAAATGGATAAATTATTATACCAAGATATTATAAATGCTATTAATACTACAAAATCAAATATGGCATTAAAAGAAGCAAATATAAGTTCAGAATTACTTACTAGTATATATAATCCAGTTGAAATAAACAGAATATATTTAAATGAGGATATAAATGAAAATCAAGAATTAATTGAAATGATTGGTAATGTAATAATAATAGTATTTATTGTACCATTCTTTATATTGATATTATTAATAGTACAAATGATAGGTGCTGAAATAAATGAAGAAAAAAGTACTAAAAGTATGGAAGTTATAATATCAAGTGTATCTCCACAAGTACATTTTATGTCAAAATTAATATCAGCTAATGTATTTGCAATATTTCAAGGATTATTATTAATAGTTTATTCTATTATCGGTATAGTAATAAGACTTTTAACTTCAAATAATATGGCAGGTGTAGTTGGAACAAGTGAAGTAGGAAAAATAACAGAATATATAAATATGTTTACAAGTAGTGAACTTGCTACAACTATATTAAATGGTCTTCCATTCTTTATAATACTAATGCTACTTAGTTTCTTTGCTTATTCATTATTTATTGGAGTACTTGCTAGTATGACAACTAATATGGAAGATTATAATCAAATTCAAACACCAGTTATGGTATTCTTAATGGTAGGTTATTACTTAGCAATTTATGCATCAGTATATCAAGGAGCAACATTTATAAAAATAGCTGCATTTATACCATTCATTTCAGGTATTTTAGCACCAGTACTATATACACTTGGCGAAATGACGATACTTGATTTAATAATATCAATTGGCTTACTTGGTGGTACATGTGCATTATTATATAAATATGGACTTAGAATATATAAAGCAGGAATATTAAATTATTCATCTAGTAAATTATGGAAAAAAATATTTAAATCATTAAAGGAAAAATAATTATGAAATTAAAAAAGATATTAATAATAATAGCTGTATTAGTTATATTATTATTTCCAATAAAGAGAACTTATAAAGATGGTGGTACAAAAGAATATTCAGCAATACTTTATAAAGTTATTAAATGGCATACAATAGATGAAAATTATGAAAGCGGTTTCTATGAGTCAACAGATTTTCATATATTTCCAACAAACTTTCATACATTAGATTATTATAGAAAAATAATGCCATATGACCTTTATATATTAAATAGTGATAAAACAGAAAAAATAAGAGCACAAATAGGATCATATAGTTGGTGTAAAGTAGATGTAGATAATAATACTACTCGAACATGTGAAACAGCACTAGCAGTAGATCCAACAGATATAAAATATAAAGATAGTTTAACCATAAAAAAGAATGAAAAAATATATCATGAAAATAATATGGATGTTACTAAGATAGAAGTATATAAAGATAAACAAATCTATAAAGAATTAGGATACATCAAAAGAGAAAAGTCAATAAGATTAAATTTAGATGAAGGTGAGTATATCGTAGTAATACATGCTAAATATGTTGAAGGAACTGTATGGTACTCATTTAAAGTAAATATAGAATAGTGTTAACGAATAGTTAACATTTTCTTTTACAACAATGTTTTACAAATTGTTAATAATATGTTAAAATAACAAACTACAAAAGAGGTAACTATGGCAGAAAAAATAATATTAGATAAAATTCCAGAAGAATATATGGTAAAAAGTTTAGGAAAAGGTGCGAGTGCAGAGTGTTTTCTTACAAGTGAAGGCCATGCATTTAAAAAGTTTAATAGTACAAAAGATATAGATTCTTTCTACAATATATTTGCTTCAAAAGAGTATTATAAAAGTGATATATTTGTTTTTCCACATACATTTGTATTTTTAGGAAAAGAAGAACCAGTTAATTTTGTTGGATATCTAATGAAATATATAGATGGTGTTAAATTACAAGATTTAGAAAGTAATATATTAATTAGAGATTTAATGTCTGCAATTAGACAAATTGAAATAGAAATGAAAAGATTAACACTTCAAGGATTAATGTTTAATGATTTAAACAGTAGAAATATATTATTTCAAACAATACATACTCCAAGAGTAGTAGATACAGATTTGTATGAAGGGACATATAATGATATGTTTGGAGATATGTTTAAAGAGAATATTAAAGAATTAGCAGAAACTATTATCTGTTCAGTTGTTGGTTATGATGAACTAGAATCAGAAAAAATGAATAGATACATATATCAATGTGGATGTTATGGTATGATGCTTCCTTCACTTTTAATGAGTGAATTACTTGATTATGCAGAAAGTACACTAGGAATAAAAATAGAAACTTACGGTGACTATAAAAACAGTATGAAATTACTTAGAAAGCATTAATATTGATAAATAACATATATTTTGATATAATCACCATTAAGGCAAAAAGGGAGTGATATATTGAAAATAGGCATTGATATAGATGATACACTAATAGACTCATGTGATATAGTAAGAGAATATGCTTATAAATACGATTACAAATATAGTGATAATAAAGTACTAATTAATAATATAGATAAAATAATAAGAGGGAACTTTACAGAAAAAGAAATAATAGAATTCTTTAGTGATTATGCTTGTGAAATGGGACAAAAGCAACCAATTAAAAAAGGTGCTAAAGAAACAATTGATAAATTAAAAGAAGAGGGTAATCAAATATATTTTATAACAGCAAGAAGTGATAAGTATTATAAAGATGTAAATAAATATGTAAAAGACTTTCTAGATAAAAACAAAATTAAATATGATAAAATTTTAACAGCTTATTCATATAAAGCGGATATTTGTAAAAAAGAAAATATAGATATTATGTTTGATGATGCGATTGATACATGTGAATCTTTATTAGAAAATAATATAAATGCTGTTGTATTTAATTCAAAAATAAATATAACAAGAAACACTAAGTGTAAAAGAGTAAATAATTGGGATGAGGTTTATAATTATATAAAATCTTGTAAAATAAAAAATTAATAATTGACAAAAATCAACTAATCATTATATAATTAAATTGACATAGAAATATGTCAGAATACTTTTACGAATATAAGAGTGAAAGTGTTCAACCAAAACCCCCTGAAGAGAAGCGAAAGCTTCTCATTTTATTTAAAATAAAGGCTTTGTGGCCTTTTTATTTTGCTCTAGGTGACATTTAGGTGACATTTTAAAGTCTAAGGTTGATTTCAAAATGAATACAAAATGATTTTGTTTGGAGTAGTATATTTATATTATTTTATTAAAATTATTGTGATAAGAATATGAAACAAATTGAGTATAAAAATAGGCAAATGGTATGATATAATTATTTTAGAATGATTTTTAGGAGTGAAGTTATGAATAATAAAAAAGAAAGAGAAAGAGAAGAACTACATAAAACTATTTGGAAAATTGCAAATGAGTTAAGAGGTTCCGTAGATGGATGGGATTTTAAACAATACGTTTTAGGATTGTTATTTTATAGATTTATATCAGAGAATATTGAAAACTACGTTAATGAAAATCAAAGAAAAGCAGGTATTACAGATTTTCAATATAGAAATATTTCTGATGAAGAAGCGTTACTTGGAAAATCACAAATACTTGATGAAAAAGGATTCTTTATACTTCCAAGTGAATTATTCTGCAATATAAGAAAAGGCGCAGATAAAAATGAAAACTTAAATGTCGTTATTTCAAATGTATTTAATAACATAGAATCATCGGCTAGAGGATCAGCATCAGAAGATGATGTTAAAGGTTTATTCGATGATTTTACTATTGATAATAAATTAGGTAACACTGTTGATGAAAGAAATGAAAAACTTGTTAAGTTATTAAATGCTATTGGAGATTTAAATTTTGGAGATTATGAAGATAATAACATAGATTTGTTTGGAGATGCATATGAGTTTTTGATGACAATGTATGCTTCATCAGCTGGTAAATCAGGTGGAGAATTCTTTACTCCTCAAGAAGTTGGGGAATTACTTGCAAGAATAGTTATTATGGATAAAACTTCCGTTAATAAAGTATACGATCCAGCATGTGGTTCAGGTGGATTACTTTTAAAATTTGCTAAGATACTTGGAAAAGAAAATGTAAGAGAGGGATTCTTCGGTCAAGAGATAAATCTTACAACTTACAACTTAGCTAGAATAAATATGTTCTTACATAACATTAATTACAATAACTTTAGTATTGAAAGAGGAGATACACTAATTCATCCAGCTCATTGGAATGATGAACCATTTGATGCAATAGTATCTAATCCTCCATATTCAATTAAATGGGCAGGTAAATCTAATCCAATTTTAATAAACGATGAAAGATTTGCTCCAGCTGGAATATTAGCACCAGAATCAAAAGCTGATTTAGCATTTACAATGCACATGTTATCATGGCTATCTCCAAAAGGTACTGCGGCTATAGTTGAGTTCCCAGGAGTTCTTTATAGAGGTGGAGCAGAACAAAAGATTAGACAATACATGATTGATAATAACTTTGTAGATACTGTTATTCAATTACCTCCTGATTTATTCTTTGGTACATCCATTGCAACTTGTATTTTGGTACTTAAAAAGAATAAATCTGATAATAATATTTTATTTGTTGATGCTACTGATGAATGTGTTAGAACTACAAATAAGAACAAGTTATCTGATGAAAATATTGAAAACATTGTTTCTTTATTAAAAGATAGAAAAAGTGTAGAAAATAAATCATACTTAGCTACATATGAAGAAGTTAAAGATAATGATTATAATATATCAGTTAATTCTTATTTAAAAACAGTTGGTGAAGATTCTACTATTGATATAGAAGAAGTTAATAAGAAATTAGCTGAAGTGGTACCAAGACAACAAAAGATTAGAGAAGAACTTGAAGCGATTATCAAAGAATTAGAGGATGATCGTTATGAGTAAGATTAATGATTTAATTAAGAAATTATGTCCTAATGGTGTTGAGTACAAATCATTAAAAGATGTATTTGAGTTATTTTCTGGCATGACTGGTGTTACAAATAAATGGGCAGATGAAGGTAATTGCCGTTTTATTGATTACATGAATGTATATAAGAATAATAAAATTGATATTACAAAATTGCCATATGCAACAGTCAAAAATACAAAACAAACAACACTACTTCAAGGAGATTTATTATTAACAAGTGCATCTGAGGTTCCTGATGAATGTGCAATTGCTTCTGTTATAGAAGATGAAATTCAAGATGGAATATTTATGGATGATCATCTATTTGGATTAAGATTAAAAGATGAATATAAGAATATAATTAACACAACATTTATTAGTTACTATCTTAATTCAAAACCATTTAGATGTAACCTATTTAAAGCAGTTAGAGGTGTAACAAGATTCTATATTTCAAATAAAGATTATATGAAATTAAATATTCCTATTCCTCCATTAGAAGTACAAGAAGAAATAGTACGAATTCTTGATAAATTTGGAGAGCTAGAAGCGGAGCTAGAAGCGGAGCTAGAAGCGAGAAAGAATCAATACGAGTTTTGGCGTGGAAAAGTATTTGATATAAAAGGAGAAACAAAAACTTATAAATTAGAAGAAGTATTACAATCTTTAAAAACAGGATTGAATCCTAGAAAATTTTTTAGATTAAATACCGAAGATGCTGATGGTCATTATGTAACAGTCAGGGAAATTGGTGATAGAAATGTTAGATATTGGGAAAGTAAAGACCGAGTTAATAAAGAAGGATTGTTAAGAATAAATGAACGTGCAAATCTAGAAATTGGTGATGTTCTTTTTAGTGGCACAGGTACCATTGGTAGAGTTTCCTTGATAGAAGAAACCCCAGATAATTGGAATGTAAAAGAGGGAGTTTATATTTTAAAACCTAAAAAAGAAATAATTAATCCTGTCTATCTTATGCATTTAATGAGATCTGATTACATGAAGAAACTATATTCTGATTATATTGTAGGAAGTCCTGTATCGAGTGTACCAATGAGAGATTTAAAAAATGTGGAATTTGAACTTCCTGATTTAGAAACTCAGGAAAGAATATCAAATATCTTAGATAAATTTGATAAATTAGTTAATGACATTACAGTAGGTTTACCTGCTGAAATACAATTAAGAAGAAAACAATATGAATATTATAAAAATAAATTATTAAGTTTTGAGGAGTTGAGTGTTAGTGAGTAGTATAGGTTTAATAAGTGAAAATGATAACTCTACAGTATTAGCCGAATATACAGGTTTAAAAAGAGTAGCAACATCTTTTCAAAGTGAAGATGCGTTAGAAAAAGAATTAATTAAAACTTTAGTTGAACAGGGTTATGAAAGATTAAATATTAACTCTGAAGATGAATTAATTCTTAACTTGAGAAGACAATTAGAAAAACTTAATAATTATCATTTTACTGATGGAGAATGGGATAGTTTCTTTACTAAAGTAATAGCTAATAAAAATGATTACATAATTGAAAAAACAAGATTAATTCAAGAAGACTACAAGCAAGAAATAACTCTTGATTCTGGAGAAAAGAAAAATATCTATTTAATAGATAAAAATAATATTCACAATAATAGTCTTCAAGTGTTAAATCAATATGTTAATAATGATGGTAATTTTGATAATAGATATGATGTAACAATTTTAGTAAATGGTCTACCTTTAGTTCATGTTGAATTGAAGAAAAGAGGAATTGATTTAAGAGAAGCTTTTAATCAAATAGAAAGATATCAAAGAGATTCTTTCTGGGCAGGATCAGGATTATATAACTTTGTTCAAATATTTGTGATTTCAAATGGAACATTAACTAAATATTATTCAAATACTACAAGAGAGTTCCATATTAACAATCAAAAGAAAAAGAAATCTAACTCATTTGAATTTACTTCATATTGGGCAGATCAAAAGAATAATGGTATTACAGATCTAATTGATTTTGCTAAAACATTCTTTACTAAACATACATTACTAAATGTATTAACTAAATATTGTGTATTTACAAGCGAAGAAGATTTATTAGTAATGCGTCCATACCAAATAGTAGCTACTGAAAAGATATTAAATAGAATTACTATTGCATATAATAATAAGTTCTATGGAACATTAAAATCAGGTGGATACATTTGGCATACAACAGGATCAGGAAAGACATTAACTTCATTTAAAACTTCTCAATTGGCTAGTAAATTAGATTTTATAGATAAAGTGTTATTTGTTGTAGATAGAAAAGACTTAGACTATCAAACAATGAAAGAATACGATAGATTTAAAGAGGGAGCTGCGAACTCTAATACATCAACAAAAGTATTAGAAGAACAATTAAACGATCCAAATGCTAAGATAATAATTACTACTATTCAAAAGCTATCGCAATTCATTAAAAAGAATGAACGAAGTGATGTGTTTAATAAACATGTAGTATTTATATTTGATGAATGTCATAGATCTCAATTTGGAGATATGCATAAAGCTATAATCAAGAAATTTAATAAATACTATTTGTTTGGATTCACAGGTACTCCAATATTCCCAGAGAATGCTAGAACAATAAAAGGTATTTCTGAAACAACAGAACAAATTTTTGGAGAAAGATTACATACTTATACAATAGTAAATGCTATAGCAGATAAGAATGTATTACCATTTAGATATGAATATGTTGGAAGAGTAGATCTTCGTGATGATGTTAAAGATGAAAAAGTATATAACATAGATGAAGAAAAACTATTTGATAATCAAATGAGAATTGCTATGATTACTGAATATATAATAGATCATTTTAGTACTAAAACTAAAACATCAGAAAGCTATGTATATTCAATTCTAGATAACGTCGTAGCGGTGGCTAAAAAGCACGATGCTGAAGAAATAAAGTCTAAGAAGAGTATTAACGGCTTCAACTCAATATTCGCCGTATCGAGCATTAAAATGGCTAAGGAATACTATGCTGAATTTAAGAAATCATTAGCATTAAAAAATAGTAATTTAAAAGTAGCTTTAATATACTCATATGGAGTAAATGGAGAAGATGGAGTTATTGATGAAAACTCTGAATCCACTGAAGCATTAAGTACTGATGACAGAACATTCTTAGAAAATGCTATTAAAGACTATAACAATATGTTTGGAACAAGTTATGATACTTCATCAGAAAGATTCCAAAACTATTATAAAGATGTGTCTCTAAGAATGAAGAATAGAGAAATAGACATTTTAATTGTTGCTAACATGTTCTTAACAGGATTTGATGCTAAAACATTAAATACATTATGGGTAGATAAGAACTTAAAATGGCATGGATTAATTCAAGCATTCTCAAGAACTAACAGAATCTTAAATAGTGTTAAAACATATGGTAATATTGTTTCATTTAGAAACTTAGAAGATAGACTTAATGAAGCATTAGCTAAATTCGGTGATGAAGAAGCTCATGGAATAGTTTTATTAAAACCATATAATGATTACTACTATGGATATGAAGATGATAATGGTAAAACATTTGAGGGATATAAATCATTAGTTGAAAAATTAACTACTAAATTTGCGCCTGGAGAACTTATGCAAAGCGAAGCAGAACAAAAAGAGTTTATTAAACTATATGGTGCAATATTAAAAGTAACAAATATCTTATCTTCATTTGATGAGTTCAAAGACGATGAATTAATCAATGAAAGAGATAAACAAGATTACCATAGTATTTATATTGAACTCTATAATGAATTTAGAAATAAAGCTAAACAAGAAAAAACTGATGTTACTGAAGATGTAGTATTTGAAATGGAATTGATTAAATCAATAGAAGTTAATATTGATTACATCTTAGGATTAGTTAAGAAATATCATGATAGTAACATGGAAGATAAAGAAATCCTTGTAACTATTCAAAAGACAATTATGGCTAGTCCAGATTTAAGAAATAAGAAAGATTTAATCATGGCATTCATTGAATCATTAGATCAAGACTCGAATGTATATGCTGACTTTGAATCATTTATGAATAGTAAAAAGAAAGAAGAGTTAGATAAGATAATTGCTGAAGAGAATCTTAATAAAGAAGAAACATATAACTTTATCCAAAGATCATTCGAACAGGGAAGAGTAGAAACTAATGGAACAGAGGTATCAACAATACTTCCTCCAATGAGTATGTTTACTCCTAATAATGATAGACAAGAAAAGAAAAATAAGGTTATAGATAAATTATTAGAATTCTTTGATAAATTCTTCAGTATATCTAACAATAAATTCTAATTTAGTGGTATAATATATATAAATAATAGAGTGTGTTTCATTTTTAAGATGGAATATGCTCTTTTTTAGTTTGGAGGATAAAATATGTTGGATAAGTTAAGAAAATGTAACAATGTAGAAGAAGTAATAAAATGTATTAGAGAATTCTATCATTCATATGATAGTAGTAATTATATTCCTGGTATTTATAAAGAGGGATCATTTTTATCTACGAAAGAAAACTATGATGGAGAATTCTATGCAAAACTTATTCTTAGACCAGATGAAAAAGATATTAAACAAACATGGATGAAAATGAATTTATCTTATGGCTTTATTGATGGATCTGATGAAAGAGAAAAAAATGATATAAGTAATTATATATATAACTTAATTGTTCAAAAAAATTACTTTCGCCATACTGTTTATACTTTAAATCCATATTTATATAATGATAATGAATCTGCGATATATGAAAAAACACAAGATAATAAAAGCGTAGCAAATTTAGTGTATTATGATCCGACTTTTTCAACCAACGAATGGCCGATTTTAATTTCTAAAAATGATGATGAAATATTATTGCTGAAGAAATCTATTACTTCTTTTATTAATACAGAGAAGAATGTTTTTCCTCATTATGTTTTATCTGTCGAATTTGAATATAGGGATAAAAAACATAAAATAGATGATTTTGTTGAATATAAGAAAGATGGGTGTCTCATTACCAAAGAAAGAACAAATGATTTTATATGGTTATTAGGTACATTTGATATAGATTATATTACACCAAAGGATAATGATTTGAAGATTATTACAAATCAATTAAATGGAAATATAAGAAATATTAATGAAAGTAATTGGAATGACGATGTGGATGCTGGTTTAATCGTTTTTGATAAAAAATGTTTAAAATATTTAAAAGAAAGATATATATTCTTGGAATTTGCTATGATTGATATGTATACGAAAGATTCTATTTTAGTTGATTTTGTATCTGATAAAATAGTTTTCTGGGAGGGTGAATTTAATAAATTACCTTATGAAGTGAAAAAAGAATTAGAAAAATATAATATAAAGAAAAAAATGAATGGTATAATTTCACCTGCAATGTTTGAGTGGCAATTAAATGGTAACTTGGATTATGGAAAATATGAACCATATTATCAAAAATTAGGAAAATATATTTTAGAAAACTATTTTGATATAGCATATGAATCAAGAATTAGTACTGAATTGCCAGAAACATACAATGATTTAATAGAAAAAGTTAATGAATTGTTGAAATTACTTTCTTTAGAATATAAACAATTGTATAAATATGAAAAAGGATTTTTTACGTTAGAAAAAGTTTTAAATAACAAATATAAACC
This sequence comes from Mycoplasmatota bacterium, assembly GCA_022774645.1. Taxonomy (GTDB): domain Bacteria; phylum Bacillota_I; class Bacilli_A; order RF39; family UBA660; genus CAG-1000. The sequence goes on along the minus strand of JALFKQ010000007.1, from coordinate 4,903 downwards.
AAGTCCCAAAATATCAGCAGAATTGTTTGATTATTTTTGCTATTTATTGCTGGAGGTGGTAGCCCATGATTAAAAGGTATCTAAATTCAAAATCTACTGAACCATTATTTTTGATAGGTCCTAATGGTAGTGGTAAAACTTATAATTTGAAAAGGTATCAAGATATTACAGAGGGAAAAAGTATATATATTTCTGAAGATGGAAATTTAGATGTTAAAATGCTTAGAAGTGATGCTATCCCCAATTTAGAAACTAATGAGTATCTCATTTATCCTAAAAGTAAGTATTATGGCGAAACAAAGGATAGAGAAGAGGTAAAAACTCATAAAATTGATCCTAAATTATTAGATTTGATATCTTTTTGCAAAAAAGAAATAGATTTTTATAGATCAATTAAACATAAATCTAAAGGACAAGAAAAGGCTTTTAATATTTTTAATATTATATATAAGTCATATATGAACCCTATTAAATATATTTTCTTTGATGAACCAGAGAATTACTTAGATGACTTAGGATTACGAAAGATATCTGTTTTGTTTAGAAGTTTAAAAAAAGCTGGAATAAAATTAATCGTTTCAACACATAGCTATAGTTTATGTAATTTATTAAATGTCTCAATAAATAATATTATTTTTATTAATAAAACATTTGATATTAAAAAATCTTCTTATAAAAATTCTATGATTAAGTTAACATTAAATGATGTTAAAAAAATTTATAAAGAATCAACAATTGATTTTGAAAATTTTATAAAAGATAAAAAGCTAGATGTAGATGGTGGAATTAGAAATAAAATGCATTTTTATGAAGAACCAAAATTATTGAATTTATATTTGAATGATATATTGAAATCCGAACAGTTCTATAGAGCATTATTTTATAAAAGAATAGTATTAGTAGAGGGACCATCTGAAAATAGAATTATAAGAAAACTAAATATAGAGGAATTACATGATAATTATTTCTATATTACATATGGTAAATGCTACATGATATTTTTTGCTAATTTATTTTCGAAAATTGGAAAAGATATTTTAATAATCACTGATAGTGATAAAAAATATAAAAAGAATGCTGATAAGTATAATACTGCATATGGTATAACAATGTATTTGGAAAAATATTATTCAGATGTTGTCAAATTATTTGATGTTGATTTAGAAAACCACTTTAGCATTGACAAATCAAACTTTAATAATAAAGGATTAAGTACAAATGAAGTTAAAGTCTATGCTGCTGATGAGTATTTTTCTTCTAAAAGAAACATTAACAAATTTACAAAGTTTCTTAATAAATAATAGGAGTGTCTTATGTACAGAATAATGAAATTATTAAGTTATCTAGCAAGACAGTTTTTATTACCTAATCCTTTTATTAATCTATTTGTTGACAAGAATTTTGCAGAAATAGTTAATTTGATTTTTGGTGGTGTTTATGTTTGTTTAGCTTACACAATTACTGGAACTTGGTACACCAGTAGAAAAGAGGATAGATGGATAGGAAGTTTGGGATTCTTCATTAATTATGCGCTATTAACTTTTATAACAATTGGAATAAGTTATTTTATACATAATATATACTGGCTTTCAGGAATTATGCTATTTGTTGTTATAATATTATGTATTATTGAGAGTAAACTGTTTGGAAAAAGAATATCTTTTTGATATAATTAGTATGGAATATAGAGGTGCAATGTTATGGAAAAAATATATAGTGATACATCTTATACAATAGGACAATTGATTTCACAAATAGAAACTGGAAGCATAGCTGTTCCAGATCTTCAACGTGAGTATGTTTGGAAACCATCAGATATAAGAGACCTTCTAGATTCAATGTACAAAGGCTATCCTATTGGATATTTATTGTTATGGGAATCACAGGGTAGAGAAGATGACAGTAGAAATATAGGAATTGATGAAAAAAGTGCGAAGCATAATTACTTAATCATAGACGGACAGCAAAGATTAACATCTCTTTATGCTATAATGACAGGTAAGGAAATTAAAGTTAAAGGGAATAAGAGAATTAAAATTGCATTTAATCCTTTAACTGAAAAGTTTGACGTTCAAAATGCTAGTATTGAGAGAAATCCTGAATGGATTGCTGATGTAAGTGATTTGTACTTAGCACCTTCTACTTATAGCTTTATAGGAAACTATATTGATAAAGTAAATGAAAGCAGATTGAAGAAAGACGAAAGTGAATTAACTTTTGAAGATAAAGCAAAAATTGAAAAGACAATTAGTGATTTGATTAATTTAAGAAGTTATCACATAGGTACTTTAACAATCAATCAAGAAGTAGATGAAGAGAAAGTTGCTGATATATTTACTCGTGTTAATTCTGGTGGAGTTAAGTTAACTGAAAATGATTTTATTTTAACATTAATATCTGTTAATGATCCAGATTTAAGAGATGATATAGAAAGGTTCTGTGAACAAAATAAACATGCAACTATTAAATTAATGGAATTAGAGCCAAGACATATTGTTAGGGTAGCAATGGCATATATATTTAAAAGAGGAAGATTAAAATATGCTTATCAAGTTCTAAGGGGAATAGAATTGAAAAGAGGCTCTAATAAAATAGAAGATGAAGAAGCAAAAAGAACAGCATTTGCTGATTTGAGAGCTGGATTAAAAAATGTATTAAATATAGAGAATTGGAATCAGTTTATTAAATCAGTAATATCTGCTGGATATTTAACTGATACTAACATAACTTCAACTAATGCACTTATTGCTACATATATTATTTATTTGATTGGAAAATATGATTTTAATGTCAATAGTAATTTGCTACGAAATTTAATAGCAAGATGGTTCTATATCACTGTGCTTAGGGGTACGTATACTAATTCATTTGAGACTACAGTACAAGAACAATTAAATGAATTAACTGAATTGCAAAAAGATGAAAATAGCTTTAGAGAATATGTAAATAAGAAACTAAGATTAGCATCAACTGATGATTATTTTGAACAAATATTACCTGAAGAATTATCAACATCTTCAACTAATTCTCCAGCTTGGAATGCATATATTGCAGCATTATCTGTAATGGATGTTAAAGCGCTGTTTTCTGATTTAAAAGTATCATTACTGTTTAGTGGTAATTTAGATGGAACTAAAAAATCAGTAGAACGACATCATTTGTTTCCAAAAGAGTATTTACATAGAATTGGTATAGTTGATGATAAAGATACTAATCAAATTGCAAATTATGCATATATTGAATGGCATGATAACATAGATATTAGTGATAAACCACCAAAGGATTATTACCCTAGAATGGTTTCGTTATATGTTCCTCAAGAAAGATTAGAAGAATTAAAGACTATTCATGCACTTCCTGAAAAGTGGTATGAATTAGATTATAAGGAATTCTTAAACCAACGTAGAAAATTGATGGCAAGCGTTATCAAGCGAGGCTATGAAACATTAACTAACTATAATTTTGTAAATAATAATGTTATTAATAATTAACCTTTAGTACTAAGTGTGATTTCAAAGGTTTCTACAAGTGAATAGAAGTATAATAGTATATTTCTATTCTTTTTAGTTAAACAAGTGACAAAAGTATATGAAAAAAGTTTTTTTAAAAAATATTAAAAGAGGGGTTGTCTTTTTTAAAATCATTTGGTACTATCAAGGTGGTTAAGGGATTAAATAATCCTAAAACCAGCAATATATTTCTTATACTTTTTGTTTAAAATACCGGTTAGTTAAAGAAGGGGTATAAGGGGATAATGCTAAAAGGTAGCTTTAAATCATTTTGTATTATCATGGTGGTTAAGGGATTAAATAATCCTTAAACCAGCAATATATTTCTTATACTTTTTGTTTAAAATACCGGTTAGTTAAAGAAGGGGTATAAGAGTATAATGCTAAAAGGTAGCTTTTATAGACCCACCTATGAACCTTCAACTTAGAAGAAGCAACGTGCATAGGTTTGCTCTACAGGTGCGTATATTGAAAGAATATTTGGCTACATTATTAACCGAATCCATTAAAACCAAACAAAACAAACAACACAACAACTAACAGAAACACTAATAAAGAGACTAAAACTAAAGAAGAAAGAGAAATCAAACATTTTGTGTTAGAAAACTGTAACACAATTAGAACAGAGGTTGAAATATATCTCTGTTTTATTTTGTCTTGATTCTGAATCAGTAATATCATTCACATATTCTGTGTTCACATAATAGGTGGAGGATGAATTATGAGTGACTTTAGACCACCATAAAATGTTAACAACAAGTTAATGTTATGAAACGGAGTTAATTATGAATGAAGAAACATTAAACGAGTTGAAAAAAGAGTATTTTAAACAACTAATTGCTACATATGTTGTAAAAACTATAGATTTAGAGTTTAGAACATATGGTAATGATGGAAGTAGAAGTTATAACTGTATCTTTCATAGTTGTTTAAACAATTACAAACTTAATAAAGTATATAGATGTATACGATTAATTATTAGAAGTTAAAAGTACATTGTTGCAAGAAGGGAAAATTGCGCCAAAAATATTATTTGAAAAGATTGACAACTTGTCTATATTAAAACCAATAATATTAGATTCATTAAGTTCTCTAGAGAGCAACTATAATGAGAAATTTAACTTCAAATAGTGAAATAAATAAATATCAAATTCTATGTGAGACAATATATTCAGGTAAAAGATTAGCAGTAGAATTGGCAAAGTTAAAAGAAAAAGATGATGATCTGGTAAATGATATAGGTATGGGCTTTCTATTTATATATGATTCTTATAATTCTAGTCCGATAATATTAGATTTTTATGCTTCAATGATTATAGAAGATATTTTTAAAGAATATGATATAGATTTAGAAAGTTATCTTCATTCTAAATTTAAAAAAGCGAGTCAAATAG
>JALFKQ010000005.1 GCA_022774645.1 Mycoplasmatota bacterium | reverse complement strand
AATCTACTAAAAATAAATCAGTAGAACAAAAAGAATCAGATATAGTTGATTTCATCAAGAATCCAATTTTGATTAAAAATAGCAATAAGTATGATATATTTTCAGAAAAAGTATTACAAAAATTAATTTTGGAAGATATTGTATCTTTCATGAAAGAGTTAGGAACTGGATTTAGTTTTATAGATAATGAATTTAAAATTAAAGTAGGAGATAATTATAATTATATCGATTTACTTTTGTATAATATTAAGTTTAAATGCTATGTTGTAATAGAACTGAAGGTAATTAAGTTAAATTCAAATCATACCGGTCAAATTCAAAATTATATGAATTATATTGATAAAAATGTAAAAGGTATTGATGATAATAAAACTGTTGGAATTATTATTTGCAAACAAGATAATAAATATGTAATTAAATATTGCTCTGATGAGAGAATAATTGCTAGAGAATATGAATTAGTGTGATATTAAAAGAACAGATCATATAATCTGTCCTTATTAAATATGGTGTTTCCTTTGTTCTTCAGCATAATCTTTAAATACAATACTTGTAATGTCTTTTCCAGATATTGTATCGAAAGCAAAATCGTAACATAACAAGCCATTTGGCATTGAGGAATTGAGTGGTGTTTTTAATGAAGTGAAATATATTTTAGGATTTATTGACATATATTTCCTTAAAATATCTTCTATTTCCTCTTTACATTTGAAATTATGTTGTTCAATAGCACGATATCCAGGAATAATTGTATATTCAACATTTCCTTCCGTAGTACTAGGAATTTGCTTTAACATTTCTATAACTATACCGAAAATACTTTTAGGGTCGGCATGACCACAAATTCCAAATTTATTTTTTCTATCGTAAAATAGAATTCCAAAACAAGTATCTAAAGCTTGTGTACCAATAATTGGTTTATCAGAGGTTGAAACAACAACTTGATCCATATCCGCAATATTTGAATAAGTGATTAATTCATTACTTTCATTAATAGCTTGATAATAATCATTTAGCATTCTATCAAGTGAAGTACCATTATTATATTCAATATAATTATTTATATTTATATCCAAAATATTTTTATTTTCCATAATATCACCACATTAATTATATCATAACTATTATATAATAAATAATTCGACTTACTTTTTGACAGTCATTACATGGAGACTTTGATCATATGGGGGAAGCTATTAATTTAGTTAATAATTTTAAAGTAGAGAAGGTTATATTTAATTGTGGTGAGTTTAATAATTTAGAAAGTAAATTAATTAAGGTATTAGATAAGAAAAAAATAAAATATTATGGTTGTATTAAAAAAATAGATAATTTATATTTCTTACAAACTAAAGAATACAATAATGAAAATGATAATAGTAATGTTATTTATACGGAGTTAAATGGTTATAAATTTATGTTTATGGGGGATGCTGGAGTAGAGAAAGAAAAAGATATATTAGATAAATACAATATATCAGATATAGATGTATTAAAAGTGGGACATCATGGTAGCAAAACAAGTAGTGGTAAAGGCTTTATTGATGAGATAAATCCAAATTATTCGATTATTAGTGTAGGTAAAAATAATAGATATGGTCATCCAAATAAAGAGGTATTAAATAATTTGAGTGATTCAAAAATTTATAGAACAGATCAAGATGGTTCAATTGAAATTAAATTAAATAAAAATGGATATAATATTAGAACTTATAATCCATAAAAATACTATTAATATGATATAATAATATAGAATGTTATAGAGGTGATAAAAATGAATCTTTTTGATCAATTAATGCCAATGACTGAACAAGAAAAAATGTTTTCAAATATGAGTGATGAATTATTAAATAAGCTTAATAATTTGGCTAATGATTGTGAAATTAGTATTGATGATGTAAGTTTAGAATTTAAGGATCCAGAATTCTTAGATATATTTTTTAGAATCTTTTCTCTTGAAGAACAAAAAAGATATCTTATAGCTAATTATAATTATGAACATAATATGGAATATGATTTAAACTATTTATTAGTTTTTAGAAGAGCTATTTATACTGAATATTCTAAGAATGAAAATTTTTGGTCAACTGAGTTTAATCAAGTTAGATTTGGGTTAAAAAATGAACAACCAATAGGTAGTCCAATGAGACTTTATTCTTCAATAATGGTAAGCACTATGGGAAAACTAATTAATCATGGCCTTGCTGATTTAGATCATGGTAGTGTTACTGATGGTGAAATTGTTATTGATGATAGTAAAAATTTTGACGATTTCCTATTTATTTATAAACCAGAAGAAGAGAGAAAATTATTAGAACAATATATTTCATCAGGTGGTATTTCATATAAAGAATTAGTTACTAGTTTAAATGAAACTTCTGAAGAGAGAAAAGCTATTCAGGGGTTTAGAAAATGATTATATAAGGAGTATTAAATGAAAATAAATTTAAATAATATTATTATTGAATATTCAAAAGATTTAAATTACATTAATGATATAATTAATTATATTGAATTAAATGAAAAAGAAATATTATCTTTTTTTAGAATTAGTAAATTATCGAAAAAATATACTTTAAAAATTTTAAATTATGATGAATTAAAAAAATATATTATTAATAAATATGGAGAAATTAAACCATATGTTAGAGGTGATACTGATTATAAAAGTAATACTATAGTAGTATTGGATATTGAAGATCAAATAAAATATACAACTCATAAAGATGCTTGCACAGATGATGTAATAAAAATGGTTATGCATGAATTTGTTCATGCATGTAATAATGAAGTTTGCAATTGTATAAATGAAATAATTTGGTTTGAAGAAGGTTTAGCAACTAATTTAGCTAAGCAGAATTATTCATTATGTAGTTTAGAAGATTGTGATTTTAATATATTAAAAAACAACTTTAATAATTGCAAAAATAACTATAAATATTCGTATACAATTGTAAATTATATTTTAAATAATTATAGTAAAGATGAAATATTTAATTTTATTTCTAATGTTGATTATTTAATAAATTCAAGTGAAGAAATATTTAAAAATGCTAAAGAGTGGATTAAAAATAATATATAATTTTTAATTTTAAATGTAACAAATTAACTATAAAAAGAATTGATTTTGTCATAATATATAGTAGATAATTATATAATTGATTATGATTATCTATCAATTCCTTAGATTACTTAATGATATAATAATTCCTCTATAGTTAAATAAAACATGCAACTTATTACATATAATCCATAAAATATAGTGAGCCACCAAGTGGTGTTTATATAGATTAGAGAACTTTAAATAAAGTTCTCTTTGCATTTTATATACATTGTAACTTTTTATTTTATATAAATTATATTATAATTAGATTATGGATAAGAATGAGTTTTGTAAAATATATTTTGTATCTGAATTTCTAAATTATATAAGAAATAAGAATTATTCAGAAAATACAATTATTTCTTATATAAATGATTTATATTACTTTTATGAGTTTGTTAAGATGGACTTTGATAAAGTCAAATATGATGATGTTAGAGATTATTTGGAGTATTTAAGTTTAAAGAAGGAAAAAAGTACTTCTGTATCCAGAAAAATAAGTTCTCTTAAGTCTTTTTATAAATTTTTATATAAAAATAATTATATTGATAAAAAGGACTATCCTCTCGTAAAAGTTACTTATCCTAAAAAAGAGAAAAAGTTACCTAAGTTTTTATATTATAATGATTTACTTGAGATAATTAATGAATCATCAAAAGATAAAGATGGAGTAAGAGATAGACTTATTATTGAAATGTTATATGCAACAGGTGTTAGAGTTAGTGAATTAGTTAATATAAAATTATCTGATATTGATTTTAATAATAAAAGAATTGTTGTTTGTGGTAAAGGAAATAAAGAAAGAGTAGTATATTATGGGGATTATGCTAAAGAAGTTCTTGATAAATATTTAGAAACTCATATTAGGAAAGATAATAATTATTTATTTTTAAATAGTAAAGGTGAACAAATTACTGATGGTGGTATTAGATATATAATAGATAATATTATGAAAAAACTATCTATTAAAACTCATGTTACACCTCATGTTTTAAGACATACATTTGCAACTGATATGCTTAATAATGGATGTGATATTAAAGTGGTTCAAGAATTACTTGGTCATTCATCATTAAAAGCTACTGAAATATATACACATGTTACAAATGAAAGATTAAAAGAAGTTTATTATAAATGTTTTCCAAGGAGGGAAGAAGATGAGTAAGTTATATTTTAGATATGGAGCAATGAATAGTGGAAAAACTACATTATTGTTACAAGTTGCTCATAATTATGAAGAAAGAGGTATGAAAGTAGCAATATTAAAACCAGGTATTGATACAAAAGGTGATGATAAAATAGTCACTAGAATTGGTCTTTCAAGAAAAGTAGATCATATAGTTAAAAGTGATGAAAAAATTATTAATTATTTAAATAGTCTTCCAGAAGATGTTGTTTGTATTTTGATAGATGAAGCTCAATTTTTAACAAGAGATCAAGTTGATGAATTATTTATGTTTACTAAGCTTAAAAATAAACCTGTTATATGTTATGGACTTAGAAGTGATTTTAAAACTATGGCTTTTCCTGGTAGTTTAAGATTATTTGAAGTTAGTGATTGTTTAGAAGAGTTAATTACAATATGTAGATGTGGTAAGAGAGCTAAGTTCAATGGTAGAATTGTTAATGGAAAATTTACTTCGAGTGGAGATCAAGTTGCAATTGATGGAGAAAATGCTGTTGAGTATGAATCTTTATGTGGAAAATGTTATTTAGAAAAGGTTTTAGGAATTACATCATTAGAAGAATAAAAAATTCTTCTTTTTTTGTAAAATTTTTTGTATTTATATTTTTATAAAAGGCAATAGTATGTTATAATATTTAAGTCGTAGCAAGATAATTATTGTTTAATGACAGGAGGGAGATTTATTAAATATGAAATATGTTTACATGTTTAGTGAAGGAAACAAAGACATGAAAAATCTTCTTGGTGGAAAGGGTGCTAATCTAGCTGAAATGACTAGTATTGGTTTACCAGTTCCTAGAGGATTTACTGTTACTACTGAGGCTTGTACTGCTTATTATGATGCAGGAAAAGTTATTAGTAAAGATATCATAGATGAAATCTATGAAAAATTAGCTGAGTTAGAAAAACTAACTGGAAAGAAAATGGGAGATCTTAAAAATCCATTATTAGTATCAGTTCGTAGTGGTGCTAGAGCTAGTATGCCTGGTATGATGGATACAGTACTTAACTTAGGTCTTAATGATGAAGTATGTAAGTCATTTGCAGAAGCTACAAATAATAAGAGATTTGTATATGACTCATATAGAAGATTTATAATGATGTTTGCTGATGTTGTTAAAGGATACAGCAAGAACTCATTTGAAAGAATTCTTGATAAAATCAAGGAAGAAAAAGGTGTTAGCTACGATACAGATTTAAATGAAAATGATATGTATGAAATAGCAATGAAGTTTAAAGATGTATATAAAGAACTTTCAGGTGTAGAATTCCCACAAGATCCAAAAGAGCAATTAATTGAAGCTGTTACAGCTGTATTTAGAAGTTGGAATAATGAAAGAGCTATTTATTATAGAAGAATGAATGATATTCCATCTAGTTGGGGCACTGCTGTTAATGTTCAAGAAATGGTTTATGGTAATAAAGGTGAAGATTGTGGAACTGGTGTTGCATTTACAAGAAATCCAGCTACTGGTGAAAAGAAACTTTATGGTGAATACTTAATGAATGCACAAGGTGAAGATGTTGTTGCTGGTGTTCGTACTCCAAAAACAATTGATACATTAGCTGAAACTATGCCAGAAGCTTATAATGAATTTGTTAAGACTTGTGAAATTTTAGAAAGACATTATAAAGATATGCAAGATATGGAATTTACTATTGAAAATGGTAAATTATTTATGCTTCAAACTAGAAATGGTAAGAGAACTGCTGCTGCAGCATTAAAAATTGCTGTTGATTTATATAATGAAGGTATGCTTACTAAGGAAGAAGCTTTATTAAAAGTTGAACCTAAACAATTAGATCAACTATTACATCCAAATTTTGATACTGAAGCATTAAAGAAAGCAACTCCAATTGCTACAGGTTTAGCTGCTAGTCCAGGTGCTGGATGTGGTAAAATTTACTTTACTGCTGAAGAAGTAACTGAAGCTGCTAAAAGAGGAGAAGATACAATTCTTGTTAGACTTGAAACTTCACCAGAAGATATTGAAGGAATGAATCTTGCAAAAGGTGTTCTTACAATTAGAGGTGGAATGACTAGCCATGCTGCAGTTGTTGCTAGAGGTATGGGTAGATGTTGTGTTTCAGGATGTGGTGAACTAACAATAAGTGAGGAAAATAAAACATTAACTACTAAAGACGGAAAAGTATTCAAAGAAGGAGATTACATTTCAGTAGATGGAAGTACTGGTAAAGTATATGGTGAACAAATTAAGACTGTTGAACCAGAAATCAGTGGTAACTTTGAAACATTTATGAAATGGGCTGATGAAGTAAGAAAATTACAAGTTAGAACTAATGCTGATACTCCAAGAGATGCTAGACAAGCATTAAAATTCGGTGCTGAAGGAATTGGTCTTTGTAGAACAGAACATATGTTCTTTGAAGAAGAAAGAATTTTTGCAATTCGTCAAATGATTGTTTCTGATACAGTAGAACAAAGAGAAAAAGCTCTTGCTAAGTTATTACCAATGCAAAGAGGAGATTTCGAAGAATTATATAAAGAGATGAAAGGATATCCAGTTACAATTCGTTTCTTAGATCCACCTCTTCATGAATTCGTACCACATACTGATGAAGAAATTAAACCACTTGCAAAAGAATTAGGTATGACATTCGAAGCATTAAAAGATAAAATTGCTACATTACATGAATTTAACCCAATGATGGGTCACAGAGGTTGTAGACTTGCTGTAACATATCCTGAAATTGCTAAAATGCAAACAAGAGCTGTTATTGAAGCTGCAATTAATGTTGATAAATCAGGTATTAAAGTTGTTCCAGAAATTATGATACCACTTGTAGGTGAAAAGAAAGAACTTGCTTATGTTAAGAGTATTGTAGTTGAAACAATTAATAAAGTATTTGAGGAACAAGATTATAAATTAAATTATAAAATTGGTACTATGATTGAAATACCAAGAGCTGCTTTAACTGCTGATGAAATTGCAGAGGAAGCTGAATTCTTCTCATTTGGTACAAATGATTTAACTCAAATGACATTTGGATTTAGCCGTGATGATGCAGGTAAATTCTTAGGTGACTATTATAGTAAACAAATTCTTGAAAGTGATCCATTCGCTAGAATAGATGAAAAAGGTGTAGGTAAGTTAGTTAAAATGGCTGCTGAAATGGGACGTAAAACAAGAAAAGATATTCACCTTGGAATTTGTGGTGAACATGGTGGAGATCCAGCTACTATTGACTTCTGTCATAGAGTAGGGCTTGATTATGTATCTTGTAGTCCATATAGAGTACCTATTGCAAGATTAGCTGCTGCTCAAGCCGCAATTAAAGCGAATCAAAAATAGAGTGAGAACACACTCCAATAAATAAATACTTAAAGAACCGAAAGGTTCTTTTTTGTTGCAATAGAAAGGATGTGATGTGCAACAAAAAAATTATATCACTTCAAATTATTGTTTTTAAACTTTTAGTATATTATTAATTTTTGACAGAAATAGTCGCCATAAGGTTTGGACGGCTATTTTTTATTGGGAAACAAAGTAAAACGAAAGGAGAGATAAAATATGTTTTACAAAAAAGAACCATTAAAGAATATGTCACAAGGGGCAAGATTAGAATTTATAAGGGAGTTTAGACACATGAAGAATACTGATACAGCAATATGTATGGGGTATAGTAGTAATAAACCAATTCGTGAATGGGAAGGAAATTCAAAGAGCCCTGATGCTAAAAATTTACCTAGATTAGCAGAAGTATATGAGGTAAGTATTGATGCAATAAAGAATTATGATTTCATTGATCCAATTGATGAAATATATTATCAAATGTGGTTAGAGGAACAATATCCATACTATGAGTTTAAACTACCAGATAGATTTGGAGATTCATCTTATAATATTAATGTTCAAAAAGGAATTAATGAATGGTTAAAGATGAGAGAAAAAAGAGAAAATTATGAAATAACAGATCAAGAGTATATTGAGTGGAAATTGAATTTTAAATTAGAAAAGGAATTATATTAAAATGAATAAAAATCGACATTTTTATGATATAATTATTTATGAGGGATAATTAATATGAAGTCAAATATATATGAAATGTTAGAAAGATTTTTTGATGAAACCATGATTAATATTGCTAAGAAAATGGGGTATTCGGAAGAAAATATAATAATATTAGAGAATAATGAAGAAAAATTAAAAAGAGATTATGAAGATGTATATAATAATTTAAAGTCATGTAGACACAATCGTGATGGTAGAACAGAAATGGAATATGCCCAAGACTTAGTCTGCTCTTGGATTTTTGAAGATTACTTAATATACAATTTAAAATTAAGCGGCTTAAATGTCGAATTAAGTGGTGCAGATTTTGAGAGAAAAATATTACAATCTTCTTCTGTGTCATCAAAATCAGATTTAATTATAAAAGGTTCTAAAAAAAACATATATATTGAAGTAGTTAATGATTATAGAGGATATTGGGCAAAAAATAAAAAAGTTGATTTGAGAGATGATAAATATTTGCATATAAAGAGTTTGGCTTCAGGAAATAATAAATCTTTTTTATTAGGAATTGATTTTTGCAATAAAAAATTTTTCTTATTTGATATTATTAATAATCAAGATGTTAAATATGAACCATTTCATTATGCATATCGAAAGCCAGCATATTCAATAGATTTAAAAAATATTGAGTATCATGATTTTTCATTTGAAAAAATATGCATTGAAATAAAAAAATATTTAGAGGGTGATACTAATGAATAATAAGAAAGAAATAGAAATAAAATATGATGAAATTTTAAAGCAGTATAAAAAAAGTCTTGAAAAATATAATGTAAAAATGCCAAAGTTATATTCTAATGGAAGCTACACATTAAATGCCTTAGTGTTAATATATTTGTATACTAAAATAGGACAAATTGTTTCAAAACAAGAATTAACAGATTATCTTAGAACTATGGGATTTGATATTAACGATGTTCAACAAGCTAGACATTTAGCACAGCAATCTGGATGGTATATATTATCAGGGACAAGAGGAGATTATGAATGTAAAACTTTAGGTATCAAATCTGGTGAATATATGTTAAAAACAATAGAAGAACCTTATCCATCATATAAAAATCTAAAAAGAACAGAATCCTTAAATGCAGGTTCATGGGAAGAATTAAAAAAAATATATAATAACAGATGTGCTACTTGTGGATCAAAAGAAGGAGAACCTAACTTTTTATATCCAGCATCAGTTACAACATTACAACAAGGGCATAAAGATCCTAGTAAACCGTTAACAATTGATAATACTATTCCTCAATGCCCTTTTTGCAATAGAGCTAGTAGAAATTATTTTGTATTTGATAATAAAGGTAGAGTTGAGAAAATATATGATCCACACTTTATATTAAGATCTGAAAAAGAAGTTCAACTTATAATGCTTCAATTATTAATTGAAGATAATTTGGATGAGGCAAGAAAAATAATAGAAAATTTTGACAAGGAGAATTAAATATGAAAAGAAAATATAATTGTGTAGAACTATTTGCTGGGTCAGGTGGATTAGGGACAGGATTTGCTAATAGTGGTTTTAATATAATAAGTGCTAATGATGTTTGGAAAGCAGCTGGTGAAACATATGTTGCAAATCATCCGAATGTTAAGTATGTTGTAAAAGACATTGCAGAACTAACTGGTGATGAATTGTTAGATGGTACAGGGTATAAAAAAAGTGATGTAGATGTTATTATTGGTGGACCACCTTGTCAAGGATTTTCGACACTTGGCAAAAGATTTATTGATGATCCAAGAAATAAATTATTTAAAGAATATGTTAGATTAGTTAATGATATAAAACCAAAGTTTTTTGTTATGGAGAATGTCTCTGGTATTTTAAGTATGGAAGGTGGGAAAGTATTAGAGAATATTTTAAAATCTTTTAATGACATTGGATATAAATTGGAATATAGATTATTAAATGCTGCAGAATATGGAGTTCCACAACAAAGAGAAAGAACAATTTTTATAGGAACTAGAACTGATGTTAAGATTAGATATCCAAAGAAAACTCATACTTTAACTAATGAAAGAGGATTAATACCTGCTCTTACCTTGTGGGATGCAATAGGTGATTTACCTCAGAGTGATGATGAGGAAATAAAAGAATACACATGTGATCCCAAAAATGATTATCAAAAGAATATTAGAAATGGTGCAACTGTTTTAGTTAACCATAAACCACCAGCACATAATCAAAAAGCTATTAATATGATGAAATATATACCAATGGGAAAAAGTGCTTGGGATGTTGAAGACACAATGCCAAAGGAATTTATGCCTACATCAGGCTATGGTAATACATATGCAAGATTAAATGCAAATGAGCCAGGTATGACAATCACAAGAAATTTTGCATGTATATCATCATCAAGATGTATTCATCCTTACTTAAATAGAGGACTAACTGCAAGAGAAGCAGCTAGAATTCAAAGTTATCCAGATAATTATATTTTTAAGGGATCAAAATCAGATATTCATCTTCAAATAGGAAATTCAGTACCTCCAATATTGGCGGGTAAGATAGCTGATACAATTTCAGAAATGCTTGACGAGAGTGAAAAATAATATGTTTGATGTAAGAGAATATAGAAAAGATCTTGGTTATACAAATCAAGCAAGTTTGAAAAAATTTTTTGATTCCAAAGATATAATTAGAGAAGTTGATTTTGATTATATTTGTAAATTAAATAAAAGATTAATAGAAATAATTCAATCAATTGATAATGCAGTTGTTAAGGATATAAAGCCAAATGATTTGGATACATTTATAGATTTAAATATTGGAAAAGTTTATGAATATATGTTAGAAAATAATTTATTACATAAATTTAGTAATAATAAGCAAAGACAAACGGAAAGAAGTTACTACGATTGGAGTAGAGGAAGAGTCGTTGCTAATTATTTTAAAAAAGCAATGAGTATTATTTTTAGAGTAAAGGAAGATAGTATTAAAACTATTGGTTTAGATAATTTAGATAATCCATCATCTTTTTCTAAAGCTCCAACAGCAGATTTTGAAATAAAAACAAAAAAATATGGAACATTTAGAATAGAATTTCAATGTGGATTTCAAGGTGTTAATGATATAAAAGAACACAAAGTATTAGAGGCGGCTAGAGTATATAAAAATGATAATATTCGATCATTAATACTTCATGTTGATTTGTTTAATGGTTGTGTTGCTTTTGTAGATATCAGTAATATTGATGAAAAAAATATTAATTGGGAATACCGACAACAATTTGAAGGTAAAAAAGTTTTTCATATAAACGAAAAGTATTTTATTTGGAATTTATCTGAAAAACCTCCAACACTTGATTTTATACTAAAAAACATATAATTGAGGATTTATGAAAGTATTAACTTTAAAGCAACCTTGGGCCACACTAGTGGCAGAAGGAATAAAAAAATATGAATTCAGAACATGGAAAACTAATTATCGAGGAAAAGTCTTAATTCATGCAGGAGCAGGAGTTGAAAAAAAAGAACTGGCTAGATTCAAAGATTTAAATTTAGAATATCCTTCTAAAAGAATAATAGCTGAAGCTGAAATAGAAGATTGTTTAGAATTAGATGATAATTTAAACAAAAAGATAATTAATGAGAATAATATTGCATATGGTTCAAAATATAGAACTGGTTATGCATGGAAGTTAAAAAATGTTAAAAAGTTAGATATTAATAAAGAAATCAATGGCAAGTTAGGTCTATGGAATATTGATTTAGAAGATTTAGATTAATGTCAAATGTGCGTTGAAGAAGTAGAAATACTTCTTTTTCTTATGTGCAAAATCGCATCCTAAACTTATTTTAATAAAAATTGTAGTTTCTTTGTAGAGGTGAGAGAAATGAAAAGAAAGGTAGCAATATATGCTAGAGTTTCAACTGAACATGAAGCTCAATTATCTGCTTTAGATAATCAAGTTCAATACTATGATGATATTCTAAAGAAGAATCCTGACTGGATTTTATATAATAAATATATAGATGAAGGAATAACAGGAACATCTACAAAGAAAAGAAAAAACTTTATGAGAATGATGGAGGATGCAAAAGCAGGAAGATTTGATTTGATAGTTACTCGAGAAGTATCAAGATTTGCAAGAAATACAGTTGATACATTACAAGAAACTAGAAAGTTAAAAAATATTGGAGTAGAAGTATATTTTATTGAAGATAATATTTGGACATTTAATGATGAAGATGGAGAATTAAAACTTACTATTATGGCTACACTGGCTCAAAATGAAAGTAAAAAAACATCTCAAAGAGTTAAAGCAGGTCAAATGATATCATTTAAAAATGGAGTATTTTATGGAACAGGTAATATACTTGGTTATAACAAAGTAGGAAAGGATTTGGTAGTCAATGAAGAACAAGCTGAAATAGTAAAATTTATTTATTCAGAATATTTAAGTGGTAAAGGGACAGTTAAAATAGCAGATGAATTAACTAAAATGGAAGCTCAAACATCAATGGGATTAACTAATTGGAGTGCTTCTTATGTATCTAGAGTATTAAGGAATCCATTCTATTGCGGAACCATAGTTTATAGAAAATCATATATACCGGATTATCTAGAACAAAAACCTAAAATGAATTATGGAGAAGTTGAACAAGTAATAGTTGAAGGAAAACATGAACCATTAGTATCGAAAGAAGATTTTAAAAAAGTTCAGCAGATAATGGATAGTCATTCTAAACCAATTAAAGTAGGAAGAAGACAAGCAACAGGTGTGCCTAGAAATATCTGGAGTAAAAAATTAGTGTGCGAATGTGGATCAAATTTTAATAGAAAGATTTACCACAAAAATAAAAATGATACTACATATTGTTATGTATGTTATAACAAGAAAAACAGACCAAAGAGTAGATTTAAAGAAGCTTGCGGTATGAAAGAAGTTCAAGAATGGAAGTTACAATATATGTCTGAATATATTTTTAGAAATTTTACTCAAAATCTTGATAATAGAAAACAATTATTTGAAAGATTAATGAAAGGAGTAGATATAGATGCACATCCGGAGATAAAAATAAGAGAAAGAATTGATAAATTAAATCAATTAATAGAAAAAGAAAATGAAAAATTTGATAGATTAATAGATACATACTTAGATAAAACAATAAATCTAAATATGTATGATATGTTTCAAAAAAAGTTATCAAGTAGAATAGAAAAATATAAAATAGAAATAAATGAATTAGAAAAGAAATGTCAATCAATTGAACCATTAGAAGTTAGAATAGAGAATGCAAAAAAGAGTATTAGAAGATTACTTGATATTAACTATAATGGTGTTGATGATAAAATAATAGAAGAATTTGTAGAAAGGATAATTGTTCATAAAGATTACTTTGAATGGAAATTAAACTTTATGAATGAAACAATAAAATTAGAAATAAGCGGAACAAGCAAAAAAGATGGATTTTTAGTTGAACATTGTGAAAGTTAATACGTATTTATGTGGTAAAATAAATATGAGGTGAAACCTATGAATAATCAAGATAATAACAAATTTGATGGCTATATAACAATAGGAAAATCATTAACCGAATCAATGGATAAAATAAGCATTCCCAATCAACAGTTAATAGATGGAATTGGTAAGGGATTAATTGATGCAATTAAACCTATAGCAGAATATAATTTAAAAATAGCTAAAATATATACTAATGAAATTATGAAGCAGGAAAGAATGATAAATGCTATGATTGAACCATTATCAAAATTGGCAAAGAGTATTACTGAAATGTATGAGCCAATAATAAATAATATTTCTTCAAACATAACAAGAATATTTGAAAAAATAGATTGGTCTCAATTTGATTTAATATATAAAGAGATAGCATTAAAATATTTATCAAATGGTTTTTATCCGTATCGTAATACCGAAATTAAATATGAGGAAATACTTAATACAAACAGTAGAATTAAGCAAGTAAAGATAATTAAAGATGGTATAAAAATTGATATATCCAAAAACAAAAAAGAATTGTTAATCATATATCCTCAGTATAAAAGAGAAATAAAAGAAATATATCAACTATATACGAAGCACAATTATAGATTGTGTATATTATCATTAATAAATTTAATATCTATTATTAATAATAGCCAATTTGAATATATTGATTTTACGGAAAAAGATAGAGTTAGAAATAAATTATTAGAAAAACAGATAATGAAGGATAAGGAAACAAACTATTTATTATTTTCACAATACATCAATGATAATGATTTAATTTCTGCTAATGTGTTAATACAAAGTCATAGAAATAATCCGATAGAATATCTAGATATTCCATTTAATAGACATGCTATATTGCATGGTTATTCAAAAAGATTTGGAAATGAAGCAAATTGCTTAAGATGGTTTTCAGTATTATTTAATACAATGGAAATTTCAATTAAATTAATAGAAACAGAAAATAGTTAAAATATTTAATAAGTCATTTTAGTCTCTTGGAGTGAGATGTCGCTCCAAATAGGTTTCCTTTGGTTTATGGTTCACAAGCTGCTATTAAGGCTAGAATTGAAAAGAAAAACTAATAATTCCTTAAAATAGCGTTATTTATTGAAATAAGTCATTATTTCCATTAGATAACATAAAGGCAAAAAATTAATATTTTAAGAAAAATAAAGACTAAGATGACAAATATTGTCGCAAATCTTAGTCTTTTTTTGCTTTTATGCGACGGAAAATGGAGGTAATGAAAAATGCGAATTTTATATATAAAGCCTGAGGTATTAAGGTTTTAATGATTACTGGGGATCATCCACTTACTGCATTCTCAATTGCTAAAGATTTAAAACTTACAAATGATTATAGTGAAGTAACAACTGGTGTAGAAGTAGATGAAAAATTTGAAAAAGGTGAAAAGAGCTTTGATAATTTCATTCGTCGAAAATTTGTATTTGCTAGAGTTACTCCATTATAAAAATTAAAAATAGTAGAATCATTATCCTAATGTTTTGAAAAAAAATGTGATGAATTTAGGATATGGTGCAGCATTTAATGGGACAAGAACTATTAGAGAAAACAGAGAAAAATATAAATGTAATATTCCATGGTTAATATTATTTGATCCTACTTCAGCTTGCAATATGCATTGTATTGGATGTTGGGCAGGTACTTATGGGCACAAATATAGTTTATCTTATGATGATATGGATAAAATTGTAAGAGAAGGTAAAGAACTTGGCGTTTATATTTATATGCTAACAGGTGGAGAACCATTAGTAAAAAAGAAAGATATTTTAAAATTAGCTAAAGAACATAATGATGTAGAATTCTCTATTTATACAAATTCATCATTAATTGATGAGGATTTCTGTAAAGAAGTTCAAAAACTTGGTAATATAGTTTTCCAATTATCTATTGAAGGTTTTGAAGAAACTAATGATGGAAGAAGATGAAATGGTCATTATAAAAATGTTATGAAAACAATGAAGTTGCTTAAAAAATATGGTATCTTGTTTGGAGCATCTATATGTTATACAAGAGATAATGTTGAAACAGTTACTTCAGATGAATTCTTAAACATGTTAGCAGATAATGGTGTAAGATATTCATTCTACTTCCATTATATGCTAGTTGGAAATAATGCTGTTCCAGAACTGATGCCAACTGTAGAACAAAGAAAGTATATGATTAAAAGAATTAGAGAAATTCGTTCGGATAAATCAGATATTGGATTATTTCCAATTGATTTTCAAAATGATGGTGAGTTTGTTGGTGGATGTATAGCAGCAGGAAGAAATTATTTTCATATTAATTCTGCTGGAGATGCTGAACCATGTGTATTTATACATTATTCTGATTCAAATATTCGTGATAAGTCAATTTTAGAAATTTTACAAAGTCCATTATTTATGGCTTATTATAATGAACAACCATTTAATAGAAATCATTTGAGACCTTATCCAATGCTTGAAAATCCAGAAAAATTAAGAAAGATAGTTAAGGATACGGGAGCAAAAAGTACGGATTTAGAATTACTTGAAGATGTTGAACATTTATGTTCTAAATGTGATAAATATGCTGCTTGTTGGGCAAAAGAAGCAGATAAAATATGGAATAGTAAAAAACATAATAATAAAGGTAAATATCAAAACTATGCACCTCATAGAAGAGATAATTTATAATAAAATAGTGTAGAATAATAAAAAAATAAAATATTCGTGGTATAATGTTTGTAAATGAAATACTAACAATTTTATAGAATGGAGTAGAGCAAACATGAAAATACCAGTTCAAGCACAAGTTATAAAAAAATTATATGATAATTCTTTCGATGATTTAAGAATTAAGTATGGATTAACAATGAATGAGATAATGTTTCTATTATATTTAGATAAGAATAAAGCAAACAATACAGCATCTGAAATAGTTGAAAATTTAGTTACAACAAAATCACATATATCAAAATCGATAGATTCACTTGCAAAAGGGAATATAATTATTAGAATTCAAGATGAATTAGATAAAAAAATAATACGATTATATATAAGTGATACAGCAAATGATTTATTAGATGATTTAAGAACAAGAGAAGAAATTATTAATCGTACTATAACAAAAGGAATTCCTAAGGATGATTTAGAAACTTTTAATAGGGTATTAGAACAAATGAAAAAGAATGTTTATGATTTGATAAATAAATTTTAAAAATTAGCACTCTAATATTGACATTGCTAATTTAAGTGGTATAATTAAATTGTACTTAAAAAGAGAGTCTTTGAAAAAAGACTTAAAATTTAAGACGATAGTTCAAAATTGAACAAAAGATTATTTGTAATTATTCTGGAGAAAAAGTGTTGTAATATGAATAGTATTATAGAAGAAAGAAGGTAATAATTTATGAATGTTAAAATAATAGGTAGTGAATCATGTAATAGAATAAAACTTTTGAAAAATTTAAATAAAGCAATTGATAGTTTAAAAATGCATGTAACTCCAACAATAGAGGAGGATGAAAGAAGTATAAAGAATTATAATATAACTAACACTCCAGCTTTAATTATAAATAATAAGGTAATAAGTCAAGGAAAAGTGTTAACTGAAAAGGAAATCGTTAAATTTTTAAAAGTATTAAGTTAAGAATATTTGGAGGAAAATATGAAAGTAAAAGAATTTAAAACAGAATCAAAAAAGTTAATGGATTTAATGATTAACTCTATTTATACTAATAAAGAAGTATTTTTAAGAGAAATAATATCAAATGCAAGTGATGCATTAGATAAACTTCATTATGAATCACTAACAAATAGCGAAATAAAAATTGATACAAGTAGTTTTAATATTCGCATCGATGTAGATAAAGATAAGAGGACTTTAACAATTTCAGATAATGGAATCGGAATGTCTAAAGAGGAATTAGAGAACAATTTAGGTACGATAGCTAAAAGTGGTTCTTTAGATTTTAAAGAAAATAATAAAAAGAAAAAAGATATTGATATCATTGGACAATTTGGTGTTGGATTTTATTCAGCATTTATGGTTTCATCAAAAGTTAAAGTTGTATCTAAGAAGTATGGAAGCGACGAAGCTTATTCATGGATGAGCGAAGGTGTTAAAGGATATAGCATTGAAAAAGATGAAAGAGAAAACTATGGAACAGATGTAATTTTAACAATAAAAGAAGATACAGATGATGAAAAATATAGTAAATTCTTAGAGGATTATGAAATTCAAGGTTTGATAAAAAAATATAGTAATTATATAACTTATCCAATAAAAATGGAAGTAACTCATCAGCATTTAAAAGAAAAAGTAAACCCAGATGATAAAGATGAATACGAAACAGTAACTCATGATGAAGTAATAAATGATTTAATTCCAATTTGGAAAAGAAATCAAAAAGACATAAAGGATGAAGAATATGATACATTCTATTCTGATAAATTCTTTGATTATGAGAAACCTATAAGACATATTCATACAAAAGCAGAAGGAACTCTTGAATTTAGATCATTAATATACATTCCTTCACATATGCCATATGATTATTACACTAAAGAATATGAAAAAGGTTTACAACTTTATTCTAACGGTGTTCTAATAATGGAAA
The DNA here is from genome assembly GCA_022774645.1 of Mycoplasmatota bacterium. Lineage (GTDB taxonomy): Bacteria > Bacillota_I > Bacilli_A > RF39 > UBA660 > CAG-1000. Next base: position 2,601 of record JALFKQ010000005.1, on the reverse strand, counting down.
AGTGTCCTGATTTAGTTCCAGATTATTTAAGTTTTATTAAAGGTGTTGTTGATTCATCTGATTTACCATTAAACATATCAAGAGAAACTATTCAACAAAATAGAATATTAGCAACTATTTCTAAAAATATTGAAACTAAGGTTTTAAAAGAATTAGAAGATATGCAAAAAAATGCTAGGGAAGATTATATAAAATTCTATAATGCATTTGGTATGCAACTTAAATATGGTGTATATAATGATTATGGAATGAATAAAGACAAATTAAAAGATTTATTAATGTTTCATTCATCAAAAGATAAACAATTTGTAACATTAAAAGAATATACTGAAAGAATGGAAAAAGAACAAAAAAACATTTATTACGCATGTGGTGAAACAGTTGATAAAGTTGACTTAATTCCACAAGTAGAAGCAGTTAAAAACAAAGGTTATGAAGTTCTATATTGTACAGACTATGTGGATGAATTCGCTATTAAAATGTTAAACAAATATGCAGATAAAGAATTTAAAAATGTTTGTACTGATTCATTAGAATTAGATTCTGAAGAAGAAATAGAAAAACTAAAAAAGAAAAATGAAAAATCAAAAGATATGTTTAATATAATGAAAGAGGCAATTCCTGAAATTAAGGATATTAGATTCACTAATAAACTATCTAACCATCCAGTATGTTTATCTAGTGCTGGTGAAATAAGTGTAGAAATGGAAAAAGCTTTAAATTCTATGCCAATAGATAATAAAATTAGTGCAGAAAAAGTGTTAGAGATTAATGAAAAACATAAAATTGCTAAAAAATTAAATGAACTTTATAAAGAAGACAAAAAAACTTTGAAAAAGTATGCTAAAGTTCTTTATGCCCAAGCAAGATTAATAGAAGGATTATCTATTGAAAATCCAACAGAAATAAGTAATTTAATGACAGAAATAATGTCAAAATAAATTATAGTAATATAGTACATAATTTAAGTTAATAATAATAAAAGGTATTAAAAAATATATAAAAAAGAAAGGAAGATGATGTATATGATGTTAGTACCAAGAAGAAATGGATTTGGTTTCTTTGATGATTTTTTTGAAGATGAATTTTTTAAAGGAAGAACAAGAGATTTAATGAGAACTGATATTAGAGAAAAGGATGATAAATATATCGTAGATATTGATTTACCTGGATTTGAAAAAGAGAATATCAATTTAACATTAAATAATGGATATCTAGAAATATCAGCAAAATCTGAAAAGGAAAATAAAGATGAAACAGATGGTAAAATTGTTCGCCAAGAAAGATTTTATGGAGCTTGCTCTCGTAAATTCTATGTAGGAGAAGATGTGATTGAAGAAGATATTCAAGCTGAATTTAAAAATGGTCTTTTAAAAATTGAAATTCCTAAAAAAGAAGAAACTATTGAAAATAAAAACATTAAACATATTGAAATTAAATAGTAAGTATTAAAAAAATATAAAACTTTATCAAGTGTAAAATGATAAAGTTTTATTTATTTCTGTTATATATTGCCTGAATTCTCATAATTAATTCTTTTAGACTTAGTGGTTTTACTACATAATCATCTGCTCCTAAAGAAAAGAATAAAACTATATCATCTGTATTATTAGAAGATATAACAATGATAGGTTTGTTGGTTAAAGATCTTACATATTTAAAAGATTTAATTTTATTATTACTTAAATTGTCTAGATCAAAAATAATTGTTTCTGGATTTTTGTTGCTAATTAATTTTTTTATATTAGTTATATCGTTACAATAAATTAAATTAAAATTTTTATTTAAAGAACAATTATATATTTCTTTCATTAATATTTCATCTTTATCTATTATTATAATATTAATATTTCACCTCATATAAATTATATAAAATTATTTTGAATATGGTGTGAAATTTATATGTTAATTAGAACAAATATCTTATAAAATATTAAGAAATTATTAAGAAAAATTAAATTCAAGAAAACCTATTGTAATATAAAAAATGGATGCTATAATAAAATCACTTAATAAAGATATTGCAATTAATCTTAATAAATCTACACTGTGTTTATTTATTAAAATTTCTTATCATATTTTGTTATATGAAGGTGCACGAATGAATGCCAGAAGTAATTTGGTCTTGTTATTATTAAGTATACGATCGTATGAAGAAAGAAAACTTCAAAAAAGCAAGCGACTTTGATTCGACTAAAATCAAAGTTGATTCAAACTAGAAATAGCGTCTTGTCAGCGTTATTTTTTTATTTAACTTATGTTGTTCAAAGAAAGTAGCTTATGTGAAGTTGTAAGACAAAAGTGTACACGAAAAAAAGTGTATGCTTTTATTTTTGCTATAATATTTATAAGGAGATGATTCTATGGCTACAAAAGGTCAAAAACAAGTAATACGAACTGAAAAAGAAAAATATGAAATAATAAAACCTGTTTTAGAAAATTTTAAAAGTCAAACTCAAGTTTCAAAAGAAACTGGTATAAATGTAGGATTAATTTTTCAATGAATAAAAAAATATGTGAATTGAAAAAAGAAAATAAGTTAAATGAAAAAAATAATATATTTATATATTTATTTAGAAAATTAAAAATAAAAAATTAAGC
>JALFKQ010000023.1 GCA_022774645.1 Mycoplasmatota bacterium | reverse complement strand
ATCAGGCTCTTCATAGTCTTCTTCATAATCAGGATCATCTTTATCTACAGCATAATTTGATCTTACTTTTTCAGGTCCATTATAAACTTCTACATTTAAATCAAACATTAATGCAAACATTGATAACGCTCTTGCCAAATCAATTATTACCTTTTTAATATTCTTTTAAATACATTACTTCTTCTTTTTTTCTCTTTTCTACTTTTATTTTTATCTCTAATTTCTAATAACTTTTTATCTATATCCTTAAAATGATTTTCTAAACTTACTTGTTCTTTTTCTCTTTCTTGGGAGTTTTTAATTAATATTTTATTATTTTCTATAAGATCATGAAGTCTATTTATTTGGATATCTTTTTCTTTAATTTGCTTCAATAATATTCCTACAATATTATCACTCTTATTATTTTCTTCTACTTTTACTATATTTAATTTGTCTTTATTTAATATCTCTACATTTTCTACTTCTTCAATATTTTTACTCTTTTTGTTTTTTATATATTGTAGCTTTGCTTATACCGAGCTCTTTAGATACATTATTAATACTTTTCAACATATTCTCTACACCTCAAATTAATAAAATATTTATTTCTATATTTTACTAATTATATTTTCGTTTTTATTTTCCTTTAAAAGTCATGTACCACCAGCTTATCTGGTGGTACATGACTAATTATTAACTTCTATACATATTTATATTAATTTAAATATATTTAATTCTGCAACTAATTTAATAAATCTTTTAGGTGTTTTTCTATAAAAATATTATATAATAAAAAATCTTTTATCTTACTATAGTTAGATTTTTATCTAGTTTATACACTTTCTTACAACATTCAAATATATCTTCATCATGTGATATTATAATTACACTTTTAGAATTTAAATTGTTCTTTATAAAATTTATTAGTATTTGTTTATACTTTTTATCTACGTAATTTACGGGTTCATCAAAAATATATACATCTCCATCTAAAAATATTCCTCTTAAAATTTGAATTATCTTTTGTTCTCCACTAGATAAATTATTAATTTGATTATTAATTTTCATATTTAAATCTCTTTTATTACTTATTAAAATTTCAATTAATTGTTGCATATCTTTTCTTTCTTTAAATTTTAATTTAGAATTTTCATTACTATCCATTAATGTTATATTTTCAAATATACTTCCTCTAAATAAAAAAGGTTTTGCAGGAATATAAATTATTTTTTTTCTTATACTTCTAGGATCTATATTTTTATAATTTATATCATTATAAATTATACTTCCTTCATAATTATCTATTAATTTTGTTATTATATTAGCTAATGTTGATTTTCCTACTCCATTTCCACCTTTTATTCCTATTATATCTCCAACATTAATCTCTAAATTTAGTTTATCTAAAATAATTCTTTTATCATATGAAAAACTTAAATTCTCAATTTTCAATTTTTTATATTTAGGTAATATCTCCTTTAAAATTTCTTTTTCTTCTTCTCTCTGTAAAAAACTCTTAATCCTTTCTAAGGATAATATTTGTACTTTTAACTCTTTTGAAAATTCCATAAAATATTCAACAGGATCCCATAATTTAGAAAAATATAAGGTGAATGACACTAAAGTTCCTATTGAAATCTTATTTTTAAAAACTAAATATCCTCCGAAACAATATATTAATAATGTTGCTAAATTCATTATTCCTGTTACTAATATATAATTATATTTCATAATATATTTTGTTTTCTTTAACACAAATTTAAAATACACATTTAATTTATCTTTTAATTTATATTCTATAAATTTATATGCACTATTAACTTTTATATCTATATTTCCACTTAAAAATTCCTCTGTTAAACTTTTCAGATTCTCGTCTTCTTTAATAACTTTACTGCTTATATCTTTTATTCTCGGAACATAAATTTTATAAAATATAATGAATATTGGAATTAATATTAACAATATTACAGTAATTATTTTATTCATAAAGAATATAATAATTATTATAGATATTACATATATAATATTTATTATATATTCTATATAAGTACTTATTATTAGTGGTTTTATAACCTCTGTATCAGTAAATACTTTTTGAATTAGCTCCCCGATAGTTAAATATTTTATTTCTTCATTTTTCATATTAAATGTTTTTATCAATATATCTCTTTTTAATTGATTTAAAATATCTATTTCTATATAATTTTGGTAATAATACTTAGATGATAAAAATATAGAAAAAACTATCATTGTCAAAATCAACAGAAAAACTATATTTTTAAATTTTTCTAAATTTCCAAATTGTATTTGATCAATCAAAACCTTTGTTAAATATGGAATTATCAGCATACATATTTTAGCTAATAAACTACAAATTATATAAATATATACTCTTATTTTATCTTTATAATATATTCTAATAAACTTATATGCCTCTATCATTATATTACCTTTCATACATTTATAATTTATACATACTTTCAATAATTCGAGTGTTAATCTTTAATATTGCTTCATACTCACAATTTTTAGTATCTAACCTATTATCATTAATAAATGATTTAAATCTGCAACCTGTATGACACATAGGTATAAATTCACATTCTCTATTAAAACACTCTTCATATAAATTAGTATTCAGATAATTTTTTTTATTATCTACTTCCATTTTAAAGTCATCAATTTTACCAACTTCAGTTCCAACTAAACTTAAACATTTATATATGTTATTATCTGGAGATATTATTATTGAATTATTTCTTTTCGCCATGCATACTGAACCTGTCTCAAAGTATTTTGAATATTTAAATCCTGATTTAGCAACCTTATTATAAAATTCTAAATAATATTTTTCTAAATCTTCTCTATAACTAATCAACTCTTCTTTATTATCATATTTTAAATTTGAATCAATAATTCCAAATGATAATTTTATTCTATTTTTATAATTATAAAATTCTTTTTCTAGATATTCTATAAATTCAACAATATTATATGCATTAGATTTATCATAATTAATTCTTATTGTTATTTTAGGTATATCACTCATTAATATATTTTTTATATTATTTACTATCTTATCAAATGTTTTATCCCCATTTAATAACATTCTCCTATTATCATGGATTTCTTTTTTCCCATCTAATGTTATTTGTATGTTATCTATGTTATACTTTGATAATGTATTTATCTTATCAATATCTAATAAATAGCCATTAGTTATCATATCTATTAAAAATAATATTCCATTATTATTACAGAACTTCTGTATTTCTTTTAATAAATTAGTTGTAAATCCCCAATTTAACGTTGGCTCTCCTCCAAATAATGTTAATTCAATTATCTCTATTATATCTAACTCAATACAATGTTTCAAAGTAATTATAATTTTTTCTATATATTCATTAGTAAAATATTTATTTTTACTTATACCCCTCTCATAACAATATGAACATTTAAAATTACAATCCATAGTTGTTAATATAATTATATTAAACTTCTTTTTTCTATCTACTGTATTATGCAATTCTTTTAAAAAATTATCTTTCTCATCATATTTAATATCAATCAAAAAACCTAATTTTTTCAAATATTCTATATATTCTTTGTTTACATCTAAATTATTATCAATTAAATATTGTTCAATTTTTATATATTCATTATACTCCAATAGAACTGTAGCTTTATTATATGTATTAAATAATAATATATTATTTCCCTTATTAAACTTAAAAATAAATATAGACCACTTCATTGAAAACTCCTTTTAAGAGAATTATAGATAGAAATTTTCTATCTATAATTCTTTTTCTTATACTAAGCTCTAGCTGGACATTTATCTTCTAACATTATGTTTTCAGCTTCATTTAAAATAATCATTTATTTCACCTCTTTCTTATATATTTTTGGATTATATTATCATATTCGACTGTCATAATTTGTATAAATATGTATTTAATATAATTTTAATAATTTTTAACTATATTTAACTTAAACTTACACAATATATATTAATTTCGCTAAATGATGGTTTAATGAAGAAATAAAAATTAACAAATTTAAGCCATTTATAAACTATGTTATAATATAAAAATAGTAGTTAATTGTTTACTATTTCTAAATAAAATTTGAAAAAGGTACCATTTCGCAACTGAGATTACGAAATAGTACCTTTTAAGACTTAATTTTCTGATAACTTAGTTCTATTCTATTAAGCAAGAATTTATTAAATAGCAACTCTCTTTTTCTTCTGAAAAAAAATATATTTATCTTTATAGTTATTAATAATCCTAAAAATACTATTATCCACTCTAATATATCTATTGAGGTTTTAAAAAAAACAGTATTAGATATATATCTTGTTAATATTGGAATAAATGATATTTCTACTGAAATAATGCTTATTATTAATCCAGTAAAAGTTTCTAAATCCAACTCTAAATCATTAATTCTCATTTCTACACTTTCTTTCAATACATCTCTAGAAGATTTGTTTATATTTTTTAAATATTTATCAATTTCATTTATTGATATTTTATCAATTTTATGTATATTAATTTTTTTATTTCTCATAACTTCCTTATAAAATTTTTCATGTTCTGCTGAGTAAACGCCTTTATTTTTCTTAATATCATAGTAAACTACCCCATAAAAAATTCATTTTAGCATAAATATATTTTTACAGTTAATTCCTTATTCATATAACTATAACAAATCTGATAATGTAAATTTTGAAAACTCATTTATAAATTCATCTAATGCTACTTGCATTATTCCTTTAAGTTTACAGTTAGGATTTATGTATGGACAGCAATTATCTTTATTAAAGCATTCAGCTATATTCAAATTACTTTCTGTTATCTTAAGTACTTCTCCTAAATTTATATCTCTAGGCTCTAATCCTAGTTTTATACCTCCTACTCTACCTTTCATAGATACAACTAAATCTGTTTTAGCTAATTTGTGTATTATTTTTTTAAGATGATGTTCTGATATTTTCAATTCTTTAGATAAATCCTCTACTATAAAAACTTTATTTTTATCCTTAGCTAAATAAATTAGAACTCTAAATGAATAGTCAGTAAATTTAGTCAAATACATATACCTCGAATCTCCTCTAATCCTATATTTTAAAATAATTCATATTTACCATCTTCAAGTCTTTTATATATTTTAGCATAGTTAGTTTTATTAATTCCTGAAAACATAGTTAATTCATCCTTAACATCAATTATTATATCAGGCTCTTCATAGTCTTCTTCATAGTCAGGATCATCTTTATCTACAGCATAATTGGCTCTAACTTTTTCAGGTCCATTATAAACTTCTACATTTAAATCAAGCATTAATGCAAACATTGATAATGCTCTTGCTAAATCTATTCTCATAATCATTTGTACATATCTATCATCACTATCTATATATGGCTCATCTATAACATGAAGCACATCTTGCTCATTATCTGCTTCGTATATTTTTCCTTCAAACTCAATAACATATTTTCTTTTTGCTTTATCTAGGCTTTCTATTTCCCTTACCCAATCTGTATTTTTAGTTACCATAAATTCATCACTTCCTTTAAATACTTTCATTTATTAATTGCTGAATAACATTTTCATAAATTAATTTATATAACACATTTTGTTATTCAATTATTAATTTATGAATTTTATTCATTTTCATTAATTATTTTATGAACCAATCCAACTGAACAAGAATACATTTCAGCTATTTCTTTAATAGTTTTACCTTGAATACGATAGAGCTTCATAGTTTCTTTTTCTTGAATTGTAAATCTTGATTTTCTTCCAGCTCCACGTTCATTGCGAATCTTTAAATTTATAGGGCCTCTCGTACTTTTCAACAATTCGTTTTCATATTTTAATTTCTGAATTTCATCTTTTAATTTTTGAATTTCATTTTTTTGTTTTTCTATAATACGACCTCTCTCAACTGCTTCTATAGCATAATGTCCTTCTTGATAGTAAGCTGATCTACGTAATTGTTCCTCCAAGTCTTCTATATCTTTTAAAAGACGTTTATTTTGTTC
>JALFKQ010000022.1 GCA_022774645.1 Mycoplasmatota bacterium | reverse complement strand
TTATTATGTTATAAACTTCATCTCTAAAGTATCCATACTTATCTTCAATTTCTCTTGCTGTGTATCCATCTAAATAAGACTTTATTATTTCGTTTTTATTATAAACTCTTTTATATCTAACTTTCTTTTTATTATCGTTTATAATTTCTATACTAACTCCTAATAACTTAAGTCTATTTAATTCTTCTTCCTGTTTTTCATCTCTTATTTCTTTAAGTTTTCTTCTTATAGTTCTTTCGCTACAATTACAAATATGAGAAATTTCTATAATCTCATACCCTGCTATATACAGATCATAGACTTGTTCTTTTCTTACCATAACTAAAAACCTCCTAAAAAAGGGTGAATTTAATCAACCATTTCAGTTTTTTGCCAAAATGGACATTTTTTTAATATTTCTTTATTTATTTTAGATAAAATTTATTATATTTATCCCGTTATTTTGTTTTTATGTATTTAAAATATACCATTGCTCGTTTATTTTGTCAACAATTATTAATTTTTTTTTTGTTGTTTTTGAGTTTAAACTTTTCCTTTTTACTTATAATTACTATGAGGGTGGTGTTTATGAATACAGATCTTTTCCCAATAAAATTAAAAGCTTTAAGAACTTCTAAGAATCTTAGTCAAAATAAACTCGCTAAAGATACAGGTATAACTAAACAAGCTTTATCACTTTACGAAAATGGATTAAGAGAACCTGGATTATATACGATAGCTAAATTAGCTGATTATTTTAATGTTTCTTTAGACTTTTTCATAACTGATGATTTAAATATATCTAACGAATTGCTTAATGTAGATATATCCTTTTTACAAAGTGATATCAATTCTCTAAAAAAAACTATTAGTATTCTAGAAAATAATATTATTTCCTGCAAACAAACAATTTTTAATTTAGAATATACTATAGATTTGATCAGTAAAGGTAAAATTGATAATGCTAAAAAAACTAATAAATCTAATGAAGAATATGCAGATGAACTAGCTCCTAACATAATCGATTTAAAATCTTCTAAAAAAGAACAAATTTATCGTGAAATTAAAGATTTCGGTCCTATACCTGCAGGTAAAATTTCTTTAACATATGAAGATAATATTGAATTTGTATCTATTCCTAAAGATAATCTCAATTCCTCTAAAGGATATTATGTTTTACACATTAGTGGAGATAGTATGAATAAACTTTATAAAGATGGTGAGATTATACTAGTTGAAAATACTTCCTGTGTCGCTCCTGGAGATATAGTCATTGCAAGAGTTGGATCTGATGCCACTATAAAAAGATTAGAAATAGATGACGAGTATATCAGTTTAATTCCTGAAAGTACTAATCCTAAACATAAAATTCAAACCTTTAAACATAAAGATATATGTATACAAGGTAAAGTTATTGGTAGATTATCCGATTATATTTAATGATAATTTATAACTCCAATTTTATATCAATTAAGGATTTGACTCCAATTAATAAAGAATTGAGTAAGTAAGGTGGAGCTTCTTACTCTAATTCTTTGCTGATTTTATTAATAATACTTTTTACTTTTCTGCAAACTGTAGATTTACTAAGGCAAAGAGACTGTCCTATTGCTTGATAATCTCTTTGCTTATTGAATCTCATATCACATATTTCTTTATCTTCCTCATCGAGTACTAAAATAATTGACTCAATCTTTAGAGTATCTTCTAGTAAAATATTATATTCTAGATTCTTTTTTGCTAATAACTCCTTATTGGCATTAATTCTATTTATTATACTTTGCCTATATACTCCCATCGAATAACACTCTAACTGTTTTCTACTATTTTCTAATATATCTATTTCATTCTTCAGTTGCTTTCTTCTCTTTAATCTTTGGTAATAATCTATTAACATCTTATCATTAGCACTAATTCTCATAATTGGTGATCATCAACTCCCCATATTCTTTTCTTGCTGCTTGTTGTCTTGAAACTGAATAATGCACCATTACTTCTTGAATATGAAAGTCTTTATATAATTTCCTAATCTCTTCACAATCATTTATTGTAAGTAGAAATTTTCCTGATATATTTGATAATGTATCTCTTAATCTTATATGATCTTCTAAAGTAAATTTAGCTTCTGCTCCATATCCTGAAGTTCCTAAATATGGTGGATCGCAAAAATAAAAAGTTGTTGGCCTATCATATTTTTTTATTATCTCTATAGCATCTTTATTTTCAACTATTGTATTTTTCAATCTATCTCTTAATAGCATCAATTCATTTTGAACATCATAGATCTTCTGACAAGGCTTTCCTATAGCTGTATATCCGAAGGATACTCCCTTAGATGCAAAGCTATTACTAATTATATATAAAAAGCGTACCGCTCTCTGTATTTCAGTTAATCCTTCTACATCTATAGACTTATATTGTTTGAACTTGTCTCTACTTATGAACTCAAAATCTAATAATCTTTCGACTTCTGCTGGATGTTCTTTTATCATCCTAAAAAGATTTATAAGCTCTCTATCTTTATCATTTATAACTTCTACTTTGCTTTCTTCTTTTTCAAAATATATTCACCCAGCTCCGAAAAATGGCTCAACGTAACATATATGATCCTTAGGTATTTTCTCCGTTATTATTTTCTTAAGTTTGCTTTTCCCGCCCATTCTACTAATTGGTGGCTTCATTTGTATCACTTCCTCTAAATTATTTATATATTTATTTTAAACTGTTTTCTCTTTGCTTAATTTCATATTCGTTCCATTTTGTTTCATTTTTAACCCAGTTTATTTAACAACAATATTTTTTTAACTCATTTTTTATCTATTTTATAGAACCTATGTTCTTATTGTCAAGAAAACAACAGAATATTCCCAATATTAAAAATACTACCACAACCGATAGTTGTTGTTTTATATGTTTTAGAAATCCCTAAATTCATTACATTAACACCACTAATTTTTAAGTTTAAAAATAATATTATGTGATAAAAAGATTGATGAAAGGATTACCTTTCATCAGAATTTAAGAATTACAGTATTTAGATAGTTTAAATATGGCTATTTTACTAAGTTATACAATAATAATCATATCAAATTGATACTTTTAAAATAATTGATGAAATTATTGGAAAACTATCTTCTTTTATTTTTAAGCATAGCGTTCCTCGGGAACACTTTATGCCTTCATCTTATTTTGTATTACATTTTTATTATTATTGTATTTCCTTTTCATTAATTTAGCTGCACACATATATACTTAATACTTAATTAATACATTTGAAGTATTTTTTTATTGCATTTGTAATAATTTATTAATTCATATTTATTTTTTATTTAATTTTAATAGTAATTTATTAAAATTATATTGCATATGTATTACATTTGTAATATAATATGAATTGCATTTGTATTAAAAATTTATTAAATAATTTTTTTGGAGGTTATAAAATGAATAAAGAAATTATATTAAAAGTTGGAAATGATAATGGAAATAGTGAGCATGATTTATTAATCAATGGAGTTTTAATTGCACAACCTAATGTATTTGCTAAGGTTAGAAAACTACCTAATTTAGATGAAGTTAATAAAGATTATGTTATAAAAAACATCCAAGATAATTTAATAGTTACTTGTGAAGATCCATCTGGAATATATTATATTGGAAACTATGCTTTAAAGTCTGGACAAAAAATTAGAAATATAGAAGTTGGTATTGATAATAATAAAATAGAATCTGATATAGTAATTGTTAATACATTGTCTCAAATTGCTGGTTTTGGAATTAAAGAATATTACAATAAATTTAAAGACTTTGATGATATTATTGATATTAAAGTTGATATGACAACTGCTTTACCTATTAATTATTATTCACATGATAAAGCTTTAGAATTTGCTAATAAGTTTTTAAATAAAACACATATGATTACTATTCATATTGGAAATATATCAGCTAGAGTAAGAATTGAGTTTACTTATGTTAAGGTTATTCCAGAAGGTGTTACTAGTATTTTCGCTTTAAAAGAAGCTGATGATAAATTATTTGACGAATATAATTCTAAAAATAAAGATAAATTAAATAATAGTTATTTTAATAAAGCTAGAGTTCTTCATGCAGCTATAGGTGAAGGTACTTCTGAATTTCCTATTACTGAAGGTATAGAATTTAATCCAAATTTCATTCAAGGCACTAATAATGGAATAGGTCATGCTATAGATAAAGCACTTGAAGAATTTAAATCAGCCAAAGGATTAAGTAAATTTAGTAGACAAGATTATTCTAAAGTTTTACTTGACACTAAGCATAAATTCCATGATTTAGCTATGGAACTTATAGAACCATATATTGAAGAAGAAGCAGAAGAAATACTACATCATATTAGAACAGAGATACAAAAAGCTAACAATGAAATTGATGTTATATGTGTCTATGGTGGTGGTTCTATATTTATGAGAGATTATTTAGAAGGAAAATTAAAAACTTTATGTGATAGAGCAGAAATTAAGCTTCTTTATATTCCTGAAGAATATGCAGTTACTTTAGAAGCAGAAGGTCTATATAACTTTACTACAAATAAAATTTTTGAATCTTTAAAAGCCAATTATAATAAATCTAAAACTATATAAGTTAGGTAGGTGTAAATTATGTCTGATACTCAAAAGAAAAAGAGAACAGTATATTCTTTTGGACTAAAGAAAACTGATAGTCCAATTATTAAAGAATTTATAGAAAATCAAACTAACTTTTCTGAAACTGTACGATATTTAATTTATAAATATGTTTCTGAAAATAATACCGCTGATATTTCTTATAAATTCAATGAATTACTTTTTAATAATGCCATGACAGTAAATACAAATAAATCTATTAATGAAGATAATGTTATTGAATCTGAAAATCATGATACTTCTTACAATGAAGAATCTAATAACATTATTGATACTAATGATACTAATGACACCGAAAATAATAATACTTTAGAGGCTGATGATATTCCAGATTGTTATAAATAGTTAGGAGTTGTTTACTATGTATCATAGTAATAATGAAAATAAAAAAGATGAATATATTATAAACACTAATTATTAAGATTTTATCATTAAAAATGAAGATACCATTAAATATAATACAAAAATTAATATAAATAAAATTTATCATATTCCTACTTAAAGATGACTTTTTGGTACCAGGCATAATCTGAGTGTAAATTTTATTTAGCGAAATATAAAACATTCATAGTGAATTAATTGAACTTATTTAAATGGTTACTAAATACTCTTATATTTTTCTTAATAAATATAAATATCTTTTTACTAAAAAAATAAAAAAAGGTAACGACATAGAACCTATATTTAAAATTACAAATCTTGTTTTCCTAAAAAAAGAAACAAATGATAATTATGGTTATATTTATAGAACTATTTGTAATAATTTATATTTATTATACGAAACAAATTTATTTAAAACTACTACTGAATAAATAAAGTAGTAGTAAAGTAATAATAAAGTAATGTAAAGTAATGTAAAGTAGAAACCACACAAGCTAGTTATATCAATGGCTACAAAGGATAAAAGGTAACGACATAGAACCTAAAAAGTAACGACATAGAACTTAAAAGGTAACGACATAGAACCTAACAGGTAACGACATAGAACCTAAAAGGTAACGACATAGAACCTAATTCTTATAACTTAATATAAAAGGTAAAAGTTTCGTTGACATTTTACCTTAATTGCTTTACTATATAATTGTATAGTAAATAGTTAATTATGAGGTGGAATATGAGTAATAACAAGGTAGTAAAGGGAAAAGGATTAACATTTAGGACTAAAGATATAATAGAAGCTAGATATTCTCTTAAAGGAAAAGAAGAAGATGTCTTTGATATGGTGTTAAGCAAATTAGAATATGATGATAACTTACGTTATTGTATAGAAGTCAAAGAATTTAAAGAATATTATTTTGATATTAGTAATTTATATAGAGATATAAAAAAAACAGTTAAAGGTATGGAAGGTGTAGGTGCACATATTTATGATGAAGCAACTGAAAGCGAAATATTCTATCCCTGGTTTTCAAAAATAAGATATGTAGACAAACAAGGCTGGATAGAAGTTGATATGCACCCAGAAATGAAAGAAATATTATTAGAAGAAAAGAAAAAAATATTTTTACAAATGAAATATAAATTTAGATTATCTAATGAATACTCTAAAAGAAGATATGATATGGTTAATTCTTTTGCTTACTCTGGGTGGAGAGTTGATACAGTAGATGACTTATGTAAAAAATTAAAGGTACCAAAAAGTTATATGGAAAAGTATTCCTTATTTAAGGCAAATGTTCTAAAGAAAACAGATGAAGAAATTAATAGACTTACTGATCTTAAGATAGTTTCTGTTGAAGAAAAAGAAAAAAATAAAGTTGTTAGAATTAAAACAATGATTACTAAAAAAACTAATGAAGAATTAGAAGAATTAGAACGCCAGTTTAAAAATAAATGTATAAATACAAATGAAACTAGTGTTAGTGAGCCTATTCGTTTACAGATAGAAAAAATGACAGAAAATATTGACAATATTGATTTAAATGTTAAAAAAGAAATTGCATCTCATTTTGGCTTATCTATACGATCTATTGAAAGATATATTCTTATTAATTCTAAGTTAATTAAAGAATTGAAAGAATTATTAGATTTAAATTTTTTAAGCGTTTCAACTTGCTATAAATATGCACAGGCTTTAAGTGAAGAAAAACAGTTAAAGGAGTTTAATTCTTTAAAGAGAAAAGTTAATAAATTTAAACTTAAATTAATTCCAGAATTAGTTGAAGCAATTGAGCAGTTTAAAATAACTTATATCCAAGCTGAAAAATATAGCGAAAAAAATAAAGAAGAACAATTATTATTCTATGAAAGAAAATTAGGTGATAAGAAAAAGCGTGGTAGAAAAATAACTGCTATTGATGTTGATTATACTGATGTTAAAGAAGATGATGATTCTTCTGATGCAGATATTGCTAATAATGGCATTGACCCTATTAATAAAATTAAAGAAATATTATCATTTGATATTTCTGATAAACAAGCTGATGTTATTTATAATAATTCTAATAAGAATTTAGAGTACATAGAATATATTTTTAATGAAATGATACAATTAACCACTAATGGTTATAAAATTAAAAATGCTTACTCTTGGTTAGCTGAAATGGTTAAACCTAATGTTTATAATAAACCTGTTATTATTGAAAATAAGTCGAATAAACTTAAATTTAATAATTTTAAAGGCAGAGATTATGATTATGATGATTTAGAAAAGAAATTATTAGGCTGGGATATTGATGATGATTCACTTGATTCTTCTGATTCATCTGAAGATATAATTATTGATGATACTGATTCTCCTAATAATGTTAATAATAATGAATCTTCTACTTCACTAAATGAGCTTATCGAATTAGAAAAATTAAAAGGTTCATTGGAACTTTTTTTAGAAAATAAATTTGGTACTGTTCAATATAAAACTTGGTTAGAGCCTGGTATTATTAATCTTGAAAAGAAAGATGATATTATAATTCTAAAATATAATAACATAACTAATGCTAAGTTATGTATTGAAAAGGTTAAGAAATCTTATTTAAGTGATATTATTAATTTTTCTAAACAAATTGATAATAAAATTTCAGATGTTTTACTTGAGGTTATTTAAGGAGTTTACAAAACTCCTTTTTTTTACAGTATAATTTATATTTGTTTTTTTATTGAATAATCCACAATTAATCTATACATTATTTTGAAGTTTATACAATTTACACGTTGATTGAAAAACTAACTTCCGTTTTAGCGTAAACCATTGTAACTGCAAAAGTAAAGTCAGTTTTTATACATAATTTTAGTAGTAAAAATACTTAAATTAAGCTATAATTTTTATAAGATAATCGTTTTTCTAGGATTTTCAAACATGATTAATAAGCCTACGGAATTGTGCTTACAAAACTAAGTGACCTTTGCTTTATTTCTGCATGATTAAGTTCCGTTGATAGTCGACCTAGATTTTTGATATCTTATTTTTTAAAAAGTGCAGGTTTTAGATGGATTTCATCTGTTGGGATATATTTTAATGATAATTTATCTAGCAGAGAATTATCTAATAACATTTGGGCTAATTTAAATGGTGTATTTCCGTTTAAACTAGCTCTTGCTGTATTATTAATATGATTCATCATTAAAGTTATCTCTTCTTGAGTACGATTATTTAAAGATGTTCCTTTGGGTATTATATACCTTATGTATTCATGATTCTTTTCTACGTAAGGCTTCTGATAAGAAGCCATGGGATTACAGTAAAATATTTTAGTTCTTTGATTTCCTTCATTATCTAATTCTAAAGATTCAGGATCTTTAAATTCTGAGCGGTTATCTGTTAAAATAACAGGGAAATATCGCTTAAACTCTTCATGTCCTAATACCTCATATCGCTTATCTATAGCTTCTTTTACATCTAACTCGCTGCAACTATCAATAATAAAAGCTATCATTAATGAACAATTTCTAAAAATAAATATTAAAAGAACTTTGCCACTTCGTGTGCCGTGGACAGTATCTATTTCTACTATTGTAGTATTTGGATTATCTTCAATGAATTTAACAAAGTCACTAAATGTTCTTCAAATTCTATAATTATAATCTTTAGTTACAGAAGTTGTAGATTTCTTTCTAGGCTTATACTTGACTTTTCTAGGCAAATCAATGTTTCTAGTTGTGAAGGCATTTTTATCAAAATAATTATATAAGGTTCTTTCACAACATTTAATTTCTTTTCTATGATGAGTGAAAATATGGAATAAAGATTGGCCTTTTAAAACTAGTGGAGATATTATATCATCCATCTTTTTTAATTCTGTTGAAGTTATATTAAGACCTTCTCTGGATGACTTTAAAAGCTCTTTATACTTTGTATCTGCTACTCTAGCTTTATAGTATTGTTTTTCAGCCGTACACGTAGTAGCTGTACTGCATCCGTTGCAAACATAGGGGTAACGGCTAATTTTAGAACATTTCTTAGTAGAATATTAATTACAAGTTCTATAACAATTTATAAATCTACATTTTTTACATTGCTTAGTACAGGTATTATTACATAAGCTTGTTTTAGTGCAATTTCTTCGATGTTGTCACGGTTGTATATCGTTCACTTTTTTCTTACTTACTTTAATTTCTTTAGAAATTGTAGTGGGATCTTTTCCAACTCTTTCAGCGATTTCTTTCAATATATAATTCTGATCTAACCCATATTCAATTATAAGACGATCCTCAATTCTAAGGTGTTTTCCTTTGCATAATTTATAATTTCACATAACTAATCCTCCTAATATGCTAAGGACAAATATCAAACTAATTATATCAAACACTTTGCAAAACTAACTTCTGTTTAAGTAAAAAACGGAAATTACTTTTTCAATTTACAAAAATAACATTCTATTTAATAAATTATTACAATAAATACATTTTTTATAAAATATATGCTATAATTGTTAATGAAATTTTATTACTAAGGAGGTAATTTCATGAAAATATTCAAAAAAACTATTATTATTATTTTTTCATTGACATTGATATTAAATATTAATTTAATACCAACTTATGCTATTTCTAATAAAGATCCCAATATTGAATTATTAAAAAACTTGAATGATCCTAATTGGAATGAATTTATTGAAGAAATAGATTTAAATTCTAATTCTGTTTCTTCAGGTGAATTTTATATGAAAGTATATGAAGATCCCAATGGACTAAGAATTGATAATAAAACTTATACAGTTAATGAGTACCTTATGCAAAATATGGTAAGAGCAGACCTTTCCAGCGGAACAAATTGGATAAAGTTTTTCTATTCAACATACCCTCAATTCAATGATCCAGAAAAAATTTCATTAGTTGGTGGATTTGAATGGATGCAAACTCCTAATTTTCAATATAGAGATATATTCACGATATCTTCTAATGGCAGTATAATTATCCCTGGAGTAAATGAAAGAGTAAATGTAGCATATTGGCCTAATATAAGTGCTCCTACTGTTGTTGGAAGTTATACTACTGGTGATAGCCACATAGAATTTGACACTTATGGTATTTCAGCTAAACTTTATCTAGCAGGTTATGAATTTTCAAACCAAATTTTAAATTTAGATGAACCAAGTAAGTACTTTTCTAATAGTGGTGATTCTACTAATGCAGGATATTATACATTAGGATGTCCAAAAGGACTCATTGGTTTTACAATGAGAAAATCAGATACTACTACAACTAGAGGGAAGTTAACATTTACTTATAATCATAGACAATTCATTTTAGATTTTGAGCCATCTGTTAATGTTTCTTCAGAAGGAGAAGTAACTATAAATTTTATTACTGGACAAATGGGGTATGATAAAGCTAGCAATACTATTGACTATACTTGGGGAGAAGAAATTCCTTAAAAGAAAAAGATAAAGAAGAACTTATTAAAGTTCTTCTCAGACTGTAGACAAAAAGGATATTTTCAAGAGTGAAAATATCCTTTTTGTTAATTTTGTAGCTAAATTACTTAAAATAAAGATAAATGAATTGCTATATCTGCTGAAAAGAGATCGCCTAGATCGTCCTTTCCAGAGTTTATTTGCCAACTTCTTTAAATTCATGTATGAGAAAATAAATGTGACCTCCATTTTAATTTTAGCCAAGCCTCTTAAGTGAGTAAATCTCATACCGTGTTTTCCCTTTTCATCCGCAAAGACACGTTCTATAGTTTCTTTTCTTCGTTTATACACACATTTAACATAATTATCATGTCTAAGATGATTAGCTTCTTCTAAAAACTTTGCCCAGACATGCCTAGTTATAACTTTTTAGTTATTTTTACTATTTGTACAAGAATCTTTAAATGGACAATTAGCGCAATCTTTAGGGTTTGATTTATTCACGATCTGTTGTAGAATATCTAAGTTCTTTCTCAAAAGGACAAATATAAAAATCGTTATATTCATCGTAAACAAATTCAAACTTTTTGAAAAATCCTTTTTTAGTCATTGAACTTTTATATGGCATTGAAGGAAGAATATTTACCTCTAATATAATTTTTGCAATATAAGGGGTTATATAGCCAGCATCAACAGCTGTGACTATAATTTCATCTTTATATTTATTAGTTACATTTTCAAACACACTTTTGAAAGATACGCTATCATGAATATTACTATGAGCTAAATATGCAAAGCATTTTTCTTTTTTAAAGAACATCCCAGCATCTTTATCAGTAGTACTTTTAATAACTTCCTTAGTAACAACTTTTTTTATCTTCTTTTAGTGGTTTCTTTTCATGAAGTATCCTATCTTCATTTATTTCTTTTTCTAGTTCTTCTTTATATTTTTTAGCTTCGACATTAACATTAATTTTCTCATATTTCTTTTTATTAGTACTAGGCTTTTATATGAGTTGAATCAATATAAATTTGTTCTAAGGCTAAGAAGCCTTCTTATTCAGCTTTTTCAAGGATTCTAGCAAATATTTTTGCAAATAAATCTGAATCCTTAAATCTTCTTTCATAATTCTTACTAAATGTTGAAAAGTGCGGTATTGCTTCGCTAATCGAATATCCTAAAAACCATCTATACGCTATATTAACTTCTATTTCTTTTATTGTTTGTCTCATTGAAGATATTCCAAATATGTATTGAATTAAAACTATTTTAACTAATACAACTGGATCTATGCTTGGTCTTCCGATAGCAGAGTATAACTCTGCAACTTCATCATATATAAAATTAAAATCTAATGCATTTTCAATTTTTCTTAATAAATGATCTTTTGGCACTAAATCTTCTAAACTATTAAATTCAATTTGATTTCTTCCTTCATTACTTTTCTTTGTTAACACTTTTAATCACCCAAAAATATTTTATAACAAAAATTAAAGAGTGTCGACTTTGTCGACACTCTGA
>JALFKQ010000010.1 GCA_022774645.1 Mycoplasmatota bacterium | reverse complement strand
TTCTATTGATCCTATTTCATCAGTTCTCAATATTTTTATATTCTTATTTTTTAACCTATCTAATATCTTCTTTTCAGGATGCCCATAAGTATTTTCTTTTCCAACTGATATTACAGCTATTTCAGGATTCACTAGCTCTAAAAATTCTTCCGTTGTTGATGTTGTAGATCCATGATGCCCAACTTTTATCGCATCTGATTTTAAGTTATAACCATTATTTATCACTTCTTTTTCTACTTCCTTTTCTGCATCACCTGTAAATAAAAATGAGTTTTCTCCATATGTTATTTTCATAATTGGAGAGTAATTATTTAACTCTTTATACTTATCTTTTCCTGGTGAAAAAACTTCTACATTTGTTCCTTCACCTAAGTCTATTTCCATTCCTGATTTTGCTTTTTTAATTTTCTTTTCTTTTTTAGCTGCAGAT
This sequence comes from Mycoplasmatota bacterium, assembly GCA_022774645.1. Lineage (GTDB taxonomy): Bacteria > Bacillota_I > Bacilli_A > RF39 > UBA660 > CAG-1000. The sequence continues at coordinate 2,982 of JALFKQ010000010.1, read as the reverse complement.
TTTAATACTGACTCAAAGGTTTTTGTTGTGTTTTTAACTTCTGGCATTATGATTTCTCCAACTTCAAAATTATCAATTACTTTATCAAGTCCACCAATATGATCTTCGTGAGGGTGAGTTCCAATAACATAATCAAGCTTTTTTATTCCTTCATCTTTTATCATTTGAACTAATGTATCTTCAGTATCATTAGTTCCAGCATCTATTAACATATTTTTCCCGTTGACTTGAATCAATGCTGAATCACCTTGTCTCACATCAAAATAATCAATCTCTATTACTCCATTTATTTCTGTTGATACTACATTATTATTCTCTTTGCCATCTATACACCCTATTAACGATACTATAAATAGACTCATTAATACTTTCAAAACTAACCCTTTTCTCATAAATCCCTTCAGTATTATTATAGTATTACTAGAGTAATCATTTCAAAATATTTTTACTATCTACGAAATTCGTTGTTCGTAAATTAATATATGAATACCTTTTATTTAATAATTAATTTATAAAAAAGAATAAAGAAGGTATTCATTATCCAAAATTGAATTGTCTTCTATTTTTTAGTTTCATATCTATATAATAAATTACACTTGAAAAAAAGTGAAAAATCATCAAAGATTTTTAATAAAAATATAACTAAAATTAATGATATTAACCTTATTTTTATTAATTATGTATATATGTTTTAAAATTCTTTTAAAACATAGATTTTTTTATTGGAATTCTCAAACTGTTTTTTCATAAAATAATATATATTTTATTTTATAAGCAAATTTGAATTTAAAGTATAAAAAGAACTGTAATTAATACAGCTCTTTATAAATGTTTTTTTATTAAGTCAATTAAATTATTTATATCTTCTGGAGAACTAAAAGTTTGCTTATTTCTTATAAATCTAAAATCATACCCTAAAGCATTGCTAATATCTTTTGCTGAAATTCCTATATTAAACTTAAAAACTTTTCCATCAACAAAATATATTCTTTTTTTCTGACCATCATCTATATATCTATCAATTTTTCCTACAAAAAAGGCATAGTTGCTATTAACAAACATAACTACAGTATTTTTAAAATCTCCCTTTCCTAATCCTCTTCCTTCAAAATCATAGTATCCTCTATTACAAACTGTTTCTAAAAAGAACTTATCATCATCTTCACATAAAACTTTAGTAGTATATGGTATAATTTTTACAGATATAACATTTTGTAATAAATTAAGGACTTCGTCTGAAACACTCTCATTTTTGTTAGATGAAACCTCCCAATTTTCTTCCAATAAAATATATTTAATTTTATTAAATCTTTCCTCTAACTCTTTTATTTTCTCTTTTCCTTCAGTAGTTAATTCGTAACTACCTTCATTATTTACCACTAATCCTTTTTCAACCAATACCAATAAAATTTTATAAACATTATGATATGATAATTCAGTAACACCTTTAATACTTAGTAAATAATTAATCTTAGATATATCACTCCTCTTAGTAAAAAGTAAAATTTTTAGAATTAATAATTCATTAATGAACGTCGATAATTTAGAAAAATCAATTCCTTTCATAATATACTCCTCCTTATTAATATTTATTTTTTTTCAAACTCTAATTTCATTATATATAAATTGGTTCTTTCTGTCAATTTTAAGTTTTATTTTTTTCAATCTCTAAATCCAAAATTAATATTGATCACAACATTAAATGAGTATTAATTTAAATATTTGTTTTCACATAAAAAAGAAGGCTTTCGCCCTCTAATTATATCCATTTACTTCTTATAAAAATCTATTTTTTACATGCTCTTTATCTTATGCCTAAATTGATTTTTCCCAGTAATTGAAACCTTTAATTAAAAATTTTTTTAACCAATCATATGTAGTTTCAATAAATTTATCTTCTATGTAATGTTCATCTTTGCAAAGCTTTTTAGCCTTTTCTAATTGAATTTTATATTCCTTAATATAATTATCTTCATGATCTGGTCCAATTCTTCCAACTGAAAATGCCATAAATAATATATTTAATTCATATTCAGATAAACTTTTAATAAACTTCCACATATCTTCTTTTATTCTTTTATACTCAACATTACTATTTAATAAGTTGACTTTATTAGAAAATTCAGCATTACATACAATTACTCTATTTTCTTCACCCATTATACTTTTTTCAATTAAATCTTTTTCCTTTGCTAATTTTAACAATGTCTCAATATTTATTTTTAATGTGATTAAATCCATCTTTGTAATCATAATTCCCCCCATAAAATTCTATTAAATAAATTTAAATAAAAAAATAACTTTATTAATAATACACTTCAAATGAACATTAATAAAATTACATCTATTTACCAAAATTAAAGATATATTTAGATTTACTGATAAAACCTTAGTATTTTTTTAAATAATATGATTTTTTAATGTTTAAATTAAATCCAAATTTATAGTAAACTTATATTTAGTACTTATAAAGCACAAATGAAGATTTTAAACAAAACAATTAGCATTTTAATTGTGATATGTTTAGAATAATATATTCATTCTGATTAAGATTTAAACTAGTATTTCTATCATGCTTAGGAGTTAGATATATTTAATCAGAAATTTTATAAAGATCAGTTTTATATGGGAGTTGGTTTTCATATTTATTTAATTTTCTTACTTAAAGAATTTGTTCATATATATTTTTGATAACCATTTTTTATTTTGAAATTTATAGTATTATTTATGTAATACTATACTTCTTGTATATATCATAAAAAGTAAGTAGTTTTCTTGTTGCTGCCTACTTTCTTTCTATAATTAATTATTTATACTTATATTTTTTCCATCACTTATTACTTCTATTGATCCTATTTCATCAGTTCTCAATATTTTTATATTCTTATTTTTTAACCTATCTAATATCTTCTTTTCAGGATGCCCATAAGTATTTTCTTTTCCAACTGATATTACAGCTATTTCAGGATTCACTAGCTCTAA
>JALFKQ010000002.1 GCA_022774645.1 Mycoplasmatota bacterium | reverse complement strand
GGTGGCGACGGTGCTGAAGTAATCTATGCCCTTCGCAACAACAGCACACTTTCTAAAAAAATACTTAATGAGTTAGAAAAAGAAGGTCAGAACATAAGAAAATACTATCAACAAAGACTTCCAAGTAATCCAATAAAAGATTATTACTTTATGCAAAGAGATACCCCAAACAATGAAACTGTAACAGTAGAGTATGGATTTATTGATAGTCCAAAAGATGATGTTGATCAAATAAAAAATAATTATGAAAAATATGCAGAAGCCGTTGTAAGAGCAGTATTAGATTATAAAAATATTCCATACAAAGCACCAGCAGGTAAAGGCTATTACACTGTTAAAAAAGGTGATAATCTGTGGGACATTGCTCACAAATATGGAATGACAGTAAGTGAATTAAAAGAATTAAATAAATTAACATCAAACACATTAAAAATAGGTCAAACATTAAAAATAGCAAAAAATGATGAAAAAGCTCCAGATGAATACTTAATTTACAAAGTAAAAAATGGTGATAACTTATGGGATTTAGCGAAAAAATATAACACTACAATTGATACATTAAAATCAATAAATAATTTAAAATCAGATAAATTAACAATAAATCAACAATTATTTATACCTAAAAATGATAATGAAGGTGTAAAAAGCAATAATATTTATACAGTTAAGAAAGGTGACACTTTATACGACATTGCTGAAAAGTATAATGTAACTATTAATGAAATAAAAGAAAAAAATAATTTAACTTCAAATATTTTAAAAATAGGTCAAGTATTAGAAATTCCATCAGTTTCAACTGGAGAAATAAATTATGTTGTACAAAAAGGTGATAATTTGAACTCAATAGCTAATAAATATGATGTAACAGTGAGTGATATCAAAAAATTAAACAATCTATCAACAAATACTATACAAATTGGTCAAGTTTTAAAAATACCTGGTTCAACAAATTACAACACTTATACAGTTAAAGAAGGAGATTCACTTTGGAAAATAGCTAACAAGTATAACACAACCATTAATAAGTTAAAAACAATTAACAATTTAAATACCACAATGTTAAAAGTAGGTCAGAAATTATTATTACCAACAACTTAACAACAAAAAAGCATGTCATAGACATGTTTTTTATTTATAAGCTTTTTAATATAGTTCATTACATACACCTGGATCAGGAGCATAAAAGCAATGACTTTTATATCTCCCTGTATTTCTTTGACCAAACCAAGTTCCTTTACATTCTTCACCCTTTTTAGGACCATAAAACCATAGAGCATTAGTTGCTGGATAATAATATTCTCCTTTTAAAACTCTTTTAGCAAGTTCTTTTTCTTTATTAGTAGCACCACCACTATTAAATAGTTGACTATTTGTACCAACAAATCCTCCAGGCTTTTGATAGACTACATCACTTATACTTCTGATATTTTTAAAATCTAAACAATTAGCAATAGCTCTATTAACAATTACATTTCCAACCATAAGCATAGCGAGCTCTCCTTCAGCAAGGGCCTCGGCTCTCATCAGTCTTGCACATAAATCAAGTTCTTTATTATTATATTTAACAAGCATAAAATCACCTATTATATTTTATACAAATAAATAAAAATGTTAATAAAAAGTTGATTTATTATTTATGATATTGTATAATTGAATTGCTTTGATTCAAGGCAGGCATCTAGGGGTATGGTGTCAGTGGTAGCATGCCGGTCTCCAAAACCGTTGGGGAGGGTTCGAGTCCTTCTACCCCTGCCATATAGTGATTATACGAACATTTTCTACTTTGTAGGAGGGTTCGCTATATATATAAAGATAGAAAAAGAATAAAAAAGGTATATTTTTATACCTTTTTTGTTTGAATTAGTTTATTGACATTTTAAACAGGTGTCTAAAATTGTCAAATTCTATGATATAATGTACTTATAATAGGGAGGTAAAAGAATGGCAAATGTAACGAAACAAAAAAGAGATAAAATGTTAAGTTTTATTGAAGAATTAAAAAAGAATAATAATGATGATAAAGCAATTATGATGTTAAATGAATTAGAAAATACTCTTTCCGAAAAAAAATTTGGCTTAGTATTTGAGGAGCATACAGAAGAGGTTGATGAGAAACTTAAAGAAAATATCCCTATCTTATGTTCAGATGAAAATAAAAGAATTTGTAAAGATAAACAAAAACCATGGAACTTTATTATTGAAGGAGATAATTTACAAGCATTATATCTTTTAGAAAAAACACATAGAGGAAAAATTGATTGTATTTATATTGATCCTCCTTATAATACAGGTGCAAGAGATTGGAAATATAATAACGATTATGTTGATAATAATGATTTGTATAGACATAGCAAATGGTTATCAATGATGAAAACCAGATTAGAAATTGCCAAAAAGTTATTAAATCCAAGAAGCTCTGTTCTTATATGTACTATTGATGACAAAGAATATTTACATTTAGGATGTGTTTTAGAGGAATTATTTCCACTTGCAAAAATTACAATGGTTAGTTCTGTAATTAATCCAGCTGGTAAAGCAAAAAAAGGTGGAGTTGATTTTTCTAGAATAGATGAATATATTTTCTTTATTCAAATTGGTGATGCTCCAGTTTTGCCTGAGGTTAGAGATATAGTTAAAACTCCATTAGCTTGGGAAACTTTCAGAAGACATTCGCTTGCTAACGGAAGAGGAAAACATGGTGTTGGAGCATGTGGTCCTAATCAATTTTATCCAATATATGTTGATAATAAAACTCATAAAATTGTTGAAATTGGAGAACCAATTATGGAGGATGTTGATAGGTTTTCTGTTAAACAAATTCCAGGATGTTCAACTGTCTTTCCTGTAAGAGATAATGGTATTGAAATGAATTGGGGTGCAACAAGAGAAGAAGCATTAAAAAGGCTAAAAAACGGATATTTAAAAGTTGGAAAATACTTTCCTGATGCCCCACAGCAATATTCAATTCAATATTTAACAGGTGGTGTTATTAAAGACATACAATCAGGTAAAGTAATTGTTGAAGGTTATGATGATAATGGTGGAGTTATTGGTTACTATACTGAAGGAAGAGCTAAAGTGCCTACAACTGCTTGGAATAAAAAATCTCATAATGCTACTTCATACGGAACCGATTTATTAAATAAAATATTTGGAGATGCCAAATTTGATTATCCTAAATCTTTGTATGCTGTTAAAGACTGCTTAGGAATATTTCTTGCTAATAAGCCAAATGCATTAGTTTTGGATTTCTTTGCTGGATCAGGTACTACTCTTCATGCTGTTAATTTAATGAATGCAGAAGATGGTGGAAATAGAACATCAATAATGGTAACGAACAATGAAATTTCATATTTAGAAGAAAACAGGTTAAAAGAAAAAGGATATAAAAAAGGTGATCCAGAGTGGGAAAAACTTGGTATTGCTCAAAGTGTAACATGGCCTAGAACAAAATGTTCCATTGAAGGAGTTGATGTAAAAAATCATCCTTTGGATGGAGACTATGGTGTTGAAATTGAAGATTATCAATTAGATGAAGAATCAGCAGTTGTTTCAAAAACTTCTGGTAAAAAACTAAATACTAAAGTTTATAAAAAGACAAAAATACAATTATATCCTAATCTGTCTAACATCAAATTGAAAGATGGTTTTGTTTCAAATGTTAAATATTTCAAATGTGATTGGACTCCAAGGAAACCAGAAGAATACCTTCTTAGTAATGTGTTATTGTTACATATTAAAGAAATGATAGAATTGGAAAATTCAATTGAAGTAGATAATTCTAGTAATGTAATAATATTTAACAAAGATGATTATGATAAATATATTCTTGATGAAGAAAATTACAAAAAGATAAAAAATATTTGGGTAAATCAAAATATTATTTTTGATTCTAATGAAATCAGTTTATTAAAAAATAAAAATTTTAAATACATACCTAAAGAATACTTTGGTCAAGAATTAAAGGAGGTTGCTGAATAATGTTTAAAATTGAATTAAAAGATTTTCAAGAATTACATGAAGATATGCTTTTAAAAAAATGTGCAGAACATGATGAAATTGTATTATATGCTCCAACAGGATCTGGTAAGACAGTTATTGCTTGTAAATTTATAGATGATTACTTGGATGAAAATCCAAATACTGTATTTTTGTGGTTATGTCCTGGTGCTGGTGGTTTAGAAAAACAATCTCAAGAAAGCTTTTCTGATGTTACAGAGGGAATCCCTTTTGGAGATGTTTATTCTTTTATAAATGAATCTGATCCTAGGGGGAATGTGTATTTCATCAATTGGGATAAAATTAATCGTGCTTCAAACATTGTTCTTAGGGAAAGTGAATACAATGATTTGATGTCAAAAGTATTATCATGCCACAATAGTAATATAGATATTTTTATGATAATTGATGAGGAACATAAATATAGAAATACTGCAAATGAGTATGTCGCTAACATTCAACCTAAACATGTTCTTAGAATTTCAGCTACTCCTGTTACTCAAGCTAGTTATAATGAAATTGTTTCAGATGATGAAGTAATAGCTTCTGGTTTAATTGCAGAAGGAATTTCAATAAATGAAGGTGTTTCTCAAACTATTGAAGAAAATGACAATATGGATGATGATTTACTTTTGTTACATTTAGCTGATGAAAAAAGACAACAAATTCTTAATGAATACAAAAAACTTGGATTAGATATTAGGCCTTTGGTATTGATTCAATTTCCTAATGGAAATGATGAATGGATTTCAAGAATTAAAAACGAACTTGCTTCTATGGGATATGGTGAAAACTCTGGTCTTGTAACATCATGGTTTAGTGGAGAAGCACATGATAATGTTGAAGAAATTAAAAAGATTGATGGTCAATATGCTTTCCTATTATTTAAGCAGGCCATCGCAACAGGATGGGATTGCCCTAGAGCAAAAATTCTTGTAAAGCTTCGTGAAGGTGGAACAGAGGCATTTAATATTCAGACTGTAGGAAGAATAAGAAGAATGCCTGAGAGAAAACACTATGGAAACGAAATCCTTGATAATTGTTATTTATATACTTTAGATAGTGAATTTAAAGAAGGTTTAACTAATAGTTTAACGGATAGTTTTTATACAAAAACATACAAAAGAAAATATAATGCCCCATCGTTTACTTTAGAAAAAGAATATTTAAATGGTAGTGATCATTATGCTACAAATCCAAAAGCAGTCGTTGAAATTGTTAGAAAACAAATGCTTAAGGAATGTGATTTAAATTCAGATAATGAGATTGATAGAGAAGAATTAAGTAAAACAAAAGGTTATATATTTAGTACAAAATTAAAAACAGAGGCAATTGAAGGTGTGGCTAGGACAACTCACGATATGTTATCTTTAAATAAAATATTTGGTGGAGAACATGAAATAAGCAACCATGATGATGGTTTTATTATCAGAGATGCAAAAAGAAAAATAGCTAGTGCAATTGGTGTAGATGAGCCTACTTCAAATAATGCTTTAAAAATATTATTTGGTCCAGAGGATAATAGAATGTCATTATTATCTCAATCTGAAAAAGATTTTGAACATGAAAATAAATTATTAAAAAATATGTCTTTAAGAGAATTTAATGCATTTTTAATAAATAATAGAGACAAACTAGTTGAATTATTCAGTGAAATAAGCCAAGATCAAATTGGTGAAATAAAGGAAACTGATATATTAAAAAGTGAATGGTTTATTCCATCTGAACAATATTATAAAGAGCATAGAAGAATAAAAAAGAATAAAGATATGTTAAAAAACGCATTTACTGAATATGGCAATAACATATTAATTGCCCCAAATAGAACATATACTGAGGTTTCATTTGAGAATTGGTGTGAAACAAGTAGCGATGTAAAATGGATATATAAAAATGGGGATAAAGGAGATTTATATTTTAGTATAGTTTATCGAATTGCTTTTAGAAGAAATAATTTTTATCCTGATTATATAGTTCAACTTCAAAATGGGGATGTATGGATTATAGAAGCTAAAGGTGGATTAAATGCCGATGGAAATTCCAATAATATTGATAAATATGCTAAAAATAAATTTGAGGCATTAAAAGAATATGGAGAAAGACATCCGAATGTAAAATGGGGATTTATTAGAGCAGTAGGATCTCAGATATATTTATCTAATACCATATGGGATGAAGATGTGACAAATAATAATGTTTGGGAACCTATAGAAAACTTCATAAAGTAGGTATAATTATGAAAAATATTATTATACCTACTCCTTGCAAGAAGGAAGTTCAAAAATACTTAGATCTATGGGATTCATTAGAAAACTATGTCCTACAAGAGAATAGTTTGTATAAATTATTTAATAAAACATATCCAAAGAACACTGATATTGATGACATTCTATTATAGATTATATTATAATTCATCATCTTTAGAAGGTGGATTTTATAGTATAAACACTGAGCAAATAAAAAAATTACCAATTATTATTGACAATATGGCTAAAAATGAAATTATTAAAGTTGTAAATTCTTTAAATGATAATTATAATGAATTTGATTTTAATTTATTAAATGATTTAGTATATAATATATACTCATTGAATACAGATGAAATAAAATTAATAGAAGATTATTGTAATGAATTTTTTATAAAATAGAATTAAAATATAAAGTATAATAAAATAATAGTCGAGGTGAAATAATATTTAACTAAAATTTATATTGATTTTGTTTTTTTAGTAAGTCTTATGAATAATATGTCAACAGATGAAATGGATGATGAAGAATTTGCCGATTTTGATGATGAAGGTGAAATTCGTGATTTTGTGGATAATGCGCTTAGTTTTTTAGAAGATAACATAGAGTATTATTATACTTGTTATGGTGATTTAGAATTACATATATTAACTAATTACGATTTAATTAATTCAAAAAGCTTTTTAAATGAATTTACAAATGATTATGTAAAGATTAAAGATATAGAATATAATGTTAAAAAGTCAAATAATTATGATGAATTAAAAGAATTATTAATTAAAGCTGCAGAAAATGATTATTCAGATTATTGTTTTTATGCATCTGATGGTATATTAAACAATAGGTGATAATTGTGACTGAATATAAAAATTATAAATTAGCTTTTAAGCCTTATATAGTAAAAACAATAGATGAATACTCAATACATGATATAAAGAATTATTTGTTTGATATAGTAGAAGAACCAAAAAATATTTATTTCTTAACAGATGATGAAAAATGGTTTGATATAAAATATGTAAAAGATTTAATAGATTCTGTAAATATATTTTTAATTGTTATAACTAGTAATAAATCTTTTAGAATTAAAAAAATTGTTATTATTTTATAGATTATAACATTCCTTGGTATAAATATCTAAGCAGGTTATTTAATAGAAGAACAGATGTAATTATTTGTAATAAAGAATATACATATTTTGATGAACAATACAAATTAAAAAAGAAACAAGAAAGTATAATTGTTAATGAATCAAATGTAGAAGATTTTTTAGATTATTTAAGAAAAGAATCAAACAATTTGGAAGATGATTATCAAGATGATAAAAAAGTAGAACAAATAAGTTTATTTGAATAATAATTATGGATGAACAAACACAACCTTTTAATAAAAATAAATAAGAAAAATTGTTCATCCTTTTTATTTGCATGTTATAATATTAGAAATAAAACATTTATTAAGAAAGGGAAAATTATGGGAGTATATATCAAAAATACAGAAACATATACCATTAAGTATAATAAAAATAATCTTAAGGATTTAAAAGGTATATTGAATGATATTCTTCATTATTTTTGGGCTGATTATAATGAATTTGAATATATTAGTGATCAAGATATAATCAATAAAAAATATGAAAATGAAGAATATGGTTATAATATAGAAGATAGAGTGGTTAAAATAAATGAAGAAGATAAAACTTTATCTATCTTTGGTATTTATGAAAGAGAACATGGGGAAGGTACACATCTTGAAATAGATAAAGATTTTCTATTTGAAAAATTATTTGAGTACGATTCTAATATTATAATAATTGAAGAGGATGAAAATCTAGATGATGCTGGAATAGATGATTATGATAAATATTCTATGATAGTTTATATGATAGATGGAAAAATAAAAGTATTAAGGATAGAAAATCCATTAGACACATTTATATTTGATGAAATAATAGATAAATCGGATTTGAAGTATTTTACTATTATAGACAATGAAAATGAAATAAGAAAAAATATAAAAAATATAAGTAACTTGAATGTTGATAAGTATTATAAAAAATATAAAGAATATTTAACTGAAGAAGATATTGTAGAATTAGTAAAAAAAGATTTTCAAGTAATTACTTTATTAGAAAAAGAAATAATTAATAAAATAGTAAATAATAAAGAATTACTTTATGATTGCATTAAAAATATGGATTTATTAGATTTAGAAGATCTTGATTTTGATGGTTTTGATATAGATGATATTATTAATAATAAGAGTTTACTTTTAACAATACTTAATAATTCAAAAAAAGAATATTATATAGATGAGCTTGTAGAAGCAAATGAAATAATACAAATAATATTAGATAAATATAGTGAAGATAAAGATATAATTATTTCTTTAATTAGTCATTATAACTATGATTATAATAATATTTCTAATAAACTCAAATGTGATAAAGAAATACTAATTGAAGCAGTAAAAGTAAAACCATATTTTTTAAAATATGCTTCGAATGACTTAAGAGATGATGAAAATTTATTAATAGAATTAATGAAAATAAATCCTAAAGTATATCAATTTGCTAGTAAAAGATTAATTGATATTTATAAACCTAAGAGAGAAAAAAAGACTATTAGGAAAGAAAAAACAGAAGAAAATGGAAAAGAACAGTTAACGTTATTTGATGATGAATTACTATTTTAAGGAGAAAATATGATAAAAAATTATAATAGTAATTTGAAAGTTATTATAAAGAATAAGTGCTTATATAGCACTTTTTATTTGGAGGAAAAATGAAAACATTTATAGTTTTATTAATTGTAGCATTTGTATTATTACTAATGTTTTTTTTATTTGTGCATTCAAAATATCAAGTGAATGCAGCAGGAGGGAAGAAAATGAGAAAGAAATATCTGAGAGAACTAAAAAAGAATCTTAAAGAATCAAATTTATTTTGGGAAGATGATTATCAAGATGATAAAAAAGTAGAACAAATAAGTTTATTTGAATAATAATTATGGATGAACAAACACAACCTTTAATAAAAAATAAATAAGAAATTTGTTCATCTTTTTTATTTGGTATGATATACTATAATTATAAAAAATGACTTTATATTTAAGGAGTTGTATTATGTCAGTTTGGATGTATCACAAAATAAAAATAAAGATAAGTATAATTGCAGCTAATAGAAAAATAAATACATTAATAGATAAACCAAAATATGAAGAGGTTATATTAGACTACGAAGATTCTAATGAAATGCCATTTGAGGAAGATGATTTACCATTTTAAGGAGTATGAATGATAAAGAAAGTAATCAATAATAAAGATAAAGAACTAACATATAAAGAGTTGAATAAAAAATGTAAATTAGCTCTAGAGAATAAAGAGTATGAAACAGTACTTTTGTATTCATATGCAATGATTGAAGATAGATTACTTTCAATGTTACACCATTTATATGTAATAAATAGATATAATGATTCAATATTACCAAATGATTATATTGATAGAATAATAAGACCATTATTAGGATATAAAAGTGAATCTGATAAAAATAAATTATATAAAATTAAAAATATTAGTACTAAAATAAATTTAATTAAACTATTTAATAAAAAGAATAAAGATATATCACCATATATAAATGATTGTTATAGAATGATTGATTCTAATATTGGAATAGGTAAACTATCTAATTATTTTAAAAGATTAAAGAAATGGACTAGTATTAGGAATGAAATAATACATGGATCATTTAATAAGAATATAAATGATTTAAATAATCATTTGAAAGAATCTAGTATAGAAGGATATAATTTAGCTAAAGAGATTAGTAAATATACTAATTTAATTAAAGATAATCATAAGCAAATATCTGTTAGAACTAAATGGAATGCTATTGTAAATAATAATATTAATAATGAATTATTAAATTATGATATTTTAAATCCAACATTATATTTTAATAATAAAGAAAAAGACTTTTTAACAATATTGTTTTATTATTTTCATGAATGTGCTTATTATTGGACTGATTCTAAAAAAATAGATTATTATGATTATTATAAAGATATAAAAGATAGCATTATAAATATAAAAACCATTTATTTTAGATTATTAGATGAAATAATTAATAGTATTAAAGAAGATAAATATGGAAAGTTTTTAAAATGTATTGCGATAGCACATATATATGAAAATAATAAGTTTAATAGTGATGAAGTTTTAGATAAAATATATGTTAGTCTTTTTGATAAAAAAGAAGGTTTGGTTGAAGATAAAATATTATCAATCATTAAATATTGTCCATTACTTAGTTTTGTTATTCCAAGTAAGTTTGATAAATTTAATATTTATAAAAATGGTATAGTTGATTATGAGAATAATGAAATAATAAATGAATCTGAAAAAATTAAATTTAATAAACCTGTTTTAAATAATTTTGTTCTAAATAATTGTTTATTTGATTTATGGACTGATGAATATATAGGAAAATTGGATTTTAGATTTGCTTGTCATTATCTACATCATAATCATATTTATGATCCAAATATGGAAATAAAATTTATTAAGAACAATTCATTAGATGAGAAAGATTTCATATTGAAATATTTTAATTATTTAGATAATAATGTTGATGATAATATATATGATTTTTATCATGATGATGTGCTGGTTTGGGATAGTTATGAGATTTCTAGACTTCGTAATAATAAATTTTTTATATTAGAATTTCTTCAAAGAGCATATTTTGAAAAAGTAATGGTATATGATGTATATAAAATAGGGGATATATTATATACTGATATTTTAGATGATTTTATTTTTGAAACATTTAAAAATGATAATAGATATTTATATTATAATGCTTATTTTAACAATTATAAAAATAGAGAATATAAAGATTTATTAAAGAAGGATATTCCATATTTAATGGGTATATCTGAATATGGTGGAAGTGTACTTTGTATTTTAGATGATAAATATAAGAATAATAAAGAAATTGTTTTAACTGCTGTAAAGGAAAGAGGTTATGCTTTAAAATATGCAAGTGAAAAATTAAGAAATGATATTGATATAGTATGTGAAGCTATCAATACAGATAATAATGCATTTTTCTTTGCAGGAGATAAAATAAAAAGTAATAGAAATAATATTTTAAAAATAGTAAATAGAATAAATAATTTAAATGTTGTTTTTTTAAAACATTGTAATGATGAAATAAGAGATGATGAAGAAATAGTTTTGAGATTAGCAACTATAAATTGTGAAGAATTTGAATATGCAAGCGAAAGAATTAAAAATGATAGAAATTTTATCTTAGAATTAATAGAAAAAAATCCAAACATAATTAGAGTATTAAATGCTAAATTTAAAAATGATAAAGAAATAGTTTTAAAATCAATATTTGATGATAATGGTTCTAATTTAAAGTTAATAAAGTATATTGGAGATGACTTAAAAAAAGACAAGGAGTTTTTAAAGCAAATTGTTGATATAAATGGTTCAGCACTTTTATATGATGGATTAGAAATATTAAGAGATGATAAAAAAACTGCTTTAAAAGCAATAGAATTTGATCCAGGAGTAACACAATGTATTAGTGACAGACTTAAAGATGATGAAGAAGTTATGTTTTTAGCAAGCACTTATGGATATTGTTTAGAGCATGCAAGTGAAAGATTAAAAAATGATGAAGAATTTGTTATGAAGATTTTTGATTATTTATATGAAGAGAAATGCAATTGGAATGAAGAAAATTATGATTCTTTTCATTCTGTTTATACATTATTGTATATGGGAGAAAAACTTAAATCAAATAGTAAATTTATGTTATCACTTGTTGAAAAATATGGAAACTGGTTACCTATATTAGAATATATTGATAAGAACATAAATAATTATAAACAAATAGCAAAAGAAGCATTAAAAAAAGATTATCGTTCAATTGAGTTTCTTAAGGATGACTTAAAAAATGATATAGATTTTATACTTGAAGTTTTTAAAATTAGAGAAATACATTATAGTATGTATTTAAATTTAAAAGCTTATTTACCTGAACATATTTTTAAGATTATATCTGCAGAATTAGATTTAGAAGATTTTTTAGAAAAATATAGTGAAAAGAATAAAAATAAAGATGAAGATGAAGAAGTATTACTTAGTGATGATGAATTACCATTTTAAGGAGGAAATGATTTTGTATAATGAAGATGGAAGAATGTGGATAATTAAAGGATTTTTAAAAAGTAAAAAAAGAATAATAAATTATATTGATAAAATTTCAGATGAAGCATTTTTTTATTAATTATTCAAATGAAAATAAGATTGTTGTTGATGAGTGTGGAGAATATGAAAATGAGGCATTCAAATCTCATTGCTCTTTTTTAGAAAAAGATATATTAGAAGGTATTTTTAATATTGAAAAAAATGTAGTTATAATTGTAATTAAAAAAAAATATTTTAATTTCACAAAAATGCTTTCTTTTAATTTTGATTATATTATGGAATATAAATACAATTGCTATACTTATGAAAACAAAAAAATAGTATGTAAAGAAGTAAAAGAATCTGAATCACCATTTTAAGGAGAAAATATGATTAAAAATTATAATACTAAAAAGTTAATTGAAGAAGATGAAAGAATTAAAAGAGATAAGAATTCTAAAGGTAAATGGATTACTTATTTTGAAGAGAAACAAATGATAAGGGATTACAATAAAAAGAATAATACTAAAATAAGTAGAGGAAAACCTATAGAAAGAAATAGGAAAATAGATTAAACGAGAATATAGTGAAATTGTAATTATAATAATCATTATTGCATTCAAATTATTCAAATTCTTATGATTTTGAGAATTTTAGGTTTTGACTTTTTATAAAAATGTGCTATATTGAGTGTGGAATTGAATTCCTTTTTATGTGATACCTAGTCAAACATATGGATACTTTAGGTGCCAAAAGTAATTTAGCTCTATGTTAGAGCAAGTATATATATTACATGGAATTAATATTTCCATGTTTTATTTTTTAATATAAAAAAATAGATTCAATAGTCAAAATAATATTAACTTTATTATATAATATAATCAGGTGATAAAATGTCAGATTATAACAGACTAAAGAATGGAATATTAGGATTTATTATAGGGGATGCTATGGGTGTCCCATTAGAATTTACAAAAAGAAGAACGGAAAAAGTAGTTGATATGCTAGAATATGGTACTCATCATATGCCAAAAGGAAGTTGGTCTGATGATAGTAGTATGGTTGTAGCAACTATAGAATCGATTATAGATAATAAAGGCAATATAAATTATGAAAAAATAATGAATAATTTTATATTATGGGTTGAAAAAGGAAAGTTTACATCTAATAATAAAACATTTGGAATAGGTAGAACAACACTAAGAGCACTTAGAAATTATTATTATAGAGAAGAATTCGAAATATACAAAAATCCTTTAATGTGTGGTATAGATGATATAAAAGACAATGGAAATGGAAGTTTAATGAGAATATTACCAATCACATATTATTGTTATTATAAGAAATTAACAGAAGAAAAAATATATAAACTAGTTAAAGATATTAGTTCAATGACCCATAAACATAGTATTAGTATATTAGGTTGTTATATCTATGTACTATTTGTAATAGGAATATTAAATGGCAAAGAAAAGAAAGATATTTATAAAAGTATAAGAGAGTATAATTACAATAAATATTTTGATAAAGAAACTATAAATGCTTATAGTAAAGTATTAGATAATGACATTAGTCTATTAGATATAGATAATATAAATAGTTCTGGTTATGTAGTAAATACTTTAGAAGCAGTTATATGGTGTTTTATGAATAGTAATAATTATAATGAAAGTATTATTGAAGCAATAAATCTAGGTGATGATGTAGACACTATTGGAGCATTAGTCGGAGGAATAAGTGGTAGTTACTACAATGAAATAAATAATAAATGGTTAAAAGACATTAAAAGAAAAGACTATTTATTAGATTTATGCAATAAGTATTATGAAGTATTAAAATTTAAGAAAAAAATTAAAATTCATCAACACTTTTAATCTATATTTTTTTAAAAATATATGTTATACTGAAGATAATAGAGTAAGTGTCAGAGGTATGTTATGAAAAAGAGTGAAAAAGGTTTTACTTTAGTAGAGTTACTTGCAATAATAGCAATAATAAGTATTTTGATAATAATTATTGCTCCAAAAATAATGCAAATATTTAAAAATGCACAAAGAGAGACATTTATGTCTCAAGTTAGAGGAATGGTAAAAAGTTCAAACTTAGAAGTTCTAGATGAAACAGGTATTACATTTGACTGTAATAAGTACTTAGATGACCAAAAATATAAAGATTGCACAGGAACATTAGATGACGGTATATCAATAAGTGCCCTAGGAGATGGTGAGTATAGTAATCTTTTAGCGGTTGATGTAACTGAAGATCCAAAGTCAGGAACTATTATTGATCTTAGTGAATTAAATGAAATAAAAATACCAAAACAAGATATAATAAATGAGTCATTAATAAAAGATAATTCTATGAACCCGTTTTATAAAGCACTTTCTGGTCAAGAGATTTTTAATAAACTTATAGAAATTACAGGAGAAGACCCTTTTGCTGGTGTTCCAGAGGAAGAAAAAGAAAATGTACAAGCCAGAATAGATCTTATGAAATCTGAAATCGATGAAATGAAAAATAACCATATTATTGAAGAAGGAATGCTAACACAAAAGAAACTGTTAAGTGTGACTTATGATGGCGAAACAGAAGAAGTAAAAAATAATGAATTAATATTTGAACTTAACTTTACAAATAAAATGTTAGGAACATACAAAGTAATAAATTCGGATTTCAAAATGGGAATTATAATAACTGAATCTGAATTAAAACAATTATATAATAGTAAAGATGATGGCCCTACAAATTATAGACCGAGTATTGTACAGCCTGGATATGAATTTACCATAGAAAATCCAGAAAAGGTATATCTAATAATTGGAACAATATATGGAGAAAAATATGAAGGTCTAACAATAGAAAGAGAAGCTAGTAAAAATGGCTTACAATTAATAGGTGGTAGTGCTGTAGATATTCATATAAATGATGTTAAAAATTATGTCGATGCAGGAATTAAAAACAGTGAAGAAAAGTTGACAGGTGAAAAAGATTTTTATAGTTACACAAATCTTAGAGAAAAAGAGGGAGAATTTGTATATAACTATGTTGTAAATACAGATAAAGAAATAAAAATATTAAAAAGAACAATAAATGTATATGATGATACACCAGCAAGTTGTTTTGCATTTGCCTACAATAATTCTACTGGAGAATATGCAATAACAGATTACTATGACACAGAAGATAATTCTCCTGATGCAAAATCTTGTCCAGCTAAAGTTTATATACCAGACAAGTATAATGGTAAAAATATAACATATATATCATCTGATGCATTTGCATATAAAAATATTATAAGTGTAAGATTGCCGATTAATTTAAAATATATTGGTGATCATACATTTGCATATAATAATTTATCATATGTAGAATTACCTAATAAACTACAAGAAATGGGCTATGAAACATTTGCCTACAATAATATAAGATATGTGAAATACTCTGGTAAAAATAAATTTTGCAACGAATCAATAAATAGTCAAAGATACAATATTTATTCTGGCAGATATATAGGCGGAACATCGGGAAACTTCTTAGAATATTGTAGAAATAAAGAGATTTAGTGTATAGAGCATCAAAATATGCTCTTTTTTGTTGATAAATTGTTAAAAAACTTAAATAAAATTATATAATAATAAAAGGAATATATATAAATATAAAATGGAAGTGATTATAATGAAAAAGAAAATAGAAGAATTACAAGAATTAATTAATGAATCAGATAATATTGTATTTTTTGGAGGAGCAGGTGTTTCAACTGCAAGCGGATTAAAAGATTTTAGGAGTAAAGATGGTTTATACAGTAATAAAAATAATGCATTAAATGTTACTCCAGAATTTATGTTAAGTTCATCATGCTTTTATAGTTTTACAAAAGAATTCTATAAATATTATAAAGAAAATATGAATGCTTTAAATGTTAAACCTAATGTAATACATAAATACTTAACTAAATTAGAGAAAAGTAAAAAACTAAAAGCAATAATTACACAAAATATAGATGGATTACATCAAAAAGCAGGAAGTAAAAATGTACTAGAACTTCATGGAACAATTTATAAAAATTATTGTATAAAATGTCACAAAGAATATACAGCAGAATTTGTATTTCATAATGAAGGTATACCAAGATGTGAATGTGGTGGGCTTATTAAACCAGCTGTTGTTTTATATGGAGAAATGCTACCTGATGATTTTATTAAAGCAAAAGAATATATAAGCAAGTGCGATTTGTTAATTGTAGCAGGAACTTCATTAACAGTTGAACCAGCTGCTAGTTTGGTATCACATTTTAAAGGAAGAAACTTAGTTATAATTAATAATGATAAAACTCAGTATGATGGTTTAGCCACTCTTGTGATAAATGATAATTTAGCAAAAGTATTTAAAGAATTAAAATAAACTCAACCCTTATTTTAGTAATTCAACCAGAAGATTATACACATCAGATTTAATATATTATATTATTGAATTACGAAAGGAGTTTATATGAAAAAGAATGCAAAACTAATAATATCTTTAGTAATATGTTTTTTGGTAGGAGGCTTAATTAGTTATTTTATATTTAATTCAAAATATGATGACAATATTCTACCAAAACCAGAATTATCAGAAGGAGTGAGAGGAACTCAATTTGGTATAGATAAAAATATATATGAGGATACAATAGATAATTATTTAGAAAGAAATGATTCAGTTTATAGAGATATGCGTATGCTTAAAGACCCAGGAAATTATGAAGCAATAGGTGGAGATGCATATCTATCAGGATTTGTAAAAGGATTTGAAGTAGTGCCTTATCCATATTTAGTTAATGTTACTGGTCTTCCAGAAGAAGTAGGAAAAACTTATGAAGGAGAAACTCTTTTTACCGAGAAAGATGGAAAGTATACAGCAAACTATGAAGAATCAATTGAAATATTAGAATATTTATTTCCAAAAGATAAAAATATTTTCTTAATGTGTGGTGGCGGAGGCTATGCAGGCATGACTAAGAACCTATTAGTGTCACTTGGATGGGATGAAAATAAAATTTATAATGTTGGTGGATTCTGGTATTACAAAGGAAATAACAAAGTCACTGTAAAGAATACTACAAAAGATAAGACAACTTATGATTTCTATAAAGTTGCATATCACGATATAGATTTTAAGTCATTAACAAAAATAACTAAATAATTATACATAAAAATTAAAATATATATGTAATAATAATTAATAAATAAATATAGAAATATGATATAATAATAAATATTAGAAAGTGGTGACTAGATGATAATATTTTTGGATATTGTATTTCTATTTTTTATTGGATGTACTTTTGGATGGATATTAGAATTATTTTATAGGAGATTAGCTCACGGTTATTGGGTAAACCCAGGATTTTTAGTTGGGCCTTATTTACCAATTTATGGTTTTGGTTTATGTACTTTAACTGTAATATATTTGACATTTTATGAAATGAGTTTACCAAGTATACTAGTTATATTATTAATGGGTGCTGCAATGACATTAATAGAATTTATAGGAGGTTTATCATTTGTAAATAAGCCTGTTAAATTATGGGATTATAGTGATAACTGGGGAAACTACAAAGGAATAATATGCCCATTATTTTCATTTATATGGACAATGATAAGTGCAGCCTATTATTATTTTTTATCAGAATTTATATTAGAAAAAATATTATGGTTTAATAATCATTTAATATTTTCATATATTCTTGGTATGTTTACAGCAACATTTATAATTGATTATGTTTATTCAACTAAATTATTATCTAAGGTAAGAGTATATGCTAAAGAAAGTGGAGCAATATTAAGATATGAAGAATTTAAAAGAACTGTTAAAGAACATCAACAATCAATTAAAGAAAAACATTCATTTATTTTTCCAATTAAACCATCAATGGATTTAAAAGAATATGTTAAAAATTATAAAAAACATTTTAAAAAATTTAAAAAGAATAGCAATAAATCAAAATAAGTGTTATAATATGTAGCACTCAGGGGTAAGTATGATAAGAATTCGTGAAAAAGATGTTTATAACATATGCGTTAAAGAAAATGAAACTAATAAATTATTAGATTATGATAATAATAAAAGTCATTTTAGAAATGCAAATCTTAACGAAATTTTATCATGCTTTTTTTCATTTGTCTCTAGAGAATTAAAAAGAGCAATTAGATCTAGTAAAATGATTAACGAAGAATATTTTATTAGTAATATAATCAAAATATATAAAAAGTATGTAATCGGAACAGATAAAGAAAAAGAAATAATTAAAGTGTTAAATGCATATAAAGAAGCAATAATTCTTTTAAAAGTTGAAGTTGGATTTGATGAAAATGATAAAGAAGAAAAAGCAGCTGAAGAAATATTATTAAATCAAGTAAAACAAATAAATGATTTCTTTAGTGAATTTAATTTAAAGGAAAAAATGTATCAAGAACTTGGAACATTTGATAAATACTTAGAACAAGAAGAACTACCAAAGGAAGAATATGATAGATTAACAGAAATAATTAATTATGCAGTATACCCTGTTCCTCAAAGATATATAGATTTATATTTTAGAGAAACCGTAGATAAAAATATATTAATGGGTAGAGAAACATTAAAATCAGTAATAAATAGTATAATAAAAAACTTTGCTCATACTAATGATACTCATTGTTACTTTAAGGTTTTAAAGGAATCAAGTAGGACTAAAGGAAGTTATGAAGATAAAGTAATTTATGTATCACCTGTGGTTTACAAAAAAATATTGAGAAATGGAAAAGTAGATTATAAAGATGTTTTATTAACTGTGTTTCACGAACTTAGACATTTATATCAAGATAATAAAATAGTAGGGTTTAAAAGATTAGACTATAATGACATTGAAATTTTGATGGACTTATTAATATCCTATACTTTTGAATTAAGATATTATGATAAAAATTATGATTGTTTATCATATGAACTTGATGCGAGAGTAAAATCAAGAATTGATACAGATAGATATCTTGATATTTTAGGAAA
>JALFKQ010000021.1 GCA_022774645.1 Mycoplasmatota bacterium | reverse complement strand
CTTGTTGATATTTGTTCACTTGCTGAATTAATTTTTGTTATTATTGTATTAATTTGTTCTAATGATAATGATATTTTTGCCATTTCTATTCCTCCATATCTTAATAATATTTTACTATTTTTTTTTGATTATGTCTATATTCATTCTTCAATTTCTATTATTGAATTAGTTATATCAGTAAAGTTTTTTGTTAATTCATTTTCTACATTTTGATATTGTTTTATTACTTCATTATTAATAAAATATGACATTTGTTTTAATCTATTTATTGTTTTTAAAATGATTGCTTCATATTCTTTATAATGTCTTTGCAACTCTTCTATATATTCACCCATTCCTATAAAATTATTACATGCATCATTAATATCAATGTTAGCTAAATTTATTGTATGTGTATGACTTTCTAAAAGAGATACTGCTACTGTTAATGTTTCTGTATCTATCTTCATAATGATATTCCTTTCTATACTCTATAATTAATTTTACAATATTTTTTATTTTTAGTCTATATTAAAAGAACTTCTAATGAAGTTCTTAATCGATATTATCAATGTATTTTACAAATTCAGCTTGTCCATTTCTAATAACATAACAATAATTTATTGGTATTTCTTTTGTAAATTCATCTAATTTATTATTAATTCTAAAGTTATATTGTGTAGCTATACCATTTCCTAGCCAAATTCCATTATTTGTGTTAACTGATTTTTTAAACCAACTTTCAAATTCTAATTGTTTTAAATTGCTTGATGAGTCTATTAAAATGAAGTCTATTACTTCTAATTCTTTTGCTTTGATAATTAGTTTATCAAGTTCTTTACTATTCTCATCACTTAATTTTGATTTAAAATTTGAGAAACCTAATATAACACAAACTAGTCTTTTTGATTTATCAAATATGTTTCTATCATAATTATTATTTTCATATGTTTCTACACATTCATTTATATAATTTTTAATTTTTAAATATATATCATCAAATCTTTTATCATTATAATCACTACTATTAATTATATTTTCATCTATATCTATATTTTCTGAATTAATAGTTATTGTATATAAATTATTTTTCAAGAATTGATATATTAAATTATTTATGAATTTTGTATATATTGTAATATCTTGACCAGTTATTAATGTAATATAGTTTTTATTGAAATCTATTTTACTGATTCTTAATGTATCTTTATTTAGACCTATTGGATATTCAGTTTGTTTTAATGAACTTAAATCTAAATCTTTGTAATTTATTACATCTGGTAATACTGGAATTTTTGAAGCTGTTTCTGGATATTGTGTATTGTATACTGATATTTTTTCTTTTATAAAGTTATTAATATTATCTATATCAGATGCAAAAGCTGTTTGGAATTCATAAATGTTATCTTCTTTTATTATTCCTCTACCAAATATGTTTGTTGGATAAACTTTTTTATTTGTACTAAATATTGTGTTATAATCTTCTTCTTTATTCTGTTGTAGGGAATATATTTGTCCAAAGTTTTGTTTTAATTTACTTTTCAATCCGTTTGGTGTGTTAGAAGTAACAATAAAGTAAATTCCATACTTATTACATTCTCTTGTTAACATTATTAATCTTTCATTATATTTTTCATATGATTCATCATATAACTCAAAATTATTTATTATTACAACAATTGCAGGTATTAAATTATTAGTATTTTTTATGTATGTTAAATAATCTCCATTGTATTGATAAAATAATTTCTTTCTTTGTTCTATTGATGATTCTAATAATTTAAATAGATTTTCTATTTTATCTGCATCTTCATTATTAACAATGTCACCAATCATATTACACTCTTCAAATATTCTAAGTGATGCTGAACCGAAATCAATAATATAATAGTTAATTTCTTTTGGACTATAATATAACATTGAAGAATATAGTAATGTTGTTAAGAAGTTTTCTTTACCGCTACCAGTAACACCATATATAACAGTATTTCCACTTTCTGATAGATTTAATGAAAGTAATCTTTGTTCTTGATTACTTGGTATATCATATTCACCTATCACTAAGTTTATTATATTTCCTGCTTTATTATAGTTATATTTTTTAATTAAGTTATCTACCAATATATTATTTGATAATCTTTCTAGCCATAATGGTTTAGCAGCTATATTTTTTTCTTTAGCTGTTTTGTCTAAATATTTTATTATATTAGTAAGTTCTTCGCCTAATTGTTCATATACAACGAATTTTTGTGTTTTTGTATTTGATGTTTTTATTATATTACCAATATTATCAATAAACTCTATATTTGTATCAATTGTTTTTTTAACTTTGTCAGATGGTAAGTATCTAGTGCCTGCCCATGCTGCTTGTCCAAGTACAAATATTTCATTATAACCAACTTGAAAATAGAATCTACCTACTGTACTTAAAAATGCTGCATCTGAACATTTAATTATTTCATTTGAGTCTACTTTGTCTTGTACTTTCATACAAATTCTAAATCTTGTATTACTCCATATTTGTGGGTCAACTATTCCACTTGGCTTTTGTGTTGCTAAAATTAGGTGTATACCAAGACCTCTACCGATTCTAGCTGTACTTATAAGTTGTTCCATAAATTCATATTTTTGCATTTTTAGTTCTGCAAACTCATCACAAATAATGAATAAGTGTGAAACTGGTTCTGTTACTATTTTTTCTCTATACATTCTTTGATATTTATAAATATCCACAGTGCTTTCACCAGTTAATTCTCTTGTTTTATTAAATATCTCTTGTCTTCTTTTAAGTTCACTTTGTATTGATGCAAAACTTCTATTCATATCATTTGTGTCTAAGTTAGTTATTGTACCTACTATATGTGGAAGCTTCATATTGTTATTATCAAATGCTCCAGCTAGTCCTCCACCTTTATAATCTATAAGTATAAATTGTACTTCTTCTGGACTGTAATTAACGGCAAGTGATAGTATAAATGTTATTATAAGTTCTGACTTACCACTACCGGTAGAACCAGCAATTAATCCGTGAGGTCCATGAAAGTTCTCATGAGCATCTAATATTATTTGTTCCCCATTTTTTCCAATACCTATTGGTGCTTGTAAATTAATAGTAGGATTATTTTGTTCCCATCTCATAGATGAGTTTAATTGTTCTACTTTACCAACATCATACATTTCTAAGAAACCTATTTTATTTGGTATTTTTCCATCTACTTCATTTTCTATATCAATAGGCATATTAGCAAGTATCTTAGAACAAGTTTCATAATCTATTTTTTCTTTTAGATTGACATTAAAACTTATCATATCTTGTTCACTTGTTTTAGCATATTGTAGTGAACCCTTTTCAACAGATAACTTTATAAATGAATTACATTCACTTGGCAAATTAGTTATTTTATTATCAGCAATTATTAAACTAAATCCAAAATATTCTTTATTTTCTAATATTTTTTTAATTACAGAGTAATCTCTGATCTTTTTGAAATTATTGGTTATTATTAAATATGTTTTATCTATTGTTATTTTTTTAGTTTCTTGTACTTTTTCTTGTTTTTCATTATATATTCTATCTAAAAAATAACATACTTCTTTATATTCATTATTATTAGTAGCAAAGAATCTCATTTTTTTATCATTTGAAAAACAATGTGGTAAACATTTTAAAAATTCAAAATAATGTTCATTTTCTTCATCAGTTAAGACTACTATTTTTAAATTGTCGTAACTATGAAATGCTAATAATTGAATTAATATTTGTTTTATATATTCGTGAGTTATTATATCTTCACCAATAAATCCACTTACATAGTTTTTGATGAATGAATATACAACTGGAACATTTTCTAGCATTCTTTTTTCATCATATAGTTCAGTAACTTTCTTTTCTAAATCATCTTCTTCCATTTGAAAATGTTTTTCTGGTATTGGCATATTTATAAACATTTTGTAAGTTCCACTACCTAAGTTAACTGATAAAAAGTCTTCATCTTCTGGTCTTCTTTCCCATAATGTAGTGTAATTTCTAAGTATAACTTCGCTACATTCTTTGGTACTCAAATATTTATTACATAATATTTTTTCTTGTTCACTTTTAGCATCATTTATTGTTTTTCTTTTTTCTTCTAAATATTTAGTATATTTTTCTGCTTTTTCTGCTTCTTGTTTTTTTGTCATTTTTTTAGTATACATTCTTGTTAGTACTGGCCAAATTATTACACCAGCAAGCATTGTAAAACATATTATTAATGATGGCATTGCTTGTGCCCAAGTAGTATCTTTTTTTAATACATTATCTAGTGCTGTATATCCAACTAAAAGTGATGTTAATGACATTGTTATCATTGGCCCAATTGTAAGTAATAATGGCATTTTATTTTCTTGTATTTTAGATGGTGGATTATCAATAGAAATATCAAGTGGTTTAATATCACTTACAAATCTTGGCTTTTTATTGAAATAGTCTTTTTCTTCAAATAAAGGATATTCTACTTCTTCCTCATCTTCAACATATTCTTTATTTATAGCAGTTTTGATATTTCTTTGTTCCATATTCACTATTGCAGTTTTATCTACAAATAAATATTTTAATACTTCATTATCCATTTCTTCATAATAAACTATTTTAAGTCCATTTATGAAAATAATATCTCCATTTGAAAGTAAAGTAGTATCATTCACTCTTGATTTGTTAATATAGACTGAAGTTTTTGCCGTTGTATTAAGTACTAATACTACACTATTTTCAATTTGTTCAATTGTAGCTGTCACATCATCTAAATGTTTATATATTATTTTATTTGAATCCAATGATCCTATAGTTATTTTATCTTTTAAATAATTATTAATCATATATGAATCATTTTTAAATTCTATGTCGCTTGTATAAAATTTTAGTTTACTTTTTGTTGTTGTATTATAAATTGTATAAAATTTATTTGTTTCAAGATAAACATCTTCTATTTTATTTTCTATATCATCTATACAGTAACTTTCATTATTATTAATTATTTTCCATTTACCTTCTACTGCTTCTAATGATATGAAATTTGATTTATTACCATTTATATCAAAATCTTTTATCCAATAAGTTCCTTCTATAACTTGAGGTAATAATAAATCTTCTATAATTCTACTTCTTATTATTGATATTCTCATTTTTACCTCCTTATAGAATAATTAATTTAGTACCATTTTTAATTTTAGTATCTTTTATTAATTTATCGTTGTCATATTCTTCTTTTAAATCTTTATCAATAAATTTAACATCGTTTATTGTTTTATTAAATACACCGTTTGTAAGTGTTTTTAGTGATTCTAATATCGATGATTTTATTGTTCCAACCTTTTTATTATTTGGAATAAATAAATCACACTCGTATTCTATATTTGGTACTATTATTGTTATTAAAAACTTATTCATATTCTTCACCTATTCTATATAAAATTTTATCATATAAAAAAGTAAATATCAATTTTAATTTAAACAAAAAAGCTCAGAATTTCTGAGCTTAATTTTTAATTATGGTAGCGACGGGGGGACTCGAACCCTCGACCCTCTGGGTATGAACCAGATGCTCTAGCCAACTGAGCTACATCGCCATTTTGCACCGACGATATTAATATATCATAAATATTAATTTAGTTCAAGTGCAAATTTATTTTTTTGTATATTTATTTTGTTGAAAACGAATTTTTTCCTAGCACTCCACCATTTGAGAATGTTGGTCTTCCTCCACCATTTCCTATACCGCTTTGTGTTCTGCTTGTTAGGCCACTGTTTTGAGTGCCATTGCTTACTAGGTTGGTATTTTGTATTCCACTGTCTGCAATACTTGAAGAAGTATTTTGATTTGTTCCTTTACATGTTAAATTTGGATTTCATTTTCATATTTTGTGCTATTTGTTTTAGTTCTTCACTGTTAACATATACATCTGACATTTCTTATTTCTCCCATAAACCTGATACGGTTGCTGTAATTCTTTCTTGTATTGCTACTATATTTTGTTGTGCTTTTAGATATGTTGCTGATAATAACTTTAATGCTTGTATTGCTTTTTGCATATCGTTATCCATTTCTTCTGCTTTTGCAATATATGATTCACAATCTTTCTCAGCCCATGAACTTCTTATCTTTGTTAAATCGTCTGTCTTAATCGAATTCCAACTTGTTGATATTTGTTCACTTGCTGAATTAATTTTTGTAATTATTGTGTTTATTTGTTCTAGTGATAATGATATCTTTGCCATTTTTAATCCTCCATATTCTAATAGCATTTTTTTCATTAAGCCTATATAAAAAAAGAAGTTGTTTTTTAACTTCTTAATTCTTTTATTATTAGTAAATTTATTTTTCTTTTATTACAAATGTTCCATCGTTTTCTTTATTAATTTTTATTTTGAAATCATCTATACTTAAAAATCCAGGAGTATATCCAGCATAGTCAGCAGAACCAGCATAAGTTGTTTTTGGGTCACCTGCTAAAACTGAATTAATTACTTGACTTGATCTAGTATATGTAAATAATTCTTCTGTATTTAGTATTGCAAAGTCTTCATAATATACTACTTTATATTTTACAAATACTTTTCCTGAATCAGTTTTTATTTTTGCTTTATATACATCATATAAAATATTATTTTTATCATTATTTGTATATAAATAAAATTTATATGGTTCTAAACTTACTAATTTTCCACGAAATACTATTCCCATATCTTGTAATTCTGCTTTAGTTGATTTGTGTATTTTAGTAATCATTTCTGATGTTAAATTATTTAAATCTTTTAGATATTCTGATAATCCAGTTACTGTATATTCTTTTTCTATTTCATCAAATCTATATTTGTCACTTGTTACAACTATTTTTATTTTTTCATTTTGATTAAGATTGTTGTCTTTTGTTGGCATAAATTTTAAATCTGAATAATTTTGACATGAATTATTATCAGTTATTATTAGTTTTCCTTTTCCTTCAAGACCAGCAAAGCTAACATCTATACATTTAAATGGATTTTCCATATATTCTTTTGCATAATATCCTATAAATTCGCTTATTACTGATACTACTATAATTCCAATGAATACTAAAATTATTGTTGAAATTGTATTTTTTCTGTTCTTTTTCTTGTCTTCACTTATAGCATCTCTAATTCCTTTTTCACGAGCATAACTAAGCTTTTCCTCTTTTTCTTTTAATTCTTCTATTGTTTGATCTTTTTGAATTAAAAATTTATGTTTACAATAAGGACATGTAGCTTCTGTCTTATCTGGTGAGACTTGCATTGTACCTCCACAACTCTCACATTTTAAACTTATTTTTTTTATACTTTCTTCATCAATTTTAATAATACAATATTAAATATTAAAAAAACAATTCGTAGAATTTATTTTATGTAAACTCTACGAATTTAATTCAAAATTTATATTTTCTTTTGTTAATTTTATAGGAATTAGACTATTAATTTCATAGTTTCCATTAAGTTTAACTGGTATATAATTACTTGTAAATCCATGAAAATATCCACCCTTATATTCTTCTATTAATACATCCTCTTCTTTATCAATAAATTTATTAAAGTATTCTTTTTCTAATTCATTAGATAAAGCTATTAATTTTCTAGCTCTTTCTTTAATGATACTTCTTTCTATATGATCTTTCATTTTAGATGCTACTGTGCCATTTCTGTCTGAATAAGGAAATACATGTATTTTAGAAAATCCTATTTCTTTACAAAATTCCATTGTTTCATTAAAATCTTCATCAGTTTCTCCTGGAAAACCTACTATAACATCTGTTGATAAAGATATATCTTTTCTTAAACTTCTTATTTCATTAACTTTATTTTTAAAATATTCTTTATCATATCTTCTGTTCATTAACTTCAATATATGATCTGAGCCAGCTTGTAATGGAATATGTAAATGTGAAACAAATTTGTTATTATTTTTAATTATATCCATCATTTTTTCATCTAGTTCTACTATCTCTACTGATGAAAGTCTTATTCTTTTTAATTCTTCTATTTTACTTAACTCGTTTATTAAATCAGAAAGTTTTTTGCCCTCATCATTATATTGACCAGTATGAATTCCAGATAATACAATCTCTTTATGCCCTGATATAGCTAAATCTTGAGCTTCTATAATGCATTTATTAAATTCTTTGCTTCTTACTCTACCTCTTACATATGGAATAATACAATAACTACAGAAATTATTACATCCATCTTCTATTTTAATAAAAGCTCTATGATGATGTTCATATTTCTTAATTTCCATATCTTCAAAATCTACACTTGCCATATCATAAAATTCTATTATTCTTTTATGAGTTTTTGCATATTCTTTTATGTATTTCGTTATTTTACTTTTATTCTTATTTCCGATTATTATTTCTGCATTTATCAAGTTATCAATATTATCTTGTCTAAACTCACAAAAACATCCACAAGCCACCACAATAGCTCCTGGATTATTTTTTCTTATATTATTGATTACTTGTTTACTTTTATTATCTGCTGTATTTGTAACAGTACATGTATTTACTATACAAATATCAGCTTTTTCTTCTACTTCTTTGTATCCATCATTTTGCATTATTGTTCTTATAAATTCACTTTCATAAGAATTAACTTTACAACCTAATGTTTTTATTAAAAATGTTTTCATTATAACGATAATCTGAACTCTTTAAGTATCTTTAAGAACTCTTCTTCTTCTAAATAACTTATTGCTTGAGTTACCTCTTTCTCCTGTACTTCTATTTTATTTATTTTTGGACAACCCTTTTCATTATTTTCTTTCTTATATGATAATGTAATATTTGATGCATTTTTTAAAAGTTGTTCATAACTAATTATTGCTTTCTTTTCTTGTTCTTCTTCGTATTTAGCAATTGCTGCTTGATTATCATTAAGGCCTAATGACTGCATTCTATCCTTTGTTACTTTTTCAAGTTCTTCAGTAGAGATTACTGCATTAGATTCTTCACTATCTTCATATTCATCAATCACTTTATCATATGTCATTACATTTGGTATATCAATTTGTTTAATTAATGGTTTATTTTCATCTATTACATCTTCTTTTGTATCTGCTTTTAGACTTTCAAATAAATCATTTGTTTCACTAGGTGAATCACTTTTTAAACTTTCAAATATATCTTCCTTTTTGTTTTCTTCTTTAATATCATTTTTCAATGAAGTTAAATCTTCTAAGAAATCTGGAGAATCAAGTTTTCTTTCTTCTCTCATTATTACTTCCATATAATCATTACGAGTTTTAACAAGTGCTAAAACTAATACTACTAATATAATTAACATTAATACTAAAAATATTAAAAAATAATCTCCAGTCATAAATGCTTCTAAAAAACTATCAAATTGTTCCATTATTACCACTATCCTTCTAAGTATTTTTTTATTGAAGCTATCATTAATGGAACAGTTTCTGTTCTTAAAACATCATCTCCAAGTGATGTTTTAGTGTAACCTTTTTCCACTAAAATATCTTCTTCAATATTTGATAAACCACCTTCCGGTCCAAATACTATATTCATTGTATCACTGCAATTGTCAAGTGTTAATACATCTGTTAACTGTTTTACATTATTTTTGTCAAGTGAACACAATATGTTTACATTTGCATCACTTTCTATGTCTTTGATTTCTATTATCTTTTCAAGCTTTGGTTTTTCAAGTCTATAGCTTTGTTCTGCCGCTTCTTTAAGGATTTTGTTCCATCTAATAAGCTTTTTATCAAAGTCTTTCTTTGGTAATTTGTATTTACAATGACTATACATCACTACTACGAACTCCATTATACCAAGTTCCGTTCCATGTTGAAGTATAAAGCTCATTTTTTCTTCACTTAGTAATGGAACATACACTTTAAAATTATTTTTTTCTTTATATTCTTTAAATATTTCTTTGATGTTTGCACTCATTAAATCTTTATTAAGAGAACATATATAACTTTTATTTTCATATACAACAATTATTTCATCATTTTCTTTCATTCTCATAACTGTTTTAATATGATTTAAATCATTTTGATTTAATAATAAAGTATTATCTTTTTTAGATACTCCAAAATATTGTTGCATATATCCTCCTTATTTAAGTATTACAATTGTTTCACCATCATTATATATGTTTAATTTATATTCAAGTACTCTTTTATCACTTTTTAAATATTCATGTGTAGCGGCTTTTAAAATGCCTTCTCCATGACCGTGAACAATTCTAATCTTTTTACAATCTATTCTAAGTGAATTATCAATAAAATTTTTAACCAATGCTACTCCACCATATCTATCATAACCATGTATATCTATTGATGGTGTATTATATAGAAATGGATCAATCCTTTTATACATCTTAATTCCTTCTTTTTTCACTTATATTATAAGGTATAAATATTAATTTATCAATTAAAAAGTATCCATTTGGATACTTAATTATATTGCTTATTTAATTTATTTATTTAAAGCTTCAACTAAATCAGATTTTTTCATAGTTGATAATACTTCAATACCTTTATCTTTGCATAAAGATTTTAATTCAGCAACAGTTAATTTAGTATAATCTACTGCTTCATTTACTTTCTTTTCAACTTTAGCAGCTACTTCTTTAACTTCTTTGCTTTCTTTAGTTACTTTTCCTTCTAAAGCATCTTTAGATAATTTAACTAATTTTGAAAATTCTTCTGGTGCAAAAATAGCAAGTTCACTAAGCATTTTTCTATTGATTTCGATATTAGCTTTCTTAAGACCATTAATGAATTTAGAATAAACTATATCATTTGCTCTACAAGCAGCATTAATTCTTGTAATCCATAATTTTCTAAAGTCGTTAGCTCTTTTCTTTCTATCATTATAACTATAAGCTCCACTATGGAATAATTGTTCTTGAGCAGTCTTATATAATCTATGTTTGCTTCCAAAATAACCTTTAGCTCTTTTTAATACTTTTCTTCTTCTATTTTTAGAAACGATTCCACCTTTAACTCTTGTCATCTGTTAGTCCTCCTTACTTTACTAGTCCTCTATATCTTTTTGCATCTCCGCTACTAAGTATAGATCCCTTTCTTGCTTTTCTATTGAAGTCAGTGTTTTTCTTACCACTGTTATGATTAGCTCCAACATGTCCAATTTTAGCTGAACCTGAATTTCTTACTATAATTTTTTTACTAATTCCACCGTGTGATTTCATCTTTGGCATAATTTACATCTTCCTTTCTATTTCTTTGGTGCTAGGAATAGTTGCATACTTCTTCCTTCTAATTTTGGCATTTGTTCAATATCTGCTACATCTTCAAGTCTTGTTGCAAATTTCATTATTACATCACGACCTAATTCAGGATGAGCAATTTGTCTTCCTTTAAATCTAACAGATACTTTAATTTTATGACCTTTTTCAATATAAGCTTTAGCATTTCTAAGTTTAGTTTCAAAATCACCAACATCAATTGAAACACTAAGTCTATATTCTTTAGTTTCAAGATTTTGTTCTCTTTGTCTTTTTTTGGCCTCTTTTTCTCTTTTTTGTTTCTCATAACGAAACTTATTGTAATCAATAATTTTACAAACTGGATTCTTAGGGTCATTATTTAAAAGTACCAAATCAAGTCCTGCATATTTTGATAATGTTAACGCATCATTGATATTTTTAACACCCATTTTTTCTCCGTTTGGTCCGATTACCATAACATTTTGAAAAGTTATTTGTTCATTAATTTGAACTTCATTATTCTGCTTAGCTATTGCTAACACCTCCATATTACATTTAAAAAAGTGAACCTGAGAAGTCCACTTTAAAAGATATTTATAATTTAAATAAATAAGCTTTTGTACCAATGTATCTTTACATCTGGTGAAGAGTGGATCTCTTTCTTTCTTTTTCAACAAGTATGATTATATAGTAATTATATGTATTTGTCAACTATTTTATGCCTATAATACTTAAAAAAGCACCAAAAATGGTGCTTTGTTAACATTATCATTCGTTAAATTTTTACTTTTCGTTACTTTTTTATATCTATAAGCTTCACCTACCTTATGTATTCATTATATTTTATAATTGTGAAAACTTTGTGATAGATATATTAAAAGTATGTTAGTTTACATTAATATTGTATTCCCCATACAACTTCATGTTTAGCAGGTTTTCCACATACCACACACTTTTCGTCTGCATAATCTTTTGATTCAACTATACATCTAGATTTAGTACCTTTTATTTCTTTCATTTTAAGTTCACATTCAGTTTCACCACACCAATGTGCATGTACAAATCCTGGTTGTTTATTCATTATATCTTCTACTTCTTTTAATGTTTTAGCTGTATAAGTTTTTTCTTCTTTACTCTTTAATGCCTTATTGTATAAAGACTTTTGAATATCATTAAGTAATTCATTTACTTTTTCATTAACTTCTTCTAGTTTTACATTTACTTTTTCACTAGTATCTCTTCTAACTATTGTAACTTCGTTATTTGCTAGATCTCTTGGACCAATTTCTATTCTTACTGGTATTCCATTTACTTCTGCTTCTGCAAATTTGAATCCAGCACTCTTATCACTTAAATCTATATATGATATAACATTATTTGTTTTTAAATTATCATTTATTTTATTTGCCACTTCCAATACATTATCTTCCATTTTGATAGGCACAATGCATACTTGTCTTGGAGCAATCTTTGGTGGTAACACTAATCCTTTATCGTCTCCATGAACCATAATTAGTGCTCCAATCATTCTTGTTGTTGATCCCCAAGATGTTTGATAGCAATAATCAAATGTATTATCTTTTGTTACAAATTTAACATCATAAGCTTTTGCAAACTTTTGACCGAAATAGTGACTTGTTGCTGATTGAAGACAAACTCCATTTTGCATTAATGCTTCAACAGTTAAAGTATATTCAGCACCTGCAAACTTTTCTTTTTCTGTTTTTTTACCTACAACTACTGGTATTGCTAAATATTCTTCAAAAAATCTCTTATATACATTTAGCATTCTTAATGTTTCTTCTTCTGCTTCTTTTGCTGTTGCATGAACTGTGTGTCCTTCTTGCCATAAAAATTCACGACTTCTTAAAAAGGGTCTTGTTTCTTTCTCCCATCTTATTACATTACACCATTGATTATATAATTTTGGTAAGTCTTTATATGTTTTAACTATATTCTTGTAGTAATCACAAAATAATGATTCACTCGTTGGTCTAAATGCTAATCTTTCTTCTAATTTATTACTTCCACCTTGTGTTATCCAAGCAACTTCAGGAGCAAAACCTTCAACAAGTTCTCCTTCTTTTTTTAATAAGTTTTCTGGTATCATAACTGGTAAATAAACATTTTGGTGTCCTAGTTCTTTAAACATACCATCCATCACAGATTGTATTTTCTCCCATATAGCATAACCATTAGGCTCAAATATAATAAACCCTTTAACATTTGAATAGTCTGCTAAGTGAGCTGCTTTAACTACATTTGTATACCAAGATGCAAAATCTTCACTTCTTGATATTATTTTTTCGTTTTTCATATTTTCCTCCTTTTTATAAATAAAAAAGAATGGTACATAAGGAGTCATAAATGACGGTACCATCCTTTAATTATCTTAATTATTTTTAACGGAATTATCCGAGATATGATTAGTATCCTTTTTAAGAAGATAGGAATTAATAAATATTATTTTCTAGTTTCCACTATCCTAGATTCACTGTAATAAGGAATTTATTAATATTTCTTCAAGATTTAAGTAAATTTTAACACGATTAAATTAGATTGTCAATTATATATATTTTTATTAATTATTTTCAATTAATAAAAATGCCTAACTTACTTTTACAGTTAAGCCACACAACAAGTAATGCCCAACAGCAGGGGTTTAGTTGCTTCACTAATGATATTTTATCATATTAAGTTATAAATTGTAAATGTTCTTTGTAAAAAGAAAAAGCACTATTTTTTAGTGCTTATATTACTTTTTACTTTTCTTTTCGTCAGCTAATTTCTTTTCGATTTCTTTAACTACTTTAAGAGCTTGTTTTCTTACTTCATCAGCAGCTTTTTCCACTACTGGTGTACTCTTTTCGATTGCATATTTATATAATTCTTCTGCTTTTCCTTTAATAATGTTTGCTTGTTTTAATGCAATTTCTTTTGCTTTTTCCTTATCTAAGTCAGCAAGTTCAGCTTGTAACTCTTCTGCCTTAAATAGTAATTCATCTTTTACTTCATCTACATCGATTTCTCTTAGTTTTTTTAATAATTCGTCTAACTTTTTCTTTAATACTTTTCTAGTATTTTCTCCTTTATCTGGAGCAAGTAAGATTCCAATACCAGCGCCTAATGCTAAACCTCCAAGAAATTTTCCAAATCCACCTTTTTTATTACTCATCAATTTCATCCTCCTCATCATCATTAGATTTCTTAAATCTAATTATCTTTTTTAATTTGCTTGTAACAAAATTTACTACTGTATCACTAATCATCGATACTTTATCTGTAGTATAGTCTATTATATTGAATACTCTATCAAGTGTTTTAACTTTTTTAGTAATATCATCCAACAGTTCGTCAATTTTACTCATTGTAAATATTAATTTTATACCAATAACTATTCCTACAACTAATAATACAATTAGTAATAAATAAATTACTACAGGTAGTGCTTCATTTAGTGCTTCCATTATTAATCCTCCTTATCATCATACATTGAATCAATTAGGTTAAATAAGTCATGCTCTAATGTACTATCTGTCATAGTTTTGTCTGTAGATAATTCTGCTGTATCATCAAAGTTTTCTAATTTAACTTTATCTTCAAGCTCTCCTACTGAAATATTACTATTGTTATTGTTATTTGTTTCAGGAGAGAATTCAATCTTACTAATTAAATCTTCTATTTTATTTGATCTTTCTTCTAGTTTATTCACATCATTATCTATTTTTTGTACTTCATCTTTTATATCATCAGGAGTTAATTTATTCATTTTATTTAATGTGTCTTCTAAATCATCTTCAAGAGTACCATAAGCTTTTCTTCTAACACTATCATATGTTGCAGCACTTGTGCTAAGTGGTGTTTCTTTTATTTCTACTTTTTTAGTAGTTATTTCTTCTTTTTTATAATCTTTATCTAAAATACCATATATTGGAGAAATAACTGGGCTTGGTTTAAATACCTTTGGTTGTTCAACTACCACTGGTTCTTTTGTTTCAACTTTATTAGTTCTTCTGTCTCTTTCTCTATCTAAAACATTTCTTCTTGGTGGTAATTCTTCCTCTTCATCATCATCAAATTGAGTAAAATTAAATGTTCTTTCACTTCTAAACAAATCTCTCTCACTATTAAATGATGGTTCAGATTTAGGCTCTTCTTTGATTTCAGGTTCTCTTCTTTCTTCTTGTCTAACCACTTTTATTTCTTCAACTCTAGGTTTTTCAACAATTTCTTTTTTTGCTGGTTTATCTATTTTAATTTCTGTACTTGGCTCTTCAATTACTTCTTCATCATAAAATATGTTTTTTAGTTTACTAAAAACACCCATATTTTTACACTCTCCTATTCCTCTTCCATATATTCTAAAATATTTTTAGAACTATCTTTGTCTTTTGGTTCAGGTATTTTATAAACTGTTTCTGCATTATCAATATCATTATTACCAATATTTTTTTCTATTACTAAATCATTATATTGTATAGAATTTAATATAATAATTCCTCTTGATATTGCATATCTTAGGTTGCTACCCTTTACCTCTACCTCTATTATAGCATAATTATAGCACAACTCAACAAAAAAATTATCATTATTTTCTGTTATTTTTAAATAACCAGTCTTGTCTTTATATTCAAATTCATAATATTTATAATCTTTTATATTATGTGTTGATTGCATTTTATTTTTATAATAATAGCTTACTATGTCTACGTTTAAATAGTATTTTGTATTATCATCACTTAATAATTCTTGATTATAGCCATTGTCTTTTGAAACTATAAAACCAGTTGGTAAATAATATTTATACCCTTTATTGTTTATATTGGTTGTTTTTTCAGTTTCATTAATTGATATATTTATTATATCTTCATATGTTAAATTATTTAAATAATATGTCTGGTTAGTACATGCTGTTAGTAACAATACACACATTATTGTAACAATCTTTTTATACATTTTTATTTCTCCTACTTTAAGATTATAGCAAATTATTTATTCTTTAACAACACTTATATAATTTATGTTTTTTCCAATACTCATAAATTTATCTTCATATTCTGTTGTTATATCACTTATATGATTAGTGTCTTTTTTTATTACTTTATATCCGTAATCGACTAAGGACTCACAAGAATAAAGAAATAAATCATCATTATCAGTTTTCATTTCTATTCTTTTTTTATCTTTGAATACTAAATCATATTTTTGTAAGAATCTATCTGATGTTAATCTTCTTTTTGTATGTCTTTTTTTAGGCCATGGATCAGAAAAGTTTAAATATATTTTATATATTTCTTTATCAAATATATTTTCTATTTCAAATGCATCATAACAGATAAGTTTTAAATTATTTATTTCTAACTCTTCCAGCTTTTTTACTGCTGAAACAAGTGGACTATCATACTTCTCTATTCCTATATAATTTGTATTTGAATTTTGAAGTGCTGTTTCTATTATGAATTTTCCTTTTCCTGTACCTATTTCTATTTCTATATTATTATCATTATTAAATAATTTATTCCATTTACCTTTATATTTTTCTGGTTTAGTAATTATGTAATTGCTTTTATTTATTATTTTATCCGCATCTTTTATATGTTTAAGTCTCATAATGCTTCCCTTTCTTTATGAATATATTATAATACAAAATAGGTTCAAAAACAAATAATCATCATATATTATACTAGGTGATGTTATGAATAATAGAGATATGTTCTATCAAAATCTAAATCAAGGTTATCAAGCTCCTGGTATGATATATCCCCCTAGTGGTTATAATTTAAATCAAGAATATCAAGCATATGGGCCAAATGTTATTCCACCAAACTATAATAATCAGATAAATAATAACAATAATATAAATAATGATTTAGAAGATAGAGTTAGTAGATTAGAAAGGCAAATAAAAACATTAGATTCAAAAATTCAAAAATTGGAATCTGCTTCTAATGAAATTAATGATAATATTTATATGATTTAGTAATTTAATCAATAAAAAAGACACTTTCAAAAAGTGTCTTTAATCTTTTCACTATGATAATATTACTGATGCAAATGTAAGTATTACCATTGATGATAAACCAATAAGAACTAATAACTTCATAGCCCATTTTAACCATGTAGTGTAGTTAACTTTAGCTAATGCTAAACCACCCATTATTGCACCACATGTTGGGGTAAATAAGTTAACAAGTCCATTTGCAGCAACAAATGTCATAATTGTTGTTTCAACACTATAACCAAGTTGATGTGCAAGTGGAGCCATAATTGGTGTAGATATTGTTGCTAAACCTGAACTAGATGGTACAAGTACTGATAATAATATATGTAGAATATAGTTACATGGTGTAAATAATGCTACAGGTGTTCCTTTTAATGCATCTGCAACATTGTAAATAATATAATTATCTAACATTGTTGTTTCCATTAATACTTTAACACCACGAGCTACTGCAATAATAAGTACAACAGATAAGATATCTCTTGCTCCTGCAATGAATTCATCTATAATTTGATTTGTTGTAAATTTATTAATGTATCCAATTAAGATACCAACAATTAAGAACCAAGCAGCTGATTCATAGAAATACCACTTACCTAAAGGTGAACCAGTTAACCATCCAGTCCATGAATCGAAGAATGTAATATTGAATTCGCCCCAAGGAATAAATCCTACGATCATTACAAGGAATGTAATACCAAAAATCCATAATGTTGTTTTTTGCATTCCTGTAAGAACAGCTTCTTTTGAAGAATCTTTCTCATTGAATTTTTCCATTTTCTTTTGTTCTTGTAATGATAAGAAAGTTGAACCTTTATCATCTTTAACTTTTTTTGCATATCTCATTACATAGAAAATTGAAATTCCAAGTGATACTAACCATAATACTGCACCAAGTGCAATTAAAATTCCTTGATTAACAGTTAATCCTTTTGGAAGTGCAGCTACTGCAGCTCCTGTTGCGAATGGGTTAATAGTTGAACCTAAAACACCACATCCTGCACCTAACAATACTGTTGCTGATGCAACAATTGTATCCATACCAGCAGCTACCATAGTAAATGCTAGAAGTGCATAGAAACCAACTGTTTCTTCCATCATTCCATAAGTTGTTCCACCTATTGAGAAGATAATCATTAGTATTGGAATTAATACTAATTCATTTCCTTTTAATTTTTTAACTAAGACCTTAATACCATTTTCCAAAGCCCCTGTCTTTGTGACAATTTGTAAAAAGCCACCAAGAACTAGAACGAACACACAAACATCAACAGCATTTTCAAAGCCTTTTATTGGAGCTAGTAGTACATCAGATAATTTTGCTGCAACTACTCCTGAACCATTAATGATGTTACCTGCTGCATCAAATTTTGCTGAAGGTAATATTAATGTTACTAAGGCTACTATAATAGTAAGTAAAATGATGATAGTGAATGCGGACATTCTCTCTCTTTTTTTCTTTGTTTTAG
Organism: Mycoplasmatota bacterium; assembly: GCA_022774645.1. Classification (GTDB taxonomy): domain Bacteria; phylum Bacillota_I; class Bacilli_A; order RF39; family UBA660; genus CAG-1000. The sequence goes on along the minus strand of JALFKQ010000021.1, from coordinate 45,517 downwards.
CCATCTTTTTGCCTCCTTTTTGACTATTTGTTATTATTGTACCTGTTTCATTTAGAAGTGCTTCTCTTGCACATTCAAGAGAAGTGATAATACCTTTTCCTTCTTTATTAAATTCACAAAAATCTACACATGATTCTACTTTTGGAAGCATACTTCCTTTTGCAAATTCACCAGCCTTGATATATTTTTTTGCATCACTTATATCTAAGTCTCGTAAACTTACTTGATCAATTGTGTTATATTTAAGTGAAACTGTTTCCACCGTAGTTAATATAAGTAAAACATCAGCATTTAATTCTCTTGCTAGTAAGCTACTAGATCTATCTTTATCAATTACTGCATCTACTCCTACATAGGTGTTTTTTTCACGCACAACTGGGATTCCACCACCACCAGATGCTATAACAATATTACCTTGACTTAACAGGTCTTTAATTAAATCAAGTTCTATTATTTCAATAGGTTTAGGAGAAGGTACAACTCTCCTATAACCTCTTCCAGAATCTTCGACGAATGTATAACCTTTTTCTTTTTCTATTTTCTTAGCTTCAGATTCGGTATAAAACATTCCTACTGGTTTTTCTGGTTTATTAAAAGCAGGATCTTTTTTATCAACAAGAACTTGTGTCACTACTGATGCACAATTTCTATTGATATTTCTTGCTTTCAATTCACATTGAATTGCTTGTTGTAAATGATAACCTATGTAGCCTTGACTCATTGCTCCACATTCTGGAAATGGTATTTCAGGAGTACCACTTTTACTTTCATGCGAAACTTCAAAAGCTAGATTTATCATTCCAACTTGAGGTCCATTACCATGGCTTACTACTACATTATAACCTTCACTTACTAAATCAACTATTGATTTAGCTGTGTTTTTAACTAATTTTAATTGTTCTTCTGGTGTATTGCCAAGAGCATTTCCACCAAGTGCTACTACAATTGTTTTCATATCTTATCGCTTCTTTGTAGTGGCATTGACATACATCTAGGTCCACCTCTTCCTCTTGATAACTCTGCACTATGCATTTCTAGTACTTTAATTCCATTATCTCTTAATAATTCATTTGTAATATTATTTCTATCATAAACAATTACTACTCCTGGTGCTATACATAATGTATTACTTCCATCATTCCATTGTTCTCTTTCAGCTCCGATTTTGTCTCCACCAGCACAAGGAATTAAAGTTATTTTTCTTTCTAAATATTCTTCTAATATTCTTTCAAGTGAAGCATTCTTTTCCTTTACATTAAGTCCGTCTTCACCATCGCTAGTTATTTCATAAACTCTAAGTGTCCCCATTATACCTGGGTGATAAGTAAATTTATCCTTATCTATTTGAGTGAATACTGTATCTAAATGCATAAATGCACGGCATACTGGTATATCAAATGCCAATATTGTATTTATTTTAGCATCTTTGTCTTCAAATATTTTATGAGCAAGTTCTTCTATTGCATCAGCACTTGTTCTTTGAGAAATACCTACTGCTAAAATGTGTTCATTTAAGTTAAGTACATCTCCACCTTCAATATGATATGCACTATATCTGTCAAAATATTTATCAACAAGTCCTTTATATTCTGGATGATATTCAAATATATATTCAGCATAAATAGTTTCTCTGTTTCTAGTTACAGAATACATTCTATTTAATGAAACACCATTTCCGATTGAAGCAAATGGATCTCTTGTAAAATATAAGTTTGGCATTGGATCTACTACAAATGCAGTATCATCTTCAATAAAATCAACTAAGCTTTTTCCTTTTTTAGCTTTTGATTTGATTACTTCATTATTAACAATACCTTCCATTGTTTTTAAAACTAATAATCTATTATTTTCGATAGAACTTAAATATTCATAAACTAAACTACGATATTTAGGTGTTCTAATTCCAGCTTCATAAATAAATTGAGTAATAAATCTTTCTCTTATTTCTGGATTAGTATCTAAAACCTCAGTCATTAAGTCTTCTAAATATACAACTTCTACTCCATTATCTCTTAAAATCCTTACGAATTCATCATGCTCTTCTTGAGCAACTGGTAAATATGGAATATCATCAAATAAAAGTCTTTCTAAGCTATCAGGTGTAAGATTTAATAATTCACGACCTGGTCTATGTACAAGAACTTTTTTTAATGTTCCAATTTCACTTTTAACATTTATTGGGTTCAATTTTAACCCTCCCTTCTATCCTATATAAATTATAACAAATCTATATTTTTTTGTAAATAAAAGAAAAAGAAAAAAAGTCTCTTTCGAGATTTATTTGCAATCTAATACTGGATTTAATCTAGTTATTAGTTTTCCTTCTTCTTTTCCTTCTACAATATATTGTATTTTAGTTGTATCAACATCACATTTAATATAGTTATTAAATGCTGATATATCAAAACCATTAACCTCATTCATTTCTTTAAGAGTAGTTTCATATGTTTTGATTTCTAAATTAATATTTTGCCACTCTTCTGTTTCATATATTAATTTTCCATAATTAAGTAATATATTTTCAGCTTCAGTTAACTTTTCTTTTTTATCAACTACTGGTTTAGTTGTTATTATTTCTTCTGTAGTTTCATTTTTTGATGAGCAACCAGTTAACAATAATATTGTTATAAGTATTAGTAAAACTTTTTTCATATTTACTCACATACTACAACTGGATTAAATGAATATTCTGTTTTTGTTGATGTTGAACTTTTAACAACAAATTCAATTTTTGTTTTTTCTAAATCACATTGTTTTCCAGTTTCTGGATTAATAAACATTGAAATATCATATTTATTTATGTCTTGCATTTCTTTTAAACTCATGTGATATGTCATTACTTGTACATTTCCTTTAGTCCATGTATCATTTTCATAAATTAATTTTCCATATTCAATTAATTTAGATTTCATTTCATCATATTTTAAATTAATTTCTTCTTGTGTAAGCTTTTTTACAACTGGTGTTTTATTCTTATCTTTATCTCCATTATTATTTGTTTTTTCATTACATCCTGTTATTAATAAGATGCATACTAGTGAAATTAATAATCCTTTTTTCATTAACTTGCCTCCTTAAATTCTATTAATATGTATCCGTTTCCACTTCTATTTCCAGATACATTGCTTAACACTGTTTGTGTCCCGGATGTGCTATTTTTACCACCTTGTCCTGGTTTTCCATTTGTAGTACATCTCTTACAATTACATTCATATGTTGCAGCATAAGTTTTGCAACCTCCTCCACATGTTTTACAGTTACATTCGTATTCTGCTGAATAAGATTTACATCCTCCTCCACATGTTGAACAATTACATTCATATTCTGGATAATATGATGTGCATCCTCCTCCACATGTTGAACAATTACAATCGTATGTTGCGGCATAAGATTTGCAACCTCCACCGCATGTTTGACAATTACAACTATATGTACTGTAACTACTACAAGTACATCCACAACAGTTTGCACTTAAACCACCGCAGTAGCAGTTTGCATTTCCTTGATAAGAATATTTTGTACATCTATATGATTTGCAGCTTCCCTTACAAGTTTTACAGTTACAACTATAAGTTGAATAATATGCAGTACATTGTCCTCCGCATGTTGAACAATTGCATTTATATGTTGAAGCATAAGATTTACATCCGCCTCCACATGTTGAACATCTACAATCATATGTTGGATAGTATGAAGTACAATTTCCACCACAAGTTGAGCAATTACAATCATATGTTGGATAGTATTCTGTACATTGTCCTCCACATGTTTGACAATTACATTTATAATTATAATCTATACTGTTAGTTCCGCCTCCACCGTTTGTTCCGGCAAGTCCAGCACCTGATCCAGCATTTGCTCCACCAGCTCCTGTTCCAGAACCACCAGCTCCACCAGCAGTTTTATCTGGAGCCATAGCTCCTCCACCAGCGGCAATTATAATTTTTGTTCCATTATATTCTACTGTTGATGCTCCTCCTCCTGGTGTGTAAGTCGTATTATTAAAACCTCCTCCACCATTATATCCATTTTGACCACCAACATTGATTTTTAATTTTTCGCCTTTATTTAATTTAATTTCAGTTTTAACGAAGCCACCTTTGCCTCCGTTTTCTCCTCCACCTTGTGCTCCATAAACACTTATAGTGTAAGTTCCATCAGCAGGTACTGGATATTCTTCTTCTTTACCAGTAAATTTATACTCTTTCTTTGTTATATCAAAGAATAATTCACAAGTTATATTTCCTTTTATTTCTTTAAAAGTTAAAATATCATTATCATAAACATATATGCTACTACAATCACTTTTTACAAGTCCATAACCAGGAAGTGGTTCTATTTGTATTGATTTGTCAGTTAAAGCATCTATATTATATATTTCACTTTCTTTACCATTTACTGTTCCATTATTTACTTTTACAGTTATATTATATACTTTTTTAGTATATCTTATTTCACAAGTTAAATCACTTCTTATATTTTTTAACTGTAATTTTCCATTGTTATTTATTATTGTGGCTTTATTATTACATGTAATATCATTATCACTTTTTAATTCATAATGATCATCTGCAGCAATTGTATATTCACTTTCAAAATCATTAATTGTTTCTTCAATTTTAACACTTCCGTTAACTTTTCCATTATATGCTTTTACAGTAATTTTGAATTCTGGTTTTACAAATGTCCAAGGATCTTCATGTGTACCTGAACCAACTATCAATGTTTGAGGTAGAATGTATTGAGTTGGTTTCATTTCTTGTTCATTAAGTTTTGAAACTAATTCACTAACATTATCAGTTCTTACATTTATTATATGAATTTTGTCATTTTCTTCAGTGTTAGTCCAATATTTAGAACCATTAAATAAATATGTTCGATTATTTTTATCTAGTGTTGCCATTAACTCATATACACTAATAAATCCAGATTTTTTAAAAGTATCACTTTTTGATAAGCCTTTTTTATTATAAATATATGGTAATGTTTCTTCTTGATCAATAAATATTTTATAATCTTTAAATTTAGTTATATATGAATTTGTTTTATTTACTGAAGTAGCATAGTTGTTTCTAACTATTGCATTAACACTAACTATTGATAAGAACATACATATAATTATTGTTACTATCTTTTTCATATCTAATCCTTTCTTATTTGGTTTCTAACATTTTTTCTATTGTTTTTAATACATTTTCTATTTTTATATCGTTACTCATTTCTTCACTTCTAAGTTTCATTTCAACGAATCCTTCTTCAAGTTTTTTTCCTACTGTTATTCTTATTGGTATTCCAAACAAGTCCATATCATTGAATTTTGTGCCTACTGTTTCTTTTCTATCATCTAATATTGTATCTATTCCATTTTGAGTTAATCTTTCATATAACATTTTAGAATATTTATAACTTTCTTTATCGTTAACATTAATAACAACTATTGCTACTTTGTAAGGTGCTACAAGCATTGGCCATATAATACCTTTTTCATCATGATTTTTTTCTATTATTGCAGATATTAATCTGTCTATTCCTATCCCATAAGATCCCATATGTACATAATTAAATGTATTTGTTTCATCTAAATATTTTAAGTCATATACTTTACTATAATTAGTTTCTAATTTAAATATATGGCCTACTTCTATTCCATTTATAATTTCACATTTACTTCCACATTTTGGACAATATGAATTTTCATCAAACATTTTTAAATCAGCAAATCTATCTATTTTAAAATCTATTTTAGGATTAACATTTTTATAATGATAATCTTTTATATTAGCTCCGCAAATGACATTATGCATATTTTTTACTTCCATATCTGCAATTACTGTCATCGTTGATTTTATAGGGCCAATAAATCCTACTTCTGTTCCGATTTTTTCTAATTCGTAAGAAGATGGTATTTCTATATTTTTTGTTTTTAATACAGTTTCTAATTTATTTGTATTTAATTCATCATTACCTTTTAAAAGTATCATTATATATTTTGAATCTGCTTTTATTATTAATGATTTTAATATTTTATCATCATCTACATTAAAAAATTCTTTTAATTCTTTTACTGTTTTTATATTAGGTGTATGAACTTTTCTTATCATTTTTATATCAAAATTGTTTTCTTTGCTTATTTTTGTTAAACAAGCAGCTTCTTCAATATTTGAACTATATGAACAACTTGTACATTTAACTATCTTATTATCTCCAAAATCACATTCAACTTGAAATTCTTCACTAGTTGTTCCTTTCATACTTTCTGGATCACTTTTAACAGTTATTGTATCTAGGTTACATCTTTTAAATATGTTTTTAAATGTTTGATACATTTTATCATAGCTTACATCAAGGCCACTCATATCAGCATCAAAACTATATGCATCAGCCATTAAAAACTCTTTTTTTCTTATAAGACCATATTCAGGATGAAATTCATCTCTAAACTTGTTACTCATTTGAAATAAAGTAAAATGTAAATCTTTATAACTTTGTATTTTATTTCTTACTAAATATGTAAATAATTCTTCATGTGTCGGACACAATGCATATTCTTTATTATTTCTATCCTTTAATGTAAACATTTCTTTATCAAAAATTACATTTCTTCCGCTATTTTCAAAATATGAATAATTTACTAGAGATGGCATTAATACTTCTTCTGCATTTATTTTTTTCATCTCATTTCTTATTATTTTTTTTATATTATTTACTACTTTTAGTCCTAGCGGTAGATAACTATATATGCCGTTTTCATTTTTAAATACCATACCACTTTTTATTAATAGTTTAGCAGATATAGTATTTTCATCTTTTGGAAATTCTTTTCTTGTTATAAAAAAACTATTAGACATTCTCATAAGTATTTCTCCTTATTTTGCATATAATTAATGCATACCTTCTTCTGCTATATAAGATACTATTTTTCTAGTCATAGCATCATTTGTATCGTATCTTACACAAACAAGGGTATTATTCATACTCTTTTTATCAAGAGGATTTTTAAGTTCAGTTTTATTTTTAGAATCTCCTGCTATATAGCCTTGATTTATTAATTCTTTTACTAATACACATGCACAATCTGAATCACAATATCTATATTGATCATTTTCATAATATATACTATTTACATACTGAGGTATTCTAATTAAGTTATCTCTTCCCCAGGCTTTACTTGAGGATAGGATTTGTTCTATTTTTGCATCATATAACTGTTGTAATACTTTATTTCTAACTGTGTTTATTGCTGGAATTAACATTACAGCAAGTAACATCATTATAGATATTGAAACCATTAATTCTACTAAGGTAAATCCTTTTTTATCCATTTTTCACTACCTCTATTTTCTATTAAAGTATAACAAATTTTTTATTTAATAACAATATTTATGTTGAAATATTTTTTTTAGTATTATATAATATTATTTAGAATAGAGAGGGAATTATGAGGGAATTTGATTTTGAAAAAATGCCTATTGTTGAAATAGCTAACGAAATCATAATGGATGCTGTTAGAAAAAATGTTAGTGATATCCATATGGATCCAACAAAAGATGCTATTAGAATTCGTATTCGTATTGATGGTATTTTATCAGATTACTCTATTATTCCTGGTCAATATAAAAGAAATTTAATATCTCGTATAAAAATGATGGCTCAAATGAATATTATGGAAACAAGACTTCCACAAGATGGTGCTATTAAAACTAAAATTGGAGATAAGATGTTAGATCTTCGTGTTTCTTCTCTTCCAACTAATAATGGTGAAAAAGTCGTTATTCGTGTTCTTGATTATTCAAAGAGTTTACAAGGGCTTGAAACTTTAGGTTTCTCAGAAGATAGTTTAAATAAAATACATAAAATGATTAGTGTTCCAAATGGTATTATACTTGTTACTGGAGCTACTGGTTCTGGTAAATCAACTACTGTTTACTCTATTCTTCAAAAGATGAATACTGAAGCTGTTAATATTATAACAGTTGAAGACCCAATAGAAATGGATATAGCTGGTATTAATCAAGTACAAGCTCAAAGTGAAATTGGTCTTACATTTGCTAATGTTTTAAGAAGTATCTTAAGACAAGACCCAGATGTTATAATGATTGGAGAAATTCGTGATGATGAAACTGCTAGAATTGCCGTTAGAGCTTCAATTACTGGACACAAAGTTTTATCTACAATACACACCAATAACTCATTAAATACTATTGAAAGACTTACCGATATGGATGTAGAGAGATATTTGCTTGGTTCTGCTCTTACTGGTATTATTTCACAAAAATTAGCAAGAAAATTATGTCCTCATTGTAAAGTTCTTAGAAATACTTCTGATTATGAAAAAAATGTATTTAAGAAAGTTTTACATAAAGATGTTGATCAAATGTATGATGCTAATCCTGATGGTTGTGAACATTGTTTTAGAGGCTTTACATCCAGAATTGCCATATTAGAAGTACTTCTTATGAATGATGAAATCAGAGATGCTATAACTAATAATATGCATAAAGATGAACTTAGAAAGTTAGTATATAAAAGTGATGTTATTACTCTACTTCAAGATGGACTTACTAAAGTTGTTGAAGGTGAAACATCATTCTCAGAAATACTTAAAGTTGTTGATCTTGATAATGATTTATCTAACTATGAAGATGATAATTTAGAAACTGGTATAAAAGATATAGAGAATCAAGAAGTAAATCATAATTATAATAAAGCTGATATACAAGAAATAGATGATTTTAACCCAGCCAATGATCATTATGTATCTCTTGAACCAGTTACTACTAATAATAATGAAATAATTGATTATTCAGCACTTATTCCAACTGATAAAGAAAATCATAATAATGAGATACCTCATGATACAGTTAAACCTGGTGAGGTTGAATACTTTAACTTTTAGAAACTTTAAATAAGTTTCTTTTTTTTGAATATAATTTTATAGGTGAAATTATGTTTCAAAATAAACAAAATACTAGAATTAAATATATGTTTTTAATATGTGGTTTAATATTTTTATTTGTTATTATTAAAGTATTTTATATACAAGTTATAGAGTATAAGAAATTAAATACTCTTGCTAATGAATTATGGAGTCGTGACTTAACTGTACAAGCTGATAGAGGAAAAATACTTGATAGAAATGGTAAAGTAATAGTTGATAATGTCACTACTGTTGGATTATACTTAGTACCAAATCAAATTAATAATAAAGAAGAAGTAAGTAAAACATTAGCTTCTATACTTGATGTTAGTTATGATGAGATGTATAAGCATGTTAGTAAGAAGACTTCTATTGAAAGAGTACATCCCGAAGGCAGAAATATTAGTCATGAGAAAGCTGATTTAATTAATTCTTATAATTATGAAGGGGTTTATCTTTTAAAAGAAAGTAAAAGGGATTATAAATATGGAAACATATTATCTCATGTTATAGGTTACACAGGAATTGATAATCAAGGACTTAGTGGTATTGAACTTAAATATGATAAGATACTTACTGGTAAAAATGGAAATATTAAATATTATAGTGATGGTAAAGGAAAAAGATTAGCTTTGCCCGAAACTTATGTTTCCCCTACTTCTGGTACTGATGTTAAACTTACAGTTGATTTGGATATTCAATTGTCACTTGAAAATGAACTTTTAAATGCTTATAAAAAATATAATGCAGATGGAGCAATTGGTATTGTTATGAATCCGAAAACAGGTGAAGTTCTTGCGATAAGTAGTATTCCTTCCTTTGAACCTGCTAATTATAAAAATTATAGTACTGAGGTTATCAATAGAAATTTAGCTATATGGGCTAACTTTGAACCTGGTAGTACTTTTAAAATCGTGACATTAGCTTCAGCAATAAACGAAGGAAAAGTCGATATATTTAAAGAACATTATTATGATAAAGGTAGTGTTAAAGTTGCTAACTCTACTCTTCACTGTTGGAAAAGAAAAGGACACGGAGATCAGACATTTATACAAGTAGTTGAAAACTCATGTAACCCGGGTTTTGTTAATTTAGGTCAAAGACTTGGAAAAGAAACTCTATTTAAATATATTACTGAACTTGGTTTTGGTAAGAAGACTGGTATAGATTTAAATGGTGAAGCTACTGGAATATTATTTAATTTAGATAAAGTTGGCCCTGTTGAACTAGCTACAACTGCATTTGGTCAGGGAATTAGTGTTACAGCTTTACAACAAGTTACTGCTGTTAGTGCGATTGTAAATGGTGGAACTCTTTATACTCCATATATTGTTTCTTCTATTGGAAACGAACAAAAAAGTCCTGTTATAAAAAAAGAAAATATTGTAACAAAAGAAACAAGTGATGTTGTTAGATATGCTCTTGAAAGTGTGGTAGCTAATGGAAGTGGTAGAAATGCTTATATTGAAAATTATAGAATTGGTGGTAAAACTGGTACAGCACAAAAAGTTGGTAGTGATGGAAGATATATGCAAGGAAACTATGTACTTTCTTTTATAGGTTTTATGCCTGCCAATGATCCAGAATTTGTTATGTATATAGCAATAGATCATGCAAAAGGTGTTACTCAATATGGTGGTGTTGTTAGTGCTCCAATAGCAAGAAATGTTTTAAAAGATATAATATCAATTTATGATATAAAAGAAGACTCAAATGGTATTCCAAAATCTTATAGGTGGGATGATGTTGTTTATAAAATGATACCTGATGTTATTGGCAAAAATAAAAAAGAAGCTAAAAAATTGCTTCAAGGTTTTAAAGTAGAATTTACTGGTGATGGAGATAGTGTAATTGATACTAGTCCTAATGTTAATACAAGAGTTAAAGAAGGTTCGACTATAAAAGTACTCTTAAATTAAAAGAGTTAGAAAACAATATCTAACTCTTATGACTATTTAATTTTACTAGTAGGATATTTACTTGTAATTTCATGTACTTCTTTTTTGCATTCAAGGAGTACTTTTTTATCATTATGATTTCTAAGTGCTTTAATAATTATATCTGTAATCATAACAAAGTCTTCACTATTTAAACCTCTTGTTGTCATTGCTGCACTTCCAAGTCTTAAACCACTTGTTACTCCAGGTTTTTCTGTATCAAATGGTATTGAATTTTTATTAACTGTTATATTGATTTTATCAAGTGTTTCTTCTGCTTCTTTTCCTGTTAGTCCAAAACTTGATTTAACATCAATTAGCATTAAATGATTATCAGTTGTATTTGAAATTACTTTTATATCATTTTTCTTAAATTCTTCTGACATTGCATATGCGTTTTTAATTATATTTTTAGCATATTCTTTAAATTCAGGTTGAAGTGCCTCATAAAAGCATTGTGCTTTAGCTGCAATTACATGCATTAAAGGTCCACCTTGTATTCCTGGGAACACAACCTTGTTTATTTTCTTTATAATTTCTTCATTATTTGTTAGTATTAATCCACCTCTTGGACCTCTTAATGTTTTATGAGTTGTAGATGTAACTACATCTGCATAAGGGACTGGATTCATATGAAGATCAGCTGCAACTAACCCTGCAATATGAGCCATATCCACCATCAAATATGCTCCACATTTATCTGCTATTTCTCTAAATTTTTTAAAATCTATTTTTCTACTATAGGCACTGCATCCTGCAATAATCATTTTTGGCTTTTCATTTAATGCTAGTTTTTCTATTTCGTTATAATCTAATGTTTCTGTTTTAGAATCTAGTTCATAAGAAACTATTTCATAGTCTATTCCACTAAAACTTACTTTACTTCCGTGTGTTAAGTGTCCACCTTGAGAAAGTGACATTCCAAGAACTTTATCACCATGATTTAATAGTGCTCTATAAACTGCCATATTTGCAGAACTCCCACTATGTGGTTGTACATTTGCATACTTGCTTCCAAATAATTTACATGCATATTCTATTGCCATATTTTCTATTTTATCAATGTGCTCACATCCACCATAATATCTTTTTCCAGGATATCCTTCGGCATATTTATTAGTTAAAATACTTCCTTGTAATTTTAATATTGCTTTTGATACATAATTTTCACTAGCAATTAATTCTATATTATTTTGTTGTCTTTTTTTCTCTAGATTTAACTCCTTTTGTAATTCTTTGTCCATATTACCTTCACCTCATAATAATTATAACAAATATAAAAGCTATATTTATACTTTTTATGTTTTTTTTACATTATTAATTTTTAAAATTTTTAACTATATAAGTTTTATCAATAAAATAAATGTGTTATAATCTAGCCTAGGAAGTGAATTTATGAGTAAAATTCTAGAAAATAAGTGTAAAGAAGAATTAAAAAATTTAGATGGTGTTAAAAGAATATTATTACATAGTTGTTGTGCTCCTTGTAGTTCCCATGTAATTACTTATTTATCAACATACTTTGATATAACAATTTTATATTATAATCCTAACATTGCTCCACAAGATGAATATTTAAAAAGGAAAAATGAGCAAATTAAATTAATTAATATGCTTACTTCTCCTAATAAAATCAATTATATTGATTGTGATTATGATAATGATAAATATAATGAACTTGTTAAAGGATATGAAATGTGCCCTGAAAAAGGGGAAAGATGTACAATATGTTTCAATTTAAGATTAGAAGAGACTGCTAAAAAAGCTAAAGAAAATAATTATGATTACTTTTGTTCTACATTAACAGTAAGTCCATATAAAAATGCAGAATTAATTAATGAAATTGGAGAACAATTAGAAAAAAAATATAATGTAAAATGGTTGCATTCTGATTTTAAAAAAGAAAATGGATATAAACATTCTATTGAATTATCTCATAAATATGGTTTATATAGACAAGATTATTGTGGTTGTGTTTATTCTAAAAGAGATGAATTATTAAGAAAAAGTAAAAAAAATAATGATTAATTTTTTACTTTTTTATTTTATAAAAATATTATTGTAAATGTTCGATATTTTTATAATATTTTACTATTAAATATAGTATAATAATTTTAGGATGTGATAGTAGTGAGAAAGATTATTTTAACTTTTATTTTAGTATTAGCAAGTGGTTTTGTACTATATTGTTCTTATGTATGTGTTAAAAATATAAATACTATCGGAAGTGAAAGTGAGGTTAAAGGAAAAGAAATGTCAAGTGATGAATATATTTATAAAGAAGATTTGTTACATTTAGGATATAATTTAAATGATATTGAAGTTATTCAAAACAAAATAAGTAATGTAGATGTTAAAGAATACTTTTTAAAGGAAAAATATGATAATATCTCTTCATATATTAATGCTTTAAATTTTATACCTAAAAACATAAGCAGATATGTTGCTTATCATAATAGAAATCAAAATATGACTTATGATAATACAGTTTTAAATGTAAATATGAATTTAGATTATGATTTTTATACTAATGTTAATACACTTCATAATTATTTAGATATAACTACCCTTGTAAATAAATATAATAAATTACCAGATAATTATGAAATTGATGACTTGGTTGTTTTAGATAATGAATATAGTAACAAGGGAGAAAAAGTTAGAAAAGTTATTTATAACGATTTAAAGAAAATGTTTGATGATGCTAAAAAAGATAACATTAATTTAAATGTTATTTCGGGTTTTAGAACTTATGAAAAGCAAGATACTTTATTTAATAATTCTATTAAGAAAAATGGAATCGATCATGCTTTAATATATTCAGCTAAACCAGGTTATTCTGAACATCAATTAGGTTTAGCAATTGATATTAATTCTGTTGAAGAAAATTTTAAAAATACTAATGAATATAAATGGTTAAAAAATAATTCATATAAATATGGATTTATTGAAAGATATCCAGAAAACAAAGAATATATAACTGGATTTGGATATGAGCCTTGGCATTATAGATATCTTGGAGTTGATATTACTACTAGAATTTTTACTGAAAATATTACTTACGAGGAGTATGTAGTTAAATTTTTAAAATAAATTTGTAAAATAAAAATATTAAATAAGATGAAATAGTTATTATTAGTACTTTAACTATTTCTTTTTTTGTTTCACTCATTTCTTTTGGCTTTTCATTATTTTTTGTATAAGATACCTTGATAGTTTTATGAGCATTAATATTATAGGTTTTTTCTCCTACTTTAATTTCGATTAAATTATTAGGTTTATTAAAATTGCCATTTCCATTAATTATTACTGTTGTATTATCATTCACTTCGTAATTTATCTTTAGGTTTTCTTCATCATTTAAAGTAATATCATAATTATAAACATCTTTGTTAAAATCAATATTATATCCTTCAATATTTAATGATAATAGGCCTGTATCTTTATAATTATTTTTATCATAATTTTTAAATATATTGATAATATAGTCTCCATATTTGCTTGAATTAACTATTATTTTTTTATATTCTTCATCAACTGTATAGAATCCTTCTCCATTTACTATTTCATTTTTTTCGTTTTTAATTTTGATGTTAATATTACTACTTTCTGTATAATAGTTATATATTTTAGTATTTTTATCAAAATAAGGAATTAGTTCTTCATTATTTATTTTAATGTTACTAATTGCTTCAACTTTAATCAAACAAAATAATAATATAAATATGGTTATCTTTTTCATATTAATATTATTTACTAATAAAAAAAATAAATTCATAAAGAATTTATTTTATTGTTTTAATAATTATTTTTTTATTTTTTCTTTTTCTTTTTTCAATTTTGAAACATTCTTTTAAAGTAGTATTCATATCTTCTAATTTCTTATTGTAATATATTGTTCCGAGTAATTCTCCTTTTGTGACCTTAGAGCCAATTGTTTTATTTAATACTACGCCTACGCTATAATCAATTTTATCCGTCTTCTTAACTCTTCCTGCACCTAAATCAAATACCAATTTAGATAGTTTATGTGAATCTATATTATTAATATAACCTGTTTCATCACTATAAATATATTTTTTATAAGCCGTTATTTTTAATTTTTTAATGTCTCCACCTTGTTCTTTGATCCATTCATAAAATTTATTTTTAGCATGTCCACATTCAAGTAAATTAATTACTAATTTTTTTGCTGAATTAAAACTTATATTTTTTGATACTGAAATCATTAAACTAGAAATGTATACTGAAAGTTCGTATAATCTTTTATCATATTTACCATTAAAGAAATTAATTGCTTCTTTAACTTCTAATGCATTACCGATGTTAAGTCCAAGTGGTATATTCATATCACTGAGAGTACATATTACTTTCTTACCATAATATTTACCGATTTGAACCATTGTTTTAGCAAGTTTAGTGGCATCTTTTATATTTGTCATAAAAGCACCTTTACCTACTTTTAGGTCTATAACAATAGTATCACTTCCACTTGCTATTTTTTTAGACATAATTGAACTTGCAATTAAAGGTATTGAATCTACTGCACCTATTTCGTTTCTAAGAGCATATATTTTCTTATCTGCAACTGCTATTTTTTCACTTTGACTTATAACTGCACATCCAACTGTATTTAAAAGTCTTAAAAACTCCTTTTTAGATACATTTAATTTATATCCTGGGATGCTTTCAAGTTTATCAACAGTTCCTCCCGTAAGTCCAAGACCTCTACCGCTCATTTTAGGTACTGCTACACCTGCTGCTGCTACTATTGGAGAAACTATAAGAGTAATTTTATCTCCAACACCACCAGTTGAATGTTTATCACATACTGGTTTATCAATAGAACTTAAATCTATTGTTTCACCACTTTTAATCATTATATCAGTTAGATAATAAGTTTCTTCCATTGATAAAGTATTATTATATATACTCCATACAAAATCTGACATTGTATTATCATTTATTTTACCTTTAACGTAAGAATTAACCATATATTCTATTTCTTTATAAGTTAGTTCTTCTTTATTATTTTTCTTTTCAATTATTTCTACAGCCTTCAAATTCTCTCACCTATTATATATTATACAATATTTTTAATTAAAAAAATAGATTTCATTTAAGAAACCTATTTAATTTATTAGCCTATTCTAAATGCTGGTGATACTCCACTACTGCTGTATGCGGCCTGGGATGAAAGCCAAATGCCTTGTGTATTAACTGCAGTAAAGTCAAATCCATATGTCGAATCAGCTGAACGGAGCCACCATATGCTAATAGTTTCTCCATTTTTCTTTATTGCTGATGAGTAATCTGATACAGTTACCCCTATTTTTTTGTAATAATCTAATTGGCGTGTTAGATTTCCTATTGTTTCTAAGTCATCTGAGAATCCTGCATATATTTCTTTTCCAGATAACAAATAAAGCTTATCAGTTGATGTAAAGTTGTTTGCATCATTTACACCATGGCTAGATAAAACAGTAGTTGAAATTATCCCCTTTTGTAGTTCTGTTGGAAAACTATTATATATATCATTATTTATAAAAGTTCTCATTTGAGTTTCTGGCCACCCACCTTCATTCCATCCCAAACTATATGTCTTGCCATTGTGTGTGCCAGATGGATTCATAATATGGTTTGTTATAATATCTGCAAACTCAAGTACAAATCCACATGCTGTTTGTGAAAATCCAGTTGTGCTACACTCACTCGGTGTTGTTGTATTTGCTATTCTTACTGTATGTGTTCCATAGGTTCCCATATTAATAGTTTTAGTATCCCCTAAATTATATTTGCTTGTATTATTTTCTTTAACTGCTTTAATTATTGTTTTCCAACTATCTGTAGCAAATGAATTTGGTTCAAAAATTTTTTCAGTAAAATATCCAGGATCAGCAGTGCCACCATCTATATGAGCATATAACTTACTTTTCTTTGTACTATCATAAGCACTTCCTGCACCGCCTATCAAACTATAGCATCTCCAAAACATATTTGTGTCATCTTCAACATTAGTTACTACAAAGTTATCGCTTGCATAAATAGTTTTTAAACTTTCACTTCCCCAAAACATTGCTGACATATTAGTAACATTACTAGTATCAAAACTACTTAAGTCGATTGTTATACTTTTACTTTTCCTAAACATTAGTCCCATGTTTGTGACTTTACTTGTATCAAAACTACTTAAATTGATATTCGTAATCTCACTATTTTCAAACATGCTATACATGCTCGTTACTTTGCTAGTATTAAAGTTGTTTACATCTAGTGTTGTAACTGATGCACTCATAAACATACTTTCCATATTGGTTACATTGCTTGTATCAAAACTGCTTACATCAAGTATATTTGAATTGCTCCAAGTAAACATATATCCCATGTTTGTAACTTTACTTGTATTAAAATTGCTTACATCTAATGTTGTAGCCATACTCGCTGAAAACATATAACTCATATCAGTTACATTTTTAGTATCAAATTTACTGATATCTAGTACTGTTGCCTTACTATAGTAGAACATTCCAGACATATTTGTAACTTTACTTGTATCAAATTTACTAACATCTGTAACTGTTGTTTTGCTGTAATAAAACATCTCACTCATATCTGTAACTTTTGATGTATTAAAACTACTTACATTTATTTCAGTTGCTTCACTTGCTCGAAACATTCCTGCCATATTCACTATATTATGGGTATCTAATTTACTAACGTCTAATACTGTTGCTTTGCTATTATAAAACATATAAGCCATTGATGTTATAGGTATATTATTTATATATGTACATACTTTACTTGTTATTGCATCTGTGCTTGTTTTATCAGTTAATTGTACTCCCCATCCATTATTCATACTATTCCAAGCAAGTTCGGAATTTGAGTTAATACCACTTTGCTTATATGAATATGTATATTGTTTATTAACATATTTTAGTCCTTCTGTAAGTGTATCCGTTGTTTTACAAAAATAAGTGTTTTCAGTATTTTCTGCAACTGTTATTTCACTATAATTAGTGGGTAGTGATATATCAGATAAGGTATTTGTGATATATCCGCCTTTTAAAACCAGTTCTATTGTTTGATCTGTTTCACTATTATTTATTATTAAAAGTTTTATATTGTTTGAATTATTTGCTACTATTGAATCATTTGGTTTACTATATGTTGTTACTATTTCATCTGTATCTTTTGTTGATTCATAATATTTTATTTCAATGTTAGAATTTTTTAAATATAATAATTTATAATATGTATCTACTGGATCTAAACTATTTACTGTTAAATCTATTATTGTTTCACCAGGTGGTACTGTTAAAGTATTTTTTGATTCATTATCAATTGTCATTGAATACTTTAGTTCTCCAATATACATTTCTGCTGCTTTATGATTATCAGAAGATACGAAAAAGCTTGAATAAGACAAGCCTAAAAGAATACTTATGCCAATAAGTAAAGATATCATTACTAGATATTTATGTAAAAAATTTACTACCTTATTCATATCTATTCTCCAATTTTATTCTATCATTTTCTAATTTGTTAATCAATTCTCTTTTCTAATTTTATCTCTTCTAATCTATCATCTTGTATTATTCTATTTGCATTATCTAATAATTGTTTTTTAACTGCTTTGCATATAAATAATAATTCTTCATCATCTATGCCTATTCTTTTTCTAAGTTCTGGTTTTTCTATTATTTCTAATAAGTTTTTAACAGCTATTTCATCAGCTAAATCTGGACAGCCAAGCTCATATCCATTATACATATTATCACCTACACTAATTTTAGTATAATTGTTTTATTTAGTCAATTTTTATATTATTTTATATTCCCTTGATATTATTTTTTTATTACTACAATATTCTATGATATATTCATTATTTCTTTTGCAAATTATAATACCTATAGTTTTATCGTGATAGGACTTTCTTATGTTTTTATCTATATAATCCATATATATTTGTATTTGACCTATATACTGTTTTTTTAACTCTGTTACTTTTAATTCTATTACCACAAAACAATTAAATTCGTAGTTAAATAACAATAAGTCTATATAATTATACCTCTGTCCTATTTTTATTTTGTATTCATTATCAATAAAAGAATATCCAGTGCCCAATTCTTTCATAAATGACGGTAAATTTTCTATTATTAAATTATGTAATACTTTTTCTGTTATTATTTCTACATTTTCTTTATTTTTTATTATTATAGGATTAGGAATATATTCTACTATATCTAGATTATTGTTTAATATTAATTTATCTTTTGTTTTTTTATTTAGTCTATCATATTCATTGTTTTTTATTTTTTCTTGTAATTGTCTTTTACTTAAATTATAAATTAAACACTGATTAATATAATAATTCATTTTATTTTTGTCTTTTAATGGCATTATTAGTAAAAGATTTGTCCATGATAATTTGGAAACCAATGGTTTCCAAATGTCATCTTTAAAAGAAAAATAAAGTTGTCTCATACTTCTTAATGTTCTTGTATTATATTTCTTGCCTATTTCAATAGTTAACTTTTCAGCATATTTTCCAATTATGTTATCACCATATTTACTTCCTGCTTCGTATAAAAGTTTTCCTATTTCGAAATAAGTTATTACTCTATGTTTTTCTTTTGAATAATCTTTTACTTTTGCATATATCTCGTTTTCTATTAATTTATCTTTTATTTCATTATAATAATTCATTCTTCTCCTTTTAAAAGCAGATTATTCATCTGCTTTTCTGGTACTTGATAAAAATGATACTTTTTCTGCAATTACATCCATTGTATATTTTGTTTCTCCATCTTTTTCATATTGTGAAGTTTGTAGTCTTCCTTTTACTCCAACTAAATCACTTTTCTTACAATACTCACAAGTTGTTTCAGCTATTCCGTTCCAAAGTGTACATCTTATAAAGTCAGTGTCATATTGCCCATCCATATTCTTGAAAGCTCTTGGTACTGCTAATGTTATATAAGTTCTTTTTTTATTATTTTCACCTACTATTACTTCTGGATCATTAGCTATTCTTCCTGTTATTATTACTTGATTTAACATTTTTCCTCCTTTCAATGTTGAAATATAACACATACTAAAATAGCATTCAAATTGATATAATTTAATTTTACTAATACTTTTTATAGAGAAAAATTGTTTTTCTTCTAGTGAAAAATTATATTATTCTGAATAGTTTTATACTGAAAAATTAATTTTAGACAAAATTAAAAAAATTACAAAAATGTAATTTTCTTAATTTGCAAACTCAAAGATTTCTTTTTTATTTTTTAATACTTTTATTAAGTAATCAATTTCTTCAAATGTATTATAAAAATATAAACTTATTCTAACTGTATCTTCAGTGTTATCACCCATTTTAGCACAATGTTTACCACTTCTTACACAAATGCCTTTTGTATTTAAATATAGTCCTAAGTCTCCTGATAGTACTCCATCAATATTAATTATTACTGTACTTCCTTCACAATTTTTATTATATATTTTTATGTATGGTATAGTTTCAAGTTCTTTTATTAAATATTTTCTTAAATATTTTTCATGTTTTTCTATATTATCCATACCTATTTCATTTAGATATTTTATTGATTCACTAAAGCCTATTATTCCACTTAAATTTGGTGTTCCTGCTTCAAATCTATATGGTAGTTCTGCAAGTCTTAATGAATTATTATCATATAATAAATTCATTCCACCTCCATATTCAAATGGCACCATTTTCTTTAATAAATCATATTTTCCGTAAAGCACTCCTACCCCTGTTGGTCCACACATTTTATGAGCAGAGAATGCTAGAAAATCTACATCTAAATCTTGAACATCTGTTTTAATATGAGGAACACTTTGTGCTCCATCAACAACTACTAGTATATTGTTTTTGTGAGCTATTTTACATATTGTTTTAATATCTCTTCTGTCCCCACTAACATTAGTTATATGAGCTAGTGATATTACTTTTGTTTTTTTAGTTATTTTATTTACAAGGTCATTTATATTTAATTTTTCATTTACTGAATCTACAAATACTATTTTTATGTTTTTTTTGATAGATAATATCAACCATGGAAGTATATTAGATGCATGTTCACTGCTAGATAATATTATTTCATCATTTTCTTTTAAATAATTTAAGAAATATCCGAAACATATCATATTTAGTGAATCAGTTGTGTTTTTAGTAAATATTATTTCATCTGTTTTTTTAGCATTTATAAACATTTTTACTAAGTCTCTTGTGTAATCTATTTCATCATCGACTTTAAAACTTATATCATAATCTCCTCTATGTGAATTGGCATTGTAATCATAATAATACTCATTCATTTTATCTATTACTCTATAAGGTTTAAATGTAGTAGCAGCATTATCAAAATATATAAGACTTTTTTCTTTCATTGGAAATTCATTTTTATTATTCACCTTATACCTCACCTATTATAATATATACTTATAAATAAATTTGTTTTATAGCAAATATAATAATTGAAGTACTTTAATATTTAATATATAATATATTTGGGTGAAGAAAATGGATTGTTTATTTTGTAAGATTATTAATGGAGATATTCCATCATATACTATATATGAAAATGAATATGTAAAGTGTTTTTTAGATGTTAATCCTAATTCTATGGGACATACTTTAATTGTACCTAAAAAACATTTTAAAGATATTTATGATATAGATTTAGAATATTTAAATGAAATACATAAAGCTAGTAAAGAAGTTATTAATATTTTAGATTCTAAACTTAAACCTAATGGTTATAAGTTAGTTCAAAATAATGGAATATTACAAGAAGTAAAACATTATCATTTACATGTTATTCCTAATTATAATAAGAAAATTAATAAAGATGTAAGTGAAGTTTATAATATGATTAAATAATTGTTTATTTATTTGTTTTATTGTATAATTAATTTATATAAAAAGGAGTGAAAGAAATGTTTGAATCAATGGATAAAAAGAAATTAATTATATTAGGTTCATCATTAGTTGGTTTTATTGTTGTTATCCTTTTAGCATCATGGATTATAAGTATTGTTAAACCTCATTATTATACTTATGAAGAAGTTGAAACTAAGATTACTGCAGCAGTTAAAAGCTATTATGAAACTAATCCTACTATGATACCTACTCAAGATGGTGAGTATAGTGTTCAATATAGTACATTAGTTGAAGGTGAATTTATTAAACCTCTTAATGAAATACTTAAAGATGGAGATAATTGTACAGTTAATATTGTAGTTACTAAATCTGGAGATAATATTGCTTATCTACCATACTTAACTTGCCCTGGTAGTTATGAAACAAAAGAATTATACAAAGTTGTTAAAGAAAATAACCCTGTTGTTACTTATGGTACTGGTTTGTATGAGAATACAAATGGTGGATATTATTTTAGAGGTGAAGTTAAAAACAACTATATTAGTTTTGGAGAAATCAGTATTAATGATAAACCAAAACCTTATTTATGGAAAATATTGAGTATCGAAAGTGATAATACTATTAAGATTATGACAGATATTACTGAGAGAGAAAGATATGCATGGGATGATAGATTTAATGAAGGAAAACAATCTAACTTTGGATATAATGATTTTGAAATAAGTAGAGCTAAAGAAACATTAAAAAGTTTTGAATCTAATGATAATATAACTAATGAATCTATGAAAAATGCAATTGTTGCTAAAAACTTATGTATAGGTAAAAGAAAGATAAGTGATACAACAAAAGATGGTAGTGCTGAATGTTCAGTTATGTCTGAAGATAAATATATGTTTGGTCTTATAACTCCATACGAATATATGAGAATTAGTTTAGATGATAATTGTAAAGTTCCTGCTAATGATTCTTGTTCTAATTACAATTATATGTATAATAAAGATGTTGTTAGTTGGTCATTAACTGCAGAGGATACTAGTGATAATAATTATAGTGTTTATTATTTTGATGGTACTGTTTTTGAAACAGGAAGAGCTAGTATTCAAAGAAGATATTATGTTACAACTTATATTAATGCTAGAGCATTATTTAAATCAGGTAATGGTACTGTTGATGATCCTTATATTATAAGATAATTAATGAATTTAAAAACCCTATTGAATAATAGGGTTTTGATTTGCTTCAATATTTTGACTTAGTTGTTGATTTTTTATTATTGCTGCTTGTTGTTGTTCAGCTAATATTTCTTCTGATTTTCTAAACCATTCTGTTCCTATATGAGCATTACTTGAATTTGGTGTTGGATCTGGTTTATCTATTTTAGTAAATATAGGAATATTAAATGCATTTCCAAAGCATAAAGCAACACCAGGTCTTAATGTTTTTAGTTTTTCTACATCCATATCACTTATACTATGAGTTATATGCTTAATTATTTCTAAATCAGCTGGATGAAACATTCTTAAAACTATATAGTTTGAGCACTGACTTAGAGCTGTATTAGAAAGTTCACTTGGTCTTTGAGTTATAAGTCCTAGCACCACTCCGTATTTTCGTCCTTCTTTTGTTATTCTATCAAATATATTATATCCGATTGTATTAATGTCATTATCATTTTGAACATAACGGTGTGCCTCCTCTAGTATTATCTGCATTGGAAATCCGCCTCTATTTTCTAAACTAATTGCATAATCGAAGAATAATTTTGAAAATACTTTAGTTAAAACCTTAGCAAATCTTTCATCTACATAATTTAAATTGAAGTTAACTATTTGAGCCTTTTCACCAGTTGGTGCGGTAAATATATTTTTAACATAATCTGATTTTGGTATGTACTCTTCTACATCAAAATATAATCCGTAGTCTCCATTAATAATAGTATCTAATCTTACTTTTAGAATATTGTTTACATCATAAACTTTATCACTTTTAAGTACACCTTCACTAATAAGAGCAAATTCGAATGCATTATATAAATCTTTTAATGTATAGAATTTTGGTTTCATATTTCTATTTAATTTTAATTCTTCTTGTACAAATGTTTCCAAGAATTCCGTTACTAGTTGCATAGTATTTATTTTACCAGTTTGATCTATGTTTAAGCATTGTCTTAATGTTCTTACATATCCTGGTTGAACTATTTTACTTTCTAAATTTATTTCTTTTGTATAAAATGTAGAAAGTACAGCAACTACTTGATCTCTTATTTGAGCTGGTCCTTTACCACTAGTTAATATATCTAATATTGCTTTTGCAATTATATTATTTTTAATATCTTTTACTTTTTCTTCTTCTTCTGTAAATAGATAAACATATTTTAATGCTTTTTCTATTATTGGAAGTTGAGATGGTGAATCTACATTTAAAAGTAGTGCTATATCATCTACTTCTAAATAATAAGGTGGTATTTTTACAATTTCACTCTTAGTAAATCCTGGATCTGTTGTTAATGTTTTACATCTACAAAATTTAGTTTGATTTATTCTATCAAGTGCATGATGATATTCACCATAAACATCAAACAATACTATATTAGCATTAGTTGGTATATAATTTTTTCTATAAAATAAATTTTGAAATATTCTTGTAACACTACAACTTTTACCACTACCAGTATTACCTATAATAGCAAAATGATTTGAAAAGAAATTATCTATATTTGCTGATACATTAAATCCATCATATATTAAGCTTTTACCTATATAAAGATTTGTTGGTGTATCTATTTGTTGATTACCTACTAGTTCAACAACTTCTTCTTTGTTAACAATTCTTGCCTTAGCATCAGCTGTTGGTTTATTTAATACTCCACTATAGAATGTATTATTTATAAATTCTCCAACTAAAATACAAGAAATCTCATCTCTTGTTATTGAAGTAATTTCAGCTACTACTTTATGTTTATCTTCAAATACTATATGTACACCTACTAGTGTTGTTTCAACTCTTTTTGATAAATTTTCTAATATAATATTTTGTTCAAATATAGATATAATTTTTCCAAACATATATACACCCTCTTATTCTATAAAAATTATATCACTAAAAAAGTACTATTGCTAGTACCAATTATTTAACCATTAATTTTTTTAGTTCACCTGTTGGTTTTATTTTAGTTATTTTATATATTTCATTTATTAATTCTATTATATCTTTATAATTAAAATCATCTGTTTTTATGTAATATTTCTTATCATTTGATATTAAAACTATATCTCTATCTTGATATAAGCTATTATTTGTATTTAAGTCATTTTTATACCCATATTCTTCTATATCTTTTAAATCTATTTTATATTTTTTAGGCATGTATGCCCCTATTTTTGAGAATTTATATGGATTATATGTTTTTTCTTTTTTAGATACTACTTTACTTGGTAATAATTGATTTAAATATAATATATCATCTTTTAAAATAATATTTATACTTTTATAGTAATTTATACCTGTCTTTATATTTCCGATTAGAAAAACATTTGGAACAGAAAGAATAAATATTGATATTATTAATCCTAATATATTCATTTTAACATCTATTGCTAAACAAAATAATATTATTGTAGTGATTAAAAAGAATATTTCTAATATTGTATAGAATATTATTGTAGGCATATATTTTTCTTTTTTGGCAATTATCTTCATATATTCTCCTAGTCATTTAATTATAACATAATTAAAAGAAAAATGAGAGAAAATCTCTCATTAATTCTTCTTTAATATTTCAAGTTTATGTTCTTCTTTTGCTAAATCTTCTCTTTCTTTATTAACAATAGCTTCTGGTGCTTTATTAACATAGTTTTCATTAGATAGAAGTTTTTTTCTTCTTTCAATAGAAGCTGTTAATTTTATTATTTCTTCTTCTATTTTTTGCTTTTCTTCTTCATTATTTTTAGAATTATCAAAATATAAATCAAATTTATAATTATAAAGTTCGATAGTTAATAAATCTTTATATGTTGGTTTTTCAACTATTTTGTCTTCTAATTTTAACATTTTATTTAATAATGTATTTTTGTTATAATCAATTACTTCTATTTCATTTGATATTTTATTTTCTAGTTTTTTATTTCTAAATAGTGTTACATATTCTAACATTTCACCTATTTCTTTTGCTTCTTGTTTAAATATTTGTTTTTTATTACAAGTTGGATATTCACTTTGTAATAGTAATTCAGTGTCTTTTATTTCAAAATTACTATATATTTCTTCAGTAACAAATGGCATAAATGGATGTAACATTTTTATAATGCAAGTTATTGTATAAAGAAGTGTACTCTTAGTTGAGTTTGTTTCACTGAATTTTGACATTTCTATATATTTATCACAGAAATTATCCCATATAAATGAATATAGGCAACTACCAGCATTATTAAATTCATATTTATCCATTGATTTTGTTACAGAAGCAATAGTTTCATTTAATTTAGTAAGTATCCATTTATCAGCATTATTTAAGTTTTCTAAACTATAATCTTCTTTTCTGAAATTTTCAAGTTTCATAAGTACGAATCTTGATGCATTCCATAATTTATTTATGAAATTCCAAGTTGATGCAACTTTTTCAGTATCGAATCTAATATCCATTCCCATTGCCGATGTTGTAGTTAAGTAGAATCTTAAAGCATCGCATCCATACTCATCAATCATGTCCATTGGATCTATACCATTACCTAATGATTTAGACATTTTTCTTCCTTGTTTATCTCTAATTAATCCATGAATTATGCAATCTTTAAATGGTCTATCATTCATTTGTTTTAATGATGTGAATGCCATTCTAGCTACCCAAAAGAATATGATATCGTATGCTGTTACTAATACATCTGTTGGGAAGTATCTTTCTAAATCTTCTGTTTTATTTGGCCAACCAAGTGTACTAAATGGCCATAATGCACTACTAAACCATGTATCAAGAACATCATTATCTTGTATCCAACCTTCTCCTGGACACTCTACTTGTACTTTTACTTCTTCATCTTTATACCAAGCAGGAATTCTATGTCCCCACCATAATTGTCTACTTATACACCAATCATGACAATCTTCCATCCAATGATTTAATATCTTTTCAAATCTTTTTGGTATAAAATGTATTTTTTTATCCTTTGATTTTTGAGCATTTAATAAGTCTTCACTCATACTTTTCATATTAACAAACCATTGTTTAGAAAGGTATGGTTCAACTACTGAATGAGTTCTTTCAGAGTGACCTACACTATGTGTCATCTTTTCTACATTAATAAGTAAATCTTCTTTTTCTAAATCTTTTAGTAACTCACTTCTACATTCTTCTCTTGTCATACCATTATATTTACCAGTAAGTTCGTTCATTGTTGCATCTTCATTCATAATGATGATTCTTTCTAAATTATGTCTATTACCTACTTCAAAATCATTAGGATCATGAGCTGGTGTTATTTTAACACAACCTGTTCCGAATTCTGGATCAGCATGTTCATCTCCGATAATTGGTATTAATTTATTAACAATTGGAAGTATAACATTTTTGCCTATTAAATCTTTATATCTTTTATCTTCTGGGTTAACTGCTACTGCCGTATCACCAAAAAGTGTTTCTGGTCTAGTTGTTGCTACATCTAAATAATCTTTTGTTCCTTCAATAAAATATTTTATATGATAAAATGCTCCTGCATCTTCTTCATAAATAACTTCTTCATTAGAAAGAGCTGTTTTTGCAACTGGATCCCAATTTATTATTTTTTCTCCTCTATAAATAAGTCCTTCGTTATATAATTTTATAAATACCGCATTAACTGCATCATTTAATCCTGAGTCTAATGTAAATCTTTCTCTTGTATAATCAACACAAAGTCCCATTGTTTCCCATTGTTTATGAATGTTACTTCTATGTTCATCTGTCCATTTCCAACATTCTTTTAAGAATCCTTCTCTTCCAAGTTCATACTTATTTATTCCTTGCTCTTTTAATCTATTAACAACCTTTGCTTCTGTTGCGATTGCGGCATGGTCCATACCTGGAAGCCATAATGTATCAAATCCCTTCATTTTTTTATATCTTATAATTGTATCTTGAATACTTGTATTAAGAGCATGTCCTAAATGAAGATTACCTGTAACATTAGGTGGTGGAATTACTATTGTAAATGGTTCTTTACTTTTATCACCTGCTTCAAAAAGGTGACTCTTCATCCAAGCATCATATTTACCATTTTCTACTTCTTTATGGTTATATTTTTTTTCTAACATAATTTATTCTCCTTTTAAATATTTTTTTGCTTCATCAAAATAAGGTCTAAACTTATCTTTGTCTTTTATATGTTCTAATATTTTATCATAGTAACCTTTTTCTAATATTGTTTGTTTACTATAATCATAATTTAAATCAAATACAAATGATAAATATAATATTATCTTATCACTTGCTGTTTTAACATCTTCTTTTTTTATTAATTTATGTTTTCTAAATTCTTCTTTAACTATATCAGAAATATCACTATCATCTATTTTTATTTCAAATATTCTTGGATTAGAAAATGAATATAATATATCAAGTTTATCAGCATCTCTTATTATTTTACAATGTAATTTTTCTTTTACTGTTAACCCATCTTCTATCTCATATTTATTATGATTTTTAATTGCTTTTTTGACTATATCATAATCTTCAGTTGCTAATCTATATTTTTTTATTTCTCCATCATCAAATAATATTTTTACTCCAAAATCAGCATGATCAATTGATTTTCTATCATTAAATGTTTTATATTCTTTCCATTGTGGAAATCTTCCATAATCATGTAATAAACCAATTAAACATGCAAGATAGTTATCATCTTCATCTAAATTTATTGTATATGATATTTCGTCACTTTCATGCATGACTCGATAAGAATGTTTATACTTAAATTCAATCATTTTTTCATTTAAGTCATAAGACATTACATACTTATCAAATTCATCTAAATTATCATTCATTTCATTTTTCATACTTTTTTCCTCCAAAAGAAAAAGGCAGAACCAAAGGACGAATTTTTCCGTGGTACCACCTTATTTAATACTCTATTTATTTAACGCATAATTACGCAACTTCTTACTTTATTCAGAAGTCAAACTCACAAGCTACCTTCATATACCTATTCTAAGAAAAGCTTTCAGCTAGTAACTTTTCATCTCTAGTAGTTAGTATATATTACTCCTCTTGGTCTTTGTTTTTGTATGACTAGATTATACAACTTTAATTTTTATCTGTCAATTATCTATTTAATTTTAATTCTTTAATAATTTTATATTCTAATTTTTTGCCACAAATTGGGCAATATTCTATTGGAAATAATACTCTCATTATTCTAAAATCTTCTTTTATGCCATCTTCATCATCATAATTGATTTCTGCTCTTACTATTTCATTTACAATACAAATTTGGCCATAAAACACTGAGTCACTATAAACAGATAATTCATTATCATAACTGTCTTTATATTCATCTACTTGTCCAGTTATAGACATTTTAAGTATACAATCACAAGGGTTTGATATTTTATATTTGTTCATTATAATCTTTCCTTGATTTTTTTAATAATATATCACAACCATTTACTTTATCTTGTAATTGTTCTTGTTTTTTATAAAATTCATTTTTAAATTCTGGTATATCTTTAATTGCTACTTTATGATATGAACCTACTAATATCTTTTTATTTTCTAGTTCACATACTTTTTTTGCTTCTTCATAGCTATCAGTAATAAAATTTACTAATTGTGGCTCTTCAAATAACACATCTTCTGTTTCTATAAAATCATTGCCGATTTGTTTTTTCATAAATATTACTTCATATTCTTGATGTGTTTTTCCATCATAATCGTATTTTATTATATGTTTTGTAATATAACAAGGCATAACTACAAAACACTCTGTACCTATTATTGGTAATCCACACATACTATGCCCAGTAAATTTTGTTATTCCATGAAGTGCATATGCTGTTGGATAATTTATATCTTCCATTTTATTTCCCCCAAAAATATATTATTAATCTTCTTTATGAAGTTCTTCAATTATTTTTTCTATTTTTTCACCATATTCTATAGATTCATCAAATATGAATTTTAATTCTGGTGTATGTCTAATTTGTAATCTTTCTGCAAGAAGGCTTCTAAAAAAGCCACTTGCATTATTAAGATCTTTTTCTACTTTTACTCTATCATCTGTTGTAGTAAAGTATATTTTTGCAAAACTTAGATCATTTGTTACTTCACATGCAGTTATTGTGACATGTTTAAAGTCCTCATCTTTTGCTTCTAGAAGTAATATGTTTCCAAGTTCTTTTTGCATATCAGAAGCTACTCTTTCACCTTTTAAACTCATGATCTTTTCACTTCCTTAACTTCATACACTTCAATAATATCTCTTTCTTTAATATCTGGGAATGATTCAATTGTCATACCGCAATCATAACCTGCTTTAACTTCTTTAACTTGATCCTTTTCTCTTTGTAGTGTTGCTACTTTTGATGTTGTTACAACAATTCCATCTCTTATAACTCTACAAGGTGTATTAACTTTTACTATTCCACTTGTTACATGTGAACCAGCAATATTACCAACTTTAGAAAAATGGAATAATTGTCTTACTTCTGCTTCTCCGATTACAACTTCTTCAAATTCTGGATCAAGCATACCTTTCATAGCACTTTCTATTTCTTCTACTAATTTATAAATGATATTATAAAGTCTTATTTCAATTCCATAACTTTTAGCGGTTTCTTTTGTTTGTTTGCTTGGACTTACATTAAATCCAATAATAATTGCATTAGATGCATTTGCTAAAACTACATCACTTTCTGTTATAGTTCCAACACCACTTCTAATAACATTTATTTTAACTCCTTCAACTGTTATTTTTAACAAAGCATTTTTAACAGCTTCTTCACTACCTTTAACATCAGTTTTTAAAATAATATTTATTTCTTTTCTTCCTTCTTTAATTGAATCAAATAGTTCATCTAAACTTAAGGCCTTTTTAGCAAATTTCTTACTTTTTTCGTGTTCTTTTCTCTTCATAGCAACACTTCTTGCTTCTTTTTCACTTTCAAATGCCATAAATTTATCACCAGCTACTGGTACATCATCAAGTCCAGTTACTTCTACTGGTTTAGATGGTTCTGCTGATACTATTTCTTTTCCTGTATCATCTTTAAGTGTTCTTACTTTTCCATAATTTGTTCCAACTACGATTGGATCTCCAAGTCTTAGTGTTCCATTTTGAATTAATAATGTTACAACTGGTCCTATATTTTTATCAAGTCTTGCTTCAATAACTGATCCACTTGCATATCTATTTGGATTAGCTTTTAAATCTAATACTTCACTAAGAGCAGTAATATTATCAAGTAATAAATCTACTCCTTCACCAGTTTGAGCACTTATACGAACAAATATTGTATCTCCGCCCCATTCTTCTGGTGTTAAACCTAGTTCACTAAGTTCACTCATTATTTTATCAACATTTATATTTGGTTTATCTATTTTATTAATAGCAACAATAATTGGTACTCCTGCTGCTTTAGCATGATCTATTGCTTCTCTTGTTTGAGGCATAACTCCATCATCTGCTGCTACTATAATAATAACAATATCAGTTACAGCTGCCCCTCTTGCTCTCATTTCTGTAAATGCTGCATGACCAGGTGTATCAATAAATGTTATTTTTTTACCATCTTTTTCTACTTGATATGCACCTATTGCTTGTGTTATACCACCTGCTTCTCCTGCTGCAACATGAGAATTACGAATATAATCTAATAATGTAGTTTTTCCGTGATCAACATGTCCCATAATTGTTACAACTGCTGGTCTTCCTTCTAAATCACTTTCATTATCTTTAATTACATATTCTTCAAAATTAGTTATATCAGTTGTTTCTTCTTTTACAAGTTCTTTATTATATTCAAGTACTAATACTTCTGCATCTTCATAAGAAATTGCTTGATTTGAAGATATCATAAGTCCCATACCAATTAGTTTTTTAACAACATCTGAAACTGGTACTTTAAGTTCATTTGCTAAATCTGAAACACTCATACCTTCTTTATATAAAACAACATTACTTTCTATTTCTTCTTTGTTGCTTTGAAGTTTTTGCTTGTTTTTATAAATATTTTTCTTTTTTAGTGATAAATCTTCTTGTGCTTGTTTATTATCTTTTTTCTTGAATTTTTCTTTTACCTTAACTTGTTCATCTAATTCAATATTATATGCAAGTGCTGCTTCTTCTGCTCTGTCTTCTAATTCAAATTTATCAGCTAATTCTTCTGTTAAATTATTTTCTTCTTCCTTTGATAATTCATTATCTAACATAATAATGGCTTCGTCATCTAATATATCTGTTTTATTAGAATAACTATATCCCATCTTTTTAAGTGCAGTTATTACTTCCTCACTTGTTATACCTAATTCCAAAGCATAATCTTCTATACTCATAAAATCCCTCCTTTTTTTATTTTATATTTTAGTTAATAATTCATCATATATTTCATCTTTAATTGCAACTTCTAAGTGACGGTCTAATATTTTAGATTTTCTAGCTTTTTCTATTGTTTCTTTATCTTTTTTTATGTAAGCTCCTCTTCCATTAGCTTTACCAGTTTCATCTACAAATACTATTCCTTCGTTATTTCTAACAACTCTTAGAAGATCTTTTTTCTCTAATTTTTCATGTGTTACTACACATGTTCTCATAGGTACTTTTCTTACTTTCATATAAATTCTCCTTATGAGTTAATTTCTTTATTTATATCTGCTAGTGTTTTAATATTTATTGTATATTTTGTAAGTTTACTAGCTAATTTAATATTAATTCCTTTTTTACCTATTGCTAAACTTAAATTTTCATCATCAGCTATAACTAATGCTTCTTTTTTCTTTTCATCTGTTATACTTACATTTAAATTTTTAGCTGGGCTTAATGCATTAGCAATAAATTCTTCTGGATCTGAACTATAAGCAATTAAATCTACTTTTTCTCCTCCAAGTTCATTAATTATATTAGCAATTCTTCTTCCTTTTTCACCAATACAACTTCCGATTGGATCTACTTTTGGATTAGTTGATGCTACTGCTACTTTTGATCTAACGCCAGCTTCTCTTGCAACACCTCTAAGTTCTAGTGTTCCATCACTAAATTCTGGTATTTCATGCTCAAATAATCTTTTAACAAATCCATAATTTTTTCTTGATACTAAAATTAATGGTCCTTTAGTAGTTGATTCTATTTTAGTAATATAAACTTTTATAGAATCTCCCATAGTTAATTTTTCTCCTGGAATTAATTCTGTTTTTGGAAGTATTCCTCTTGCTTTTCCTAAATCAACATAGTAATTTTTAGCATCTTCCATAGCAAGAAAACCTATCATAAGTTCATCTTCTTTATCTTCGAATTCACTCATAATTTTTTCTCTTTCTGCTTCTCTTATCTTTTGAAGTACAACTTGTTTAGCAACTGAAATAGCTACTCTACCAAAATCATGTGGAGTTACTTCTTCTAATATTTCATCTCCGATTTGATAATCACTATTAATTTCTTTTGCTTCACTTATTGTCATTTCATTTAGATAATCATGACTTACTTTAACTTCTCCTGTTTCTGGATCAATATCATCATCATCATCTTTATAATCATCAACAATAGTAGTTACTTTAAACACTTTTATTTCTCCAGTATTTCTATCAATTAATACTCTTGATGCATAATCTGCTTTTTCATTCTTTTTAAAAGCAGTTGATAATGCTGTTTGCATTGCTTCAATAACAACATCTTCATCAATTCCTTTTTCTTTTACGATAAAGTCTAATGCTTTTTTAAATTCTTTTGCTTTTGCTAATGATTCATCTTCTGCTTTAGTTTTCTTCATCATCACTCACTCCTTTACTTCCAACATCTAAAACATATTCTTCTAAATCTAAATCTAATGAATCGATTATTGGATCTACTATATGAGTTGCTTTAACACATAAGTCCATATCAACTCCTGATTCACTATCAATAGTTACAAATAATGTTTTTTCACCATCATCTTCACCTAAATAAACATCTAATAATGTTATATTTTCTTTCTCTAATGGTTCTTTAATCGCATCTTTGATTTTATCTATCATTAAAATGCCTCCTTTCGTAAATAAAGAGTGGACTATTGTGTCCACTCTCCGTTTGTCACCTGTATTATAACATAATTAATTATATGTTACAAGAAAAACTTTATTACTTGGTATATTGTGTTATTTTTTATGAATTTTTAATTGAAATATATTTTGATATTTGTTAGTATAGTGAGTTAAGAGGTAATGATATGAAAAACGAACTTGTTTTTAAGAGCTTAAATAATGAAACTAAAGAGTATCTATCTGTTGTATATTCTATAATGGATTATTTAAATAATTGTAATCCTAGTATTCCTGTAACTAATAGTGACGGAGAAACTATTTATGTTGCAATTACTGATGGAAATTATATAAATGGTCTTGCTTTTTTCTTAGCTGGATTATATGTAGATGGGCCTACAAAAGAATTTTTTAATTCTAGAGATATTACTTTTGAAAACTGTTTTAACTATATTAATAGTGATAATAATACTGAATTTAAATTAATTGGGGATGATTTATTCAATAATGAAGCTTTTGGCCTTATTAATTTAGGTAGTTATTTAGGTACTATTTCTACTCAAATAAAAGATGATTATTATCTTGCTGATAAAGATTTTTCTATTAATGATATTGAGGGTTACCAAATATTTGACTACTCTATGATATTTTACACTGATATAGTTGAAGATTTAATGTATGAAATGTTTGGTATTGATGATTTTTTTAAGAGTGAATTATTTGATGATTATCAAACTACTAGAGAAGGAATTTATGCCAATATGGCTAAGGAAAGATATGATGTTGATATATTTAAAACAAGAGATGAAATTATTTGGGAATTTGATTTTGAAAGATTTAAATTAATACATGATAATGGTTATACTTATTTATTTACTCCTGATAAGAGTGATGCTAAAGTTAAAGTTTTAGGAGAAGATGATGATACTATTGATATTAATAATGTTGAAATATTAAGAATAAATGGTAAAAGTATAGATTTTGATTATTTTAATAGTATTCTTTCTTTAAATGATAATGATGTTATTGAACTTACTATACTTGATAATGAGGACAATGAAAGAATTTTTGCTACTAAAAAAGGAGAATTGTTTGAAAAAGTGGAAGATAAAAAAGAAACTAAAAAAACAACTAATTTAGATAAATATGGTGAAGATTTAACTAAGCTTAATTATCTTAGTGATCCTAGTATTGGTAGAGATGATGATATAAGAAGAATTGAACAGGTTTTATTATATCCAGAGAGAGATAAAAGTATTATTATAACTGGAGAATCTGGGGTTGGTAAAACTGCTCTTGTAAGAGGTCTTGCTTATAGAATTAAAAATGGAAATGTACCTTCTAAACTTAAAGATTTAAGAATATATAGTATTGATAATGCAACTATGGTTGCTGGTACTAAATATGTAGGTATGCTTGAAGAAAAAATGAAGAACATTCTTGATGAAGCAAGTGGTGATAAAGATATAATATTATTTATTGATGAAATACATCAAATAATATCTGGTGGAGCTACTGAAAATAGTAATAATTCTGTTGCTGAAATATTAAAACCATATTTAGATGTTGGTAAAGTTAGAGTTATTGGTGCTACTACTACCGAAGATTATATGGAAACTGTAAGTAGTAACCCTGCTTTTAAAACTAGATTTAAGAGAATTGATATAAAAGAACCTACTAATGATACTATGTATACTATTCTTGATAATTTAATTGATACATATAATGAAGTTAGTGGTATAGTTCTTGATCCTGATTATACTAATAGAGCTAATATTATTAAATCATTACTTGATGTTACTAAAAAATCTTGTAGAGATTATAAAGATCCAGCTAACAATCCAAGACTTGTTATAGACATTCTTAAAGAAGCTTATGCTATTGCAGCTATTAATGATAGAGATGAAGTTACAATGGATGATATTAAACTTGCTATTAGTGATGAGGAAAGAATTTATAAATCTGCTAGAGATAGATATTCTACTATTTATGGTAGAGAAACTCAAAAACCAAAAGGTATTGTTCTTGAATTTAAGCCTAAAAAATATTAAACAACTTTTATAGTTGTTTTTTATATTGACAAACGGTTGTTTGTTATTTATTATATAGATATATGAATGAAAGAAATATTATAAGTATTGACTTAAAAAGTTTTTTTGCATCATGTGAATGTGTTGAAAGAGGACTTGATCCTTATAAAACTTCACTTGTTGTTGCGGATACTGATAGAGGTGATAAAGCTATGTCACTTGCTGTTTCACCCTATCTTAGAAATCGTGGAGTTAAATCTAGATGCAGAGTTTTTGAAATACCTAAAAATCTTAATATAATGTTTGTTAAGCCAAGAATTAAACTATATCAAGAATATAGTAAAAAAGTATTTGATATATATAGAAGTTTTATAAGTGATGAAGATATTCATTTCTATTCTATTGATGAAGTATTTATGGATGTTACCGATTATTTAAAATATTATAAAAAAACAGATGTTGAACTTGCATTATTAATAATGAAAACTGTGTATGAAAAAACTGGACTTACTACTACTGCTGGTATTGGCCCAAATATATTACTTGCTAAAATAGCTATGGATATTGAAGCAAAGCACAATAAAAACTGTTTATCTAAATGGACATATAAAGATGTTGAATCTAAACTTTGGAATATAACTCCTCTTACTAAGATTTGGGGAATCGGAAAAAATACTGAAAAGAAACTTAACAATTTAGGCATTTATAAAGTTGGTGATATTAATAAATATCCAAGAAGTTTCTATATAAAAAGATTCGGTACTGTTATGGGAAATGATATTTTTGATAAAGCTAATGGTATATATTTTCCTACTATTAAAGAATTAAATTCAAGAGTTAAAGAAAAATCTATGAGTATGAGTCAAATATTATATAGAGATTATAGTATTGATGAAGCTATACTTATTATTAAAGAAATGAATGATATGTTGAATGTTCGACTTAAAGAGAAAAAACTAACTACTAGACTTATTCATTTATCTGTTTCGTATTCAAGGGATTTATATAAAGGTTTTAATGATACTACTTTATTAAATACAGAAGAAGATAATGGTGAAAAAATATTTGATACTCTTAAATATATGTATTATAAAAACATTGAAGATTTACCTATTAGAAAAGTTGGTATTGCCTACTCTAAACTAACTGATAAAGGTGCTACACAGCTTAGTTTATTTGATAAAAATGAAGTACCAACTGATGAATATAATAAAATAATTGATAAAATCACTTCTAAATATGGAAATACTTCTATATTAAGAGCTTCTTCTCTTCTTAAATCATCTACAATTAAAAATAGAGAAAGATATAAAAACACTATTTAATCTTTCTCTTTTCATTTATAACTTTTCTATAATATGGCATAAAACTTATACCATTTTTTAAATAATTTGGTAATTGTGCATCTATATAATCTTTCCATAAACTAGCGCTTACTAAATATACCATTGTATTTGATATTGTAAAATTCCATTGTATTTCTTTTATTTCGTCAAGTGCTAATGCACATGTTTTAGCAGAATTAATAATTTTATCAAATAATGGTATTTCAATACCATTTAACTTTTCATTTGTTTCTGGATGTGTCTCATATGCATTTTCTTTTTCATCTATGAAATCATATGTTGCTTTTCCTGTTTTTATATCAATTTTGCTACTTATAGTTTTATCTTTTAGAAACATCTTTATTTCTGCATATAATATATCAATCGTATCTTTTCTATATACTGTTACTATACTTATAACAGTTAAATTATTTTTATTTATTTTATCTAATACTTTATTTTGTTTATGAGTTGCTTCCATATAATAAAGTTTATTACTATTTATTTTATCTAATATGAATGCTGGACTTCTATAATCCTTTAAATTAAACATCATAGTTCTTTCTTCATCTGGTGATTCACATCTACATGTAATTTCTTTTTTATCTTTTACAAAATCTTCATATTCTTTGTAGCTTATATCTTTTATATTTATAATTTCTCTATTTAAATATTTATCAAATTTAATGTTAAATTTAGTTTTATTATTTAATAAACTTAATGCATGTTTATCTATTAAATGTTTGTTTATATATTCTTTTCTAATCTTACCAACAAATGTATCTCTTTTATCTTTTTTAACAGTTTCAAACTTTAGTTTTTCATACTCATCAAAAGTAATACTATATTTTATATAGCAAGTATAAATATCGATTAAAATATTTAAATATGATTTCTTACTTCTTTTTGTAATTCTTCTAATAGTTTTATCTAAATTTTTTAAATCTTTTTTTAGGTTATCAAAGAATTTTTTTACTGCTTTTTTCATACTACTTCGTCCTTTTTTCAACCTTATTATATAGTTTTTTATGTTAAATAGCAATAATTAGTTTAATAGTTCATTTATAGATACTATATTATATCCTTTACTTTTTATATAATTTATTGTTGAACTTAATTCTGTTAAGTTTTTATTATTTTCATTTATGAAAAATATTGTACCATTTTGTATATTACTTTTCACATTATTAAGAAGATTTTCTTTTATTGCAAATACCATATTTATACTATTTAAATTTTTCTTATAACATATATCTTTTATGTCATAATTATCTGTTTTAACACAATAAAATTCATTATGTAATATTTTAATAAAATTATTTAATTCTTCTTTATTATTACCTTTAAATAAAATATTACTGTGATTTGTTATATTATCTATTTCATTAACTAAGTTGTTATAATTAAATAATAAATTTAATTCAATACCTTTATTTTGAGCTACTTGTATCATACTTTTATAATATTTAATATTATCAACATTTATAACTAAACTTACATTCTTTTTATAATCATTACCTTTTATTATGTATTTATCTTTATTATTTTCTT
Organism: Mycoplasmatota bacterium; assembly: GCA_022774645.1. Taxonomy (GTDB): domain Bacteria; phylum Bacillota_I; class Bacilli_A; order RF39; family UBA660; genus CAG-1000. The sequence goes on along the minus strand of JALFKQ010000021.1, from coordinate 6,649 downwards.
TATTCAATATGCATTTATTTTCTTTATATTCAATTAGTTCTTTTTTAAAACCTATTCCTTTCATATTTGAATAACTTTTGTTTTTATCAACTTTTATTCCACTAAGACCAAGAACTATACCAAATTCATTAATATTTCCTTCTCTACATTCATAATCTGTTTTTTTAGCATAATCATTTATTGATACTAAAATTGTGTCATTATACTTAGATATTTCTATTACTTTATCTGTATAATAAAAACTAAATAATACAAAAAAAATAACTATTATATTTTTTAAATATTTTTTCATATTAAAATATATAATGGTTATTAATTATTTATTCATATATTTTGAATCTTCTTTTTAATGATAATGATGATTCTTCTATCTTAGGATATGCTATCGTACCATTTATAAAGTCTTCATAATTTATCCCTAAACCTTCTATGGATGATTGTAATGTTCTTTCTTTTCTTAATGAAATAAAATCGTAAAACAATTTCATAAATTCTTTATAACTCATATTTTCTCTTAAATATTGTAAATGTAAAGCCGTATAGATTCCGATACCATATATTATTTCTTTTCTAACTTTACTTCTTGCTTCATAATTTTCAATATTCAATATTATTGATGGTTCCCTTTGTTCAAAAAAAGATTTATCTGTTGAGCATACTGCTGGAAAAGCATCATCCATATATGTATATCTATCATTTTTAAGTATATTTGCTCCATCTACATGTATTCCTTGTTCTATTAAATAATCATAAAATTCTAGCTCAAAATATGAGGATGGCACTTCTATAAAATAATCTTCAAATTCTCTTAATTTCTTTTGTTGAGGATATATGAATGATTCTCTATCATATGCATGTCCTAGTTCATGAACTAAAGATGAAAGGGATAAATCATTATACCTTCTATGTTGCATTATTATATATCCACTTTTAAGTTTTTTACTACCTATATGCATTGCAGTAGAATTTTCTTCGCCTATTTTATGGTTATAACTCATCACTATTCTATCCTCATCCATATATTTTTTTACCAATTTATACATATCGTTTCCATATCTACTAAAAAATGATAATAATATATCTGTAAAATCTTTTTCACTATATCCATTTATAAGTTTATAAAATGGAAGTGTTGGATAATCTATTTTGATTAAATATTTATTTAATTTATTAAATAATGCAAATAAATCTTCATAATTATCTCTCATAAAAGTATTGAAACTATTTATTTCTTGGCAAGACATTTTTTCAAATAAGCTTTGTATTTCATTTGGATCTTCAAATACTGAAAATGGTTCAAAAGAAAAACCAAGTAGATCGATAGCTAGTTTATCAAGTACATAAAATCCAATATAATCAAATGTTATATCTGACTGTTTTTGATGTTTTTTATAATACTCTTTTAATTTTTTTAAATCACTAATTAATCTATCTTGATTTGATTGCATTTTAAAACTCCCTGATGAGTAAATTATATTTTTTCTTTTCCACCCATATATGGTCTTAAAACTTTTGGTATAGTTACAGTTCCATCTTCATTATAATTATTTTCTAGTAATGCTATTAAGGCTCTTGTAGATGCTAAAACTGTATTATTTAAAGTATGAGGATAATAGTTTCCATTTTCTCCTTTTACTCTAATTCCAAGTCTTCTTGCTTGTGCATCTCCAAGTGTTGAACAACTACCTACTTCAAAGTATTTTTGTTGTCTTGGACTCCATGCTTCAATATCACATGATTTAACTTTTAAGTCAGCTAAGTCTCCACTACAACATTCTAATGTTCTAACTGGTATATCTAAACTTCTAAATAATTCGACTGTGTAACTCCACATTTTATTGTACCAATCCATTGATTCTTCTGGACGACATAATACTATCATTTCTTGTTTTTCAAATTGATGTACTCTATATATTCCTCTTTCTTCTATACCGTGAGCACCGACTTCTTTTCTAAAGCAAGGACTATATGATGTCATTGTAATTGGTAAACTATCTTCTTTAATCATTTCACCTTTAAATTTACCAATCATAGAGTGTTCACTTGTACCGATTAAATACAAATCTTCGCCCTCTATTTTGTACATCATAGCATCCATTTCAGAAAATGACATAACTCCATTTACTACACTACTTCTAATCATAAATGGTGGTATACAATATGTAAATCCTTTATCTATCATAAAATCTCTTGCGTAAGATAACATTGCTGAACTAAGTCTAGCAGCATCTCCCATTAAATAATAGAATCCATTTCCACTAGTTCTACCAGATGCTTCTTTATCAAGCCCATTTTTAGATTCTAAAATATCAGCATGATATGGAATCTCATATTCAGGAATAACTGGTTCACCAAACTTTTCTATTTCAACATTTTCCTTATCATCTTTTCCAATTGGTACAGACTCATCTATAATATTAGGAATTACCATCATAATTTTATTTATTTTTTCTGATAATTCTGTTTCTTTTACTTCTAAACTTTCTATTTCACTTTGCATTGATGAAACTTTTTCTTTTAATTTATTTGCTTCATCAATTTGTTTATTTCTCATAAGTTCACCTATTTCAGAACTTATCTTATTTTTATCTCCTCTTAGTGTATCTGCTTTTACTCTTGCAGCTCTATATTCACTATCTAATTCATATACTTCATCTACAAGAGGTAATTTTTCATCTTGAAATTTTTTCTTAATATTTTCTTTTACTAAGTCTTTATTTTCTCTTATAAGTTTAATATCTATCATATATATCCCTTCTTCTTAACTAATATAATACCATTTTTGTATGTAAAAAAAAAGAATTTTTTCATATTAAAAAAGAATATTGAATTTAATCAATATTCTTTTTATAAAAATATTTCTTATCTTACCAATTTCCGCAAGAACCGAAGATTATTGCTAAAAGTATAAATAAGATTAATATTATGAAGAATATATTGCAACCTTGATTACATGGGTTACCACAAAACATACAATTCACCTCCTTATACTAGATAAAAGCACCTAGTATGATTACTAGTAAAATAAATAGAACTAAGGCAAATGCTGCTCCTGAAATACCGTTTCCTTTACCGCATCCACATCCACAACCTGTGTTCATAAAAACATTCCTCCTTTTTATCTTTACACTTTTATAGTATGTTATTCCACTTTTTTTGTGTATGATAATTACTTGTATTTTATTAGTATTTTTGCTATTATATTAAGAGTTAGGAGGTTATAAGTTAATGAAAAAAACATTTTTATTACTTTTAAGTTTATTTTTACTTGCAGGATGTAAAGATGTAAAACTTACAAATGGAGAAAATGCCTTAGTAACTTTTAAGGAAGGCGGAATTAGTAGTGATGAGTTATATCAAGAATTAAAGGAAACATATGGTGCTGAAAAGTTAATGAATCTTATAGATATGCATTTACTTGAAAAATTATATAAAACTGATAATGATGAAAAAGCTTATGTAAATCAAACTGTTAAAACTACTAAAAATACTGCTAAAAAAATGAATGCTGATTTTGATTTATATTTAAATTATTATTATGGTATGGCTAATGAAGCTGCTTTTAGAAATTATCTTTCTCTAACTTACAAAAGAAACTTATGGATAGAAGATTATGCTAAAGAAACTGTAAGTGATAAACAAATTAAAGAATATTATGAAAATGAAACTTATGGTGATATCGAAGCTAGCCAAATATTAATTACAGTTGATACTAAAAAAGATGCAACTGATGCTGAAAAGAAGGAAGCTGAACAAAAAGCTTATGATACAGCTAAGGAAGTTATTAATAAACTTAAAAAAGGTGAAGATTTTGCTACATTAGCTAAAAAATATTCTAAAGATCAAAATTCAAGTTCTAATGGTGGTAGTTTAGGAAAAGTAAATACTGATTCAGTAGGAAAAGAAGTATTTAGTGCTCTTGTTAGTTTAAAAGATGGAAGCTACTCTACTTCACCAGTTAAGGCAAGTGATGGTTATCATATTTTATATAGAAAATCACAGGATAAAAAGCCAGAATTAAATGATGAACTTACTAAAAAAATCAGAACTACTATTGGTAGCGAAATTGCTAAAGAATCTGGATTCTCTATTAAAGCATTAAAAGCATTAAGAGAAAAAAATGAAATGAAGATATTAGATACTGACTTAAGCAAAGATTTTGAAACATTAGTAAATAGACAAGCTAATCAAAGTGCTTCAAGTAAATAGTAAATTAAACATTGAATTTAATAAATTCAATGTTTTTTTATACGCTTTTTGTGATAAAATTAATTAAGGTGAAAAGTATGAAAAATAAAATTATATATATTTTTATATCTATTATTACTATCGTTATCTTGACTTCAGGAATTAAATATTTATTTATTACTAGAATTAATATTGATGATATTACAATTGAAATCAATAGTAATTATGATTTTAATTCTAAAAAAGGTAAATTAAGAAATAAAGATATAGAACTTACTAATAATTCAAATGTCAATCTTAACAAACTTGGAGATTATGAAGTGACATTTGAAAGTCATGAAAAATATGCAATTAACTCTAAAAAGAAAGTTAAAGTTCATGTTGTTGATGATAAAAAACCTATTATTACTCTTAAAGGTGACAAGGAAATAATTATTAATTATAAAGAAGAATATAAAGAAGATGGTTATACTGCTACTGATAATTATGATGGTGATATTACTGATAAAGTTACTATTCAAAACAATATAGATAATACTAAACTTGGTAACTATGAAGTGATTTATAAAGTTATAGATAGTAGTAATAATGAAACTACTATTAAAAGAAATGTTATCGTTAAGGATACTGAAAAGCCTATTATAAAATTAAATAGAAATATTAATAGTTATGTAATACTTAATAAAAATATTAATTTATATGATTTTACTGCTAATGATAATTATGATGGTGATATTACTGATAAAGTTACAGTTGAAGGGACTGTTAATACTAAAAAAGTTGGTTTATATAAAGTAGCATATAAAGTTAAAGATAGTAGTGATAATGAAACTATTCTTGAAACTACTATTAATGTACAAAAAAAGAATACTAAAGGTATTCCTGTTATGATGTATCACTGGTTTTATGATGATACTAAAAATGAAGATATATCTAAAAAACCTAATAATCATAATTATATTTCTAAAACTAATTTTGAAAAACAAATTAAATATTTAGTTGATAATAATTATTATTTTGCAACATGGAAAGAACTAAATGATTACATCGATAAAAAGATAGATTTACCTGAAAAATCTATTATACTTACTGATGATGATGGAAAAGTTTCTTTTTATGAAATAGCTTACCCTATTACTCTTAAATATAAAGTACCTATAACATCTTTTGTAATTACTAATAAAGAACCATGGAAAAAATATATGAATAAAGATTATCTACTTATGGAATCTCATACAGATAGTTTGCATGTTAGAAGTTGTACTAAATCAAAATGGGATGGTAAAGCAATGTGCGAAACATATAAAAGTATATATAATGATTTAGTTACATCTAAAAATAAACTTAATAATAACACTACTGTGTTTGCTTATCCATTTGGGCATTATAGTGATGACTTTATTAAAGCACTTAAAGATTCTGGATTTAAAATGGCATTTACTATAAATTCTGGAAAAGTTAAAAAAGGAGCAAATAAATATAAGCTTCCAAGAGTTAGAGTTAGTAAAGGAACTACTCTTAATCAATTTATAAACAGTATAAAATAGGAATTACATTATTGTAATTCCTTTAATTTTGAATTAATTTCTTCGTAACTATATCCTTTTCTAAGTAATGAAGATATTATTTTATTTTTATCATTTTTAAACTTCTTTTTAGCTTTTTCTATTTCTTTATCAATCGCATTAGAACTATATTCTATATTCATAAGTAAATTATCTATCATATATTTATCATAACCCATATTATATAAATCTAATTTTAGCTTATTAATAAACATAGTATAACTTTTATTTTTCATAAGAGATTTCTTTTTATTTATTATTTTATTTAATTTAGATTCCCATATATCACTATTAAAAGTATTTAAATAATTATCTATATCATTTTCACTAAAATCAAAGTCTAATAAAGCTTTTCTTATTTTAAATGGTCCATCTAATGTTAAATTAACTTTATCATTTATAAATGCTTCTATATATCTTTTTTCATTAAGTAAATTCAGTTTATTTAATTTATCGACAGCATAATTAATATGAGATTCATTAAATTCTTTTTTTCTTAAATAATCTATTATTTCTTTTTTATTTCTCATTTTTATTTCTATATAACTTACTGATGACTCAAATGCATCTTCATATTTATTTTCTTCTATTATTTTATCTATTAAATCTAAATCAACATCTTTTTTAATTAGCAAATCATATTTAAGAATAACATCTTCATATAATGTTAAATCTGTATTATCAAATATTATTTTATATTTGTTTTTACCTACTTTTTTAAATTTATTTATTTTCATAATGACCTCTTTCATAAAATTATAACATAATAAAAAACACTTTTTAAGTGTTTCTTAATCATTACTATAATTTGTAAAGTATCTTTGAATTAATACTACTGGTGTTCCTTTGTCTCCGCTTCCGCTTGTTAAATCACAAAGACTTCCGAGCAAATCTGT
>JALFKQ010000011.1 GCA_022774645.1 Mycoplasmatota bacterium | reverse complement strand
CTAGATCGTCCTTTCCAGAGTTTATTTGCCAACTTCTTTAAATTCATGCATGAGAAAATAAGCGTGACCTCCATTTTAATTTTAGCCAAGCCTCTTAAGTGAGTAAATCTCATACCGTGTTTTTCCTTTGCATCCGCAAAGACACGTTCTATAGTTTCTTTTCTTCGTTTATATACAGATTTAACATAATTATCATGTCTAAGATGATTAGCTTCTTCTAAAAACTTTGCCCAGACATGCCTAGTTATAACTTTTTGGTTATTTTTACTATTTGTACAAGAATCTTTAAATGGACAATTAGCACAATCTTTAGGGTTTGATTTATATAACTTATATCCATCACGATCTGTTGTAGAATATCTAAGTTCTTTCTCAAAAGGACAAATATAAAAATCGTTATATTCATCGTAAACAAATTGAAACTTTTTGAAAAATCCTTTTTTAGTCATTGGACTTTTATATGGCATTGAAGGAAGAATATTTGCCTCTAATATAGTTTTTGCAATATAAGGAGTTATGTAGCCAGCATCAACAGCCGTAACTATAATTTCATCTTTATATTTATTGGTTACATTTTCAAACACACTTTTGAAAGCTACGCTATCGTGAATATTACCAGGAGTTATGTCAAAGCCTAAAATAAAATTCGAGTCATCACACGCAGTGTGAGCTAAATATGCAAAGCATTTTTCTTTTTCATTTTTAAAGAACATCCCAGCATCTTTATCAGTAGTACTTTTAATAACTTCCTTAGTAACAACTTTTTTATCTTCTTTTAGTGGTTTCTTTCCATGGAGTATCCTATCTTCATTTATTTCTTTTTCTAGTTCTTCTTTATATTTTTTAGCTTCGACATTAACATTAATTTTCTCATATTTCTTTTTATTAGCACTAGCTTTTATATGAGTTGAATCAATATAAATTTGTTCTAAGGCTAAGAAGCCTTCTTGTTCAGCTTTTTCAAGGATTCTAGCAAATATTTTTGCAAATAAATCTGAATCCTTAAATCTTCTTTCATAATTCTTACTAAATGTTGAAAAGTGCGGTATTGCTTCGCTAATCGAATACCCTAAAAACCATCTATACGCTATATTAACTTCTATTTCTTTTATTGTTTGTCTCATTGAAGATATTCCAAATAGGTATTGAATTAAAACTATTTTAACTAATACAACTGGATCTATACTTGGTCTTCCGATAGCAGAGTATAACTCTGCAACTTCATCATATATAAAATTAAAATCTAATGCATTTTCAATTTTTCTTAATAAATGATCTTTTGGCACTAAATCCTCTAAACTATTAAATTCAATTTGATTTCTTCCTTCATTACTTTTCTTTGTTAACACTTTTAATCACCCAAAAATATTTTATAACAAAAATTAAAGAGTGTCGACTTTGTCGACACTCTGAAGAACAAGTACGATTTGTACTTGTTCTTTTCAGTTATATAAAAATAAAAAAATCTATAAAATAATATATTTATTCATATAAGTAAAAGTATAGATTGATTTTTAGTGATATAATAAATTTCGAGCATATTAAGCATTATTTAGGAGTGAAAGTTTTGAATGAAATTTTAGAAAAATATAAAGATAGATTAATAAATTTAAATGGTAGAAATAGAGCTTTAGTTACAAAAAAATTACCTAAAAAAAGAGCTTTTGATATATATAACATTACAACTATTAATAAAGATATTTGTAATGAAGTAAAAAAATATATAATTTCAAATAATGAGAATAAATTGAAGCTTTTGCCTGATTATACTAGTTTTTATAATGAGAAAAGAAGAGAAATACAAAAATCTATTAAAGAAGAGTTAATAAAAGAAATAGAAGATATTGAAAATCTTGAAATTGAAAATGATGAAAAGGAAGCTAAACTAAAAGTAATTAGAGAAAAGCTTAATGAAAAGGAAGAACATCTTTTAAATGAGCTAGCAAATACTAAGAATATAATAATGTCTTATTTAGTGTCTTTAAAATCTCTAGATAAGGAAATAAATGATGTTTATAAAGAAACAGGAAGATATGAATTATACATAGGATATCCATTTATAGAAGGAAAACTAAAAGACGATACTTTTATAAAGTCACCTTTATTCCTTTTCCCAATAAGATTTAATAAAAAAGGAGATGCCTTTGATATTGAAAATATAAGTGAAAGCAATATATTTTTAAATAAAGTTTTATTACTTGCAATATCTAAGTTTAATGGAGTTAATTTAGATAATATAGAAACTGAGTATGATAAATTAGATGAGAACTTTATTGAAGATATATTAAAAAAGTTAGAAGATGAAAAGGTATATATTGATTATAAAGATTCTGAAATTGAAAAATTTATTGAGTACACAAATACAACATTACCAAAGTATGATTTAGGATATTTAAAAGTTGTAAGCAATATGATTATAGGCCAATTTTCTATAGCAAATTCTATTTACAATGATTATGATGAATTACTTAAAAGTGATATTGATATAGATATACTTGAAAGATTATTAAATACTAATTATGAAGGTGATAGATTAAGTGAAGAAGATTCAAAATTAGTTTTTAAGGAAAGAGATATTAATTTGATTTCTAAACTTGATTATAGCCAAGAAAGTG
>JALFKQ010000017.1 GCA_022774645.1 Mycoplasmatota bacterium | reverse complement strand
CAATATCTTCCAAAATTAATTTTTGTAATACTTTTTCTGAAAATATATCATACTTATTGCTATTTTTAATCAAAATTGGATTCTTGATGAAATCAACTATATCTGATTCTTTTTGTTCTACTGATTTATTTTTAGTAGATTCCGGAAGTCTTTCATATTCATTAGATTTTATTCTTTCTCTTAACTGCCTAACTGATAAATTATTATTTTTAACTAATTCTATGTAATAATTAATTTTATCAGTATTCTCAAAAGATAGTAATTCACAATAATGCGACCAAGATAATTGTGCAGACAGTGTCTGCACTTTTTCATTCAACTCATAAAACTTTAACATTAACCATAGATTTCTCTTACTATAACCCTTACCTAATTCATATGTTAATCTCTTCGAATATTCTTTTATTATTCCTTCTCCATAATGATTACCTGCTTCACTTAACATTCTTCCAACATTGTAATATGCATCCAAATCACTCTTATTAATTGAATAATTTTTAACTTTCCGATTTATCTCATTATTTACTAATTCATTTTTTATCTCATTGTAGTAATTCATATCTACTCCTTTCTACGGACTATATGTCTCAATTCTTAATTTATTTTTTTTAATATTAAACATGATACTACCGTCTTGATCTGTTCTATAAATTTTTGAATCACTCAAATTATTTAATACCTCTTTATTTGGATGACCATACCTGTTGTTTTTGCCAACACTAATAATGGAATAATTTGGATTTATTTCATTTATAAATTCTTTACTACTGCTTGTTTTACTTCCATGGTGTCCAATTTTTAATACATCAATACCAGATATATTATATTTATTTAATATGTCTTTCTCTTTTTCTACTCCAGAGTCTCCCATAAACATAAACTTATAACCATCAAGTTCAGTATAAATAACATTACTATTATCATTTTCATTATCATATTCTTTTGTCTGTAAAAAATATAGTTTGTTATTATCTATATTTAATTCTTTAATACAAGAGTAATATTTTATCTTTTTAATTTTTAATAGTTTGATTAACTCCGTTTCTAATGTATTAAAATTTCCACAATTAAAAATTACTTTTTTTACTTTAAAATTATTAACTAAATTAACAGCCTCACCCATATGATCATAGTCTCCATGAGTTAACACTAAGTAATCTATTCTTTTTAAACCAATACTTTTAAAGAAAGGTATAACATTATTTTTCATTAAGTTATTTTTACTATTAACCTTACCACCTGTATCAATTAAAATACTATTTTTATTTTTATCTACAAATAAAATAGAATCTCCTTGACCAACATCAATATAATAAATATAATCATTTCTATCTATATAACATTTAAAATACAAAAAAATTATAAATAAAATAAATATTTTTCTAACTCTTACTCTCTTAACAACTAAAATTAATAAAACATAATATAAAAAAACATATAATAAATTCAGCCTTGAAAAATACAATTTTAAATTTAATATACTTACACTAATTTTAGAAATATATTCCATTATAGAAATTAAAATATCTAATAAGAAAGACAATTTATCAACAAAAACAACAATTATAGATAATGGAAATACTAAATAAGTAACAAAAGGTATAAAAAATATATTATTAATAAAACCAAGTATATTAATTTCATAAGACATATTAATTACTATTGGTAAGCTTGAAAATAAACTAAGTATACTTATAACTAATATTGATAATATATTATTTTTTATTTTATAATTTTCATTAAAAAGCAATATAAAAAAACTAATACTAAATGATAATATAAATCCAGTATCATAAATATAATATGGATTTATAAATACTAACAATGAAAAAACAATATATAATAAATACTTAGGTTTTACATAAAAATAATATATTTTATTAATACTAGATAAAATAAAAAATAAAACCGCCCTTAATATTGAAGGTGTAAAAGAAGCTATAAAAGCAAAAAACAATAAAAATATACTCGTTAAAAGACAAGAAAGTTTTTCATTTAATCTTAACTTATTAAATATATATATAAGAATATTACTAAACATAGAAACATGAAGACCAGATAATGCAAATAAATGAGTTACACCATTTATCTTATAATTATTAAGTGTATCTGAATCTATATAATATGACTTACCTAATATAAATGCATACAAATATTCATTATATTTTATTGAATCAATTCTTTTATAGATATAATTTTTAACATTCAAAAATAAATTATTATTTTTACTTATAATCTCTATATTGTCAATTTTAATAATATAATTTATTCTTTTATGATATAAATATTTTTTATAATTAAATCCATTTGGAATAGTATTATTATTTGGTATACTAACCTTTCCATTTAATAAAACTTTATCACCAAAAGAATAATTACTTTTAAAGTACTTTATTTCCTCAAAATTATTAACATAATACTTTCCAATAAAGTCATCAAAATATATAGTAATTGTTTTATCTTTAATTTTATAATCATTAATAACTAATTCAAAATTATCACTATTAATATTTTTAATATTATAATTAACACTTACTTTTATTAGAACAAATATTAAAGATGCAAAAAGTAGAACATAATATATATAATTATACAGTAATATTATTCTTAATCTTAGAGAAAAGTGTTTCACTTATACCACTTACATTCATAATATCTTTTATTGCTTTAAACTTACCATTTTTATCTCTATAACTAACTATAGCTTTTGCTTTTGATTCACCTATTCCATTTAATGTAGTTAATTCTTGAATACTAGCAGTATTAATATTTACTATTTTAGAACCATTATTTGTATTATTATTTGTACTATTTTCATTATAACAAGCATCATTTTTCACTTCTTCACATACACATGGTGCTGTTACTTCTAATTTATCATTTTTCTTAGCATCATTAATTTCTTTATTAGAATAAATAACAACTACTTCACCATCTTCTAGTTTCTTAGATAAATTAATAAACCTCGTATTAGCATTCTTAGAAAGCCCTCCAGCTTCATTAATCAAATCATTAACCCTACTACCAACTTTAATATTATAAACACCAGGTTTTTTAATTTCTCCTTTTATATCCACAATAATCTTTTCTGCCTTTACTTCATCTTTGAGTTCATAAGAATTATTTTCAAAAGAATCAATTAGTTCATTTTTATTATTAACATTATTATAAAAATAAACAAACTCAAATACGCTTAATAAAAATAATATAAATGAAATAACTAATATAACAATATTGTTCTTTAAATAATTAAAAATGTTTTCTTTCATCTTTCTATCCCTCCTAATATTATTATTCGAAATAAAATAAGAAAACACTTCTTTTTTTAATAAAATTTTATATAAAATAAAAAGAAGTCGATTGACTTCTTAGAATGTAACAGGTTTATTCTTATAATTAAGAACCATATATCCAACAGCAAATGATACTAATGTTACAACAAATAATATAGCAACATTTTCGGCACCAGTAGCTGGATTATATTGAAGTTTAATAGTACCAACAACATTAGTTGTACTTACTTGACCACCCACAACAACATTTTGGAAATATGGATAAATAGAATAATAAATTTTACCTCTATTTGAACTTGGCTCAAATACTAAAGCATTTTCAGCAGAAGCTTTAATATTTACTTCAGAAATTTTTTCTTTCTTAGGTACGCTTATATAAAATTCAGTACCATTTTCAAAAGAAGTTATTTCATTACCTAATTTATCAACTAATTTAACTTTATCTTTATATGAATCAGTTACTTCAACTGTAATATTTGCAGTAGAAACAACTTTAGCATCAATTGCATAAGGACCATATTTTATAGTATCATTTGTAGAACTAAATACTTCTTTTCCAGTAGCAGGTTTAATAAATCCAATAGTATTATCATAAGATAAAGAATCATAATTTGTATAGATTTCTCTATCTTGATTTAACCATTGATATAATTTATTAAGTTCAGTACTTCCAGTTAAAGTATCACCTAACTTCTTACCATTAAATGATGCATCAGCTGCTTTCCAAATTGAATGTTGAACAACAGCAAAAATATAATCATCAGCTATTTTCTTAACTTCATCAGCTGTTTTACCAGTATATAAAGTTTCCATTTCTGTTAAAAGTGTTGTATAACTTGCACCAGCTTCTTCTAATGCCTTTTCTACTGTTAAAGTAGGATAACTATGCTCTAAAATCCATAAAGCATGATTATAATTATAATTACCACCAAGTGAAGTAACAGAATAATCTAAATACATTACATCACTCTTTTTAAACTTAATAACTAATGGATAAGTAATATTATTAACTTCATTATCATAAGCTACTTTAGTAATATTAACAGTTATTTCATTTCCAGTATTAAAAGCAGTTAAGAAATCATTTGAAGTACCATATGTATGATTAAATTCAAAAGTTGGACCATTTTGGAATGAATCCCCTACTTCATTTTTAACTTGATTTCTTAAAGTCTCATTATTAATAAGTTCTCTATAGAAACCAAACATTACTATTTGTTCAGCATGAGTATCTGGATCAATAGTAACTCCATCTGGAACTTCACTAATATAAGCATGATATCCCATTGGATACTTCATATGTTTATCTAAACAATATGAATATTTAGTGTTAGTAAGATTATTGTTAGCATCAACAGTTGTTGAAAATTCAAGTACTCCTAAAGAACTATGAGCAATATCATTACCTTCAGTATCTTTAAATGTGATTTTACTATAATCAACATCTCTTGTCTTCTCAACATAATAATTATCTTCTGCATTAACATTAACAGTTATCATTAATAAAAATAATACAGTTAACAATTTAAAATATTTTTTCATATACATCTCCTCTATTTTCTTATAATTAAATAATATCATTTTTTAAATAAAATGACAATAGAAATATAATAAAAAAGAAAAATATAATTTTATATTTTTCTTTTCAAAGTAAAACCATCGTCATTATATTTATCTCTTACTTCATTACTAACATTAAAAATAGATAATAACATTTTATAACCAAAACTATTTCGGTCAACATTACTATTTTGATCAATACTTTCTATAATATTATTAGAAAGATATTTAGGTAATATAGCCAACATACTTTTTATATAACATATATTTAAAGAAATTTTTCTAAAATTAGAATTAGAATTTACTGATTTCTCATTAAGCTTTAACATCTTATTAGATAAATTTACAATTGTTTCTATATCTTTTCCATTACCAACAATTGCAGGAAATTCTGACTTTTCAACAGAATTATCCTTCTTATAAATAAATGCAAAATCATATAAAGAAGAATACATTTCTTTTTTATGAATACCACACTCACCACTTTCACATAACTCTCTTACTGAATCTAAAAATATTTGTTTTCTTTTTTCAACAGAATAAGCATAAGATTTAACAGCTTCATTAGGACAACCAGTACCATCTAAAACTCTTCTTGAAAATACACTATTCATATGATTAATAATTCTAAATCCACAAAGTGTTTCATCTGAAACCTCATTAAATAATAAATACCATTCTCCACTAGATATAAGTTTTAATTGTGAAATATTGTATAAACCTAAAAGTTCATCCATAAAAGCATCTTTTAAATTATTATCTGCATTAAATATAAAACTATAATAATAATCCTCAAGTTCAGTTAAAGTATCAACTAATTTTAATAATTTTTCATACTCTACAGAAGCAGACTTACCTTGAAAATCTAAAACACATAATTTTCTATAACACAATAAAATACTTTTTGTTAAATTATTAATACTTAAAAATAAAGTTTTAGCATCCATAAATAACACCCCTCTTTTAATTGAACAATATTATATAATAAAACAATATTTTTTTCAATTAAAAAAGTAGAATTTCTTCTACTCTTCTTTTGTCTTTTCTATTTTTTTATCTTTCTTCTCTATTTTAGGAAGTAACTCTTTTCTTGATAAATTAAGTTTACCTTTTTTATCATATCCAGTTGCTTTAACAACTATTTCATCTCCAACCTTTAATAGATCACTTGGGTGATTAACTCTCTTATTATCAAGTTGAGATACATGAACAAGACCTTCACAACCTGGCCATAATTCTACAAAAGCACCAAAATCTTCAATTTTAACAACCTTTGCAGTATAAACAGCACCTATTTCAACTTCTTTTACAATATCTTCAATCATAGCAATAGCTCTGTCTAAAACATCTTTATTCATATGATAACAAATTACATTGCCTTCTTCATCAATATCAATTTTAACAGCATCTTTACTATTAACTGATGTAACATTACTTGATTCTAAGATAATCTTAGTTATCATATCTCCACCTTTACCAATAACATCTTTAATCTTATCAGGTGAAATTTTCATAGTTCTAATCTTAGGAGCATAAGGTGATAATTCATGTCTAACTTCTGGAATAGTAGCTTCCATAACATCAAGGATTTGCATTCTAGCTTTATGAGCTTTATCAAGAGCTTCTTTAAGAACTTCTCTTGTTACACCTTTAATCTTAATATCCATTTGTAAGGCAGTAATACCCTTTCTAGTACCAGCAACTTTAAAATCCATATCTCCCATATGATCTTCTAAACCTTGAATATCAGTTAAAATTGTATATTTTGAATTACAAGTTCCATCTTCTGTAATAAGTCCCATAGCTATACCAGCAACAGGTGCTTTAATTGGTACACCAGCAGACATAAGTGACATACATCCAGCACAAATACTAGCTTGACTAGATGAACCATTACTTTCAAGAACTTCTGAAACCACTCTTACAGTATAAGGAAATTCTTCTTGATTTGGCATAACTTGTAATAATGCTCTTTCAGCTAATGCTCCATGTCCAATTTCTCTTCTACCAGGACTTCCATATCTTCCAGTTTCACCAACACTAAATGCTGGGAAATTATAATGGAAAATAAACTTTTTACTTTCTTCAAGTCCAAGACCATCTAATATTTGTTCCTCATTTTGAGCACCAAGAGTAGTAATTGCTAATGCTTGTGTTTGACCTCTTGTAAATAAAGCACTACCATGTGTTCTTGGAAGTAAATCTACATCAGCAGATAATTCTCTTATTTCATCCATTCCTCTTCCATCAGGTCTAATATGTTCATTAGTAATAAGTCTACGAACTTCAGCACCTTCGATTTCGTCAGCAACTTTCTTAACAAGCTTAAGATTATCTTCTAAGTTCTCTTCTCCTTCATGTCTTTCAGTATATTTTGTAATTGCCTCTTCTTTAACTTCATCAATTCTAGCATACTTTTCAAGCTTATCTTTAATTTGAATAGCTTCAATCATATCTTCTTTGATATCATCATTAACTTCATTTCTAAGTTCTTCAGGAATATTAGCAAGTGTAACTTCAATTTTTTCTTCACCAATCTCACTAATAATATCATTTTGTATAGCACATAATTCTTTAACAGCTTCATGACCAAACATTAAAGCTTCTAACATTTCTTCTTCACTAACTTGTTTAGAACCACTTTCAACCATATTAATTGCATCAATAGTTCCAGCAACTGTTAAGTTAATAGTACTTCTTTCCATTTCTTCACAAGTTGGATTAATTTTAAGTTCCCCATCAATTTTACCAACTATTACACCAGCAACTGGTCCTTCAAATGGAATATTAGAAATACCTAAACATAATGAAGTACCAAATAATGCAGTCATTTCTGGTGTTTTATCTGGATCAACACTTAAAACAGTGTTAACTACTTGTACCTCATTTCTAAAATTTTCATTAAACATAGGTCTAATTGGTCTATCAATAACTCTTGCAGTTAAAGTAGCCGCATCTGTTGGACGACCTTCTCTTTTAATAAATCCTCCTGGAATTTTACCAACAGAATATAATTTTTCTTGATATAAAATTGTTAAAGGGAAAAAGTCAGCAGTTGAAACATTATTACTCATAACACAAGTAGATAAGATAACAGTATCATCATATCTAACAAGTACAGCACCTCTTGCTTGTTTAGCAAGTTCACCATGTTCAACTACGATTTTTCTTCCCTGAAAATCATATTCAAAAACTCTTTTCATACTTCCTCCTTCTTAAAATAAAAGACACTTAAAACAAGTGCCTACTTTCTTAAATTTAATTTTTTAATAAGTTCACGATATCTTTGAACATCTTCGTTCTTTAAATATTCAAGTAAACTTTTTCTCTTACCAACCATTTGTAATAAACCACGGTTAGTATGATAATCATGAGTATGTTCTTTCATATGTTCAGTAAGTTTATTGATTCTTTCAGTTAAAAGTGCAACTTGTACTTCAACACTTCCAGTATCATTTTTACTTCTAGCAAATTCACTAACAATACTCTCTTTTCTAGCTTTAGTTAATGCCATTACAAAATCCTCCTTTTCCCTTATAATCCGTTAATTCTGAGTAAAGAAGTAAGAGGTACATCTAAACTAAGAACAAACTTCTACCTAATAATACTATATTTTTAAGTAAAAATCAAGAAATTTCTAATAATTACCTAAATAATCACTCATTAATCATATCACACATGTGGGATACATCTACATCTATATCATTTTCTAATTTTGTAATTGTCACATAACCTATACAATCATTTCCATCTTTATCTTTCATTAGTTCTATAAAAACATCATCTTTACTATTAAATATTTCTTCCATCTTCATCGTAACTTTACCATCACTATTAAATTTAAATGTTTCAGGATTTTCTTCATAAAGAATCTTTATACTACATAATTAACTTTCTCTTATTTTGCCCAAATTCAAGAATAATATTACTTGCAATAAAGTAAATACAGCAGCTCCTAAAAATACACTCCTAAATGATATTTGAATTAAATAACCAGCTAAATAAGTACCAATACCCTCTCCTAAACTAAGAACAAAATATCTAATATTTCCAAAAAGAAATTGACTATCAGTGTCTATCCTTCTTATATAAACACCATTAATTTTATCTTCAAGTATTCTAGAAGTTATATAAGCAACTACGATAGCAATAATAAAGAAAACTATATTATTAGTTAAAAATGCAACAAAATATACAACTACTCTACTACCATATTTAATAAAAATACTAACATCAGTAGTTATATTTTTACCATGTTTAATAAACATAGAACAAGCAATGCTACCCAATAAATTACACACAATAATAAATATAGAAGCAACTGATACTGAAAAATTAATATAATTAGTAAGCACTAACATCATTATTCCAAAAACTATACCATAAGCTATATTCATAATAAATTGTGTAAATAGAAAATAATTATTAATTTTAGATTTATATAAATTTTTAATAGCCTTTTTTACTGGCAATACATTCTTCTTCCTGTAATATTTATCTTGATCAAATAATACAAGTATAAAACCAGACATTAATGATGCAAGTAATGCTATAAATAAACAAGTATTATAATCAAATACTCTATTACCAATAGTTACTCCTATAAGTAAACCACATGATATAACCCCAGCATCCTTAGCTAAATAATTAATAAGGTTTTGTTTTCTAAATGCCTCTACTCCTTTATTTACAGTTGATAACAAAGGATAATATGATATAGAAAACATAACATCACACATAATACTCAAAAGCATACAAATCTTAATAATATAAGGATTTCTATTAACAAGTAACATTGATAAAGCACTAGCTCTAAAAATTATACATAACAAAGTTACATTTTTAATCTTAATTCTTGTAGAAAACAAACTAATAACAAAAGATATTATCGCACTACATATTAAAGCAACTGATAATATTCTACTTATACTAACAACATCAAATCCAATACTTTTAAGCCATAATTGTCTATAATTAGTCCATATACCAACAGAAAAAGCTGTAAAAGCAAGAACAATCATAAGTATGTCTTCATCATTTATATTAAAAAATTTCCTAATTTTCTCTTCCATATTTTATCCCTTTTTACACTATCAATACAATTATATCTGATATTTTGTCAAATTTCAATTAAACTATTGACAATACAGTATTTATCTGATAGGATTTTGATTATGCTGTTAATTTTACAATTGATGTACACTTGGATTTATAGGAGGTTATAATGAATTTAAGTGAAGAAGAGTTAAAAAAGGAACAAAAACATCTTGAATTAACTACTAAGCTTTTAAGAGAAAATATTTCTGCTCTTGCTCAAAATCTATACGATAATGAGGAAAAGCAACAAGAATTCAAAAAATATGTATGGGACACAAAAGCAGAACTTGACCCTACTGAAATGAAAACAATTCTGTCAAACAATGACAAAGAAATTGAAGACTTAGAAATGCAAGCCAAGTATTACAAAAAATTATACAAAATACAAAATAATCCATACTTTGGTAAAATAACATTTGAGGACGACGAAGGAAAAAAAGATATTTATATTGGACTTACCTATTTAACAAAAAATAATGACAATGTCATTTATGATTGGAGAAGCCCAATCTCAAGTATATTTTACGATTACGAAAACGGTAAATGTAGTTATGAAGCCCCTGGCGGAACAATTGAAGGTTATTTACATAACAAAAGGCAATTTACTATTGAAAACTCTAAAATAAAAAGAGTCTTTGACTCAAAACTAACAATACAAGATGAAATGCTTCAAGAAGTATTAACAAGAAAAAATAATGATTATATGAAAAATATAGTTAATACAATTCAAGCAGAACAAAATGCAATAATAAGAAATGTAGAAGATAAAAACTTAATCGTTCAAGGTATTGCTGGTAGTGGTAAAACATCAGTAGCTCTTCATAGAATAGCTTTCTTACTTTATAAAATCAAAAACTTAACCAGTGATAAAGTACTAATATTCGCACCAAACCATATTTTTAGTGAATATATATCAAATGTACTTCCAGAACTTGGTGAAGAAAATACAAAAGAAACAACATTTAGTGATTTCTTAGAAACATATATAAAAGAATATAGAGATATTGAATCATTTACTTCATTTATAGAAAGATATTATAAAAAAGAAGAACCTTATACAGATTTAATAAAATTAAAACAATCAAACGAAATAATACCAGTAATTGAAAAATATATTCAAAATTATACTAAAAAAGCAAGATTTACAGAAGAAATATTCAATAGAGACTTATATGTCCCACTTGAAAAATTAAATTATTACTTAACTGAAAGATATAGCTCTATTCCACTACTTGAAAGAATAGAAGAAATATCATTAAAAATAGCTGAACAAGAATTTAATAACAATAAATCAAAAGCAAAACAAATAAGAAAATGGTTAAAAGAAAGATTAAATATCAGTATTGATATGAAAGAAATATATAAAAATTTCTTTAAAAGCAATGAATTCAAAGAAATATATGATAAAGAAATACCAGATTCGTACATAAATAGATTAAATGAAAAAAATATTTCCTATGAAGATGCTTGCCTATTTGTATACATGAAAAGCTTACTTATGTTCTTAGGAAATGATTATCTTATTGAACAAACAATAGTTGATGAAGCACAAGATTATAGTATATTAGAATATATGCTACTTAAAAAGATACTTAAAAGAAGCAAATTCACAATTTTAGGAGATATAAATCAAACAATAAATCCTTATTATGAATATAAATCTCTTGAAGAATTAAAATCAGTTTTCACTGATTCAGTAAACTATATAGAGCTTAATAAAACTTACAGATCTAGCCCAGAAATTATAGAACATGCTAATAAAATATTAGGACTTAACCTAGTATCAGCAATAAGAAGAAATACAAGTATACCAGTTGAATTTAGAACAGAAAACAATTTAAAAGAACAATTAATTAGTGATATTAAAAATCTTAAAAAGAATAATAAGAGTATTGCAATCATAACTAAAACAGACACAGAAGCAACAAAAATCTATAAACTACTAAAAAGAGATTTAGAAGAACTAACACTTATTGCTAATAATTCAAAAGCATTTAGCCGTGAACTTGTAGTTATACCATCTTATATGGCAAAAGGTCTTGAATATGATGCAACAATTGTATATACTGCTAAAGATAATAGTTTTACTTATAAAGAAAGATACTTATATTATGTAGCTTGTACAAGAAGTCAACATCATCTTATTATTTACAATCAAAAAGAAGCTTAAAATTAAGCTTCTATTTTTTTAACTCTTTTTTTATTTCGTCATTAACTAGTTTTCTCTTTTTTATTGTTAGAATTAGTTTTTTACCAATAATTTTAGCAAATAAAACTGTATAACCTAAAGCAGTAAAAAATGTTAATGAATTTTGTACTCCATGAATAACAGTTTCAACTGAAATATTAGAATATTTATTTAAATCAACTTCCATATACTCGGCATATTCTTCTTCAGACTCATCTCCAAATAAATCAGTATTATATAAGAAACTAACATCACAATGTCCAGCTGAATTAGAAGCACCAGTATCAATACACACATTAGTAACTTGTTGTATATCAACTTCATATGAAGAGTTCTTGTTTTGATTAACTTCTTCAAGTTCATTTATTTTAAATCCTTTATTAGTCCACTTACTTTCATCTTTATAATTAGGTCCACCAGCAGCCCACACATATAAATCACTTTCATTCAAACTAGAATTATTATTACTAAAACTTTTAACTATACAAGATAATGTACTGGAATTACCATATACACCCACTTTAGTATAACCATACTCATTACATAGTTCTTTAAATTTAGTACATATACCATAGTAATCAATATTCATATCATCAAGTTCAAAATCAATAAATATCGGAGTACAAGTTTTATCAACAGTAATGCCTTTTTCATCTAATTCATTATCAAGTTTAATAAGATAATTTCGAACTCTTTCTAAAACAACATCAGATTCTAAATTACCACCTAAACACATATAAAGACCTAAATCAATATTATTATTTAAAACATTTTCAATATGATTACTAACTGTATCTAAATAACTATCACTTTTAATTCTAGCAACTTCAACAATAACATAATCAGAAGTTTCTTTTACCCTATTCCAATCAATTGTATCTTGATAATCAGAAATATCTATACCTTTACATACAGCAAAATTATATGATACCTCATTTGTTTTATTATCAATCACTTCATATAAATTTGGAATATAAATATAGTTTCCTTCTTTTATAGAATGAATATTATTATAATTTATTAAATCTTCTTCACTCAAGCCACACTTTAGTGCAATTGAATGAATTGTTTCACCCTCAGAAACTAAATATTTTACTGAATATGGTAGCTTTATATCAGAATCAATAGACTCAGATAAATTATGACTAGCAAGTATTTCACCACTAGTAGATTTAACAATATCAACTCTACCATTATATTTTATAAGATCTTCACTCTCTTTAACTAAGAAAATACTTTTATCACTAATATCTAATATATAATTATGTAAATCTGTAAGATTAGTATCAGTTCCATAAAAACCTATTCTAAAAGAAGAATCATTCATTTTATCAACAAAAGCACTAATCAATTCTTTTTTCATAGCATTATTCAAACTCTTATTATTCATAATAGAATCAATATTAAAATAAACAGGCATATCAATTTCAAATTTCTTTAAAATAGATTCTAAATAATCAATATCAGAATATAAATCACCTAAAGTACAAGAATTACTATCTAATACTAATGAAACAGATATATTTTCATTTCTACATTTATTTAATTTATCAGTTAAAGCAGTAATATCATTAAGACTTCTTCTTTTAACTCTAAGTACAACAAAATTATTTGTATGAACTTTAGTATTAAATCTTGTATTTATGTTTTCATATCCAATAGTATTTTCATCAGAAAAATCTCTTTTTCCTTTAATATTAGCATCTTTAATTCCTAGATAAACATCTTTAACAGCATTTGCTGTAAGTATACCACCCACAGTATATAATATTATTTTTTTCTTATCTTCTTTTTCCATAATACATATCACCCAAAAGTGAAGTTATTATAACATAATTAATAGCAAAATAAAAGACTCTATTATTAGAGTCTAATATATCAACTATTCGATGATTTCTGATACAACACCAGCACCAACTGTTCTACCACCTTCACGAATTGAGAATTGAGTTCCGTTTTCGATAGCGATAGGAGCAATTAATTCAACAGTCATATCAACATTGTCACCTGGCATAACCATTTCAGTTCCTTCTGGTAATGTAATTACACCTGTAACATCAGTCGTTCTAAAATAGAATTGAGGTCTATAATTACTGAAGAATGGAGTATGTCTTCCACCTTCTTCTTTAGATAGAACATATACACTAGCTTTAAATTTCTTATGTGGTGTAATGCTACCTGGTTTACATAAGATTTGTCCTCTTTCTACATCTTCTCTATTGATACCACGAAGTAAAACTCCAGCATTATCTCCAGCCTCAGCAAAATCTAATGATTTTCTGAACATTTCGATACCAGTAACAACAGTCTTTCTTGTAGGTTTTAAACCAACGATTTCAACTTCGTCATTAAGATTTAATTTACCTCTTTCAACACGACCTGTAACAACAGTTCCACGACCTGTAATAGTAAATACATCTTCAATGCTCATTAAGAATGGTTTATCAGTATCTCTCTTAGGAGTGTCAATCCAAGAATCAACAGCAGCCATAAGATCTTTAATAGGTTGTATCCATTTTTCATCACCTTCAAGAGCTTTTAAAGCAGATCCACGAATAACTGGAGTATTATCTCCATCAAATCCGTATTCAGTAAGTAATTCTCTTACTTCCATTTCTACTAAATCTAAAAGTTCTGGATCATCTACCATATCGCACTTATTGATGAATACTACCATTTTTGGTACACCAACTTGACGAGAAAGTAAGATGTGTTCTCTAGTTTGAGGCATTGGTCCATCTGTTGCACTAACAACAAGGATAGCACCATCCATTTGAGCAGCACCTGTAATCATGTTTTTAACATAATCAGCGTGTCCTGGACAGTCAACGTGAGCATAGTGACGTTTGTCAGTAGAATACTCAACATGAGCAGTATTAATAGTAATACCTCTTTCTCTTTCCTCTGGAGCTTTATCGATTTGATCATAATCCATAAATTCTCCGAAATATTTAGTAATTGCAGCAGTTAATGTAGTTTTACCATGGTCAACATGTCCAATAGTACCGATATTAACATGCTCTTTTGAACGATCGAATTTTTGTTTTGCCATTTTATTTCCTCCTTTGTTTACATATTATATTTTATCTAATACTTGATAAGATTTCAAGTATAAATAACAAAACTTTTTAAAGTATACTTAATTATTGTACACCATTTTTCTTAATTATATCTTCAGCAATACTTCTAGGTACTTCTTCATAGTGATCGAATATCATTTGATATGTTCCACGACCTTGAGTATTACTTCTAAGAACTGTCATGTAACCGAACATTTCTGAAAGTGGAACCATAGCTCTAATAGAAATATCTCTTCCTCTTGATTCATTACCAAGTGGTTTACCTCTTCTACTAGTTAAGTCTCCCATAACTGTTCCCATGTATTCTTCTGGAACAACTACTTCAACATTCATAATTGGTTCTAAAATACAAGGATTACATTTATTCTTAGCTTCTTTTAATGCCATAGAAGCAGCAATCTTAAATGCCATTTCATTTGAGTCTACATCATGATAAGATCCATCAAATAATGTACATTTAACATCTATCATAGGATATCCAGCAAGTACACCACCTGCTAATGCTTCTTGAAGTCCTTTATCAACAACTGGAATATATTCTCTTGGAACAACTCCACCTACAACTTCATCAACAAATTCATATCCTTTATCTTTATTTGGTTCAAATTTAACCCATACATGACCATATTGTCCTCTACCACCAGATTGTTTAATATATTTACCTTCACACTCAGCAGCAGTTTTAATAGTTTCACGATAAGCAACTTGTGGTTTACCAACATTTGCTTCAACATTAAATTCTCTTCTCATTCTATCAACTAATACATCTAAGTGAAGTTCACCCATACCAGCTATAATAGTTTGGCCAGTTTCATGATCAGTTTTAGCTCTAAATGAAGGGTCTTCCTTAGCTAATTTTTGAAGAGCAATTCCCATCTTTTCTTGATCAGCTTTTGATTTTGGTTCAATAGCAAGTTCAATAACTGGTTCTGGGAATACCATTTTTTCAAGAATTACTTGATGCTTCTCATCACATAAAGTATCTCCTGTAGTAGTATCTTTAAGACCTACAGCAGCAGCAATTTCTCCTGCATATACTTCAGCTATTTCTTTTCTTTGATTAGCATGCATTTGAAGAATTCTTCCGATTCTTTCTTTTTCACCAGTAGTAGAATTCATTACATAACTTCCTGATTTAAGTACACCAGAGTATACACGGAAGAATGTTAAGTTTCCAACAAATGGATCATTCATAACTTTAAATGCTAATGCACTGAAAGGTTCACTATCACTAGCTTTTCTTTCAACAACATTACCATTTAAATCTTCACCTTTAACAGCTTCGATATCAACTGGAGATGGTAAATAATCAATAATAGCATCCATTAATGTACGAGTACCTTTATCTCCTAAAGCATCTGCACATAAAACTGGGAAGAATTTAACAGCTAATGTAGCTTTTCTAATTGTTGATTTTAATAAATCAACACTGATTTCATTTCCTTCTAAATATGTTTCCATTAATTCATCAGAGAAATCAGCAACAGCATCTATTAATTTACCTCTATATTCTTCAGCTTTATCAACCATATCAGCTGGAATTTCTGTTTCAATTAAATTTTGAGCAGCAGTTCCATCATAGTTGTAAGCTTTCATAGTAACTAAATCAACATATCCTGTAAAATGATCTTCAGCTCCTATTGGTAAAATGATTGGTTCAGCATTTTCAGATAATCTATGATGAATTGAATCTATTGAGTAATAGAAATCAGCTCCCATTTTTTCCATCTTATTAGCACAAATCATTCTTGGAACCTTATAATCATTTGCTTGTCTCCAAACTTGTTCAGTTTGAGTTTCAACTCCAGCTTGAGCATCGATTAATGCAACAGCACCATCTAAAACTCTTAAACTACGAGCAACTTCAATAGTGAAGTCTACGTGTCCCGGAGTATCTATTATATTGAATCTATAACCATTCCAGTGTACAGTTGTTGCAGCACTAGTAATTGTTATACCTCTTTCTTTTTCTTGATCCATCCAGTCCATTTGAGAAGCTCCATCATGAGTTTCACCAATTTTGTGAATGTTTCCACCTAAATATAGAATTCTCTCAGTAGTTGTTGTTTTGCCAGCATCTATATGAGCCATGATTCCTATATTACGAGTCTTTTCTAATGATACATCACGCGCCATTAATATTCTCCCTTCTTACCATCTATAATGAGCATAAGCCTTATTAGCTTCTGCCATCTTATGAGTATCTTCACGTTTCTTAACAGCTCCACCGATTCCGTTTGAAGCATCTATTATTTCAGCAGCTAATTTTTCTGCCATACCTCTTCCGTTTCTATTTTTAGCATATTGGATTAACCATCTAAGCATTAAAGCATTAGCTCTTTCTTCACGAACCTCAGTTGGAACAGAATAGTTACTACCACCAATTCTTCTACTTCTAATTTCTAATGCAGGTTTAATATTTTCAAATGCTTTATTTAAAACTTCAATAGGATCATTATTAGTTTTTTCTTTTACTATATCAAGTGCATCATATAGTATTTTTTGAGCAGTTCCTTTTTTACCATCTAACATAATTCCATTGATTAATTTAGTAATCATTTTAGAATTATATATTGGATCTGCTAAAACATCTCTCTTTATTGCTTGTCTCTTACGCATGTTTTGTTCTCCTTTCTTAAACTTAATTATTTATTTTTAGGTTTTTTAGTTCCGTATTTACTTCTACCTTGTCTTCTCTTATCAATACCAGCAGTATCTAATGTACCACGAACAATATGATAACGAACACCGATAAGATCTTTAACACGACCACCACGAACTAGAACAACACTGTGTTCTTGTAAGTTATGTCCTTCACCACCAATGTAGCAGTTTACTTCATAACCATTACTTAATTTAACTTTAGCTATTTTTCTCAAAGCTGAGTTTGGTTTCTTTGGTGTCTTAGTAGAAACACGAGTACAAACTCCACGCTTTTGTGGTGCACAATTGTTAGTTCTTACTTTGTCCTTAGAGTTATATCCAACATTTAATACTGGGCTTTTACTCTTTTTAACTTTTTGTCCTCTACTCTTTCTTACTAATTGATTAATTGTAGGCATATTAGTTCTCCTTCCTATATACACATTTCCAGGTGTATCATTTACTATATTTTTTTAAGTTTTTCACACAGAAAAACCTCAAATCTATTCAATAATAACACAATAGATACATTAAAGTCAAGAAAAATCAAAAGAATTTTAACAAAATAAAAAGATGAGAAATACTCACCTATTCTAAAATTGTAAATCAACATTTTTCTTGGAAACAATACTCATAAATAGTTTAGAAATAATAAATAATATTACTATAAATAAAATAGATATAAAAATCTCAAATCCAAAAGTATTATAATTATTACTAATAAAATATTCACCATAAAATAATGGTATTTTAATAATAGAATCTATTTTCTTTTCAATTAATAATGGATTTAATATTGGTAAACTAATAGGTATAAGTATTGTTATAACCATACCTATTTCTTCTTTTATAAGTTTATATATACTAACACAAAATACAACTAATACATTTAATATAAAATAACTTCTTATTAAATGAAAAATTAAATAAATAGAATTACTAATATTATAAAACGAATAATTATCTGTTTTCATATTCATACCAGTATTAATTATAGAAGATAAAACTATAACTATTAAAACTATCAAATATATTATTAAATTAGATATAAATATAAATTTAACGATTTTATTAAAAAACTCTTTATAATCTTTCATTCTTATTAAAAATGAATAATTTTTAGTAAGCTCAGTATATATGTTATAAGTATTAAATAGTAATAATAATAGTAAAATCATAATAAAATAATCCCAAGTCATAACACTATATACACCACTTATAAAAGTCATTTTAGGACTTATATAACCAAAGGACATAAATCCTAGTAAAACTAACACAATTATTGTTACTTTAAATCTAGTATTTTGAAGTAATGATATTATTAATTTAAAATCGTTTTTCATTTTATTCTTTCCACATTTCCATTATTAAACTTATACACTTCATCAGCTAAAATATCAATATCTTCTTTCATATGACTAGTAACAATAATAATTTTATTTTGATTTTTTAGTTCTAGTAATATATTTCTTATTTTATCTACTGTATTATCTTCTATACCATTAAATAATTCATCAAATATCATTACATCAGTATTTTCCATTAATACTTGTGCTATTGCAAGTTTCTGTTTTGTACCAAGTGAATACTCACTATATTTTTTATCTTTATCATTACTTAAATTTACCATTTCAAGAGTACTATTTATTTCATCATCACCTATTTTATTTTGTATACTAGCAAGTAATTTTAAATTTTCAAAACCAGTTAAATCTGGAAAGAAGGTTGGCTTTTCTATTAAAGCTCTTGTACTTTTAGGAAAACTATTATTAGAACTATAATTTACATTATCAAATAACACTTCACCAGTTGTGGGTTTATAAAATGAACAAAGTATTTTCAAAAATACACTCTTACCACTACCATTTCTACCAACTATACCATATATTTTTCCACTTTCAAATTTCATATTAATATTTTCTAAAATTGTCACCTTTTTAAACTTCTTAGAAACATTTTTAACAACTATTTCCATATTATTGATTCCTTTCTAGTTTAACAAATATTTTTTCTTTATTTTTATATTTTAAATATACAAGTACTACTCCAATTAAAGCTAATACAAAGCACAATATATTAAAAGGTAATAAATCTTTATTGTTATAAGTATAAACATCTAAGAAATCAAAATATCTTTCAGGATTACTTGTTATTCTTTTAAATACAAATGGTATAAAGAAAAATGTATTAACAAAATTAAGACCAAAATATATCATTACACTTTCAATAACACTAACTAAATAATTTCTAGTATCAGATACAATTAACATACAAATACTTACCCAAAATACACTTATAAATATAGTATTTAATAAATAAGATATCATAAACAAAACTGGATTATTTAATATCTGTTCTGTAAAAATAGCACTACTATCTATAATTTCAAATGAACCGCCACTTATAATATAAGAGAAAGCAAACAAGAATATAGTTATAAGAGGCCATATAATAATACTTTTATAAGAATTTAGCATTGTTTTTTTGATATAACTATTATAACTTTCTCTTGTTAATGCATTTTTTATTTCCAGATTCTTAAATCTTTTACTTATATTATAAAGTGAACTTGCCATAACAACAAA
>JALFKQ010000025.1 GCA_022774645.1 Mycoplasmatota bacterium | reverse complement strand
GGAGGATACTGGGAAAATATAAAGAAATTTCCAGAATTTTGGACTATAAATTATAAGAACTTAAAATTTAAAGTAAGTCCAACAGGGTTTAAACATACTGGCCTTTTTCCAGAACAAGCAGCTAATTGGGATTTCATAATTAATAAAATTAAAAATTCAAATAGAAAAATTAAAGTACTTAATTTATTTGCATACACTGGTGGAGCTACAATGGCTGCATCAAGTGCAGGAGCAGTAGAAGTAGTACATGTAGATGCATCTCTTGGCATGAATGAATGGGCAAAAGAAAATGCAAAACTTTCAGGTCTTGAAAATAATAGGATTAGATACATTTGTGATGATTGCTTAAAGTTCGTTGAAAGAGAAAAAAGAAGAGAAAATAAGTATGATGCTATTATAATGGATCCGCCAACATATGGAAGAGGCCCATCAAAAGAATTATGGAGATTTGAAGATAGTTTAAATAAACTATTAGATTCATGTATAGATATTCTAAGCGATGATCCATTATTTCTACTTATAAGTTCATATACAAAAGGAATAACACCAGAAATTTTAAAAAATATTTTAGAAACAAGTACAAAAGATAAATTAATAGGCGGAAAAATTAGTACAGATGAAATAGGACTTAAAATAACAGAATCTAACATGGTTTTACCATGTGGAATATATGGAAGGTGGGAAAAAATATGAAATTAAAAATAATGTTAAAAAGTATTTTGTTTACTGCAATAGGATTATTATTAGTAGCTTTATCAATAATTGCATTTTCAAGTTTAAATGATAAAGAAACAGTAAAACCTGAAGATATAGCTAAGGACTATCAAATAATTGATTATGAAGGTGTGTGTCCTGAAGTAGTTGAATGTTTTTATAAAAATCATTCAAGAGATTTCTGCTTTAGTTGTGCTAAAAGTGACAAAATAATATTAAGTTGGTCAGATGGATCACAAACTAAAATGATAGATGATTTAAAGAGTGGAAAAGTTACAATTGAATCTTTAATGGATCATGGTCTTAAAGTAATTGAAGTGGAAGCAACACCTGATAATGATTAATATTATTTATGAAGATAATCATCTTTTAGTAGTTGAAAAACCAATAAATATAATAGTTCAAGAGGATAATACAAAAGACAAAGATTTATTAACTATATTAAAAGAATATATAAAAGAAAAATATAATAAACCAGGAAATGTATATTTAGGATTAGTTCATAGACTTGATAGACCAGTAGGTGGAATAATGGTATTTGCCAAAACCTCAAAAGCAGCTGGAAGACTATCAGAGCAAATACGAAATAAAACATTTAAAAAGACTTATAATGCTATAGTAATGGGTAATATAAATCAAAGTGGAAAATTAGAAGACTATCTACTTAAAGATGAAAAAAAGAATATAGTTAAAGTTGATAAAAGTGGAAAGTTGGCAATACTTTATTATAAAAAATTAAGTTATAAAGATAATATGTCACTTGTTGAAATAAATTTAGAAACAGGAAGAAGTCATCAAATAAGAGTACAAATGTCTAATTATGGATATCCCCTTTTTGGTGACCAAAAATATAATAAAAAGGCTTCTGTTGGTGAACAAATAGCATTGTTTGCTAAGAAAATAGAATTTGTACATCCTATAACAAGAGAGAAATTAGTTTTCGAAATAGATTTACCAAATAGATACCCATTTAATATATTTAGATAGGAGAACATGAAAAAAGAATTAAATATTGAGGTAGATATACGAAATAAAAATGATTTTGTAAGTGAGTATAATGATAATACATTATCACCAGATTTAAAAAAATACCTATTAAATGAAATAGCAGGATATGATATTAATTCAAAAATTAATATAAATATAGATTGTAAATTTCAACTTACAAAAGATGAAGAAGAAAAATATAAAAAAATAATTATAAAAGAATTTAAAGAAAGTAAAGATGAATTACTTTTAGAAATGGCTAGTAGTAATGTTAAAAAGGTAATACTTTTTACAATAGGTATGTTATTTATAGTAGCAGCATATTTTCTAAATCATATATTCGGAGAAATATTAGTAGAAGTATTTACAGTATTTGGTTGGGTTGCTTTATGGGAAGTTGCTTATGCTATCTTTTTTACGGATGCTAGTAGAAGAAGAAATATAAAAAAATATAATCAAATAATAAAATCAAAAATTAAGTTTAAGTAATCTTAAACTTTTTAAATTATTGTAAATTTGAAAAAATAGATTAAAAAATAATGAAATAACTGATATAATATAATAGGTGAATGATATGGATATGGAATTTAATAATGATACAAATTATTTAGATCAACATTTTTTAGTAGATAAAAGTATTATAAATGCTTTTGTTGATGCTGCTGATTTAAAGGTAACAGAAGATGTTGTAGAAATCGGCCCTGGGAAGTGTGAGATAAGTGATACAATTGCAAGAAGAGTAAATCATTTAACATGCATTGAAATAGATAGAAACTTAGAACATTTTATAAATGTTTTAAAAGATAAACATAATAATGTTGATGTTATCTACGGAAATGCTTTAACAGTTTATATTCCACCCTGTGATAAAATTATATCTGCATTACCATATTCAATAACAGAACCTTTTATAGAAAAACTGTTGAGATGTGAGTTCAAGGAATGTACTTTAATTGTTGGTAAAAAATATGCTGATGCAGTTATAAACAAATCATTAACAAAATTAGCACTACTTACAAATTCATTCTTTAATGTAACTAAAATTATGGATATAGAACCAGAGGCATTTGATCCAGCTCCAAGAGTGATGTCATCAATTATAAAATTAATTCCTATCAAAAAGGAAGATTTAAAATATAGCTTTAAAAGATTTATATTTAGAGAAATGTTCTTTCATAGAGAAAAGAAACTTAAAAATAATTTAATGGAATCACTAATAGAATTTTCTAAAATGCACGATCAAAAATTAACCAAAAAAGAAAGTAAACAAATAATAGAAGAGTATGATATTCCAAAAGAAACATTAAATAAATTAATGGAAAATTTATCTAATGAGGAATATGAACTTATATATAACAAGTTAAAATAATAAAAAACTACATCAAGATATTTGATGTAGTTTTAATTTATCATCTTTTTAACTTCTTCATATAAATATGGTTTAAATTCATTAATAGGTAATGGCTCATTATTCAAAATTGAATTATAACAAGTGCTACCAACAAGTTCTATAATCATAAATAGAGTAACATTAGGGTTCTTTATATTCTTAGAATATTTAGTTATTTCATCAATAAACTTATCTTTTAAATCTTTATATTCTTCATCTATAATCTTGATTATATTTTTATTATAAAGACCAAGAGATAAATTTTTATTAATAAGTTTTATTAAATCTTTATTATTACTAAGAACATCAATAATATAATCAATAATACTTATAATTTTATCTGGAAAATTTAATAAATTCTTTTTATCTGTATATATAATAGCATCGTTAAATAGTTTTTTTGATTTTTCAATAATAACAGCTTCATGTATTTCCCATTTATCTTTAAAATATAAATAAAATGTTCCTTTTGCAACACCAGCTTCATTTACAATATCACTGATAGAAGTATCATTAATGCCTTTTTTTATAAAAAGATTATATGCAGAAGAAAGTAAATTCTCTTTTTTAATTTGCTTTTTTTCTTCTATTTTAGAAAGAGTATTTTCAATATTAATCATATTATCACCTTCCTTAACATAAATATTAATATAAAAATGACTAAAAGTCAATAAATTTAATAAAAAGTATTGACTATTGGTCAGTTTTGCTGTATATTACATACTGACTGTTGGTCATAATGGAGGCTATATGAAGAAATTTGGAGATTTTATTTGTAAAAACAAAATAGCAATATTAATAATATCATTTTTACTTTTAATACCAGCATTTATAGGTTATGCTAATACTAAAATTAATTATGATATATTAATATATCTACCAGAAGATATTGAAACAATGAAAGGTCAAAAAATATTAAAAGATGAATTTAATATGGGAGCTTTCACAATAATATCAGTTGATAATAGTAGAGAAAAAGAGATTCTAGATTGTGAAAAAGAAATAAGAAAGATAGAATCAGTAAATAAAGTAATATCAATAAACGATATTACTGGTACAGTTATACCACTTGAAATATTACCAGACGAGTTATTTGAAAAAGTAAAAAGTGGTGATAAAACTCTTATGATGGTTACATTTGAAGAAACAACATCAAATGAAAAAACTTTAAATGCTATAACAGAAATAAGAGAAATAATGAAAGATAAAGCAAAAGTAGGCGGAATGAGTGCTATCGTAAAAGACACAATGGACTTATCTAATAAAGAAGTTGCAATATATGTAGTAATTGCAGTTATACTTTGCTTATTAGTATTAACAGTTTCATTAGATTCATATATAGTACCATTTATATTACTTAGCAATATTGGTATAGCAATTATATATAATATGGGAACAAATATTATGTTTGGTGAAATATCATACATAACAAAAGCAATAAGTGCTGTACTTCAACTTGGAGTTACAACAGACTTCTCAATATTCTTATATCATAAATATCAAAGTAACTTAGAAAAAACAAGTGATAGAAATGAAGCAATGGCTGCATCTATAGCAGAAACATTGGTATCAGTTTTAGGTAGTGCATTTACTACAGTTGCAGGTTTCTTAGCACTTTGTAGTATGAACTTAACGCTTGGAAAAGATATTGGACTTGTAATGGCAAAAGGTGTTATCTTTGGTCTTATATGTGTAGTAACAGTATTCCCAGCTATGTTACTTATATTAGATAAATATATTAATAAAACAAAACATAAATCATTATTACCTAAATTTAATCACATAAAGAAATTTAGTTTAGAACATTATAAACCAATATTCATTGCATTCTTAATATTATTAATACCTGCTTATATTGGTAACCATAATGTAAATGTTTATTACAACTTAGATAAATCACTTCCTAAAACATTAGAGAGTGTTAAAGCAAATGAAGAACTTAAAAAAGAATTTAATATTGTTTCACCAGAAATAGTATTATTAAATAAAGATTTAAAAATAAATGAAGTATCATCTTTAGTAGATGAATTAAAAAATACAAAAGGAATTGATTTAGTACTAAGTCCAAGTGAACTTACTAAATATGGTTTCCCACTTGAAGTATTAGATGATGAAATAACTAGTATATTTGAAGATGATAATTATCAAATGTTATTTATTAATTCAAGTTATGAAGTTGCATCACCTGAATTAACTAACCAATTAGAAATAGTAAATAATTTAGTACATAAATATGATAAGAATGCAATAATTGCTGGAGAAGGACCTCTTACTAATGACTTAATTAAGATTAGTGATGAGGACTTCAAAAATGTTAATTATGTTTCAATAGGAGTAATATTTGTAATTATGTTTATCGTATTAAAATCATTGTCATTACCTGTATTATTAATATCAGCAATAGAATTTGCAATATTTGTAAATGTAGCTATATCTTATTATACAGGAGTAACACTTCCATTTATTGCATCAATAGTAATTGGAACAATACAACTAGGTGCTACAATAGATTATGCTATTCTTATGACAACTAAATATTTAGAACTTAGAAATAATGGAAAAGATTCGCATGAATCTATGAAAGAAACATTAGATGCTTGTGTAAGTTCAGTATTCGTAAGTGGCATGTGCTTCTTTGCTGCAACATTTGGAGTAGGTATATATACAGATATAGATTTAATAGGTTCAATATGTACATTAATTTCAAGAGGTGCAATTATTAGTATGTTAGTAGTTATATTAATATTACCATCATTACTTATGTTATTTGATGGAATAA
Organism: Mycoplasmatota bacterium; assembly: GCA_022774645.1. Taxonomy (GTDB): domain Bacteria; phylum Bacillota_I; class Bacilli_A; order RF39; family UBA660; genus CAG-1000. The sequence goes on along the minus strand of JALFKQ010000025.1, from coordinate 41,684 downwards.
TTATGAAAACTACATATAAAGGTAAAGGAAAGAAGGAATTAAAAATGAAAAAGAAAGTTTTAGTTGGAATATTAATTACAACAATGTTACCATTAACAGTTTTTGGAGCGACTAAAGATGAAACAGTTTATTCAAGACTTGAAAGTGATGGTTCTGTTTCTAAAACAATAGTAAGTAATCACTTATCAAATTTGAATAAAGGCACTTACAATGATAAAACTAATTTAACAAATATAATTAATGTTAATGGAAATGAAAAATATAATTTAACAAATAATAAATTAGTATGGAATACAGATGGAAAAGATATATTCTATAAGGGAACAAGTAATCAAACATTACCAATAGAAACAACTATAAAATATTATTTAAATGGTGAAGAAATAAGTAATAAAGAATTAAATGATAAAAGTGGTAATGTTAAAATAGTTATCAAATATAAAAATAATTCTAAAAATATAAAATATGTAAATGGTAAAAAAGAAACATTATATACACCATTCTTAGTAACATCATTTATGATGCTTGATAAAGATAATGTAAGTGATTTAAAAGTAGATAATGCTAAAGTTATTGATAATGGTATTAATTATATGATAGCTGGTTATAGTGTTCCAGGACTATATGAAAGTCTAAAGATAGATGAATTAAAAGGAATGGATACAATAACTATTGAATATAAAACTACATCTTATAAATTTAGTTCTATTTATATGGCTGCTTCATCTAATTTATTTGATGAAGATAATAATTCACTTAGTGAGTTAAATAAAATATATAGTAGTGTTAATAAATTAAGTGATTCAACTAATAAATTAGTAAATGGAAGTAAAGATTTAAAAGATAATCTTGCTAAATATAGTGAAAAGTATAATGAATTTAATAATGGACTTAAAACATTAAATAGTAAAACTGAATATATGATGGAAAGTTATTCAAAAATTAGTGCAGGAGTTCAAAACTTAAATAAAAATGTAGAAGATTTAAGTAAATACACTTCATCAATAAAAGATCTTGCAGTTGGTATAAATAATTTAAATGTTAAAACTAAAGAACTTGCTAGTTCAAGTGAAAAAATGACTTCAACAATTAATGATAGTGTTACTGCTATTATGAAACATATTGAAGTATTAAATCAAATAAAAGAAAGTACTACTGATGAAGAAACTAAAAAATTATTAGAAGAAGAAATAGTTTCATTGCAAAAGAGTATAGATGTTAAAACATTAAGTAGTGTATCTACTACAATAACTACTCTTAATGAAGGGGTTAGTTCATTAAATAAAAATATGACAGGACTTGCAGAAGCTTCTAAACCATTATGTACTGAAATAGATAAATTATCTCCATCAGTAAAATATTTAGCTGAAAATAGTAATAAATTTAATGATGGTGTTGTTGAATTAAATACAAGTGTTAAATATATAAATGCTGTATCAGATGAATTTAATACATCAAGTAAATTATTATTAGAAGGAGCAACTTCACTTAATGAAGGATTAAATAAATTTAATAAAGAAGGTATTTCAAAAATAACAAATATTGTTAATGGAAAATTAAAAACAACTTCTAAAAAAGTAGAAAAATTAATGGATTTAGGTAATTCATATAATTCATTTAGTTCTAAAAATAATAATACAGAAGGAACTACAAAATTCATTATGATAGTATCTGAATAAAATATAGAAGCACCTTATGGTGTTTTTATATTGCATTAATGTATCATAAATGTTACATTTAATTTTGATAAAAATAAGAAATGTGGTATAATCTAGACAAATAAGAGGGGTAGGTATGTATGATGTTAAATGAACAGGTAAGAATACCAACTTATAGAGTTGAAACTGAATTATCTTTGATGGAATCTTTATCTGATAATAAGCCATCAAAAAGAATTATTAAAAGTAAAAAAGGACTAAAAGCAATCAAGGCTTTAATTGATTTAGAACAAAATCATAATACTTCATGGTACAATTATCTTAAATCTAAAAATAAAGATAATATGAATAAAACAGCTTTATTTTATAGGGGTAATAAGATATTATTTAAAGAAATGTTTGATAAAGCAGATGAACTTGCTGTTTCTATGACAGAAAAGAATCTTAAATTAGGAGATGAAATAGGAGTATGTGTTTCAAATACTCCAGAGTTAGTTTACATTTTGCTTGCTGCTAACAAACTTGGGCTAAAAGTAAATTTATTTGGTTCATCATTTGATAAAAATTATTTATCTAAAATATTAGATGGAGTAAGTAAAAAAATAATTTTTATATCAGATGATAATTATGATGATATAAAAGAAGTTGTTAAAGATAAAAATATAGAGCAAATCGTTGTAACTTCACTTGCGTCATCTCTTCCAAAAGACCCAAGTAAATGTGATGAATATGAAAAAGAATTAAAAGATTATTATTATTATGAGGATAAAACTGATAGAATCGTTAGTGAAGGCAATAATATTGAATCCTTTGAAAATTTTATAAAAAAGTCTAATAAAAATATTAAAGTGCCTAATAATATTGGTAATTTAGAAACTGACTTTTTAGTTACATATACTAGTGGTTCAACTAAAAATGGTTTTCCAAAGGAAATAATACATAAGAATAGAAGCTTAATTACTATGGGTCGTTTTCATGATCCTGAACTGTGTGGTAATCCTAAATTAGAGAATATGAGAGGCCTTGCCCATATACATCCAGAATCTAATACGGATGTTATAACTTGTATTTCGGATAATTTGATGCAGGGTTGGTCAGTAGCCCTTGAACCAGAATATTCAAAGGATAAGGCTTTAGATTATGTAATACTTAATAAGCCTAATTATTTAAATATAACAACTAGTTTCTTAATTGAAATGTCAAAGCAGTATTTAATGGATGGAAGGTATAATAAAGATGGAAAATCAAGAAAACTTCCATTCCTATTGGCAACTTTTGCAGTAGGTGAGCGAACATCTAAAGGTGAAGAAAAATTTATTAATACATTTTTAAGAAAGTCAAAAGCTGGGAGTGGAGTTTCAATAAAAGGTTTTAAAATGCCATATACAACTTTATCTATTGGTGGTGGAGATTGTGAACATGGTGGAATATATTATACGTTATGGAAGTCATTACAAGAAAAAATACATTCACCTATTTTAGGAAAAAAAGAAATGGGTATGATGCCAGTACCATATGTTGTTGTTACAGCTTTAAAGCAAGATTCTGATGGAAATTATGTTGAATGTCAATATGATGAGCTTGGGATTATAGTTGCAAATTCTTATTCAAATTTATCTTGTTATAAAAATAATCCAGAGACAACTCAAAAATTAATTATTACAGACAATTTAGGAAGAAACTGGGTTACAACCAATACATATGGCTATATTGATAAGTTAGGTAGTGTTCATGTTAAAGGAAGAATACCAGAAAAGAAACATTCAATTTGCGAGACATATTTGATTGATGATATAATTTCAGAAGATACTAAGAATATATTATCATCAACTACAGTTGAAAATGAAAATGGATTATTAATAACAATTCAACAACAACCTTCATCAACAAAAACAACTGATGAAATATGTAAATCAATATATTACAGACTTCAATCTAAAGTGCCAGATAATATTCTTGAATACATAAAAATAAGAGTTATTCCTGTGCGAGACTCTATGCCTTTAACACCTTCTGGAAAAAGAAGTTCAAAAGTGTTAGAAAATGAAGAGTTTGGAATTGTGGAAAATTTAAAAAAATATATAAAGCAAGATTATCAAAGAAAATTGATTTTACAGTAACACAAAAAACTATCATTAGTGATAGTTTTTTAATATAATTTTTTTTTAATAATAAATTATGTTATACTATATTTGGTGATAGTATGAATTATATATTTTTTACAAGCTTATTTTATCTAATTGTAATATCTGTAATATATTTTACAAAAGAAAGAATTAAAAACTATGATAATAAACTATATACAACAATAATATTAGTAAATATTATTGGAATGATTATTGACATATTACAATTCTATTTAATTAAATCTAATATGCCTGATGTTTATATTTTAACATTAGGAAAAATATTTTTAATTTATATATTATTATGGACATTTTTATTTAGTAGTTACATTTTAAATATATCAGATAAAACAAAAATAAATAATAAATTAAATATTATAAAGTATACTTTATTAATAATTGGAATAATGTTAGTAACAATATTACCTATATCTTATTATCATAATGGTTATCAAATGTATACAAAAGGTTTAGCAGTAAATGTTATATATATCATAGTGTTCTTATTTATTATTTTAATGTTAATGAGTTGTGTAGAAAATCTTAAGATAAATAAAAATCATTATAAAAAATATGTACCATTATTATTATTTTTACTTTGTGGAACTATTGTATCAATAGTCCAGTATATAAATCCATCAATTTTATTAACTTCACCATGTGAAGCATTTATAACGATATTGACTTATTTCTTTATTGAAAACCCAGATTTGAAAACAATAGATGCCTTAAATGCTGCAAAAGATCAAGCAGAAAAAGCTAATAGAGCTAAAAGTGATTTCTTAAGTAGTATGTCTCATGAAATAAGAACACCTCTTAATGCGATAGTTGGTCTTTCAGAGGATATGCAAAGTAGAAATAATTGTCCAGAGGATATGAAGCAAGATCTTTATGATGTAGTTTCAGCATCAAAAACATTACTTGAGATAGTTGGTAATATAATAGATATAAATAAAATAGAAAGTGAAAAAATGGAAGTTGTTGAAGTACCATATAACTTTAAGGGAGAAATAGAATCACTAACTAGAATATGTTGTACTAGAATAGGAGATAAGCCAATTGAATTTCATCTTAATATAGCTGAAGATATCCCATATGAGTTGTTTGGTGATAAAGTTCATATAAAACAAATTGTTAATAATCTTCTTACTAATGCAATAAAGTATACTGAAAAAGGTAATATAAATTTAAATATAAGATGTATTAATAAAGATGATACATGTACATTATTTATAACTGTTCAAGATACTGGACGAGGTATTAAAAAAGAAGATATTGACAAGTTATTCACAAAGTTTGAAAGGCTTGATGTTGAAAAGAATACGACTACTGAAGGAACTGGACTTGGTCTTGCTATTACTAAACATCTTGTAGAAATGTTAGGTGGAAAAATAAATGTACAAAGTATATATAAAAGTGGTTCTATATTTATGGTTACAATACCTCAAAAAATAAGTAAAATGTCTAAGCCATTAAGTGAACATAATAAAAATGAAAAAAATAAATTTAAAGTAGATTATAGTAATAAAACAATATTAGTAGTTGATGATAATAAACTTAATATTAAAGTTGCTCTCCGTAGTCTTGAACCTCTTAATTTTAAAGAGATAGACATATGTTATAATGGACAAGAATGTTTAGATAAAATAAATAGTGGTAAAAAGTATGATTGTATTTTGATGGATATAATGATGCCTGTTATGAATGGTGAAGAAGCTTTAAAGAAACTTCAAGAAATAGATGGATTTAATACACCAATAATTGCTTTAACTGCTGATGCGATAAGTGGTAGTGAAGAAAAATATAAATTATTAGGGTTCACAGGTTACGTATCAAAACCATTTAGTAAAGATATCATAAAAGATAAACTTGATAATATATTAAAAAGTAAATCAGAAAAAAACATAGATAATAAATTTGATAGTTTAGATGAAGAATTAAGAAATGCCCCTAAACATGAATTTGGAACTATGGAACCATTAGACAACGAAGTGGTGATTAAAAATGATATTAAAGAAAAGTTGGAAAATTTGGAGGAATCAAAAAATATAGAAGAATCAAATGAAAGTAGTGAAGATTATCTAAAGGATAATGGAATAGATTATAATATTGGTTTAGAAAACTTTGGTGACATTAATACTTATAAAGAAATGATGAAAGATTGGTTATTAGAAGTAACTGATAAATGGAATAGAATTGTTTCTAATAAAAATAAAGAAGATATGAAAAACTATAGTATAGATGTTCACTCATTAAAAAGTGATTCTAAATATTTTGGATTTACTGAATTAGCTAGAATTTCATATGAACATGAACTTAAGAGTAAAGAAAAAGATAAAAAGTTTGTAAAAGATAATTTTAGTGAACTTGAAAAAGAATATAATAGAATTATTGAAGTAGTTAATAATTATTTAAAAGAAGACAAGTAGTGTATTTACTTGTCTTTTATTTAAAAAAGTATTGTAGATTTATTATTAGATAAGAATTCGTAGTCAGTAAATGGAAATTTCGTATTTGAATATTCTTGATTATATTTATCAACTTTTTTTAAAATAATTTCTCTGTCTTTATTGTTACAAGCCAAATCGCCACCTAAAAAGAAATAACCAATATTATAAATATATGTTGGTTCACCCTCATCATACATAACATTATCAAAATAATTATAATAATGCATTCTTTTTATATAATATTTACATATAACATTAAGATTATCTAATTTATATAAATCATTTTTTTGATCCATTTTAATAGTTTCTATATTATTATTAATTTTATAAATCACAATAATATAATGATATAAGTAATAATCATTTTTATCTGTATCATTAATCATTTGATTAAACATTTTTTCGTTTGTAATAAAAAAGTTTTTGTTTTCTAATATCATGAATACCTCTTTTTATATTTCTATTATAACATTATATTTGAATAATTGAATAAATGTGTTATAATAACCACTGAAAGGTGATATTATGAAATACATTGGTACTAAAATTATGTATAGTAGTGATATCACACTTCAATTATTCCTTGCAGAGTAGTTAAGTGTGATTTTTTTATCATGCAATAAAATAAGGAGTAATAAATAAAAATGATAAAAATTAGTTTAAATAAAATAAATAAAAGTTATGGATTTAATCCAGTATTAAAGGATTTTTCGTTTGAAATTAAAAGTGGTGAAAGAGTAGCATTAATCGGACCTAATGGGTGTGGTAAAACAACTACACTTAGAATTATTATGGGTGAAGATGTTGATAGTGGAACTGTAAATATAAGAAAGGGTTCAAGAATTGGATATTTATCACAAATACCAAATAAAGAAAAAGATAATGTTAAAGCAAAAGAAGTATTTTATAGAGGAGTTAAGGAATTAATAGAACTTGAAAATAATATTAATGAATTTGTTAAAAATATGGATTCAAGTGAAAAATCTATTAAAGCGTTAGATAGATTACAAGAAGAATTCAGAATAAAAGGTGGATATCAATTAAATGAAAGAATAAATAAGGTTAGAAATGGTTTTAAGCTTAGTTATGAGTTATTAGATACAGAATATAATAATTTATCAGGTGGAGAGAAAAATATTGTTAATTTGGCTTCTCTTGTGCTTAGCGAAGTTGATGTACTTTTACTAGATGAACCTACTAATCATTTAGACATAGAAACATTAGAATGGTTTGAAGAATATTTAAATAATTATAAAAGTGCTTGTTTAATAGTAAGTCACGATAGATATTTTTTAGATAGAGTTATTAATAAAATAATTGAAATAAAAAATTGTAAAGAAGAAATTTATTATGGAAATTATAGTTATTATTTAAAAGAAAGTGAAAAAAGATTTTTATCACAATTTCAAAGTTATAAAAATCAACAAAAAGAAATAGCAGCTATAAAAGAAGCAATAGTAAGATTAAAAGAATGGGGTACTAAAAGTGATAATCCAATGTTTTTTAGAAGAGCAGTAGCTATGCAAAAAAGATTGGATAGGATGGAAATAATAGATAAACCAGTAGAAAAAAGTGAACTTAAAGTAAACTTTACAACTGATAGTAGAAGTGGTAATAATGTTCTTACAATAAAGAATTTAAATTTAAATATTGGTTCAAGAGAGTTATTAATATCTTCAAATATGGAAATTTATTATCAAGACAGAGTTTGTCTTATGGGTAAGAATGGTAGTGGTAAAACAACACTTATTAAAAACATTATAAATAATACACACGACAATATTATATTAGGTGCAAATATTAAAATAGGGTATATTCCACAAGAGATAAGATTTGACAATGAAGAATTGACAATCTATGAACATATGAGAAAGATTTTTGTGGGAAGTGAAAGTGAACTTAGAAGTAAGTTAAATAGATTCTATTTTGGAACAGAAGAAATAGGCAAAAAGCTTAAAAATATAAGTGGTGGTGAAAAGGTAAGAATTAAATTATTAGAATTAGTATTACTTAAATCAAATTTCTTAATTCTTGATGAACCTACTAACCATATAGATATTGATACAAGAGAAATATTAGAAGAATCATTATTAGATTTTGATGGTACGATATTATTCATATCACACGATAGATATTTCATTAATAAAATAGCTACTAGAATAGTTAGAATAGAAAATAAGAAATTAGTAAGTTATGATGGAAACTATGATAGCATTAAAAATAAAGAAATACCAAAATTAGAAACAAATAATAAACCTGTTAATCAAGTTATTAATATTAAAGGAAGTAATAGATTAAATGAGTTCTTAAAGGACTCAAAGATAGAAGAAATAACTATTGGATGCAGTAATACAAAAGTATATAAAATAAGAAAGAAAAGCAAGGTATTCTTTCTTAAAATAGCTGACCATTTATCACAAGAATCAATAAGATTAGATTATTTACAAGATAAATTATTAGTTCCAGAAAAAGTATTCTATGAAAAATACAATGGTAAATCATATATATTAACAAAATCATTAAAAGGTGAAATGCTATGTAGCGACTATTATTGTAATCATCCACTTGAAGGAATAAATATAATAGTTGAGGCATTTAATAGTTTATATAATATTGATTATAGTGATTGTGTAATAGATGAAACAATTGATACTAAAATAAAAAGAATAGAAGAAAGATTTAATAAAATAAAAAATGAAGATATAAATGAAGAAGTGTTAAAAAGATTTATTACAAAAGAAAATATATTGAAATATTTAAAAGGTAATAAACCTAAACAGATAATAGGATTTACACATGGTGATATGTCTTTACCTAATATATTTGCAGATAATAATCATTTTAGTGGTTTATTAGATGTTAGTGAATGTGGACTTGGCGATATTTATTTTGATCTTGTTATATGTGAGATATCAATTGAAAGAAACTATGGAAAAGAATATATTAATAAATTCTATGATTCACTAGGAATAGAAAAAGATGAGTTTAAGAGTGATTATTATAGAATACTTATGAGTTTATAGCAAAAAAAGAAGTTAATTTTAAATTAACTTCTTTTCTTTTAACCATTTTTTACCATCAGTTATTCTAGCAACCATCATACTTGAAGCAGTATCACCAACTACATTTAACATAGTAGCAGGTGGATCGATTATTGTAGCAATAATTGTTAATATTGGTAAAGCAGCAACTGGGAAACCAAGCATTGTTATAATTAACATTTCAGAAATGGTTCCACCACCAATTGGTACTGCTGTAACAAGTAATGTTGCTAAAAGAGCAACTCCTAATACTTTAATTGTGCTTACATCAGCATTAAATAAATATACTAAGAACATTATTTTAAATACACTACCGATAATTGAACCATCTTTATGAAAACTAGTTCCTAATGGGATAGTTGTATCAGCTACATCTTCTGGTACTCCAATATTTTTAGCACAAGCAGTATTTACTGGAATTGATGCAGCACTACTACAAGTTGCAAGACTAGTAAGAGTTACAGGAAGAACATTTTTCCAATAGTTAATAAATCCTTTTTTACCACCAGCCATAAATGCATATAATGAATAAATAGCAAAGTAATAAAGTATAGCTACTAGTGTATAGATTATAAATGTTTTGCCATAACCTACAGCAATTTCACCACCAAATGTACCAACAAGAGCAGCAAAATAACAACCAAGACCTATTGGTGCATAGTACATAATTACTTTTATAAATGATTGTACTACTTCATTTGCACTTTCAAGTACATCTAATAGCTTATCTCCTTTTCCTTTTGAAATATTGATACTAATACCAAATAAAATTGAAAATATAATTAAAGCAATCATATTATCTCTTGTAAGTAGATTACTAAAATCACTTACAGTAATAGTTTCAACAGTTCTTTCTAAAAAGTTTACTTTTTCATCAGTTACTTCAGTAGTATTTTTTAATACTTCTTTTATTGCTTCTGTATCTTTTACATCAACAAGTTTAAATGCTTTAGTTGATACAATACCAACTGCAACACTAACAAGTGATGTGAATATAAACACTAAAAGTATTGTAACTAATATTTTACCAATTCTCTTTGGTTGTTTCATTTTGCCAATTGAAGTAGTTATTGTTAAAAATATTAATGGAACTATAATAACTAATAATAAATTTAAAAATAAATCTCCAAAAGGTGCTAATACTTTAGCTTTTTCTTTAAATACAAGTCCAACAATTGTACCAATTATTATTGAACCTAAAAGTATTAAAGTAGATTTGTAATTTTTTAAAAACTTCTTCATAGTTTTCCCTCCTATTTAAGTATATATAATTTTAATAAAAATGTATACTTTTTGATTCCACATAATTCCACAAAAAAAGATTTAGTTTTTCTTTTCTAAATCTTTATAAGCAACTTTCCCAACTGCAGTTTTTGGAAGAGAAGTTCTAAATTCATATTCAGAAGGTACTGCATATTTAGCTATATTTTTATAACAATATTTTCTTATTTCTTCTCTTGTCTGCATATTATCTGGAACTCCTTCTTTTAAAACAATTACTGCTTTTGGTGTTTGAGATTTAATTTTATGAGGAATTCCAACAACAGTGCAAGCATCAACAAGTTCACATTTACCAATTATTTCTTCAAGTTCAATAGGATAAATATTATATCCATTTGAGATAATCATTCTCTTCATTCTTGAAGTATAGTAAACAAATCCTTCCTTAGTCATATATCCAAGATCACCAGTATGAAGCCATACTTTTCCATCTGTATGTTCAATAAGTGTATTTTTAGTTTCTTCATCTTCATTAATATAACCCATCATAAGAGTAGGTCCAGTAACACATATTTCACCAACATCACCATATGATTTTTCAATATCACTATTTGGTTCAAATATTTTAACAATCATATCTGGGTTTGGAATTCCAAGAGTTCCATTTTTTACATATTTCTCATCAACTTCTGCTGTACAACAACAAAATCCACAAGCTTCAGAAAGACCATATCCAACCTTAACAACTGCAGAACTACCATGTTTTTTCAAATATTCTTCGAATTCTTTTTTTAAAGCTGGAGATAAATAATCCCCACCAACTACAACTACTTTTATATCTTTAAAAGCATTAAAACCAGGATCATTTCCATTAACTGACATTTTAAGAAGTGATGGAACTGCAGGATAAACATTTGGTTTATATTTTTTAAGTTCTTTATTTATTTTTTTAGTATTAAGTTGTGGAACAATAATACATTTCATTCCAGAAACTAAACAAGTATGAGTACACAATGCGAGACCAAATACATGAAATATTGGTAATGCAGATAAAACAGAATACCCAGGTTTAATATATTCACAAACGGATGCTGTCTGAAGAGCCATAGCATTAAAGTTTGCATTGGAAATTATTATTCCTTTAGGTTTACCAGTAGTACCTCCACTATATATTATAGCAGCAGGACTATTAGCTTCTCTTTTTACATAATTATCATCACTAGTAGCATAATTTAAAAATTCTTTCCAAGTAAGCATTCCTTCTTCAAGTTGCATATTTAAAGAAGATTTTAAATTATATAAAGTTTTAAGTATTGTACCCAAGCTTTCACTTGTTGGTACCATAATAAAATGTTTAACTTTAATATGTCTTGCTTTTGGCATAGCAACATCAGAACAAAATATAATTGAACTATTAGTTTCTGATAAAGCCCTTTCAATATCTTTAGTAGAAGATAATGGATGTATTATATTAGCAATAGCACCAATCTTATTAATTGCATAAATTAAAGCAAAACTTTCTGGTGTATTAGGCATACATATAGTAACACATTCATTTTCTACAATATTAAATTCTTTTAATGCAGAAGCAACCTTATCAATCTTTTTCATAAAAGATTTAAATGAAACCTCATTTCCATAATAAGAATAAGCAGATCTTTTTTCATTTTTAGTAGCAGTATCTTTTAAATAATCATACATACTACCATTAAAATAATTTAAACTTTCTGGAACATCTCCATAATATTTAAGCCAAGGTTTTTCTTTATTCTCTGGTTTTTCATTTTTTATAAATTTAATTAATCTATTAATATAATCATTAACTTTTCCCATTTTATTTTCCTTTCATAGTATAAGTTGTATATTAATTGTAACATATAAAAACTAAAATGTTAAATCTTAACATAATTTGATATAATAAAAGTGGTGAAATTTATATGAAAAAAATTATAATGTTTAGTGGAATTAATAAAGAAGAAGGGTTTACATTAAGTCAAACAAAGGAATTATCTAGATTAGTAGAAACAGGATTATCTATATCATTTATTACATCTGATTTTTATGATAATGAAAAAAATGATTTAATGGTTGATAAATTAATTAAATTTTTTAAAGATATTAGTATAAGATTTAACAAAATAAATATTATTGACTGTAGAACTAATAAGGAAGAAAGTAAAGAGATAGTAAAAAATAGTGACATTGTATTTTTAATGGGAGGAGATCCTAAAAAAGAAATGAGCTATATAAATGAATACGATCTTGCTAAGATTTTATTAGATAGAGATGGTATAACTATTGGTGTTTCTGCTGGAAGTATAAACATGGCAAAAGATGTTATATATCGAGATGAAGATGAAAATAAAACAATGATTAGATATAAAGGAATCGGACTTACTGATATATGTATTTATCCACATCTTGATTTTAAAAATATAGATTATTTAAAAGAAATATTTGAAGTAAGTAAATTACAAAAAGTAACAGCACTTCCTGATAAATCATTTATTGTTATTGAAAATAGTGAAGTTAATTATATTAATGAACATTATGATGTAGATAATAATACTATTGATATTAAAGGTTATCCATATGAAGAAATAAATCATACTGGGACAATTGATCTTGAAACGAATAGACTTTTATTAAGAAAAACTACAAAACAAGATTTTGAAGAGTTTTTCTTTATACAACTAAATCCAAAATTAAGAAAATATTTAGGACCTACAAAGCTAGGTAATAATCCAGAAAAGAGTATAAAATATTTTGATGAATCCGCTTATGAAAACAAAGATTATTATAGATGGAGTATTGTTAAAAAAGAAGATAATAAGTTACTTGGAACTGTTTATTTAACTATGCACGATAAGAAAGCAAAAACCGCAGGTATTGATTATTGGATAAGGGAAGATGAATGGGGAAAAGGATATACAACAGAAGTATCTAGACGAATAATGAAATTTGCTTTTGAAACTTTAGAACTTAATAGAATAGAGTCATGTGGAGCTAAAGATAATACAGCTACATGGAAAGTAATGGAAAATATAGGACTTAAATATGAAGGAACAAGACCTAAATCATATTTCTATTATTATGGTGGTATTCAAGATATGAGAGAATATGGAATTAGTAGAGAAGAATATTTAGAAGAAATAAAATAATGCAATCAAAAAGAAGCTAATTATTAGTTAGCTTCTTTTTATTATAAAGCAGCAGCTTTTTCAGCTTTTTTAGCTTCTCTTTTAGCTTTAATAGTTTCAACTAAATTTGAAATTTTAGCTTCATCTTCTTTAGTAACAACATCAGAAATTTCTTCAGATTTATCACTACCATTAGTTAAAATTCTATTTGAAATCTTAATTCCTGTTTTACCAACAATTTTAGCTAATAAGCCAATACCTGTAGTAACAGCACTTACAATTTCAATAACTGGTCCCTCAAAATCAAATGGTGAAAATAAAGAAATAATTAGTGCTTTACTACCAACCTTAGTAATACCGTTACCGGCTTCATATATACACTCAAATACAGTCTTACTTGTTTGAGCTTTTTCTTTCATAGTTTTAACATTTTCTTTCTTTTCAGTAACTACAACAGCATTTGGAAACTCACTCATTATTTTCACCTCCTAATAAAGCTTGTTTATAAGAATTATAGAATTTCAAAACAAGTTCTTTTTCTTCAGATTTAATTGAAACAAGATTTTCAACACCATCTATGTTTTCAATTTCAAAAATCATTACTAATTGTTCATCACTAGTAGGTTCATCATCATAAGAACAAACTACATATTTTTTTCCCAGTTCTTCAATTTCAAAGCCACCAATAACATCAACATCGATTTTTTTTCCGTTAACAAATTTTTTCATAGCTTCTCCTTTTCTTAATAGTATCACACATTTTATTAAATATAAATAAAATGTGTAAAACTTTACATATTATGATATAATTTAAGCATGAAAAAAAGTTATATTAAAATGAATGATAATAATAATTATTTGTCACTTGGAAATGTTGTTAATACAATAAAAAAAGTTTCAAGTAATAAAATAGCAATGCAAGTTGAAGTTTTTTCTGCTCTTTTTGGAGTTAATTCAGTTACTGTAACAACAGTTAATAATTATTGTATAGGTTATAGACCAATAGGAATAGAGTATAAAAAAATATATAAGGATTTAAAAGCTGGCAATAAAGACTTATATTTACCAATAATATTACAATTAATAAGTATATTAGATGATAAAGTTTATGTATTAAATGATGAATCAATAAATATAATAAACACTAATAATAAATTAAAAGAAGTAATTAATGAATTACTTTTAATAGCAGAGAAAGATGAACACATTAATGAAGAAAGAATTAAAAAAATTAAAAATATGGATTCATTTAATTCGATTATTGAGTTATTAAATTATGCTATTCTTGAAAATACTCAACCGGTTTATACACAAGATATTAATATTAAGATAAATAAAGAAGAATTAAATGATTATTTAAAAGTAAAACTATATTTTGGAGAAAGTTATGTTAATTCATTAATAGAACTTTCTAGGAAAGATAATATGTATGCTAATGCTGAACTTGGAGCACTAGAATTTGATGGTAGTATAAGTGGTAAAAAAGATTATGATAAGTCTTATAATTACTATTTAAGAGCTGCAAATAAAAATCATCCTAAAGGTTGTTGGATGGTAGCAAACTTGATGTTAACAAAAAGAGTTAAATTTAATTTTGATACAATGTGGAAATATTTAAATAAGTCAATCGAATTAGGAAGTGTTGCTGGATATAATACTCTTGGTATATGCTATTTAAAAGGTATAAACAAAGATAATAAAAAGGATATAGAACTTGCTAAAAAATATTTCTTAATTGCTAGTGAACATGGTTATGCATATGCATTTAATAACTTGGGTAAGATATATGAAAATGAAGGTAAAGAAGAAACAGCACTAAAATATTACCTTGTAAGTGCTGATTTAAATGAAAGCTGGGCTCTTAATAAAGTAGGAGAATATTATAGAGAAAAAGGTGATTTAAAAAGAGCATTTATTTATTATAGTAAGTCAATAGAATGTCCAATTAATGAAAGATATAAATATGCTTATTATAATTTAGCTAAATATTATTATGAAAATGGATGTAAAGTTTTAAATATTGAAAAAGATATAGAAAAAGCAAAAGAATATTATAAAGTTTTTGAATCAAAAGAATAAAATATACTATTCTTTTTTTTATTTTTTGTTATACTTATAATAGTGAGGTAAAAATAAATGAAAGAAGGTTTTGATAACAAAAAATATGTAAAAATTCAAAGTGCTAAAATTAGAGAAAGGTTCAAATTATTTGACAAATTATACTTAGAAATAGGTGGTAAACTATTTGATGATAGTCATGCAGCAAGGGTATTACCGGGCTTTAAAAATGATGCTAAAATAAGTATGTTTAAAGAATTAAAAAATGATTTAGAAATAATTTTTTGCATTAATGCAGGCGATATTGAGAAAAATAAAACTAGGGGAGAATATGGAATTACTTACGATACAGAATTATTGAAATTAATTAATAATTCTAAGAAGATGGGATTTTCAGTAAATTCAGTAGTTATAACTCTTTATAAGAATCAAATTAGTGTTGATAAATTTATAAAAAAATTAAATAGAATGGGTATTAAAACATATATTCATACATTTACAAAAGGTTATCCAACAGATGTGGATACTATTGTAAGTGATGAAGGATATGGAGCAAATCCATATATTGAAACTACTAAACCATTGATACTTGTAAATGCCCCAGGACCCGGAAGTGGTAAACTAGCAACTTGCTTATCACAAATATATCATGAACATAAAAGAGGTAAAAATGCAGGATATGCTAAATTTGAAACATTTCCTGTATGGAATTTATCATTAAAGCATCCAGTAAACTTAGCATATGAAGCTGCAACAGCAGACCTTAAAGATGTTAATATGATAGATCCATTTCATTTAGAATCTTATGGTGAAACAGCTGTAAATTACAATAGAGATATTGAAATGTTCCCGGTATTAAGGAGTATTTTAAATAAAGTATCAAATACAGATATATATAAATCACCAACTGATATGGGTGTTAATATGATAGGTTTCTGTATTAAAGATAATGATATAGTAGAAGAAGCAGCTAAGAAAGAAATAGTAAGAAGATATTACAATGAAATGAATAACTATAAACTAGGCCTTACAGATGAAGATTCTTATATGAAAGTAAAACTTCTTATGAATGAACTTAATATCGATGAGAATTATTTAGATGTAATAGCACCCGCTATAAAGAAAAGTGAACTTGAAAATAAACCAGTTATATCATTAAAAATAAATAAGAAAAAAATAATTACTGGAAAGCAAACTGATATATTAAGTCCAGCAAGTAGTTTAATATTAAATGCTATAAAAGAATTAAATAAAATACCTGATGATATGTTATTATTATCACCTAAGGTTTTAGAACCAATGCTTAAAATGAAAAAAGAACTTAATAATAATGAAATAAGACTTCAATTGCCAGAGGTTTTAACAGCACTTAGTATTTGTTCAGCAACAAATCCAATTCTTGAAAAGGCTTTAAATAGTTTGAAAAAATTAAAGTATTGTGAAGCACATGCAACATATATAGTAACTAATGGTGATAAGAAAACACTTAAGAGTTTACAAATTAATTTGACATGTGAACCAAAATATATAGATGAAATATAGGAGATTAAAATGAAAAAAGAAACTAAAATATTAATAGTAAGTATAGTAGCAGTATTATTAATTGTTGTACTTATATATATTTTTTTGAATAAAAAGAATAGTGATAATATAATAAAAACAATTAGTGAAGGTAAAACTATGCTAAAACAAGTAACTAAGAGTAAAAATTTACCAGATACAGAGACCTTTGAAGTAGATGTAAAAGATATAAATGAGGTTACTTCTTTCACAGGTTTAAAATCTAATAAAAATATTGAATGGATTGTAGCATCTGAACCAATGATGTCATCACAGGCATTTTCAGCAGTAGCTCTAAAAGTAAAAGATGGTGCTTCTATTGATTCAATTAAACAAGAAATATTAAATAATGTTAACACAAGCAAATGGATATGCGTAACAGCAGAAAAATTATATATAACTAATAATGGAAATGTAATATTCTTTATAATGTCAGATAATGATTGGGCTAAAACAGTTTATGATAATTTTAAGAAATATGTAGATAATGATATTGGTAAAGAACTAGAAAAAACAAATCAAAATTAACCAGTATAAATGCCAGTTGTATAATATAAGCACCACAAAGGTGCTTTAATTTTAAGGAGGAAATATGGTATTTACAAGTATAAACTTTTTATATTATTTTTTACCAACAGTATTAATATTATATTTTATAACACCTAAAAAATATAAAAATCTACTATTACTAATATCATCACTATTATTTTATTTATATGGTGAACCAAAATATATAATATTAATGATAATAGAAATAGTACTTGCATATTTTGAAGCAAGGTTAATTGAAAAATATAAAAGCAAAGAAATACTTATATTCAGTATATTTATTCATACTTTATTATTATGTATATTTAAGTATACTAATTTTCTAATAACAAATGTTAATAGTATTTTTAATACAAATATAACATTATTAAATATAGTTTTACCAATAGGTATATCATTTTATACATTTCAAATAATTAGTTATTTAGTAGATGTATATAGAGAAAAAGTAAAAGCTCAAAAAAATTTCATTTCATTAGCAACTTATATATCTTTGTTTCCTCAATTAATTGCAGGACCAATAGTTAGATACGAAACTATAAATAAAGAACTTGAAAATAGAAAACAAACTTTCAATGATTTTTCTTATGGAATTACTAGATTTGTAATAGGACTTTCTAAAAAAGTATTAATTGCAAACCTATTAGGCGAACTTTGCAATATATTTATTTTAAGTGATGAAAAAACAGTATTATTTTATTGGATATATGGTATAAGTTATTCTTTACAAATATATTTTGACTTTTCTGCTTATTCTGATATGGCAATAGGACTTGGTAGAATGTTTGGATTTCATTTTATGGAAAACTTTAACTACCCATATATATCAAAAAGCATAACTGAATTTTGGAGAAGATGGCATATATCATTAGGTTCATGGTTTAAAGATTATGTATATATTCCATTAGGGGGAAGCAGAGAAGGAAATATAAAGTTAATAAAAAATGTTTTAATAGTGTGGTTACTCACAGGTTTGTGGCATGGATCAGAATGGACATTTCTGATATGGGGATTATTTATTGGAATACTACTTGTAATAGAAAAGTTATTATTAAATAAATATATAGAAAAAATGCCAAATATATTAAAAAGATTATATACACTATTTATCATAATGATAAGTTTTATAATTTTTAGTTCTGAAAATATAAGTATGGCTATTACTAATATAATAGGTTTATTTAATTTTAATAAACCGTTTGTTAATAATTTTACAATACATTATCTTAAAGATTATGGATTATTATTAATAATTTCGATGCTTTTATCAACACCAATACTTAAAAATATGATTGTTAGATTAAAAGAAAATAAAAAGTATAATAAAATATTAAATATATTAGAAATAATAATAGTAATAATACTATTAATTATAGTGACAGCATATTTAATTGACAGTTCATATAATCCATTTTTATATTTTAGGTTTTAAGGAGGTAGTATGAATAATAAAATTAAAGAAATTGTTTTATCAATAATATTTATTACATTTTTATTTAGTTTTATGATTGTAAACATTTTGAAAAAAGATGACGATATATCGTATAGTGAAAGAAGAAAATTAGAAAAACGACCAAAAATTACATACAATTCTTTAATAGATGGTACATATTTTAATACATTAGATAAATATACAACAGATCAATTTATTGGTAGAGATAGTTTTCGTAAAATAAAAATAAATATAGATTTACTTACAAAAAATAATTACAATAATTTATATTTATATAATGATTATATAATAGAAGAACTATATCCTATAAATAAAGAATCTGTACTAAATGTCACTAAAAAAATAAATGATATAAAGAATAGATATTTAAATGAAACTAATAATATATTTTATAGTATTGTTCCTGATAAAAATTATTTTGTTAATGATGATAATTTAAAATTGGATTATAATGAACTTAAAAGTATAATGAATACAAATCTTAATATAGAGTATATTGATATTTTTAATGAACTGAGCTTAGAAGACTATTATAAAACAGATACTCATTGGAAAGAAGAAAGATTAGAAAAAGTAGTAAATAAATTATCCTCAAAAATGAATTTTAAAATTAATAATGATTATAGTTTCAAAGAAATAAGTGAATTTAATGGAACTTATTCTAGTAGAATAATTAAAAAGAATATAAGTGATAAAATATATATATTAGATAACAATATAAATGCATTAGTTTATAATTATGAAAGTGATAAATATGAGGATATATATGATTTAAATAAATTAAATTCATTAGATAAGTATAATGTTTATTTAAATGGCTCAGTATCACTACTAAAAATAATAAATAATGAATATGATGAATCAAAGAAAGATTTAATAGTTTTTAGAGATTCATATGGAAGTAGTTTAATACCGCTTTTAATAGATGGTTATAACAGCATAACAGTTGTTGATATAAGATATATAAAAAGTAGTATGTTAAAAGACTATATAGATTTTAATAATAAAGATGTATTATTTCTATATAGTACATTACTTATAAATTATAGTTTTACTTTAAAATAGATAGAAATATTTATTTTTATTTATAAAAAAAGAGGTTATTCTAAACCTCTTACTATTTCTTTAAATTCGTCTCCTCTGTCTTCAAATTTAGCATATTGATCCCAAGAAGCAGCGGCTGGACTTAATAATATTACATCTCCTGAACTACTATTTTCATTTGCTAATAAAACAGCTTCTTTTAAAGTATCAACAACGAAACATTTAATATTCATTTGATCCATTTCTTCTTTAATTCTATTCTTACATTCACCATAGCAAATTACTAATTTAGTATGTTCTAAATAATCTTTTAATTCAAAGAAACTTTGTCTTCTTTCTAAACCACCTAACAATAAAATAGTTGGTTTTTTAAATGCAGATAAAGCTATTTGAGTAGATGTTATATTAGTTGCTTTAGAATCATTATAGAAATCCTTACCATTAAATGTTCTAACATATTCTATTCTATGAGCTACACCACTAAATTCTTTAATAACAGGAATCATTACTTCATTAGAAATTCCAAGTTCTTTTGCAATCATTATTGCACACATAATGTTTTCATAATTATGATTACCTTGTAATTTAACAGTTCTTGTATCAATTATTTCTTCTCCATAATAATATATTTTATTATCTTCTAAATAACATCCATCAATTTTTTCTTTACTTGTAAAATATTTCTTAGTACTTTTAATATCTTTAGTAATTCTAAATGCATCAGCATTTCCTTTATTAATAATAGCTATATTTTTACTAGTATGATTTTGGAATAATCTAAGTTTATTTTCGTTATAATATTCTCTTGTACCAAACATGTCTAAATGTGCTTCATATATATTAGTAAGTACAGCGATATCAGGATTAAAGTCATAAAAATCATGTAATTGAGGAACTCCAATCTCCATAACTAAATAATCATTTTCTTTTATATTTGGAAGTACTTCACAAAGAGGAAAACCAATATTACCAGCTAAATGAGTTCTACCTGGGAAAGCATTACTAACAATTTCATAAGTAAGTGAAGTTGTAGTAGTTTTGCCATTAGTACCAGTTATAGCAATTAATTTAACACCTTTTGGTAATAAATGATAAGCCATTTCTATTTCATTAATTACTTTAATATTATGTTCACCTGCATATTTTAAGTATTTATGATCGAATTTAACTCCTGGATTCTTAATTAAATAATCAAATGATTCATCAAGTATATCATCAGGATGACTTCCAAGAATTACTTTAACACCTAAGTCTTCAAGCTCCTTAATATGATCTTTATCTTGATTTGCATTCATATCATTAAGTACAATAGTATTATTTCTTTTAGCTAATATTCTAGCAGCATGATAACCACTTCTAGCCATACCTAATATAAATATTTTTTTATTTTCAAACATATTATATGCCTCCATAATAATTATACTACTAATAGCAATAAAAATATTAGATTTAACAATCACTTTACAATAAAAAAACTAATTACTTTTTCTTGTAATTAGTTTTTTCGTAGTATTTTTTATTGTAAGAGCTCCCTTTTTAATAATAGGTTTTACATTTGGGAATGCCATAAATAATCTTTTAACTAACCAATTGTTTTTGATAAGTTCTCTTACTTTTTTAGTTATCTCGTTTGTATTATCAGGATTTACGAATTTAAGTGACATATTTTTAATTTTAAATATAACATTAAATGAAACTATTAAATCTATAATAAATATAGTTATTAAAATATAAAATAATATATTAATAGTAATAATATTAAAATTAGAATAAATATTATAAAAAAAATTATTTAAATATTTAATTAATATAAAACCAAGTACTCCAAAACCTAAACAATTTATTAGACATATTCTTCCATTTAAATTAAATTTATAATCTGAATAATCCCACCATCTAGCATGAAATACTTTTTCCATTATATAACTTGTTAAGTATTCACCAATACTAGCAATTAAAATACATGATAAAAACAATATAGTAGGGCTTTTAACAGAATGTAGTAATAACAACATGACAATCGCACAACTACCATATATTGGAATATAAGGTCCGATTAAAAAACCTCTATTAACAATTTTTTTATTCACTTTAAATCTATCTATTATCTCAATAATCCACCCAATAAATGAATAGGTTATGAACAATAGAAAATATATTTTAAATTCAGTCATTATTTTGCCTTTCTTTTGATACCTACATATTTAGGCCATTCTTTTGGATGTTTAAAAACATTTAAAGAACATTTCTTGTCCATCATTGTTACGACCCAAGCTTCTTTATACTTAGGTGGTGTAATGTTAAGAGGAAACATATGTCTTAATATAATATTTTCAACTCTATCATTCATAAGATGAGGAAAATGTTTTCTAGAGTTTTCTAATGCTTCTCTTGCATGAACAAAACCATGTTGTTTAAAAAAACCTCTCTTTTCTTTTAAGTCTTGCCATGGTTTATAATAAAAATCATGAAGAATTGCCCCAATGGAAATATCTTTCTTATTAAGATTATGCTTTTTGGCATACAAATAAGAACAATAAGCAACCTTTAAAGAATGATCATAAACAGATTCATTAACATGATGATTATAGTTCTTTCTCTTTAAAAATTCTTTATTGTTTAATATTTCATTTATATAACTTAAAAATTCTTTATCATATTTCATAAACATTTCACACAATAATTATAGCAAACATTGTATAAAAATAATAATTAAATTAAAAATATATGTAAACTTTATATAAAAATATCAATAAAACATTAAAAGTTGTTATAATAATATAAGAATAGTTAATTAGAAAGGAAAAGCATGGCGAAAGTATATTTTACAGAAAAAATTACAAGTGAAAGCTTATTAGAAATTTATAAAAAATTAAATATGGATTTAAAAGGCAAAGTAGCTGTTAAAGTACATAGTGGAGAAAAAGGAAATCAAAATTATTTAAAACCTTTATTTTATAAAGAACTAATTGATTATGTAAATGGAACAGTTGTAGAATGTAATACAGCTTATGAGGGTGAAAGAAATACGACAGAAAAACATTTAAAATTATTAGAAAATCATGAATGGACTAAATATTTTAATGTTGATTTGTTAGATGAAAAGGAAGAAATAGCATTATCTGTTAATAATCCAAAGTATATAAAAGAAAATTATGTTGGTAAGAATATAGAAAATTATGATTCTATCTTAGTTTTATCACATTTTAAAGGTCATCCAATGGGAGGATATGGAGGAGCTCTTAAAAATATATCAATAGGACTTGCATCATCTCATGGAAAAGCTAATATACACGGTGCTGGTAAGCCAGATGAAATGTGGACAGCTGACCATGATTCATTCTTAGAATCAATGGCTGAAGCTGCTAAAACAATTATAGATTATGAAAAAGGCAATATGGTATTTATAAATATTATGGCAAATATGTCAGTTGATTGTGATTGCTGTGCAGTTGCAGAAGATCCTTGTATGAAAGATATTGGAATTCTTGCATCGACTGATCCAGTAGCACTTGATCAAGCTTGCATAGACTTAGTATATAATAGTAAAGATTCAGGAAAAGATCATTTAATTGAAAGAATCGAATCAAGAAATGGATTATTAACAATAAAAACAGCAGAAGAAATAGGAGTAGGAACAAGAAAATACGAACTTATAAAAATAGATTAGGAGAATTAATATGAATGGGAAATTAACTTATGTATTTGGACATAAGAATCCAGATACAGATTCAATATGTGGAGCAATAGCATTATCTTACTTAAAAAATAAACTAGGAATGAATACAGTTCCATCGACACTTGGAAACTTAAATAGTGAAACTAAATATGCTCTAGAATACTTTAAAGTTAAAGAACCATATCATCTTAATGATGTTAAACTTCAAATAAAAGATGTAGCATATCATAAAAATTGTTTTATAGATAAAAATGTGCCGATTAAAGATGCATTTGATTATATGAATAAATATTCTCTTACAGGTATTCCAGTAGTAGAAAGTAAAAATAAATACTATGGATATGTATCTCTAAAAGAAGTTGCTAAAGAAATAATATCTGGTGATTTTCATAAAATAAATACATCATATGGAAACTTAATAAATACATTAGATGGTGAAAAAATATTAAAATTTGATAAAGAAATAACTGGAAATGTTTTAGTAGCTACATATGCAAAAGAAACATTCTTAGAAAAAGTAGATCTAGATGATACATACATAGTAGTAGTCGGAGATAGAAAAACTATATTAGAATATGCAATTAAAAGTAAAGTAAAATTAATAATATTAATACAATCAGTAGATATTAGTCCAGATTTACTAAAAGAAGCTAGAAAAAATAAAATCAATATTATTAGAACACCATTATCTTCTTATGAAGTTGGAAAAACAATATCATTTTCAAATTACATAAAAGATATTTTAAGAAAAGAAGAATCAGTAACATTTAATGAACTTGATTATTTAAGTGGTTTTATGGAAGCTACTAAAAAACTTAAACATACAAATTATCCAATATTAAATAACAAAAATGAATGTAAAGGTCTTCTTACATTAACAGATACTAATGATGTAGATAAAAAACAAGTAATATTAGTTGACCACAATAACTCATCTCAAAGTGTAGATGGACTTGAAGAAGCTGAAATATTAGAAGTAATAGATCATCATAATATTGGTGACATTAATACTAAAAGGCCAATTAATTTTAGAAATGCAGGAGTAGGTAGTGTAAATACTATTATTTATGATTTATATAAAGAAAATAATGTAAAAGTGCCAAGAGATATAGCTGGACTTATGGCTTCCGCTATAATATCAGATACATTGTTACTTACTTCTCCTACAACAACAATAAGAGATATTGATGCATTAACAGAATTATCTAAAACAGCTAAAATAAAATATAAAAAATACGGTACAGAATTATTAAAACAAGGTATGAGTATAAAAGGTCTTACTAATTATGCAATGCTTCATAAAGACTTTAAAACATATAAAGTAAAAGATTCTGTAATAGGAATAGGACAATTATTAACATCAGATTTAGACTTAATAGAAAAGAAAATGAATAGTATTGTTAAATATTTAGATGAAGTTTCAACAACTGAAAATATGAGAGTTGTTACACTATTCATCACAGATATATTTGAAAATCAATCTTATTGCATTTATAATACAGCTGCAAAAGAAATAATAAAAAATAGTTTTGATTTAAAAGAAGTATATGAGGGTGTAGCATTAAAAGATATTTTATCAAGAAAAATGCAAATAGCTCCATACTTAATGGATACAATAGAAAAAGAGTAGCAATACTCTTTTTATTTGTAGTAACAATAGATTGTATAAAAATTAAAAAAACATACAATAAAATGGAAAATATTGTGATAATTTTAATAAAAACACAATGTAATGTAGAAAACAGAGTTATTGAGAATTAATTTATATAAAAATATTATTCTATAAAAAATACATTCACTAAAAAATGAATGTATTTTAATTTCTATTTGTATAAAATATCTAAGTCAACATCACCTTTAATACCATTAACTTTACCGGTATTAGAAAGCTGCCATATATAATACTCACCTTTATAGTTAGTTTTATCAATATAATGAGCTAACCAAGTTTTATATTCATTTAAATTCCACATATTTTCTAAATAATATTTACTACTATAAAGCATACCTTCATATCCAGCAGAATTTATTTTTTTTATAAAAGCTTCACCAATTAAATTTAAATCAGTTAAACTTAAATTATAATTGTTAAATCCACCAAATATTTCCCAATCAAATGCGATAGGTAAATCTAAACTTTCTCCATTAAGAGCTTCTATAATCCATTTAGCTTGTTCACTTGATTCTTTAACATTTTTAGCATAAGAATAAAAATATAAACCAACTCTTAAACCATTTTCTTTAGCAGATTTTAAATACTCAGAAAATCTATTATCATAAATAATTTCTCCTTTTTTATGACCAAAACCAATTCTTATAATTACAAATTCTACACCAGAGTCTTTTACCTTTTTAAAATCAATGTCACTTTGCCATGAAGAAACATCTATTCCAATCATAGTGTTGTCATTTTTATGTTCTTTTATTAAATCTTCAATTAAGTATTTTTTCTTAGGATGAGAATTATTACTAGTAGTAGTTTTCTTTTTTTCTTTTACATTTAAAGTAAACTTCTTTTCATTTTTATTGTTGTTAGAGTCAACAGCAACATATTTTAAATCATACTTTCCAACTTTGTTTATATCATATTCTCCTTCAACATAGCAGTTAGGTTTCTTATCATAATTATCAGCACATATACCACTATTAACAAGATTGATATCTTTTCCTTTATAAGCAGTGATAGATGAAGATAATAGTATTATTGGTTTAGTAGAATCTACTACATTGTATGTTACTTTAACTTTATCTTCTTCATTCTTTGAATTAGTATAATTAATAGTTATTTCATTATTACCAAGTTTATATGTGTCAATATAATCATTGTTATCTGTTATACCTCTATCACTATTAACTAAATCATATAATTTAATCTTTTCAGCATACTCAAAAGTAAGATTATCTTTTGCAGTAATTTCATTACTTGAAGTAATCTCTTTTTCTTTTTTGTTGCACCCGCACATTAAAAACAATAAACAAATTATTAACAAATTTTTTTTCATAACATAATTATATCATAATTGAAAAAATATATTTAGTATTGTAAAATAATATTATGGAAAAAGTAAATATAAAAGATATTAATGATAGTAATATAGTGTCAGATATTAATTTGATTTTGTTTAATATACCTGAAAATGTTCCAACACTTGACAAAGTAAGATGGCTTTACATTAAGCTTGGAGAACTTTTTAGTTATGATTATAGGGTGGCTTCATTTCCAGAGGAAGTATCTAAAAAGTTAACATTTGAAGATAATTATATTGGCTCATTTCAAACTTGTGTACAAATATCACAAATAATGGATATTGTATTAAATAGTTTAGGCGGTGAATGCAAATCAAAAACCATCGAATGTCCTGGGGATTTTAGAGGCATTTATGGAGCAGCCCATAGAGCCAATGAAGTAGAATTTAGTAGCGGAGAGAAATATGTTTTAGATTTGACATTAGATTTATATTTGATACAAAGTGGATGCCAAACTAAACACTTCGGATATACTTCGCCTAATGGAGAATATGATATTTTGCCACTGATAGAGTGTGAACCAATTGATAAAAAATATGGACTTATAAAAAATGGAGAATATACAGATAAAAAAATAAATGATTTAAAAAGCAGATTAAATAATACAGATTATACTAATATGACAGAAGAAGAAATATTAGAATATAAGATAAAAGAATTAAATTCATTAATACCAAAATTTAGAGGTTCACACGAAGGTAAGTTATATTTAGAAAAGCTATTCATTGAAGTATTAAAATCTAGATTCAAAGAATACAACTTAACTCAACAAAGAGAAGATAGAATGCAGTTAGCAACAGTATTTAATTTTGTTGATGATGGTCTTTGGTATATTTATTCACCTAATTTAGGATTAATGAAAACTTCGAAAGAAAATGTTAAGGCATTACTAAATAGTGGCTGGCAAACAAGAAGTCAATCCATATATGATGATTTAGAAGAAAGTAAAACATTATAAAACTAGTTATTTTAAATAACTAGTTTTTATTATCAAAATCAACTAATAATTCGTGAATCATTTCTTCTTGGTTACCTAAATATACATCTTCGATTCTATCAACTCTGCATCTTTCACATTCAAGAATACTATTCATTTTTAATAATGATTCATTTAAGTCATCATTAACTATAACATAATTATATTTAGTAACTTCATTAATTTCTTTATAAGCATTTTTGAATCTTTCAACTAGTTGTTCTTTTGATTCAGTTTTTCTATTAACAAGTCTTTCTTTTAATATTTCCATTGATGGTGGCATAATAAATATAAATACAGCATTAGGACATTTCTCTTTAACCTTTCTAGCACCTTCAATATCGATTTCTAATATAACATCAATACCATCTTTAAGAAATTTATCAATATTTTTCTTTGGTGTTCCATAATAATGAGAATGAACAGTGGCATATTCTAAATATTTATCATTTTCTATGTTTTCTAAAAATTTTTCTTTTGATATAAAATTATAGTCAATGCCATCCTTTTCCTCACCTCTAATTTTTCTAGTAGTGTCAGAAATTGACATTGTTATATTTTTTCTTGTTTTAATAAGTAGTTGATCAATTGAACTCTTACCACATCCAGAAGGACCTGATACAACAACTAAAATACCTTGATTATTTTCTTTTATCATAAATTACCTCTTTAAAATATTCTATCAAATTAATTGAATAAAATGAATAATATAGTAAAAAATATTAATGGTGAATAAAATGAAAGAAAAAAATGAATTATTAATGCATATTTATAATACTGCATATATGGGAGAGTATAGTACTAACAAATTATTAACAAATTTAAAAAATAAAGATAATAAAATTAAAAAAGTATTAGAAGATGAACTAAAAGAATATGAGTCTTATAAAAAGAAAAGCGAAAAATTAATATTAAAATCAAAGTTAGAGTTACCAACTACTAGTATAATGACAAAAATGAGTAGTAGTATGGGCATTATGATGGAAACCATAAAGGATAACAGTGATGCTGCTATTGCTAGTATGCTAACAGAAGGATTTACTATGGGAATAGTAGAAATGGAAACAAAAATAAAAAGTTATAAAGATATTGTTCCAAATAGTACAATTAAACTAGCTAAAAATTTATTAAAATTTCAACAAAAAGAAATAGAAATATTAAAAACATTTATGTAGTTTTATATAAATGTTTTTTAAATTATACTATTTTATTACAATAATAAATGTGATAAAATAAATAATATGAAAGACAATATAACAAAGATGACAATTTTAACTATTATACTTTTAACAATATTAGGTGTTATAGGTTTTTCGTATGCTTATTTTAATACTGGTGTTAGTGGTGAAGGAAAGTATATTACTCTAGATACTGCAGGATTAAAATTAAGATATACTGATGCCGCTACTATGTCGCTTAATAATGCAATTCCAGGAGATAAAATAGAAAGAACATTTACTGTTGAAAATATAGGTACTAAAACTGTAAGCTATAATATCGTATGGAAAGATTTAATAAATACAATAAATAATTATGATTTACACTTAGATATGAAATGCAAGAGTTATAAAAATTATGGTAAATCTAATCAAGAAGAATATGGAACTTGTGATTCATTTTATAAAGCTGTACCAACTACAGAAACAAGTATCTCAAAAGATATAAGAAGAGATATTGAAATAGAAGTAGGAGTAACACAAGTCTACAGTGTAACTATAACATTTTTAAATAGAACATATAATCAAAGTGAAAATTTAAATAAATCATTTACAGGAAAGATAGATTTAGAAGGGTACATAGATCCGTCCCCAGAACCTGTTTATTGTACATATGATGGAGAACTAGTACAAGGAGCAGAATATATTAATGGTCAATATACTTATAGATATATGCAACAAAGATCATCTTTAATTAATTTAGAATGGAGTAATATGTCTTTTGAAGGGTGGGGAGTATCACTTACCAATATAGGTAGTACAGAAGCGGCAACAAGTAAAATCTGTACTTACATTAATAATAAACCTGTTGTTTCAACAAGTAATATGTTTAGTAATAGTAAAGCAACAAGCATAGATTTGTATTCGTTTAATACAAGTAATGTAATTAATATGGGAACTATGTTCTATAACAGCCAAGCAACAGAAATAAAAGGCTTAAATACATTTAATACAAATAATGTCACAGATATGAATCAAATGTTTAAAATGAGTAAAGTTATCATATTAAATTTAGATAATTTTAACACTAAAAATGTAACTGATATGGCCGGTATGTTTTATGGTTCTGATTTGCTTAAAACGATATATGTTGGTGATAAATTTAATGTTAATAAAGTTACAACTAGTGATTATATGTTCGAGGGCTGTATTAATTTAGTCGGAGAAAAAGGTACTAAATATAATAGTTCATATATAGATAAAACATATGCAAGAATAGATGGAGGAACAAGTAGTCCAGGATACTTTACAGCAAGATAATTATAGTAAACATTTATGTAATTTTACACATAAATGTTTATTTTTATATATCAAATATTGATTAATGTGTTATACTTTAAGTATATAAGTATAAAAGGGAAGATGTAAATGAAAAAATTATTAAGTATATGTGTATCATTAACAATTTTTACATTTTCATGTGGATTTGTTAAAACAGATACAATTTTAAATATAGATAAAAATGATAAGGTTAGTATAGAAATGACTAACCTAATGAATGATGGATTTGGAGAAGAAATATTAAATACATTCACTTCATCTGATAATTATGGCAGAGATGGTTTAAAAGTTGATGTTAAAAAAGAAAATGGATATACAGGAGTTCATGGTAAAAAAGAATATGAACTTAAAAATATATCAACTGATAAATCGGATAAAATTGAAATGAGTAGTTATTTAACAAAAGAATTTAATGATAAAAATCTTATACAAGTTGAAAAGGGCTTTTTTAAGAATAAATATAAAATAGAATTTACTTTTGAGAAAACTAAAACAGAAGATTTATTAAATGCATACAAAAGTGTAAATCCTTTTGAAATTACTGATAATTTGGAATATACAAATTGTATGTCAGTTGTTACGAATAGTGGAAGTGAAGATACAAATAATTGTATACAATTAGTTCCAGACTACGAACAAAAGTTAAAAGAATATGAAGATAACATTAAAAAACTAGAAAATGAAATGGAATATAACTTTACAATAATGCTTCCAGTTTCGGCTACTGAATCTAACGAAACATTAAAAAGTAATGATGGTAAAAAATTAACATGGACACTTACAAATGAAGGTGTTAATGATATTAATTGTAGTTTTGAAATATTAAATATGACTAATATATATTTATTAGGTGGTGGATCTTTATTATTAGCAATTATCATAATTATATTGTTGATAATGATTAATAAAAAGAAAAAAGAAAAAATTGAAACAGTAATTGAAGAGAAACCAATACATACAGATTATGATCCAAGTATTGCAGCCGAAATAGATGCAATGGGTGGATTTATTGATAGAGGAAAAGGTACTGAAATACCTGAAGTTGAAATGGTAGAAACAAAGGAACAAGTAGTGGCCCCAACTTCTTATGAATACACTCTTCCTCATGAAGTACCAAATGTTATAGAAGAAAAAGATATACCAAAGGATCCTTTGTTTATAACATCACAAAATACTAAGGAAGATGAAATTATAATTAAAGAAGAACCCAAAAAAGTAGAAATATTAAAACCAGAGGGAACTGAAATGAACGAGTAGTATGATTATAAATCATACTTTTTTTGTATATAAATAATAAATATGATAAAATATAATTATAATTGAGGTGAAATTATGGCATACATAGAATTTAAAAATGTTAGTAAGATATATAAATCAGGAGAAATAGAAGTAAAAGCTCTTGATAATGTAAACTTCGAAATAGAGCAAGGTGAACTAGTTTGTATTTTAGGACATAGTGGAGCTGGTAAAACAACTGCTTTAAATATACTAGGTGGTATGGATAAAGCAACTAGTGGTCAAATAATTGTTGCTAAAAAAGATATTACTAGATATGGTAAAAAAGATTTAATTAAATATAGAAGAACTAATATAGGTTTTATATTTCAATTTTATAATTTAATTCAAAATCTTACTGCTCTTGAAAATGTAGAACTTGCTACTGAAATATGCAAAAATTCATTATCACCAAAAGAAACATTAATTAATGTTGGACTTAAAGATAGAATAAATAATTTTCCGGCACAATTATCTGGTGGAGAACAACAAAGAGTATCCATAGCAAGAGCACTTGCTAAAAATCCTAATGTATTATTATGTGACGAACCTACAGGAGCACTTGATTATGTAACTGGAAAACAAATATTAAAATTGCTTCAAGACACTTGCAGAAAAAGAAAAATGACAGTAATTATAATAACTCACAATACAGCAATAGCTCCAATGGCGGACAAAGTTATTAAATTTAAAAGTGGAAAGGTTGAGGAAATTAAAACAAATAAAAAACCGGTTGATATAGAAAGGATTGAATGGTAGTGAAAACACTAATTAAACAAAGTTTTATAAGTATCAAACAAACATTCAACAGATTTATATCAATCTTGGTAATTGTGCTTTTAGGAGTAGGCTTTTTTACCGGTATAAGAGAGACATCTCCAAATATGAAAGATAGCTTAGACGAATATTTTAAAAAAGAAAATGTATATGATATATCTCTTATGAGTACTTGGGGAATAACAAAAGCTGAACTTGAAGACTTAAAGAAACTTGGATATACTGTTGAAGGATCATACAGTTTTGATGCATTAATACATGTTGATGATGATTATGTAGCAAAAGTACACTCTTATAATCCATCAGCTAAAATGAATAAATTAATTGTTACTGAGGGAAGACTTCCAAAAAATAATAATGAATGTGTAATTGAAAAGAACAAAGATGTAGGTCATTATAAACTTGGAGATAAAATAAATATAGATGATGATATTCTTAAAGAAAAAGAATTAACAATAGTGGGATTTGTTAAAAGTCCATTATATGTATCACTTGAAAGAGGAAGCACTAAATTATTAAATGGTAAAATTAATTTTTATATGTATTCATTAATTACTAATTTCGATAGTGATGTGTATACAGAAGTATATATAGATTTAAATACTGATAAAAGTACATTTAGTGATGAATATTTAAATTTAAGAGATGATACTGTAAATAAACTAGAAAGCATAACAGATGAATTTAGAAATAATAGATTCAATAAAGAAAAAAATGATGCATTAATAGAACTAAATGATAATATAGAAAAATATAACAAAGAAAAAGCAGATGCATATAAGAAATTAGATGATGCCGAAAGTAAAATTAATAAAGCTGAAAAAAATATTAAAAATAATTTAGCTAAATTGAATAGTAATGAAAAGAAAGCTAAAATAGAATTTGCTAATAAAAAGAAAGAAATAAATAATAATAAAAGACAAATTGAAAGTGGTATTACAGAATTAAAGAAAAACATTGCTTATATGGAAAGTATTGGTATGGATACTACTGAGTTAAAAGCTAAATTAAGTAGTTTAGAGTCAACATTAAAAACTATTAATAATGGATATAACACTTTATTAAAACAAGAAACTAAAACTTATAATGAGATAAAATCTGGTAGAAATAAAATAGAGACTGCTAAGAAGAAGTTAGAAAATTCTAAAAAAGAATTAGAAGAAAATAGAAAAAAAGCAGACAAAGAATTTAAAGATGCATATGAAAAAATAGAAGAAGCTAAAAAAGATATAGATTCAATTGAAAAACCAGAGTGGTATGTTCTTGATTTAGATTCTAATTTAGGATATTATCAATTTTCACAAGACACTGAAAGAATTGCAAAAATAGCAAAAGTATTCCCAGTATTATTTTATATGGTTGCAATATTAGTAAGCCTTACAACTATGACAAGAATGGTTGAAGAAGAAAGAGGTGAACTTGGAACATTAAAGTCACTTGGATATGAAGATTCTCAAATATTATTTAAATATATGTTATATGCATTACTTGCTAGTGTAATAGGATCAATAATTGGAGTAATAATAGGTACTAAAACAATACCGAAAATTATATATGGGATGTATAGTTTAATGTATACTCTTGGTGAATTTGTAAGCAAAGTGGATTTAGTTAGTTATCTTATCGGAACATTAATAGCAATAGGATGTATTATGTTATCTACATATTTAGCAGTTAAAAAATCATTAAAGGAAGTACCGGCAGAATTATTAAGACCAAAAAGTCCAAAAGCAGGTAAAAGAGTGTTACTAGAAAGAATAACATTTATATGGAAAAGACTTAGCTTTTCAAGAAAAGTAACAGTAAGAAATGTATTTAGATATAAGAAAAGGTTCTTAATGACAATACTTGGAATAGGCGGATGTACAGGACTCATAATCGCAGGATTTGGTTTACAAGATTGTATTACTGATATGGTACCAAATCAATATGAAAAAATATTTAGTTATGATTTAGAAATAACATTTGATAAAGATAATAAAAATATAGATAAAGATTATGAAGAAATATCAAAATTCAAAGAATTTAGCAAAACATTAAAAGCAGATAAAGAATCAATAGAACTAACAAATATTGATACAAATCAAACTATCCAAATAATAATACCTTTTGATAATTATGACGACTTTATAAAAATAAGAAATAGAAAAAATATGAAAAAATATGATCTTAATGATAAAGTAATCGTATCAGAAAAATTATATAAATTATTAAAACTTAAAGATAATGATGAACTTGATATAAAATTAAATGACAATATTTATAAAACCACTGTTGGTGGTAGTACTGAAAATTATATTATGCATTATATTTATATGAGTAAAAAAGAATATAATAGTGATTCATTTAATACAATGTTTGTTAAAGTGAAAAATTTAACTGAAAAAAGTAGAAAAGAATTATCTAAGAAGTTAAAAGAATATGATTCAGTTTCAAAATTAACATATAATTCTCTTAGTAGAAGTATATTTGATGATGCGATGAAAAATTTTGGAAGTGTCACAATTATTTTAATAGTATCAGCAGGTCTTTTAGCCTTCGTAGTATTATATAATCTATCAAATATTAATATAAGTGAAAGAAAAAGAGAACTTGCTTCAATAAAAGTTTTAGGTTTTTATGATAATGAAGTATATAAATATGTATCAAGAGAAAATACTATTTTAACAGTAATAGGTATGGCTCTTGGATGTATAATTGGTTATGTACTTACAATGTACTTAATTAAAACTTGTGAACTTGATATAACAATGTTTAGTCCTAAGATATCTATTTATAGTTATGTATATTCTTTATTAATAACTCTCGGATTTACTATACTTGTTAACATTGCAACATATTTTGCATTAAAGAAAATTAAAATGGTTGAATCATTAAAATCAGTTGAATAAAAAAGAGTTTCAGCTCATTGAAACTCTTTTAATATATTTTTAAATATAAGTTTTAGGTTTTTCATTCATAGTTAAGAAGAAATAACCACCTATAAATATTATAATGGCAATCATCATATAAGCACTTGTTATAACTTTATATATACCAGCAAATTTACTTATCTTACCAACAACTTTTCCAATTATTAATTCATCAGTTATTTCATATTCTTTATCGACTGTATCAGTTTTATCTTCAATAGTATATTTACCAGAGATATGTTCTGTTATAGTAGCCATTCTATAACTACCTTTATAATTATATATAATATTTTCTCCCTCATTATAAATATAATCTTTCTTTATTATAGCAAGATCTCCTCTTTTATAATCAGGAGTCATATTATCTTCATTAACTTCATGACTAGAATAATCTAATAAAAATGCATAATCACTACCCATTAATTGTTTATATCCCATATTATATATTGAAAGTATTGCTATTAAAGCAAGACATATAATAATCACTATCATTATTGGCTTAACTATATTATAAGCTTTATTCATTTTAACACCTTACCTTTAATAAAATTATAGCATATTATTTAACAATAAAATATATAAATTTATGATATAATACAAAAAGAGGTAATTATGAATATAGATGATTTAAATAACAAAATACTTATAGTAAATGATTATACAAAAGATACAATAGTAAAAAGAATAAATAAACTTTTAAATATAAAAATAATAACATTAAGTGAACTTAAAAAGAATTATATATATGACTATGATTATAAAAGCATACTTTTTGTATCTAAAAAATATAATTGTATTCCTGGTATAGCTCGTAAATATATAGAGAATACATATTATATAAACAATAACTATAAAAGTGAAAAAGTAGAGTTTTTAAATAAAATCAAAAATGATTTAGAAGAAAATAATTTACTTATCAAAAATAATATATATAGAAACTTTTTAAAGAATAAAGATATTGTACTTTATAATCTTAAATATGTAGATAAATATTATTTAAATATTATTGATGAATTATCTTTAAATAATAATGTTATTACTTATAATGACAAGAATGATTCAAGTATAAAGAAATTATATAGATGTAGTAATAATGAAGAAGAAATATCATTTGTATGTTCTAAAATATGTGAACTTATTAAGAGCGGAGTAGATATCAATAATATAAAACTTACTAATGTTAAAAGTGATTATACATATATAATAAGAAAAACATTTAAATTATTTAATATACCAATTAATATTAAGAGTGATGAATCAATTAAATCAACTGTAATCGTTAAAAAATTTAAAGAACTATATAATAATGATATAAATTCAGTAATAGATAAAATAAGTGAATTAGTCACTAATAAATATGAAGAAAAAGTATATAAAAGTATAATTAATGTAGTTAATAAATATAGTGATTCAAACTATATGGATGTAAAAGATATATTATTTGATGATTTAGATAATATTAAAATTAAAAATGATGAACTTAAAAATGCAGTTAACATTATTGATTTTAAAAAAGATTTAATAAGTGATAATGATTATGTATTTCTTATTAACTTTAATGAAGGAATAATACCAGTTAATCATAAAGATGAAGATTATTTAAGTGATATAGAAAAGAATAATTTAAATTTAGATACATCTTATACATTAAATGAAAAAAGTATGAATGAAGTAATTGAAACAATAAAGTCAGTTAATAATTTAATAGTGACTTATTCATTATATAATCAAAACAGTAGAATATATGTATCAAGTGCTTATAATAAAGATATTTTAGATGAAGAAGAAGTAACATTAAATTTTAATAATTCAAATAAATATAATAAATTAAAATTACTAAGTGAAAAAGATGATAATAATAAATATGGAACTATTAGTGGTGACTTAATAACATTACTTAGTCATTATAAAAATGAACCATATTTAACATATGACAATAAGTATAAAAAAATATCAACTGATAAATTATTGAATTATTTAAATAAAGGTTTAACTTTATCTTATAGTAGTATGAATACATTTTATCAATGTTCATTTAGATATTATTTAGATAATATTTTAAAGATAAATAAATATGAAGAAAGATTTGATGCAGTTTTAGGTAGTATATTTCATGAAATATTAAGTGAATGTTTTGAAAATGAAAACTATGATATTTTAGTTAACTATGAAAAACTTATAAAAGAATCAACATATTCTTTTAATGAAAGTGAAAAATTCTTTTTAGAAAATTTAAAAGATGAATTATTACTTATTATTGATACAATAAAAGAACAATTAAAATACACATCATTAAAGAAAGCTATGTATGAAAAAGAGATAAAAATAGATATTTCTAGTAATACAAAAGTAACATTTAAAGGTTTTATTGACAAGATACTTTACGATGAATTTAATGGTGAAAAGGTTGTTGTAATAATAGATTATAAGACTGGAAATCCAACACTTAATATTAACAATTCATTATATGGTCTTGATATGCAGTTGCCTGTATACATTTATTTAATTAAAAATGAAATTAAGTCAGTAAGAATAGGTGGCTTCTACTTACAAAAAATATTAAGTAACACAAGTAATCTCTCTAAAAGAAAAGAATCATTAAAATTACAAGGATATTCAAATGAAGATTTATCTATACTTGAAAAAATAGACTCTTCTTATGAGAATTCATCTGTTATTAAAAGTCTTAGAACAACACAAAATGGTTTTTATAGCTATTCTAAAATAATAAATGATGAACAAATTGATACATTATATAATATTGTAGATAGTAAAGTTAAAGAGGCAAGTAATAAGATATTGAATACTGAATTTGATATAAATCCAAAAGAAATAGATGACAAAAATGTTGGATGTAAGTTCTGTAAATATAAAGATATTTGCTATATGACAACAAAAGATATAGTTAAATTAAAAAAGATAGAAAATGTATTTAGTGAGGTGAATGATAATGCCAAGATGGACTAAGGAACAAGAAGAAGCAATTGTATCAGATGGTAAAAATATTATTGTTTCAGCAGGAGCAGGAAGTGGTAAAACAGCAGTATTATCAGAAAGAGTACTTCATAAAATAGAAGAAGGTACACATGTAAATGAATTATTAATATTAACATTTACAAGAGCAGCAGCAGACGAAATGAAAGATAGGATAAGAAAAAAAATATCCGGAAAAGAAGAATTAAAAAATGAACTAACTCTTCTTAGCTCATCATATATAACAACATTCGATTCATTTGCATTATCAGTAGTAAAAAAATATCATTATTTACTTAATATAACAGATGATATAAATATAACAGATGAATCAATAGTTAAAATACAGAATAAAAAAATATTAGATAAAGTATTTGAAAAATCATATCAAAATAAAAATTTTCAAGAATTAATAAAAAAATATTGTATTAAAACAGATAAAGTATTAAAAGAAAATATATTATCATTAGCACTTAAAATAGATGGATTTATTGATCCGTTTGGTTTTATTGATGCAGTATATAATAATTTCTTTAATGAAAATAATGTTGATAACTTGTTAAAAACTTATGAAGATATAATAAATGATTTAAAGAAAACAATAAGATTAGAAATAGATAATATGAGTTTATATTTTGATAGTGATTATATTGAAAAAGTTAATGAATCAGTATTAAATATACTAAATGCAGATATAGATCAAATACACCTTTATAGTAGTGTAAAACTACCTACTGTACCAAGAGGTTCAAGTGATGAAGCAAAAGAATCAAAAGATTTATTAAAAAAAGCTTGTGATAAACTTATATCTTATGGAGATTATGGAACAAAAAATAATATTAAAAATGATATATTTAGTACAAAAGATACTGTTCTTACAATATTAGATGTAATAAAAGAATTTTTATTAGAAGTAGAAAAATATAAAAAAGATAATAATATATATACATTTAATGATATTTCTAAATTATCAATTAAAATATTAGAAGAAAATGAAAGTATAAGAGAAGAATTAAAAAATACATTCAAAGAAATAATGATAGATGAATATCAAGATACTAATGATGTACAAGAAACATTTATCGGAATGATTTCTAACAATAATGTTTATATGGTTGGTGATATAAAACAATCAATATATCGTTTTAGAGGTTCAAATCCAGAAATATTTAAAGAAAAGTATAGTAATTATTCAAAAGAAATAGGTGGACATAAAATAGATTTAATAAAGAACTTTAGATCTAGAAGTGAAGTGTTAGATAACATAAATAAAATATTCTGTTTAATAATGGATTATAATTTAGGTTCAGCAGAATATTCACTGTCACATCAAATGGTTTATGGTAATACTGCATATGATACAGAAAAGGTAAAGGGATTTAATTATGATTTTAGAGTGTTAGAGTATACTAATAAACCAAAAGAATCAGGATTTCAAAATATGGAAATAGAGATATTTACCATAGCAAAAGATATAAAAGAAAAAATAGATAATAATTTTCAAGTATTTGATAAAGAAGAGAGTAAATTAAGAAATGCAACATATAATGACTTTGTAATAATACTTGATAGAAGTAAATATTTTGATGATTTTAAAAGAATATTCGAATATTTTGATATACCACTAACAATATTAAAAGACGGTAAATTAAATTCTACAACAGATATATTATTAATAAAAAATCTAGTAGACTTTGTAATCAAAATAAAAGAAGATAATTGTGATATAGATTTTAAATATGATTTTACAAGTATTGCTAGAAGCTTCTTATATGAATATAGTGATGAATATATATTTGATGTAGTAACAAATAATAAAATAAAAGAAACAACAATATATAATGATTTAAGCAAATTATCAGACAAACTAAATTCATATACAAGTAGTTCATTATTTAATGAAATATTAGATATAACAGATTTCTATAATAAATTAAATAAAGTAGGAGACTATGAAGAAGTAAATGTAAGACTTAAAACAATAAATTCTCTATCAAGTTCACTTGGAAATTTAGGACTTTCAATAATGGATTTCAGAGATTATCTATCAGATATTATTGAAAATGATGAAGATATAAAATATGCAACTTATACAAAAGAAGGTAATTCAGTAAAAATATTAACAATACATAAATCAAAAGGACTTGAATATCCAATATGTTATTTTGCAGATTTGGATCACGAGTTTAATACTAGTGAATTAAAAGATAAATTCATTGTAGATAAAAAATATGGGTTAATCGTACCATCCAATTTAGAAGATATAGATAATAGTTTATTAAAAGAATTATATAAATATGACTTCAATAAAGAAGAAATAAGTGAAAAAATAAGATTATTTTATGTAGCCCTTACAAGAGCAAGAGAACAAATGATAATAGTTATTCCAAATAAAGAAACAAGAACATTAGAAAAAAATGAAGATGGTGTTATTGAAGAAATAAGAAGATTATCGTTTAATAAATTATCAAGTTTTATTTATGCAGTTAAAAACTATTTAATAAAATATTTTGAACAAATTAATATTGATAAACTAAATCTAACAAAGAATTATTTATATCCTAAAAAAATAAAACAAGAAACACTAAATAATTTAAAGGATAATATAGTAGTAGAAGAAATAAACATTGAAAATGAAGTAGTCGAGGAAAAACATTTCTCAAAAGAAACAAATAAATTAATAACAAAAGAAGAAAATAAATTAATGAAGTTTGGTACTAAGGTACATGAAATGTTAGAACTATTAGATTTTAAAAATATTGATTTAAGTATTATTGATGATGAATTTATAAAATCTAAAATAAATAAATTCTTAAAGAATGATTTACTTAAAAATAT
This sequence comes from Mycoplasmatota bacterium, assembly GCA_022774645.1. GTDB lineage: Bacteria > Bacillota_I > Bacilli_A > RF39 > UBA660 > CAG-1000. The sequence continues at coordinate 429 of JALFKQ010000025.1, read as the reverse complement.
AGAAAAAGCTAATATTTATAAAGAATATGAATTTATATATATAAAAGATAACAATGAATATCATGGTATTATAGATTTAATGATAGAATATAGTGATCATATAGATATAATAGATTATAAATTAAAGGGTATAACAGACGAAAATTATAAAAAACAATTAAATGGTTATAAAGAGTATATAGAAAATTTAACAAATAAAAATGTTAATACTTATCTTTATTCAATATTAGATGAAAATGTATTAAAAATTTAGCACTAGAAATAGTGCTTTTTTATTGAAATAATAATGTACTATGTGATACAATATCAGAAGATACAGGAAGGAGTGATAAAAATACCAACGGTAACAAAAATAAGCAAGGATATGATTCTTGATACAGCATTTGAAATAGCCAGAACATCTGGACTTGATAAAGTAAGTAATAGAGA
>JALFKQ010000035.1 GCA_022774645.1 Mycoplasmatota bacterium | reverse complement strand
TACAAATTACTATTTGTGTATCACTTTTATAATCTAATTATACTACTTTTTAAGGCATTTTAATAGTGTTTAAGAGCAAAAAAAGAGAACTACTTATAAAGTAATTCATCACTTATAAAACATCCTCTTAAAAACTATAATTCAAAGTCATCTCGACCTTTATCTTTATGTTTATCATTTTCTTTATTCCAAACATAATCATCTTTAATTGATTCAATAGTTTCATCACTAAATATTCCGTGTTCGTACATATCTTTAGATACTTTCCAATAATCCTCTCGTTCCTTTTCTTTACCAAACATCTTATTTTTAATGAATTTTACTAATCTTCTAAATAGATTTTTGAAATAATCGACCATTTCTTGTAGGTGTTTATTATCATTTTTTAACTCTTTAATCTCTTTGTTTTTATTATCAATATTTTTAGATAAAGTATCAACTTTAAGAGTTAATGCTTTATTATTTTCAGTCAGTATTTTAATCTTTTCTCTATTTTCTTGTAATTCAGTATCAACATTATTTAAGGTTACTGATAACATTTCAGTCTTTTTAAAATCTTTGTTAGTATCCTGAACTTTATCAACATAGTCTATAATCTTATTTCTATCACTCTCTGAAATAGTGTAGGTATTTTTAACTATTGGTGCTTTTTTTAGATTATTGATAGTATCTTTAATATCATTTGTAGTTTTATCAAGTTCACTAGATTTTTTACTCGCAATTTCTAATGCTTCTTTGTTCTTATTAAGTTCTTCTTTCATTGCTTGGTAGTTAGTCATATCTTTAACATTTATGTCTTTATTTCTGCCTTTTTCTTTCTTCTTTAAGATATTATTAAGACCATATTCTTTATTAAAACTTGCAATACACAATGTTCTCATTTTATCTTGAATAGTACGTAAACTATCTCTAGTGAAAACATCGCCTTTACCAACTTGTTTAGACATACCATTTTTGCTTTTATATTTTATTGGTACACCTACAACATGAAGATGTGGACTTGTTTCATCATAATGAATAATTGCACTTGCTATTTTAAAATCAGGAACTAACTCTTGTAAATCATTAAGTTGTTCTTTAAAGACATTAGTCATTTTATGTTTAAATTTATCATCTTTAGTGTCCCAGTATTTTTTATCTCCAAGTTCTATAATAATCTCACAAGCAAGATCGTTTTTAGTATTATCACTTATCTTTTTAAAGTAATCAGTAATCTTTCTATCATTTCTACCTTTATTTTCTTGCTCTTTGTTATATTCAAGTCTTGCTTCTTCAAATTCTTCTAAATAGAGATTTTTAACATCTTCATAAAGAGAAGTAGTACCTTTGATTATTTCTATCAATTCGCTATTGTTATCATACTTACGATAGTTATGTTTATCTACTCTTGATAATTGCTTTGCATTTTGGATAGCATTATTAGATAGAGAGGTAGAACCAGAAGTATTGTTCTTTGCCATATTTTTTGATGATGGCTTTCTATTTTTATCACTACTTAAATGTAGTGAGTAAGACAATTCGCTCATAAACTATCAACCCCCTTATTTATCATTAAAATATTTTCTTGCATCTTCTAAAGTAGGGAAGAACTCTTGATTCATCATTGCATTAGAATTTGGTTCAATATAGGTACAAACGATATAGTGATTAAAACAATTATCAGCATAGATTAAATACAAGTTTTCTTTCTCATCAATTAGATGGCATTTACCATATTTTAAATTATAAAATTCTCGTTTATATTCAAAGTCCATATATAAAATCACACTCCTTATTTTAAACTTATTTTGGCTTTGTCAAAATGTTTAACCCCCTAGGTATTTTGACGTACCATCAAAATTACCTCGTGGGCTAGGGCTTCCCTAGAACCCTTTTGACTTATTCCATAATGTTTTAAAGCTAACGCAATAAAACAAAATTACATAAGTCTTGGTAACAAACTATCGCCACTTTCATTGAACTTCGTTCAACAAAACGTGCCACGTTTGTTATAACTTTTTTCATTAAAAAGTTAGCAAAAAATCTTTTATGATAGATAAGTCTAAAACAAGAAAAGTAAACTTTTTTGTTTTAAACTTGCTCCATTATTTATTTAATTATTTCTAGTCAAGGGTTTCACGAGTAAATAAATTTACCCTTGACTAGAAGTATCATTTTTCATTGTTTCCATATTTACTGGTTTAACACCTATTTCTATTGGTATTGGTTCTTTCATATAGATAACACTATCATTGGTTTCATCAGGTATATAGTTAAATGCAGAATTTATATCTTGCATTTGAAATTCATCTTTACCACGAATATAGATAATTCCATACTTATACTCTTTCATTTTTATATCAGGGTCTATCTTGCAATAATCTTCAAGTGGGAATACTCTTATTATTGCTCGGTCATCTCTTATAAAGTTAAAATAGAAAACTCTATCTTCTACAAAATACGTTGCTTCTTCATAACCGACATCATAGTATTGCCTTAATCTCATTATGTGTTTACCAACTTCTTCTTCAGGTAGATAATTACTGAATCGGAGTTCACCAACTAAATTACCAAATAAAGCAGGGGTTTTAACATCAATATAACCTTTATCAAATAACTCATTACAAGGTTTGCAAATACTTTCTCTAAATAGTATTTCATCAACGTATATTAGACTATTCCTTTGTTTTAATTTTATCTCATCTACATATCTCATAATTAAATCAGATTTTTCTTCTCTAGTATAGTCTTTCCAAGTTTTAGTTCTTTTCTTATATTCATCTTTTAACTTAACTCGGTTAATATAATCAATATCTCGTTTTAAAAGTATATCTTGTGGAGTAAAGTTAAGTTCTTCACAACTATTGGTATCAGTTAGTTCATCATTTAATTTTGTGATAGCATCTTCAACAATTTTCTTTTCTTCATTATAAACTTTTAAATCAAATGCACCCTCAATATATGCTTTTCTAATACGTTCTAGTTTATCATTTTGTTTTGAAAGTTCCTTTTCTAATTGTTCTCTAGGTTCATCAAATTTTTGTTTAATCATTGGTAGGAAGAATTGATTAACAACACTATCATATTCTACTAACTCCTGTACGAAATTATCAAAATATTCATTTATAACATTTTCTTTTAAATTAACTTTGCAGTCAGTACAATAGTAGTAATAGTAAACATTACCATTTTTCTTTTTTGTGGCTTTTCCACCCATTAAGCGACCACATTTAGGACAAGTTAGTTTCTGTAAATATAGATAAGTTAAAGTTCTTTGATAACTACGTGAGTTCTTTTTCTTTTGCACTTGGCATTCTTCCCATAATTCTTTAGATACAATAGGTTCTACAACATCAAAGTAATAAGTAGGATGCTTTGTTCTTTTACCATGAACGAAATCACCTTTATATATTTCGTTTTCAAGTATTGCAGTGATAGAAGAATCTCGCCAGTTGTTCTTACCTAATACCTTTTCTTCATTTAGTAAATTAGATATAGTTTGATAAGAATTACCCTCATAATATAGATTAAATATTCTTTTTACAATATCTTTAGTAGAGTAGTCAATTACTAACTTCTTATCTTCGTGTTTATAACCTAGTGGTGCTTGACTTGGAATATGTCCTTGCTTAATCGCACCTGCTAAACCTATCTTTGTTCTCTCACTTGTTCTTTCTATTTCATTTTGACTAACACTCATTAAAAGTCTTGAAATCATCTTACCATTAGCATTAGTAGTATTTATTTCATCATTAGCACAGTCTAGGTAAGCATCATTTTCTTCTAAAAATGTCATTAACTTTTCCCAGTCAAAGATACTTCTAGTTATTCTATCTAGTTTTAAAGCAACTATGGTGTTGATTTTCTTACTTTTAATATCTTCTTTAAGTCTTTCAAATTCAGGTCTTAAATTGCCTGTTTTAGCACTTATACCAGCATCTTCGTAATAATCTACTATCTCATAATCTTTAAACTTACAAAATTGTTCTAGTCGTTCTTTTTGCTCTGGTAAACTAAAACCCTCACGTGCTTGATCTTCCGTGCTTACTCTCAAATATAGTCCACATAATTTCTTTTCTTCGTTCATAATTATTCCACATCCTTTCTAAAAAAATAAGAGATAAAAGCCCATAGATACATCTACTACCTTTATCTCTTTAACTTATGTTTTTAAATTGTGTACTTCCAAATCATAACCCCATTAAAAAGATTTGGTATGTAAATTCCCCTTGTTTTCGCTTTATATGATAAGGTTTTAAAGAGAAAAAGTCAATATCATTTGCAAAACTCATTAGTGTTTAAGCCATATTCTTTATGTAATCTTCAAGTTCTACTAATTTAATCTTTTTACTTAAATTACCTACATAAATATCAGTAGAATAGTTAAATGCTAGAAAAGTAGTATTGTTTATAATGATTTTATGTGGTTCTAGGTAGTTCAAGTTAGTATTGTTTATTCGTTTGATACTACCATTGATAATCTTTGGTGTAGTATGGCAAAACTCACAAATAAACTCAATACGTTGTTTAAGATTACTTTCCATTTCTAACTCTTGTGTAGTAAACTTTATCATAAAAATCACATCCTTTCCTTATTAATTCTTTTGTAAACACAAAAAAATCAACCCGAACGGATTGATATGTATCTCAAGTTCAAACTATAAAAGTTCGAACAGAAACGTCACTGGAGCAAGTAATCGGAATCGAACCGACATCTTAGCCTTGGCAAGGCCACATTCTAACCGTTGAACTATACCTGCATTGCATAAAGTATTTTAGCAATTTTTTAATACTTTTGCAATAGTTTTTTTATAATTTATTCAAAATCCACTTTTATATTTTTAATAAAATCATAATAGTAATTATCTCTTTTTTCTATCATTTTGTATTTTAATTTAGTAAGTAGATATGGTGTATTATATATTTTGAATCTTTCTATATTTAATTCTTTACATACCTTCTCTATTATTTTAATAATAAAATCTTTATTTGATTTAGGTACTATATTGTTATTATATTTTTTAATTATTTTTTTATACCATATTTTATCGAAAAGATTATCATAATACTTGTCACTATAATATTTAAAATAATACTTCTTTCCATCTAGATTATCTAAGTATTTTAAAGTATCATAATAACCCAAATTCATTCTGTATGTGGATACTTCTTTTGTGAAAACTAAGACAGAGCCTAAGTCTTCTCTTGGCTTAATTTCGTGTATTTTTATTCCAGGTTTCTTTTTATATTTTAATTTGTTTTGCCAAGCTTTTATTACAAATATTTCATCATATCCTGCATCAATTAATTCATTAACTGGGCATCTATCATAGACTCCACCATCTATATAATATTTATTATCAATAATTTTCTCAAATTTAAATCCAGGTAGATATGCACTTGCCATTATATATTCTTGTATTTTATCTTTTGGTATATCATTTTTATGTACTATTACCGGTTTTAAATCATTTATACTAAATGTAACAAGCACAAAATCTATTTTTGTTTTTCTTAATCTATCTTCTTTTATGTATTTGTCTAACAATGCTCTTATATTTTTAGTGTCTATACCAAAATTTTTAATCACTGATCTTATACTTTCTTTATTCTTTTTTATTTCAGATTTTTTAAACTTTAAATGTGAAATGTTATTTAGAAATTCTCCATCGATTCCAAATAGTTCACTACTATCTGTACTTTCCCATAATTTATAAAGCCCTGTTAAATTTCTTTCGGCATAAAAAGCTGCATTTATTGCACCTATTGAGGTTCCACTAACACCATCAAAATATATTTTCTTTTTTTGAAGTGCTTTAATAGCACCAGCTTCATATGCTCCTTTTGCTCCTCCACCTTCTAAAACTAAACCTCTCATTTTAATTTTTCTCCAAAGTTTTTATTTATTATATTTAAACACATAAGAGTACAAGGTATTGATAAAATAAGACCTCCTATTACATCAGAAAAGAAATGTACTCCTAAATATATTCTTGAAAATCCAACTAATATTGCTAATAAAATAAATAAGGAAAAGAACACTGCTTTATTAAATCTATTTGTGTTTTTAGTAAGTAAATACCAAAGTACCATATAAAACAATATTGATGTTAATGTGTGTCCACTTGGAAAGCTATAACTCTTAGGTATATCTATTAATGCTACAAGAGGTCTTGGTCTTCTTACTAACAATTTAGATATTAATACAACAAGTCCTGAAATTGTATAACTTCCTGTTATTAATGTAAAATACCATTTATTTTTAATAAACAATAAAATACACACGATAATTATAGTTGGTATGTACCAATCACCAAAATTCGTTAAAAAATTAAAAACTGCTGTTAATCTTTTGTCAACATGATTACCTATAAATTCTATAACGGTATAATCAATATCAACTATTTTATTATATATATTAGTATTTTTTATAATTAAAAAAGTTATAATAAGAAGTATTATAATTATTAAATATAAATAATTTTCTTTTAATATTTTCTTTATCATAACTTAATTATAACATTTTATTTATTTTTTTGTATAAGTTTTAGTATGGTTTACTTAGTTCCGTAAACTCTATCTCCTGCATCTCCTAAACCTGGTAATATATAACCATTTTCATTTAAACATTTATCTTTGCATGCACAATATATTTGTACATCATTGTGTGCATTTTTTAGTTTCTCTATACCTTCTGGAGAAGCTATTATACACAGAAATTTTATTTTTTTAACACCATCTTTTTTTAATCTATTTATTGTTGCTATTGCACTTCCTCCTGTTGCTAACATTGGATCTAAAACAAATACTTCTCTTTCTTCTATTTTGTCAGGCATTTTATAATAATATTCCACTGGCTCAAGTGTTTTTTCATTTCTATATAGCCCGATATGCCCTATTTTAGCATTTGGTATTACTTTAATAATACCATCAACCATACTCATTCCAGCTCTTAATATAGGTACAAATGCATATTTATCTTCATTTAACTTTTTAGTATCATACTTTGTAAGCGGTGTTTCAATTGTTATATCATCTAGTGTAGCATCTTTTGTTGCTTCATAACACAGTAATATTGCTATTTCACTTATTATTTCTCTAAATTCTTTTGTACCTGTATTTTTATCTCTTAATATTGATAATTTATGTGTAACAAGTGGGTGATCTAATATAATTTCTTTCATTATTTACTCTCCTTTATAAATAGATTTAATAATATTCCAACTAGTGCTGCTAAACTCATTCCTGATATTGATACTGATATGTTTTTTGTAATTATTGATATTGCTGCTCCACCTAAACCAAGTACTAACATTGATGAAGCTACTATTACATTTTTAGTATTTTCAAAGTCTGCTTTGTTTTGAATTAATATTTTTAATCCATTTACTGATATAAATCCATAAAGTAATATTGATACTCCTCCTAAAACTGGACTTGGTATTGAAGAAATAATTGCTGTTAATTGTCCTAAAAATCCAAATATTATTGCTATTATTGCTGCTAATCCAATAACCCAAACTGATGCTACTTTTGTCATTCCAACAACTGATGTATTTTCTCCATATGTTGTGTTAGCTGGCCCACCAATCAAGCCTGCTGCAAATGTTGCCATTCCATCTCCCATAAGTGTATTATCAAGTCCTGGATCAGTTATTAAATCTTTATCAATTATTTCACTTAAAACTTTGTGATCTCCAATATGCTCAGATATAGTAACAAGAGCTATTGGTACAATTGTTAATATCCCTGCAAAATTTAATTTATAATGTACAAATGGTACATAAAAATCCGGTACAGCTATAAAACTTGTTTCAAATATTTCTTTTAAATTGACCATACCTAGTATTATTGATGAAATATATCCTGCAACCATACCAAGTAAAAAAGGTATTACTTTTAAAAATCCTTTACCTCTTACTGCAAGGACTCCTGTTGTTAAGAATGATATTAATGCAACTACTATATTTTTCCAAGGTACTTTTTCTAAGTTTAATCCTATTTCTTCTATTGCTGTTGGTGCTAGTGATAAACCTATTATCATAATCATGGGTCCAACTACTATTGGTGGTAATAATTTATTTATCCAGTTTTTACCTACTAATTTAATTATTAAAGCTACTAGCACATAAACTAGTCCTACTGCCATTATTCCTGTAAATACACTTGCCTTTCCACATTTAGCAAATGCAACAATCATTGGTGTAATAAATGCAAATGAACTTCCAAGATAAACTGGTGATTTTCCCTTTGTACATATTATATAAATTAGAGTACCAATTCCAGAACTTATTAGTGCTACTGGTATAGATAACACATCACTTCCTACTGCTTTATTAACTAAAATTGGAACAAGAATTGTTGCTCCAAACATTGCAAATACATGTTGCAATGATAATAATATCCATTTTAATAATGGTGGTTTGTCATTAACTCCAAGTAACATTTTACTGCTTTTCATATTTTCCTCCTTTTTAAAACAATAAATCAGGTCAAAAAAAATCTCATTGAATAAATCAATGAGAATTTAAAAAAGAATTAAAATCAATAATATTAGTACATTTTTTTAAAACAACAAATTTTTTTGACTTCAATTCTCTCATATTTTTAACCTTTAATAAATAGTAACATATAAGTTTTATAAATGCAACTATTTTTTATCTCTTAATATAAACTGGTGTACCAATGTCTAACATATTATATAATTTTGCTGCTGCATCTGTTGGAACATTAACGCATCCGTGACTTCCATTTGCTTTGTATATTGATCCTCCGAATTTATTTCTCCAAGAAGCATCATGTATTCCATAACTATTTCCTGAATAAGCCATCCAATATTTAACAAACGATTTATAATCTTTACCTGTTAGATATGTATTTCTTACTTTATTTCTTATTTTGAAGTTACCTGTTTTAGTTGCATTATTTTTACCAGTTGTGACATCTGTTACTAATACTGGTTTATTTTTAACATAATAAGTTAATTTTTGCTTTGATATTGATATATTTACATATGTATGTTCAAACTTATCTTTAACATTTATTTTAACTGTTTCTTCTGCTTCATTTCCACTACTGTCTTTTACTTTATATTTAGCTTCATATACGCCTTTTTTACTCATATCAACATTATTTTCTATAACTACTTTATCAATAATATTGCCATCATAATTATCACTAGCTTCATATTTTGGTAATTCACAATCATTTAAATTAACAGTACAATATATTTCCTTATCTCCATTTATTTTTATTATAGGTTTAACATTATCAACAACTTTTACTGTTCTTGATAAGCTTTTTTTATGATTTTTAACTGTTAAATAATAATTGATAGTATATTCTCCGAGTTTTTCTTCATTAACATTATTTTCTACTATAACTTTATTATGGTAATCCACATCATTAACTATTGCTACATATCCAAGTTCATCATATTTATTCCCATATTCTACCTTTGTTTCAGCATCTCCTAACAAGTAAAAACCTTCGTTCAGAGACTCTGCGTTTAACTTATGCATTATTCCTGCAAATAGTAGCATAATTACACCTATTAATAATATAAATATAATTGTTAATCCTATTTTATTCTTCATAATAAAATGATAACATATTTAACTAAAATATTAAATATGTTATCGCTATTTTTTATACATTTCTTTTACTATGAAATAAATATTGTATTGCTATACCTGAATATTCTTTGTATGTATTTTCTGCAAACTTTTCTATTGTTTTTTGATCGTTTTTAATATTGTAAATTTCCGATATACTTTTCTTAACCCATGTATCAATCGGATAAGTATCTAACCTTTTATAACCAAATAACAATATACAAGAAGCAACCTTTAAACCTATACCTTTTACTTTCATTAATTCAGCTGTTGCTTCTTTCGTGTTTAAAGTATTTATATCTTTTAAACTTTCATATTTATCTAAAAAATCTCTTATATATTCTGCTCTAAAGCCAACCTTAAAACTTCTTAATTCATCTACCGATATATTTTTAATAGATTCATATGTTGGAAATAGATGATATTCTTTGTTATTAAATATTACAGTTTTTCCATACTTATTACTTATATCTAATATAGCTTTACTTATTCTTTTAACATTATTATTTTGACTTATTATATAACTTATACACATTTCAAATGAATCTTGATTTATTATTTTATATCCTTTACATTTTGATACTATTTCTATCATTTTATTATCATTGTTAATAAGTTGTTGATTAATCACATTATAATCCCTGTTTAAATCAAAATATTCTTTAATAACTGACTCTAAATTATTATTATTTGAAGATATAACTATTAATTCATCTTTATTTTGTTTTATGTTTATAACTCTATCTTTTAATATATTAGTGAAACTTCCATCTACTTCTTCTATTACTCTAAAGCAAGAACCACTAAGTATTGTACTTTTTAAATCAAAATCTTTTACTGTCATTTTCATTATTTTATACCTAGTTTCTTATAATAATTATTATCTAATATTAATGATGACATACTGAATTTTTGATTAACTTTTATATTTATTTCATCAATATATTCTTGACTTACATCTTCACCATTACTTATAAATTCTTTTGTTACTGCATTATATCTTCCTTTATCAGTTATCCAACTTCTATCAGAAAGTATAACTATATGCTCATTATCACTAAATATATCTCTACCTATTAATAATCTTGAATCAAATCTAAGGCCATATAAATTATATATTGTAGGTAAGATATCTAAACTACTTATAACTTTACTTACTTCTGTTTTTTCAATTGTTGGATTATACATTATAAGTGTTGTATGAAATTTTTCAAATTTATCACTTCTATCAAAATTACTAATTTCATTCATTTGCTTTGTTGTTAATCCATAAGGATAATGATCTGGCGCAATTACTATCAAAGTATCATTTAATTTGCCTGCTTTTTCAAGTTCACTTAATAACTTTTCTATTGCCTTATCAAGTTCTATTTGTGTTGCAATATAAGCTTTAACAGCTGTACTATATTTTAAATCTTTGACTTTACTTTTATTTCTATAAGCCATATTATTACCATTAAAATTATAATTTAAATGACCACTTACTGTCATATAGTAAGTCATAAATGGACTATCACTATTAATGTAATAACCAGTTGTTCCATCTATCATTTCTTTATCACTATTAGGCCAATGTTTACAATTCATTTTCTTTTCAAGACCATTTCCACAGCCATAATATGTAAGACCAATATTTTTATGTGATTTATGTCTATTATAATATTTATAATTATGATTATGAAATCCATAAGTAATATAACCTTCTTTTTTAAACATATTACCTATTCCATATGGCATACTAATACTACTTGATTTTGAAAAGCTCCATACACCTTCTTTGGGTATTAAACTCGTAACATTCATATACTCACCATCTGATGTAGATACTGGATATAATGGTTGATAATAATTATTAAAAATAAAACTATTATTAGCCATTTTATATAATGTAGGTGTTAATTTCTCATTTATGGCAATTGTATCAAAAGCTTCTGCTGTTATATATATAAGATTTTTACCTTTAAAAAGACCTGTATAATCATTTTTATTTGATGAATCCACTGTTTTAAAGTATTCATGCATGCTTTTAATTTTACTATTAGTTTCTTCTTCAATTTTAATATCAAAATCTATATCAGTTACATTATATTCTATTACTTTTTCTTCTTCCTTTGGTTCATCATTATCTTTATTCGTTGGTTCTAAATATACTTCTTCTGTAAATCCAAAAAAATATCTTTCAATGTCAATTGCTTCCATAGTAAGTAATCCTGTTTTATCAATTGTTAACATCGGAGCATGTGTTTTAAATATTAATCTTTTTAAAGAATAAAATCCACTGTTACTTTTATTAACTACTATCACTATTCCGATGAATGAAAACACTAGTATTATAAAATAGCCTATAAAATATTTAATATTATTTCTTCTAAAATCAAATATTTTATTTTTAAATATTAAGAATAATACATATGGAACAATTATTATTACAAATATGTACCATATTCTAAGTATTACTGATATTATCATTTCATAAAACTGCATTACTTGACCAGTGCCAGTAGTTAAAGATAAAAATGAAAACATTGAATTATAAAAATTATAATATACTATTTGTGCTAATGTAATAAGAGTTATTCCAAATGATAAAATAAATGTTAATATCTTGTTAACTTTTTCACTAAATATAGATGTTATTATAGTTAACAATATTATCCATGGAATACTAAATAATATTACTGATAGTGTATTAATTGTAAATAAATTTTTTATAATAAAAAACTTATATATTATTTCTAAATATATAATCCATATTGTCCACCAAAGTACTAATTTAAATTTATTTTTCATAAACCCCTCATTTTTTTGACTTTTTAATTATTGTTAAGCATATAATTGTTAGAACTATAAATAACATTACAATGAAAAGTAATGCTAATTGTGATTGAAAATTAGTTTCTAATAATAATGCATTTTTAATAAATTCACTCATAATTTCACCAATTTAATTATACTACAAGTATATAAGTTTATTCAATATTTCATCTTTATTTATATTGTTAAAAATGTTACAATTAATATGAGAATAAAGGAGCAAGTTTATGAAAGATAATTATGATGTTATTGTTATTGGTGCTGGTAATGCAGGACTTATGTCTGCTCTTCAAATTGCTAGTAAAGGTAAAAGTGTTTTAGTTCTTGAAGCTAACTCTGTTCCAGGTGGACTTGCTACTAGTTTTGTTAAAGGTAGATTTGAATTTGAAAACACACTTAGAGCGGTTCATAATTTAGGCAGTGAAACTAATAATAAAGGTAGACTTAGAAAATTATTTAATGAATTTAATTTAAATGACGAGATTGAATGGTTAGAAATACCTTCATCATATAAAATAATTAAAACAGATAATCCAAGAGAAGAATATGACTTAGTCTTTGGATTAGATGAATTTATTAAAAAAATGCAAGATTACGAACCAGAATCAAAAGATAAATTAAGTGAGTTCTTTGATTTAGCAAAAGAAATTCGCGATGGTTTTCTTTATATGATTAGTAATGATAATATCGATTATGATTTTATAAAAGAGAAATATCCTAATTTTATTAATACTGCTGCCTATTCTGTTGAAGAAGTGTTTAAAAAATTGAAACTTCCTAAAAAGATAGAAGATATTATTAAGTCTTATTGGATTTATTTTGGTGTATCAACTCTTAATATGAATTTTGCTCACTATATGTATATATTTTATGAATTAATAAGTAATAAAGCTTATATTCCTAAAAATAGAAGTATGGAAATATCTCTTGCTATTGAAAAGAAAATAAGAGATTATGGTGGAAAAGTATGGTTTAATGATAGAGTTAATAAAATATTAGTTGAAAATAATTCTGTCGTTGGTGTTACTACTGAAAGTGGTAAAACTTATAAAACAAATCATATAATATGTAATACTTCACTATTAAATATATATGAAGACTTAATAGATAAAGATAAACTTGATAAAAAGGTACTTAGATTACTTAATGGTAGAAGGCTTGGAGCTAAAGCATTAACTGTTTATTTAGGATTAAATAAGAGCCCAGAAGAACTCGGTATTAATAATTATTCATATTTTATATATAATTCACTTGATAGTAATACAGAAATCGAAAAAATGAAGAATTTAGATTCAAACACAATAGTTGTTACTTGTTTAAATAAAGCAAACCCAGAAGCTTCTGAGAAAGACACTACTATTTTAAATATAACTGCATTTTATTATGCAGATTGCTTTGGAAGTATTTTAAATGAAGAAAATTATTATAAAGTAAAAGAAAAAATAGCTAGTAAACTAATAGAAAGATTTGAAACTGTTTGTGGTATAAATATTAAAGATTTTATTGAAGAAATTGAGATATCAACACCTTATACTTATTCATTATACGATAGCTCATATGATGGTACAGTTTATGGATGGTCTTTAATTAATTCTGATTCCATTTTATCTAGAATAACTAATAAAGATGAGGATGCTATTGTTAATGGTTTAAGGTTATGTGGAGCTTATTCATATTATGGACATGGATATGACAGTACATATATTAATGGTTATGAAATTGCTAATAAAACACTTAATGATATAGACAAAGGAGATGTTAAAAATGAAAACAATTAAAATTTCATCATTTCCTCCTGGAAAAGATATTAAAAAATTTAAAAATTTGGGTGAAATTAGAAGTAAAATTATAAATAAGACTGATCCCGATTTAATACCAGTAGAATTTAATGTTAAAAAACTTGCTACTAAATTACATCCAGGCACTCAAAAACTAATAATTAAAAACATAGTTGAAATGAGTTCTGATCTTAAAATATTTTATTTTGCAGCTGCTGACAAAGAATCACTTGCTACTTTTAGACCCGGACAATATATAACATTACTTTTTAATATTAATAACAATGTTTTATCAAGAACTTATTCACTTTCAAGTAGTCCTAAGGAAGCTCTTGATAATGTTTATAGAATCTCAGTAAAAAGACATACTAATGGATTGGTTTCTAACTACATATTAGATAATTTAAATATCGGAGATATGGTTTTATCATTAGCACCATCTGGTGACTTTTATCCTTCTACTATTAGAGATATGAAAAGTATTGTAGGTATTACACATGATGAATTTGTATCACCTTTTGTTTCAATGGCTAAAGCAATAAATGACGGATATTTAAATAAAGATATTACCATATTTTATTTATCTCACACAAATGAATTTGTCTACAAGTATGAACTTGAAGAACTTGCTAAAAACAATTCGAATATAAAAGTTTTATTTATAAATTCTAACGATGAAGAAGTCAATAATATAACAGCTAGTTTAATTAAAAGTCAAGTTACAGCTAAATTCACAGCATTTTGTTTTGGAAATTATGAATTTTATGATTACATTAATAATGAGTTATCTGTTTTAAATTTAGGACTTAAAAATTTAAGATTTGAGAGTTATCCTATATATCAAAAAAGTATAAATGATTCTGTTACTCCTGCCGATGTTGTTGAAATACAAGAAGAACTTCCTAAAAAAAGAGGAAGAAAGAAAAAGAAAAATGAAGAAGAAAATACTGAAGCTGAAGAATCTACGGTACAACCTACTGAAATACAAGAATCTGTAGAAATACCACTTCCTAAAGTGTATAAAATAAAAGTATTCTCACAAGATGAAGAATATAATATAATTTGTGTTGAAAATCAAACAATATTATCAGCTCTTGAAAGCAATAATATACCAGCAAGAAGTAGATGTAAAAATGGGAAATGTGGATATTGTAGGTCATTATTACTTTGGGGTACAGTTAGAATTGAAGAAGGATTAGATAAAAGAAGAAAAGCGGACATAAAATTCAATTATATTCATCCTTGCTGTACTTATCCAACAAGTGATATAACAATTAAAATAGACATTTAAAAATGTCTATTTTTTATTGAAAAATATACTAGAAATATTTTCTTTATCAGGATATTCAGTACTTAATATAATTTTATCAAATTCTTTTCTATCAAATTCTAACTCGACTTTATTAATTCCTGATTCGTCTATAATATAATAAAATGTTTCATTACCTTTTACACAACCACTGCTACCTATTCCATAAAACCATTTATTTTTATATTCATCTATTCTACCTTGATGAAAATGCCCATAGAAACAATAATCATAATCTACACTTTCAAATACTTTCTTATATTCATCTGTTTTAAATATACTAATATGTTTAAATGGATATACTTCATTTTCTAAAAAGAAATGAATAAATAAATATTTTTTGTTATTAATAGTTAGTGAATATTTTAGCGGTTGTTCTGAAATATATTTCAAATGTTCATCTTTCAAATTTTTTAGTACCCATAAATTATGTTCAATTTCTTGCTCACTCATATCATCATCATAGTATTTTTTATCTAATAGATATAATTCATGATTTCCATTTATGAATGTTATATTTTTTTTCATTAGTCTATCAATACATTCATAAGGTGATGGTCCAAGTGAAACTGAATCTCCTAAGAATATTATTTCATCAACACTCTTTTTTTTTACATCATTTAAAATTGCATCTAATGCCTGATAATTTCCGTGTATATCTGAAAATACTGCTACTTTCATTTTAATCACCAATTTAATTATAACATTACAAATAAAAAAATACTAATTTTCATTAGTATGGTTTACAATTTAGAATTTATAAAAAAACATTAATTTCTATTCAAAAATCCTTAACAAAAGAAATTTTGAAATTAATCCAAATGAAAGAATTGCTTTTGTTGGTAAAATCGATGCAGAAAAAACAATAATATTTAATTTAATAACAAGATTATATCATACGACTAAAGGTAAAATATTGCTGGATAATATTGATATAAATGAATTAAGTTGTTTAACTATAAGAGATAATATGTCAATAATTACACAAAATCCTTATATTTTTAATTTTTTTATAAAAGATAATTTATTATTAGCTAAATCAAATGCAACAATGAAGGAAATTCGTAATGCTTGTAAAGTGGCATGTATTGATGACTATATCATGTCACTACCTAATGAATATGACACTATGGTTGGAGAAAATGGTGTAATATTATCTGGTGGTCAAAAACAAAGGTTAGCTATTGCTAGAACATTACTTATGAAAACCGAAATAATTTTATTTGATGAAGCTACAAGTGTATTAGATAATGAAACTCAATCAAAAATTCAAAAATCAATTAATAATTTAAAAGGCAAATATACTATTATAGTTGCACATAGATTATCAACTGTAATTAATTCTGACAAGATTTTTGTTGTAGATAATGGCAAAATTATAGGTAGTGGTTCTCATAGAGAATTGTTAAAAAAATGTGAGTATTATAAAAATTTATATAATAAGGATTTAGAAAAGTAAAAGACTAGTTTTGACTCTTTTTTAAAATGTTTTTATTATATTAACTGTTATTTGTTATAATTATATAAATCTATTTTTTCATACAAAAATATCAACTTCATTTGAAATTGATATTTTTATATAAAGTTCTAAAATGTTAGAACAATTTTTCTATTGGAGGAGCCAGTCGGATTTGAACCGACGATGGAGGTGTTGCAGACCTGTGCCTTACCACTTGGCTATGGCTCCATGTACATATAATTATAACAAATTATATGTATCATTTCAAGACAATTGTGTATTTAATACCACGAATTGATAAGATTAATTCTATTTTTGATGCCTTGTTTAACTCTTTTGGCACTTCAATATAAGTATATGTATCTTTTTGATACTTAGTACTTATGATTAAAGGAGTATAAGTATATGATGTATCTCCAAACTCACACCTTATTTTTCCATAATATTTTATTAAGTCACTTGGATATTTAAAATATTTACTAAAGAATATATTCTTATCAATATTGGCACTTATTTTAAGTTTTAATACAGCTACATTTCCCTTACCTGTACTTTCTGGCCTTACCATATAAGTCCCATCATAGCATTTATCTTCACTAGGACAATATTGATATTTTTCTTTAAATGAAGGTGATATTTGATATTCTCCTATAATTGAACTACTATTTCCTAAAACAGTATTTTCAAATTTTAATTCTGCTGGTAGATAGTAAGTTCCAGTATCATTTTTACTATTTAAATCATATGGTTTAATTATAATTTCTTTATATGGTGCTGTTATATCGCCCAATGAAATAGTTTCATAATTTTTAATTCTAAATATATATTCTTTTTTAACATCTTTTTTATCTATTTCATATACAATTACTATTTCTTTTGTCTCACCAGGAGAAACATCCATCGGAGCAAAAACTTCACCTAAATCTAAAAATTCATTTTTATAACTGAATTTTGGTATTAACATTTCATTATTAACCACTAGTCTAAATGTATCTCTTGTTAATTTATATGTTTTTGAAGATTTATTATCAATTTTTGTTCTAACTAATACATAATATTTATCTTTTTGTATTTTATTTCCAGTCATATCACTATCAGTAATATATGCTTGCTCAGCAGTATACCATAATGTACTAGCTAATATTTCTTGTTTTTCTCTATATCTTTCTTGATATACTCTCATATTAATAAATATTGTTAATGTTGTTATTAATACTATAACAGATGCAAATATTGTAACAACAAATTTATGCTCTAATATAAAATATTTTGTTAATCTTAATGCTTTTCTAAAGAATCTAGCTATTTTATAATTATTTTTTGATAAAGTTATTTCAACTTCCTCATAATCAGATGTATCAATTTCTAACTCTTCTAAATCCTTTTTAAAATTAAATTGTTTAATATTAAATCCACAAGCTCTTCCTAAGTGAATAAAATTAAGTATTACCTGTGGTATTAAAACAATCAATGATATATCTCTAAGTGATCTTACTTGTTCTATACTCAAGCTATTGCTCTGCAAATTAGCTAATGTATTATAAATAAATATAAAATATACAAATAGCAATATATAATAGATACATGTAAATATATATAATTTTCTATCTTTATTTTTTAATGATAATATATAATATACCAATAATGATAATAGTATTACTGCTATTGATGCTATAAACATATAGTAATTTACATACTTAGCGGCTAAATCTACACTATAGGTATAAACAAATCTAGTTGCATACATATTAAAAAATGTATATATATCCATTGATTTTATGCCCATATAAAGAAGCATAATAAAAATTAAGGCATGAATAATCCTAAAATTTTTAATTAAAAAAGCATATGGCTTCTTTATTATCAACTTAACCAACTCCTATTATATTTAAATTATAACACGAGATTATTAAAATGTGAATTATATAAAGAAAAAAGACTGTAAAAGTCTATTTCTTATAATATATCATTTGACCAGCAAGTAAATATATCGTTCTGTTCTGTTCCACTATGTCTTTTTCAGTTGTTTTAAATATATTACTAACTGTATATAGTGTGTCTCCATCTTTCGTAATATAATAGCTTACATCTTTTTTAGGAATTAATAATGTTTGTCCTGGATATATATAATCATCTATATTTAAACCATTTAATTCTGATAATAATTTTGTATTAACATTAAATTCTTTTGAAATTTTATAAAGAGTATCTCCCTTTTGTATTTCATATAATGTATAAAATGGACTTTCTAATCCTTTTTTACTTGAATTTTCAAACATATAACTATCACCTAGTTTATTATATGTTTAATTTATAAAATTGTTATTTAATATATAAATAGATCATATTGTCACTATTAAAAGCAAGTTCGTAATTATAAAATATTTTTTCACTTCCATCTTTAGGATTATATCTATAAAATTCATCATTAAGTGTATAATATAAGTTATTTTGATACTCACCTATTATTTTAATGTCATTATTATTTATCTTTTGATTTAGTTTACTATTCTCTATTTTTTTATATAAACCATTATTTGTTGTATATGTATATAATGATATAATTTTGTTATATTTAATTTTATTTATTTTATATTCTGCTTTACTACAATTAACAAATTCACCGTTTTCATATTTCTTAAATCCGATTTGATTATTTCCTATCACTTTTATTTTATTATTTTTTAAATTTAATTCATATAGAACTGTATGTTTATTGTCAAATATATATAATTTATTTTTAATATGACCTACTATATATGAATCATAATCTATTGTAACTTTTAAATCTATTGTTTCTTGTTTATAGTTTTCTATATTTAATTTAATTAATTTTGTATATTCGTGTTCTTCATCATAATTTGCCATATAAATTGTATTATCAAGCATATATGATAATGTATTATCATACTTATCCTTTTTAAACATTTCGACATATTTATATGTATTATTATGCATTATAATGTATCCTTTATAATTCCATAATGCCACAAATTCATTATTATTTAGATTATCATAGTATATAAAATCATCTTTTGGTTTATCAATCATTATTCTATTACTTTTATATTCTTCTAATTCTTCTATATCAATTAAATTATAATCAATATATTCATTATTTTTATAACATAATGGATATGTTTTTAAATCATCTGATTCTGGTACAATACAACTTATATCATCTTTCTCTATTGCCTTTATATTAATAATCTTATGCTTACTTAATGTCCTTTTTAAATACATATCAAAGTTATAGTTATTTTTACCATTTATTTCAAAATAATATCTTTTATCTTTATATGTTTCTTTTATATTATAATTATTTATTTTATATTCAATTTTATAATTTGACAAATAAAATTTAGATAATATTAAAACAATACTTATAGTTATTATAGACATTAGTATTTTTTTCATTAAATCACCTATATAAATTATACTATAATATAAAGAAAAAAACTAGTTTCCTAGTTTTCTATTACTCCAGCTGATATTAAGTAACTTCTTGTTGTTTCTTCATCTTTAAATCCAACTGTATCACTTACAAATTCTTTATTGTGTACTACAAATGTATATGGTACAGATCCTTTATAATTTGTTAATGTGAATGTTCCTGATAATATTTTGTAATCACTATCTGATAGTTCATCTGCTTCAAAGAAAAACATTTTAAATTTCTCTTTTTCTGATAATTCAGTTATAACTGGCTTATATGCTTTACAATGTGGACATGTTGAACTTGCTATTATAGTAACAATATAATCACCACTTGATACCGCTTCATACCAATTCTTTATTGAATCAGCTGATTTACTTACATCCTGTGTTTTAATTGTATTTTTTCCTTTTGGATTTTCTTTTCCATCAATCAAGAATGATAAACCTAAGAATAACCAAATTACTGCTGAAATTATTGTTCCAACAATAACACTTTTAGCTGATTCTTTTTTATCCTTTCTCCATATTAAATATAGAACTAATCCTACTGGTGGTAATATTAATCCAAGTATCCACCATGGGTATTTAGCTAATGTATCTTTTCCATTTCTTTTTGATCTGCAATTGTCACATAAGTTTTGTGAGTTTGCAATTTTTTTTCCACATTCACGACAATGCTTTTCCATCACTTTCACCTCTAATATTTAGTTTAATATAATGATTAAAAAATTACAAGAAAAAAGAGATATTTTCTCTAATTATTCACATATCTCTTTTCCATCTACTGTTCTTGTTTTTCCAGTTTTTGTCCATCCACTAACAGATTCTTCTTTACTCCACATATATTTATATGATGTTGAGCTTACTTTCTTACTATTAGCTTTTACTTTTTTAGTTGTATATTTATTACACTTATTACCTTCAAGTTTGTATCCTTTATCACAACCTTCACTTGTTGAAGTTACTTTAATTTGTTTATAACACATACTATCTGATTTATTATAAGTATAAGTTTTATCTCTACATTCTTCTTTATAAGAAGCATTAGTTACATAGTAACATTTTAAGTTAGCTCCTGAACCTTCGCTATAATTTGATTTGCTTGGACAGCTGTAACTATATCCACCAGATACAATAACTGTATGCCAACATTTTAAGTTTTCACCTGAACCACTTTGTCCAGTTGATGTTGAAGGACAAGTCCAATATCCAGTTGTAGGTTTAGTAACTGTTACATTTTCACATTCTTGTTTAGTAACTGTTCTATAACATGTTCCAGTATAAGTAACTGTTTGTTGTCTTGTACAAGTTGATTCATATGGTACTTGAACATTATTACAAGTTTCAGTTTTAACATTTTTGTAACATGTAGCACATGTTGTATGAGATTTACCATTAGAATCTCTGTATGTTGTACATGGAGCACAACTATATGGTTGTTTAGAAGTCTTAGTTGTACATTTCTTTTCAGTTTTGTATTTTGTACATTTTTCAGTTATTGTCTCAGTTTTTGTTTTTGGACAACTGAATGCTTCTTCTTTTTCTACATTATGACATTGTCTTTCAGTAGTTGTTCCACCACCTGTTGTTATATAAACTTTGTCATCATATATTCTTTGTGTACTATCATTATTTTTAGTTTTAATTGTTTCTAGTAATTGTTTAGTTCCGCTTACCACAACTCTAACTGCTGGTTCTGAAATCGTTTTAGTTGTTGAGTTAGTAATTTTTGATGGTTTACTATCAACTAATTTTGATAAATAACAATATGCACCGTTTCTCTTAGATCCTGGTAAATTATTACAATTATAAACTGTCTTAGTTGATTTTATTGTTTTCTTGAATTGATATTCAGTTAATTTTTCAATTCTACATGTTTTATTACAAGAATTATCTTTACAATAAGTATGACATCCTAATATTTTAATTGTAAAGTTGCTTTCATTATTACATACTAGATTTGTTTTAAGTTCATATCCAGCATCAGTTTTAGTAACACTTACATATGAATCATATTGATTACAAGAGTGTCCATTTTCGTCTACAAATGGTAATAATAGTTTCTTATCAAACATTTCACCTAAACTAATCTTAGTTGATTCGCCAATATTCTTAGGCATTTTATCATCTGTAAAATAACTTTCACCAGCTTCTTGCATGTATTTAATATTTTCTCTAAATACATTACTATAGAAAGGTGTCATATTTGGAACTTTTTTTTCAAATAACCAAATTAGTATGAATATAAATAATGCAGCAAATATAATTTTTACTAATAAATCCGCGATACTAAATCCGCTTCTTCTTTCATTACTATACATAATAAATTCCTCCCCTGATTATTTCTTAACTATTTTTTGTTAAAGTCATTTGTTGACTTAATTTTTCATTATAATGATTCTTAGCATCTTTTAAGAATCCTTGGAACATTGTATCTTCAACTAATGTATTACCATAGTTAACAATTTCTTGTTGACTCATTCCAGCTCTCTTTAATACATATTCCCATTGTCCCATTGGTACAAAATCTAATGTTGCCATTAATTTTGATAATGGTATTTCTTCAACAACTCCATCACTATTGAAGCAGAATGGAATACATACATCTATATTATTAACAATTCCATATTCCATAATAGTTTCAGCATACATAGCATAAGATAAACCATATAAATGCATTCTACTTGGGAATGATGCAATGCTTCTTACATTGTAGTGATTAGCTTGTGCATCTGGAATATAATATTGATCTCTCATTAATTCACCGAACTCAACTGCATATTTTTTAAATGCTTCATTATCATGTTCATTAACTGCTTTAATTAATGGTTCCATAACAGCATCTAATTCAGCAGCACATTTTTGTTCATGTGAACCATCTTCATATAAATATTGTGATGGTATAAATCCAACATTTCCAGCTTCAGTTCTTTCTAAAGTTGATAGATATGTTGAAAACATTTGTGTTAGTTTATTATTATAGTTGACTAACTCATTCATTTCGAATCCTTCTGGGATTTCTCCATTAACAACTTTTATAATATCAGCTAAATTTTCTTTATTAATTGAATCCTTTTGAATTTGATTCATATCAGTATATTCTTTATCAAAATAATTATTGAAGTACCAATCTATTCTAGCATTTACTTCTTCATCATTACTTGCATCTTTAAATGTACCTGGTTCACCTGGCTCTAGTTCTTCATCTAAGTCAGTATCTTCAATTTGTTCATCAGTAACTAGTACATCAGCACTGTTGTTTTTTGAGCATCTTGTTGCTCCATATACGATACCACCAGCTAAAGCAGCAATTCCAACATAGGATAATACTTTCTTTAATAAACCATTTTTAGGTTTCTTAATTTCAGTTACTTCTTCCTCTTCTTCTTGTTCTTCTGGTTCATTATTTTCTAGTTCTTTTGGTAACTCTTCAACCCTGCCTGATTTTATTTCATATTTTTCAGCATATTTCTTTTCTATTGCTATTCTTTCTTCTTCTGTAGTTTCTTTAGCAATATATTTAGTATAGTCAGCTCTAGCCTCATAGTATCTCTTGTCTACATCCTTAACCTTAACTACTATTTTAGCTTGTTCTTCCTTACTACTTTCAGCATGTTGCTTTCTTAATTTAGCATCATAATTTCTTAATGCATTAATTAAACTTTCAAGTCCTCTAACAAATTGTTTATCCATATTATTTACCCCCTTTGTAAATATGCACATATTATATCATATTTGTTACATTTTGTCAAACATTATCGACTTTTCTTATCAGAAATGCCTTTATTTTAACATAAGTTTGTACAATTATCAATCTTTTTTAGCCTTTTTGATTCTTTTATTTATTTTGGTTTCTAATATTAAAAATAAACCTAATAAACCATATAGAATCGGTTTAAGTATATTTTTAAATATAAATATAGACTTCATGTATTCTTTTGATGAATCAATGTAACTCATATTATTTAATATTATTAAATTTAATATAAAAGAATTAAATAAACCTATTATAATTATTAATATAATTTTACTTATTCTTGCTTTAGAATAATGTCTTTTATAATTATATGTTACAGGTAAAAGCAAAAATAATATTACTAAATTTATCAATAAATAAATAACTCCATAAAAAGTATTATCTATTTTGAAATATTTAATTAATTCCATTAATGAGAAAACTAAAAATAATATATTAACTATATTTAATAATAATTTTTTCTTTTTATACATTCATATTCACCCTTATATGAATTATACCATATTTTTCTTGTATTATAAAATTCTAAGTGATATTATAAAATTAATGAAAGAAAAAGATAACTTTAAAAAATTTATTAATAAAGGTGATTTTACAGATGGAAGCATACAATATTTTTTACATACTATGTCCATTAATGAGAAAGAATTTATTAATATTTTAATAACTAAACTAAATGATTATTTAAATAATTGTTCTTGTGAAAAAAGTTACACTTCATTTTTAGAAAAACTTACTAACTTATTATCTATTCTCATAAATAGAAATAACTTTAATGAAAAAGAAATAGCTTATATTAAAAGTAGTATAAAGTTTTCAAAAGAGAAAATATTGGCGTACCTTGTTCATCATGATAATGATATATTACTTGATTGTTCTAATACTTTAGATGAACTTGTTATTGATAAAAATAGTGATGTAAATTCTTTGTTTATTATAATAAAAGAACTTATAAGTAGTCATGAAGATAGTAATATAGTTAAAAAGTTCGTTTCGAGTAATAAGGATGTACTTACCAAAAATGGTTTTGAATTGTTTGATTTTGCTTTTAATAGAGCTATGTTATCTCTTAAAAATGGTACTGATGATATATATTACTACTTAACTTTAATGAAGATATTTTATCATTCTAAAATAAATAAGATGAAATATTACAAAAAGTTAAATTCTTTTAAAGGTGAAAATAGCATTTTTTTAAGACAAATGTATATGGTTATACAAGGTATCAAAAGAGGAATTAGTTTACAGGATATCAATGATAAGTATGGTTTTTTAAAACCATCTGATGATACAATATATATTCCAAATAGAAAAATATATCATAACCCAGTTATTACAATTGATTCTTATAACACAAGTTTATATGATGATGCTTTATCAATAAAAAAGGATAGTAATAAGTATATAGTTGATTTATTTGTTGCGGATGCTGGTGGATCTATTGTACCTGGTAGTGTTATTGACCTTGATGCAATGAACAACTTCAAAACTTCATATGTATCCGGTTCTGGAATAAGACTTCTTAATCCAAAAATTGAAAAACAACTTACCTTAAAATCTTATAAACCAAGAAACACCATTAAACTAACAGTTATTTTAAATGATTCTGGTGAGATATTGGACTATTATTTAAAAGAAAACGAAGTTATTGTTAGTAGAAATATGTCATATCAAGAAGCTGATAATATATTAGACGGTATTTTATCTTGTGATTTTAGTAATTCTATTTTTGAATTGTTTATGCTTTCTAAAGCTCTTGAAGCTAAGAATGAAAGAAAGTTTGGTTATTGGAAACTTAAAAGTGATTTGAATCCCAGATATAATAGACAATATAAAAGTGAAAGTATTGTTAGTGAGTTTGCAGTTTTATATAATCAAATTGTTGCGACTATAGCAAAAGAATTAAATATACCTTTTGTATATAGAGTTCAAGAAGAAGAATATTTAACTCAATTTGTTAACGATAATAATCTTAAGATAAATGATGTTACTAGAAAACTAATCGAAAGAACCTATATGCAAAGCAAATATTCAAATATGCCAATGAAACATTATGGACTCGGTGTAGATCAATATGCTAAAGTATGTAATCCACTTAGAGAATATCCTAGTTTATATAATCAATATTTATTACATCAATTTTATTTCAAAGATATTTTTATGAATTTCGATTATCAATCTTACTTGGATATGATTGAATATTTTAATAAGAGAAGTGAAGAAATTTCTCTTTATAAAGCTGAGTATGATAGAGAGGCAAGACTTATTAGAAGAAAATAATTATATTTTTCTTGATATGCCTTTCTTTTTTAATATGATTTTTCTTATAAAGTCAAAAGGTATTATTGAAAAGGCTAATAATAACATTATTTCAAATTCATAAATAGATAATCCTGTTGTTCTAAATAATGTACCACCAAAATATATAAGTAGTATTTGAACTACTGCTATAAAAAACACTATTGCTATAAATACTTTATTTTTTAATAGATTAGAAAATGTATTTATTCTATATGTTCTTGCATTAAAAGCATTAAATATTGTAATAAATATAAATAATCCAAAAAATGCGGTTAGTATATATTTATCAGATATATCAGTTTGATAAATTTTTCCTATTAATGGTGACTTTAAAAACCAAGTACATAATAACAAAGTGTAGACACCATTACATAGTATTTGATTTATCATATATTCGTTTATTATTTTTTCATCTCTTTTTTTAGGGCTTTCCATCATATATTCAATTAAAGCTGGTTCATATGAGAAAGCTAAACCGGCAAGAGTGTCCATTACCATATTTATCCATAGTATTTGTATGATAGTTACTGGATTTAAAATTCCTATAAAAGGTCCAATTATGTTTAAAAATACAGCTGAAAAATTAACTGTTAATTGAAATATAATAAACTTTCTTATACTTTTAAATATTGTTCTACCATAAAGTATGGCTTTTGATATAGATAATATATTATTATCAAGTATCACTATATCACTTGTTTCTTTTGCTACTTCTGTTGCACTACCAAGTGAAAAACCTACATCTGCTTTTTTTAATGCTGGAGCATCATTAACCCCATCTCCTGTCATACCACATATCATATTCATTTCTTGACTTAATCTTACTAATTTATTTTTATCTTGTGGTAAACTTCTACTTAAAACTTTTAATCTTGGTATTATTTTTTTAATAGATTCATCATCCATATTGTTAAATTCATCACTTGTTAATATTATATCTTTATCTGACTCCACTATTTTTAAATCTTTTGCTATTGCTACTGCTGTTTCTTTTGAGTCTCCTGTAACCATGCATACTTGAATACCAGCTGATTTTATTAATTCAATTCCTTTAAATGCTTCTTTTCTAATATTATCTTTTAAAAATACAAAGCCAAGTAATGTTAAATTTTTGAATTCATTATCAGTATTTATTGCAAGAGCAAGTACCCTTTCACCCTGTTCTGTTTTTTCTTTTATATATTTACTTATTTTGATTTTATCAATTAATACCCTCTTGGTACCATCACTTTTTAAATATGTTGTACATTTATTTAATATTATTTCGTAAGCGCCTTTGATAAATACTGTTTTATTATTATAGTTAGTTGTTACCGCAGAATATTTCTTTTTACTATCAAATTCTTCTTTATTTATGATTTTATATTTTGTTTTATCTTCTTTTTTACAGAAATCAAGTATTGCTCTATCAGTTATATTTCCTCCTTCTGCAATATTATTATTAAAAAATGATTCATTATTGTAAACAAGAGATTGATAAAATAATTCATTTAAATTTTTATTGTTATTTATTTTCTCTATTGTGTCATACTCATACAATTCTGTATCAACTATTCTTTGTACTTTTAATTTTCCTTCTGTTAATGTCCCTGTTTTGTCAGTGAATAATATATTTAATGAACCAGCTGTTTCTATACCTACTAATTTTCTAACAAGTACATTATTTTTTAATAATCTTTTCATATTAGATGATAAAACAAGTGTAATCATCATTGGTAAACCCTCTGGTACAGCCATTACTATAACTGCTACACTTAATGTTAAACCATATAAAAGATGTGGAAATATAGTTTTAAATGTTAATATCTTGTTAATATCAAAATTGTTTGCTACTACAACAGAATTAAATAAATATGAAATAAGAATTAAAAAGGCACATATATATCCTAATTTACTTATTTGTTTAGCAAGTACTTTAAGTCTATATTTTAATGGACTTTCTATTGTACTTTCTTGTATATCTTGTGCAATTCTACCATAAAAAGTTTTGTCTCCCACGAGTGTAACTTCTATTATTCCTTTTTTTCCACAAACAATACTTCCCATATATACTTCGTTATTATTAGTATTTTTATGCTTCTCTTTTGTTTCACCTGTGAGAGAACTTTCATCTATATATAATTCACCATCAATAATTACCCCATCTGCTGGTACCTTATCCCCACTTTCTAGATACACAATATCTCCTACTACAACTTCATCCATATTAATTAATATTTTCTTAGAATTTCTTAGTACTTTTACTTTTACTAATGAATTTTCTTCACTTAACTTTTCAAAAGCTTTTTCACTACCATATTCTGATAATGCAGAAATAAATGTAGCTAAAAAAACAGAAATAGCAATACCTAATGTTTCAAAAATATTAGAATCTTGAAATAAGAAAATGATTTTTATTGCTAGTGCTATTAATAATATTTTAATTATTGGATCGCTTAATGATTCAATAATTAATTGAAGAAAAGTGTTCTTCTTTTTTGTTGTTAATTTATTACTTCCATATTTATTTCTACTATTTATTACTTCTTTACTGGTAAGACCTATTTTGATATTTGTTCTCATATTTTCCTCATTAAATCATATTATGAGAACAATAAAAAAATACCAATTAAGGTATTTTATATTATTTCTTTATATAAGGAACTTTCTTTTGATAGTTCTTCATGATTACCTATTCCTTCTACTTTTCCTGCATCTATTAAAACTATATTATCCATTTGTTTCAATATGTTTTTATCTCTTGAAATTATCATAATAGTATGATCTTTTTTCTTTTCTTTTAATATTTTCATTACTATGTCTCTATTTTCTTTATCTAATGCTTCGATAATTTCGTCAAATAAGAATATTTTAGTATCTTTTATTAATACTCTAGCTATAGCTAAAAGTTTTTTATCACTTGATGATAATAGTTTAGTACTATTAGATATAACTGTGTCATATCCTTTTTCTAATGACATTATTGTTTCGTGTATTCCTAAACTTTTGCATATTTTTTCTATTTCGCTTGTTTCTTTACCTATAATTGTTAAGTTGTCTTTTATACTACTATTGAAGAAAAATGGATTTTTTCTTGCAATTGATACCACATTATAATAAGAAGTATCATTTATTGTAGATATATCTAAATCATCTATCATGATACTACCTTGTATTTGTCTATTCATTTTCATTAACAAATCGAATACTCCTGTTTTTCCACTTCCTGTTTTCCCTGTTATTGCTGTTATGGTATTTGGCTTTACTTCGATTGTAAAATCGTTTAATACTGGATCATGTCTATAGCCATATAAAACATGACTAAAATCTATTTTGCCCTTTGGTTCAGTTATCTCAACTTTATTTTCATTATCACTTTTAGCATATTCAAATAATTTATTTATTCTTGATAAAGACATCTTAACATTTTTATATTCTAAATTCATTGTTGAAACTAATGAGAAATTATCTATAATTTTTTGATAGTAACTATATATTACTAATAATACACCTAATTCCATATTACCCTTTGATATTTCAATAACTCCATATATAAATACAAATAATCTCAATATTTCAAATATATATACTGTTATTATATTGATAGCATAGTAACATATTGAATATTTTTTAAATGACTGTAGATACTTATTTGTTTCATTTGATGCTCTATTATTAATACTTTTTCCTAAATTAAATCCTTTTATTTCTTTAATTCCATTGAAAAAATCATTTATAGCACTAGTTTTTTTATCATAATTATCTTTTCTTTCTTTATTAAATACTTGTATTTTATTTCCAAATATTATTATTAATGTAAGTACTATTATTGAAAAAGATATTGTTATAAAAAATAATGTTATGTTTATATTAAAGAAATAATAATATATTACTAAAAATTCTAATAATTGTACAATTCTATATATACCATTTGTTATAAAACTACATACTATATCAATATCAGTCCCCATTATATTTAAGTATTCTCCAGGGGTAAATCTTGATAAACTGAATATAGAATTATTATTTGTGTATTGCATTCCGATTGAAGTTGATTCTTTATAAAGCTTGCTATATACAGAATAGAATGTTCTTTGTCTAATATATTCAAATAGTTTATAGATACTCATTGATATTATATATATGATTAATATATTTATTGCTTCTCCATACTTTGAATCTGAAATATAGTTTACTGTTTCACTATAAAGTATTGGATTTATTAATAATATTGCTCTTAAAACTATACATACGATTAATTCGAAGAATATTTCTTTTTTACTTTTTCTTATTATTTTTTTTATAAAATCTCTCATACTTACCTTCCTATTCTATATAAGTATAACATATTGACCATTGTTAAATAAATAATTTATATATAAGAATTTTGTATTTTATGATACAATATATCTAAGAGGTTTTAGTATGGAAAGAATAGATAAAAATAATTATTATTTAGATATAGCAGAGGCAACTTTAGAAAGAGCCACTTGTTTAAGAAAAAAATGGGGAGCAGTTATCGTTAAAAATGATGAAATTATATCTACTGGATATAATGGAGCTCCAAGAGGTAGAAAAAATTGTGATGATCTTGGATATTGTATTCGTGAACAATTAAATATTCCAAGAGGTGAAAGATATGAACTATGTAGAAGCGTACACGCTGAACAAAATGCTATTATTTCGGCAAGCAGAAGTGAAATGATTGGTGCTACACTTTATATGGTTGGTAAAGATTCAAAAACTGGTGAATATGTAGAAAACTCAATGAGTTGTTCTATGTGTAAGAGAGTTGTTATAAATAGTGGAATCGAAAAATTAGTTATTAGAGATAGTAAAGATAAATATAGAGAAATTTTAGTAAGTGATCTTATTAAAAATGATGAAAGTTTAGATGGAAAATTAGGTTATTAAAAGAGGTTAAAAATGAAATTAGATGTTATAGTACCTTCATATAATGAAGAAGAAAATGTTGTTAATTTTTATGAGAAAGTTAATGAAGCATTGGGGGATATTAAACACAACTTTATTTTTGTGGATGATGGAAGTAAAGACAAAACATTAAAAAAATTAAAAGAACTACACGAAAAAGATGACGAGCGTGTAAAAATTGTTAGTTTTTCTAAAAATTTTGGTAAAGAAGCAGCTATTTATGCAGGTCTTTTACACTCTACTTCTGATTATGCTTGTATAATTGACTGCGATTTACAGCAAAATCCAAATTATATGGTTAAAATGTATAAATTTTTAAATGAAAATCCAGATTATGATTCAGTTTGTATGTGTCAAAAACAACATAAAAAGAGATTTTTGCAAAGATGTTTCTATAATATTATGGGAAAACTTTCTAATATGAATATAGTTGATGGTGCAAGTGATTTTAGAATGTTTAGAAGAAATATGGTTAATTCTATTGTTTCTTTAGATGAAAGAAATAGATTTTCAAAAGGTATATTTAGTTATGTAGGATTCAAAACATATTATGATTCTTATAAAGTAGAAGAAAGAAAAGGTGGCACTACTAAATGGAATAAAGTTAAGTTATTTAATTATGCTTTTGATGGAATAGTTGCTTTTAGTACAAAACCACTTAGATTTGCTACTTATACTGGTATACTAACTAGCTTTGCAGCATTTATTTATTTAATTGTTATTATTATAAAAGCTATAGTTAAAGGAATTGATACTCCTGGTTATTCTTCTTTAATGTGTGTGATGCTTTTCCTTGGTGGACTTCAATTAATATTCTTGGGAATTTTAGGTGAATATCTAGGAAAAACGTATAATGAAACTAAAAATAGACCAATATATATAGCTAAAGAAGAGATTGGATTTGATGAAGAATACTTATGAAAAAAGTGTGGAAAAAATGTTTAAAACTTTATAAGAAATATGAAGAGATAATTAATTATTTAATAGTTGGTGGACTTACTACTGTTGTGAGTCTAGGAAGTTATTATTTATGTATTTTGACTTTTTTAAGTCCTGATATATGGTATCAACTTCAAGCAGCTAATATTATTTCTTGGATATGTGCTGTAACTTTTGCCTATTTTGCTAATAGAATATTTGTTTTTAAAAGTAACAATGAAAACAAATTAAAAGAGGCAGCTAGTTTTTATGGTTCTAGAATAGCAACTTTACTTATGGATATGGGTATTATGTTTATATTTGTCACTCTATTACATTTAAATGATAAAATTATGAAATTAGTTGTTCAAATCGTTGTAACTGTTGCTAATTATGTTTTAAGCAAATTATTTGTTTTTAAAAAGAATACTTCTAATATTTATTAATTGTTAATAATATGTTAGTATATTTACAGAAAAGGAGGTGCTTTATGTACGGAAATGCATATGGAAGTGACATTGATTCTTATTTCGGTAATTCTGGAGTCTCTAGTTTACAAAATGCTGGTATGTGGACAATTATTTCATTAGTTGTTGCAATTGTTGCCGGTATTTGTTTATACTTCACTGTTTTTGCTGATAAGAATGAAAATAATTACAAAGGATTTATGGCTAAACTATATGAGTTTGTTAAATTCAAAAAAATGTATATTACAACAATATTAAAAGTATCTTATTTAGTTTTTGCTATATTTACTACTTTATCATCTTTTAGTTTTATTTCAACTAGTTTTGTTCTATTCTTGCTAGTACTAATTGGTGGAAATTTAATTTTAAGAATTGTATATGAATTTTCATTAGTATTACTTTCAATACACGAAAATGTTAGTGAAATTAATAAGAAAATAAAAAAATAATCATTTAAAGATGATTATTTTTTTATTGTAAGTTTATATGGCTCATAGCATTTGTACTTAATGGTGCAAATTTTTTATTTTTATACAATATGTAAGCTGCAGCACCTATCATTGCGGCATTATCTGTGCAATATTTTTTAGGTGGCATATGCATTTCTACCACTATACTTTCACACATTTCTTTTAGTGACTCTCTTATATAAGTATTACTTGCTACTCCACCACTTATAAGTAATGTTTTTAAGTTATATTTTAATAATGCTTTCTTTGTTTTATCAACTAGATGACTAGTCACACAAGTTTGAAATGATGAAGCAATATCATACTCATTAACTTTATTACCTCTTTGTCTTTCATTGTGGACTAAATTATTTATATGGCTCTTTATACCACTAAAACTAAAATTGAATGAATCGTCATTTAATATATTTGGCATCTTATATGTCGGATTTCCTTGTAATGCATATTTTTCAACATTTGGTCCTCCTGGATAAGGCAAATTTAATATTCTTGCTACTTTATCATATGCCTCTCCTATTGCATCATCTAATGTTTGACCTATATATTCAAATGAATCTTCACTTTTCATTAAAATTAAATCAGTATGACCTCCTGAAATTATTAATGATAATAAAGGATATTCTAAATGATTACCTATCATATTGGCATATATATGTCCCATCATATGATTAACAGCTATAAATGGTTTCTTATATATATATGATAGTGCTTTTGTTGCTTCAACACCTACTAGTAAGCTTCCTAGAAGCCCAGGAGCATAAGTACAAGCAAATGCATCAATATCTTCAAATTTCATATTAGCTTTTTCCATACATTCATTTATTACCATTGTAATATTTTCTAAATGTAAACGGCTTGCTACTTCTGGAACTACTCCTCCATATTTTGTATGAACATCTATTTGAGTATTGATAATTGTTGCTATATCTTCATAACCATTTTTAATAATACTTACACTAGTTTCATCACAAGAAGATTCTACTGCTAAGATATAAACATCTTTCATTATTTCACCTTCTCCATAATTATAGCTGTGTCTTCACCATAATATCTGTCTCTTAAGCTTATTTCTTTAAATCCTAATTTATTATATAGTCTTAATGCTTCTATATTATTTTCATTTACTTCTAACATTATCCTACTATATTTTTCTTTTTTAAACATTTCTTCCATTAATGCAGTTGCAATCCCTTGCTTTCTGTTTTCCTCATTTACAAATAGATTCATTATATCAATTACACCGTCTACTAATCTAATTTCTAGATAGCCTAATACTGTATCTCCGTCTTTATAGTTATACACTGAATCTGTATCTGATAATATTTCCTTTTCTATCATTTTTCCACCTCTATCTTTTTAATGTAATTTGCTTTTATAAAATGTGGGTTTTCACTTTCTGCGTCTTTTAAATAATTTATTATTTTTTTTATATCTAATTTGTGTTCTACAACTGTATAATTATAGTTATTTTCAGTTACATATTGCTCATCTAAGATTATATTATTATCCTTATCTGTTGCTGCAATATAGTAACCTTTATTATCCTCTATAATTGCCATTTTATCTTTCTTAATATCACTGCTTATTAAATATGCCATTAAACTTGAAATAGTATTTATTTTAATATTTAATGCATAGGCAATTGTTTTAGCAGAACTAAGTCCAATTCTTATTCCTGTAAAACTTCCTGGTCCATTAACTACTATTATTTTCTCTAAATCTTTTATATCAAGTTTGTTCTCATCAAATACAGCTGCTATCATTGGCATTGTGTATATTGAATGAGAATACTCACTTTCTTGTGTTTTAATGTATAGATTATCTTTTGTTTTTAAGGCAATTGTTATTAATTCATCATGAGTATCTATAAATAATATCATTTTATCCCTCTTTTCACTGCATAGTTTTCCTACTCGGCAATATTATACCAAAATAAGAAGAGTATTTCTACTCTTCTGTTTTAGTTTGCTTTTTAGTTTTCTTAGGTGTTTCTTCTTTATTTTCTTCTACTTCTTTAATTTCTTTATCTTCATCAGAAATTTTTTCTTCTTTTTTTATTTTAATATTGCTATTAGCTTCTACAATATCTTCTATTTCTTCTTTTGTTAAAGTTTCTTTTTCAGCTAAAACTTTTGCTAATACTTCTACTAAATT
The DNA here is from genome assembly GCA_022774645.1 of Mycoplasmatota bacterium. GTDB lineage: Bacteria > Bacillota_I > Bacilli_A > RF39 > UBA660 > CAG-1000. Next base: position 117,907 of record JALFKQ010000035.1, on the reverse strand, counting down.
TTTATGTTTTTTAAGTATTTCTTTTGCTTGAGCATAGCATTCATCAATTATTTTTCTTACTTCTTTATCTATTTCTAATGCTACTTGATCTGAGAAATTTTTAGTTTGATTATAATCTCTACCTAAGAATACGCTTTCACTTCTATGTTCTAATTGAACAGCACCAAGTGAACTCATACCATATTCTGTAACCATACTTCTAGCTATTTTTGTTGCTCTCTTTAAGTCGTCACTCGCTCCTGTTGATATTTCATTTAAGAATACTTCTTCACTTACACGGCCTGATAATAAAGTTATAATTTGTTCTTCTAACTCTTTCTTAGTATATACAAGTGTTCTTTCTTCTTTTGGAAGCATTTGTGTATATCCACCTGCCATACCTCTTGGAATAATTGTTATCTTGTGTACTTCTTCACCATTTGGAAGAACAATTCCTGAAACTGCGTGTCCAGCTTCGTGATATGAAACTATCTTCTTTTCATATTCTGTTACTTTTCTACTAGTTTTTGCTGGTCCCATAAGAACTCTGTCACTTGCTTCATCTATCTCATCCATTGTAATTGCATCTTTGTTTCTTCTTACTGCAAGTAATGCAGCTTCATTAAGTAGATTTTCTAAATCTGCTCCTGAATATCCCGGTGTTCTTTCAGCTATATGTTTTAGCTTTACACTTGGAGCAAGTATTTTATTTTTAGCATGAACTTTTAAAATTTCTTCTCTTTCTTTAACATCTGGTCTTCCAACTGTTACTTGTCTATCAAATCTTCCTGGTCTTAATAAAGCTGGATCTAATACATCTGGTCTATTTGTTGCAGCTATAATTATGATTCCTTCATTTTCACTAAAACCATCCATTTCTGATAACAATTGATTTAGTGTTTGCTCTCTTTCATCGTGTCCACCGCCAAGTCCAGTTCCTCTTTCACGACCTACTGCATCTATTTCATCTATAAATATTAAGCATGGCGCAGTTTGTTTTGCTTGTTTAAACATGTCTCTTACACGAGAAGCACCAACACCTACAAATAATTCTACAAAATCACTACCACTTATATAGAAGAAAGGTACTTTTGCTTCTCCTGCTACTGCTTTTGCAAGTAATGTTTTACCTGTTCCTGGAGGACCTACTAATAATACTCCTTTTGGAATTCTAGCACCCATTTTAGTAAATTTCTTTGGATTCTTTAAGAAATCAATTAGTTCTTGAACTTCTTCTTTTTCTTCTTTTAATCCAGCAACATCTTTAAATGTTTTAGTTCCACCATCTTCTGATAGTTTAGCTCTACTTTTACTAAAATCAAATGTACCTTTACCATTATTACTTAGTTTTGCTATCATTACATAAGCAAGTACTCCAAATATTATAATTGGTACTATATTTATAACTATATTTAACCAAGCACTATTTTCTGGATTAGTGTTTGTTTGTACTTTTAAATTATTACTTTCAGCTAGTTCATACACTGATGAAATAACTGTATCTGTATAAGGGATAGTTACTGTAAATGTTTCACCCTTTCCATAATTATTTAATTTACCTGTTAATATATAAACTCCTGCAGCATTTTTAGGAGTTACTGTTAATTCTTTAACATTATTATTTCCTATTTCTTTTGTTAATTCATTATAGTCCATTTTATTTACTTTTGTACTAAATGAATTTAAGAATAAATATGATCCTAGTACTACTATTGTTAGTATTACATAAGGCATTAAATTCATACCTTTTTTAGTCTTTTTTATATTCATTGTTTCTTTCCTTTCTTCTAATAATATCTCAGTATTATATCATACTCTTCAGTAATTTTCTTGTCAAGATTTGACTTTTTTAGTCCTGGAAGCCATACTATATTGTCTTTTGAATCAAGTACTACTGGCCAAGTGTTTCTATCTTTCATTTTTATTTTTTCATTTATAAATATTTCGTTTACTTTTTTATGTGCATTTAGCCCTTTTAATTTAATTTTGTCCCCATCTCTTCTGTTTCTGACATACAATGGCAAACTTATTTCTGAGCTATTCATTCTTATTGTATAATTTGATGTATCATTAGTTTCATTTACTTTTTCTATTATTTTTCCATTTGGCAGATTTACTAATTCATCAATTTGTATTTCATATTCATCATTAACATCATCATCATAACTAAATGTTAGTTCATTATATGATTTAACCACTATTACATTATTTGGTAAATGTACAATACTATTTGATTTGTTAGATATTATTAAGTCGAATATTAAATCAACATGAGCATCACCAATTATCAATAAGTCATCTCCATATATTTTTTCTAATATGTTATATATAATCTTTGTTTGTATTACATTATCAAGTACTTTAAATCTATCAATATCTAGATTTCCATTTTGAAAAACTTTATTAAATTCTTTATTTGCAATCGAATCTATATAGTTACTATTCTTTAACAATGTTTCACTAAACTTCAAAAATTTTTTATGTATGTTTGGCTCTTCTTGTTTTAAGAATGGTAATACTGTATGTCTATATCTATTTCTTGTATAATGATCTTCATTATTTGATTGATCTATTGCAAATTTAATATTGTTTTGTTCATCAAATTTCATTATTTCATCTTTTGTAACTGTAATTAAAGGTCTAACTATTTTATATGCACCTTTGTCCACTATTCTACTAAATCCGCTATATCCTTTTAAAGTAGATCCTCTTACTATTCTCATAAGAATTGTTTCTATTAAGTCATCTCCTTGATGAGCTGTCATTAAGTATTTTGCGTGATAATTAAAAACCAACTCTTCAAAGAAATTGTATCTTACACTTCTTGCTTCATTATGAAAATTATCGTCACCCCATTTAGTTATTTTAACATATTCAAATATTATATTATTTTGTTTACAATAATTTTCAAGATCTATTTTTTCTTGTTCACTTTCTTTTCTTTTATTATGATTGACATGAGCACAAACAATATTTAAATCCATTTTGTTTTTAAATTCATTTAATATATATAGTAGTGCCATTGAGTCAGGTCCCCCAGAAACACCTACGACTATTGTATCTCCTACTGAAAGACCTATTTCTTTTCTGATAAAATTATATACTTCTTCCATATCAAGCCTTTCCTAATCTTCAATTTTTATTACTATTTCATTCTTACCAGAATAAAGATGCTTTTCTCTTATTCTTCTAGCTACATATTCTGGATCTTGTAATTTATTTATTTGATTTTTATAATCTTCCTCTAATTCTAATTCCTCACTATATTTTTTTTGTAAAGTTGCTATTTCATTTTTATTACTATTTATTTGAGATAAATAAGAAAATAAAGTAGACCCAAAAATCACAATAGATATTATAAACCCTATTGTTAAAAAAGTCACTCTAAACTTAGTTTTTTGACTTACCTTTCTCATATTAACCCCATTTTCTATTATAATTATAACTTTATCAAATAGTAATTACAATTAATAACACTTTTTTTTACATTTTTTTTGTAAATTTTTTGTTATTTAAGTATAGAAATGTTAAAACTGTAATCAATAAAAAATAAATATTTATTATTCCTCCATTGATATAATAGAATATTTTAAAATATATAAGTGTTATATTTGTGAAAAGTAGCAAAGAATTTAAAAAAGTATATATTTTTTTTACATTATAAATATATTTGTAAGAAAATTTATATATTAATTGAATTATAATTCCAGCTAAAAAAGAAAAAATAAATGATAATATTTGTTCTTTTAAAGTCATTATTTAAATAACCTTGACATTATACTTTCTGCTTTTATTTTTTTATTGTCATCTAAATACATTACTGAAAATATTTTTCCTTTTATTGATAAGTTACCTTGAAAAGTATCTAGTTTTAATAATTCTAAATTTTCTCCTTTAATTATTATTGGCCCCATAATACTGTCTACAAAAAATTCTGTGTCATCAAAACTATTTAATTTTTTTATCCCTGATAGTATTATCGTTTTTCTTTCTGTTATTGTTATTATATGATTGAATGTATCTGTAATATCTTTTTTATCCATAGTTTATTCCTCCATTTAAATATATGTTTAAATATTTTAAACTATGAAAAAAGACTACTATGTAGTCTTTCTTGTTCAGATTATTCTTCAGATTCTTCTGAATTTTTCTTTCTTTCTAGTTCCTTTTCGTATTCTTCATAAATAGCTTTTTCAAATTCTGCTCTTGTTTCTGAATTGATTGGGTGAGCAATATCAACATATTTACCGTTTGGAAGCTTACGACTAGGCATTCCTAAATATAAACCGTTTAACCCTTCTAAGATTCTAATATCATGAATTGCAATTGCGTCATCTATTGTAACTGTTGCTTTTCCTCTTAAATTATTATCTTTGTTTTCTAATTTTACTTTTACATCTGTAATTTTCATGACTTCCTCCTTAATAATTAGATAATATAATTATATTATAAATGCTTATTCTTTTCAATATTTTTAACTAAATTTTGCTTATGATAACTGAATTTGTTGCTATATCTGAATAAGTAAATGATTTTAATCCTTTATTAGTTTCAATTGTAAAAATATTTGGGTGAAAACTTTTTATTTTTCCTTCTAAATATTCAAATTTATTTCTTCTCATTATTACTTTAATTTTTAACTTTTCATCTTTTAATTTAAATATTTCTTCTTTTATTTTATTTATATTCATTTTATTCCTTTCTTGGATATGCTGTAACCATCATACCTCTTGATTTTATTCCCCCTATTCCGTCACTTTTGTATTTCGTTTTATTTATGATTTCTTCTAAATTTATTTGTTCATTTTTATCTGTTAGTGCTAATCCTGATGCTATTATTGCTGGATCTAATGCATGTATATTCACATGACTTGGGCTTGAAGCATAAGTTGCACCTGATTTTATCAATGAAATAAAATCACTTTGACATGCTCCGGCTACTATTAATAGTTCATTTTCATTTTTTATTTTTCTTGCTTCTTTCACTGTTTCTATAAAATATTTACTGTTTTTATAATTCTCATTATTTTTTCTTTTTTTATAGTAAGCATCATGCCCTGTTATTACCAAAATATTAGGATTGTGTTTTTTTAACAAGTTATTAACATTATTTTTGAAATCTTTTTCAGCAAATTTATATGAATATGCTTTTATTTTTTGTGATTTATAATATTCATTACACTTGTCTATATATTCTTGATCAGAGTCTAAATGCAGTATTGTACCTGGAATATAAAAAAAATCTTTTATATTTAATTGCCTTATTGTCTCAAAATTTTCTTTTTTTTTACTTATAGAAGACAAAATTAGATCCTCTTTTTCTGAATCAGCATATAACCTTACATCTACTCCTTTAAGATAAATTGTATTATTTTCTATTTTATCTATTTTAAATAGAATATCATTTCCATACTTTTTTCTTGTAACATAGTCACCTATTTTTAGCATAATCCCCCTAATTAAATGTATATTTTTTTTATAAAAATATGCATAAAAAAAGAACAATTTGGTTTGTTCTCTATTTTGTATTATATATTGTTCGATATATCTATAAATTCCTCTATCCTTAAAGATTCAGCTCTTGCTGTTAAATCTTTATCATATTTTTTTAGTATTTCTTCTATTTTTGCTTGATTGTAATTTTTTAGATTATTTCTAAGATTTTTTCTTTTATAAGTGAATGAATCCTTTATTAATTTATATAGTTTTACTTCGTTTTTTACTGTTTTTTGATACTTATTTGTTGTTTTTAATTTTATTACAGCACTATCAACTTTCGGTATTGGCTCAAAACAATTTTTATTAACAATACATACTGTTTCTATATCAAAATTATATTGTAAAAAGACTGATATTGATCCATATTCCCTGGTATTTGGCTTAGCTGCAAATCTTTCTGCTACCTCTTTTTGTACCATAATTGTTATTTCGTAAGGATTAGATTCATTAACAATTTTATTAATTATTGCTGTTGTTATATAATATGGCAAATTTCCAACATAATAAATATTCTTATACTTACTTGTATCTATGTATTTGCTTATATCCACTTTTAAAAAATCATGAAATACCACTTTAAAATTACTATTACTATCTTTTATTTTATTCAATTTTTCTTCTAATCTTGTATCTATTTCAAAACATATTACATCACAGTTCTTTTTTACTAGCTCTTTTGTTAGTGCTCCTGCTCCTGGACCAATTTCTATAATTAAATCTTCTTTTGATGGATTTATTGAATCAGATATCTTATTAATAATATTTTGATCTTTTAAAAAATTTTGACCTAACGATTTTTTATAATCAAAATCTCTCATTTTTTCCATCCTTTTCTTAATACTTCAAACTCTAAGTTTTTAACTCTTCCTATACTTTTAATTGCATGGTCTTCTGATGTTGTAAGTAAATCAATAACATTTCCACTTACTCCTCTATCTAAAACAATTGCTACTATTGGTTCATCTGATAATTTATTAACATTAAATTTTAATATTGTTCCACAAGGATAATTCTTACTGCTTGCCACGATTCTTACTGTTCCATATGTTTTATCATTATAATATATGCCTTCTTTTAGTACATTTGTTCTTGGAGGACAAGCTAAATATCCAGAACATAGTGGACAATCTCCAGCATAACCTGTAAGTTCTCCTGTGAATGTATATAGTGGATTATATAGTCCTTCTTTATATAACTCATTTTGAGTATTTTGTATTATTTTTTTATCTATTGACTTATTTAAATTTGTGTTCATTGAAACTGATAATGATTTATTTTCATATGTTTCTTTTCCAATAAATAAAATCATTATAATTGCTATAAAAGTTTTTATAGTCATAAATATTCTACTTCTAATATACTTTTTCATAATACTTACTCCTAAATAAATTATATAATAAGTATTATTAAATGTCAAAAATTTGACTAGCTGTTTTAGTTGTTGTGTTTATTACTTCTTCTATTGATATATTCTTGATTTCTGCAATCCTTTTTGCAACATAGAATACATTTGAAGGTTTATTTTTCTTTCCTCTATATGGTTCCGGGCTCAAGAATGGACTATCTGTTTCTAATACTATATCTTTTAAATCTATTTTTTCTATTACTTCATATAATTTAGAATTTTTAAAAGTTAATACTCCTCCTATTCCAAGCTTATATCCTAGTTTTATATATTCTCTTGCCATTTCAGTACTTCCACTGAAACAATGTATTATTCCTCTGTTTTTTCTTGTTTTAAGTATATCAAAACATTCTTGCATTGCTTCTCTTATATGAATTATTACAGGCAAATCATATTTGATTGCAAGATCTAATTGTTTTATAAAATATTCTCTTTGTTCTTTTTTATTTTCATCGTTATAATGATAATCTAAACCTATTTCACCAACGGCAAATACCTTATTATTTTTTATTAATTCTTCTATTGCACTTATATTTGCATTTTCTATATTTTCAGGATGAATACCTACTGCTGGTAAAAGATATCCTTCATATTTTGTATATATATTTAATACTTCTTTTGATGTTTCTACTGAATCTGCACAATTTATTACTTTTATTATTTCTTTGCTTTTTAACTCTTCTATTAACTCATCTATGTTGTCATAAAACTCACTTAATATGTGAGCATGTGTATCAATCATTAATATTTTATCTCAAATAAAGTTATATAAACTATTTTATTTACATAGTAAGTTATAAAAGGCAATAAAAATATATAAAATATATCTTTAATATTTAACAAAGCAATTATTAGTAATATTATTGTTATACACAAAAACAAAGTAAAAGATGTCGCAGGTTTATTTCTCATACTTCTTAATATTTTTTTCATAATTATCACAACTTAATAATACAAAAGTAAAGAATTTTATTCAACCTAAATTACAAGATTAGTCATAATTTGACAAATTTTTACATAAATTTCATTTTTATAATATTCTCTAGTATTTTTGAGTCACTTATTATGTCACAAAGATTAACATTGTCAGTGATAATAATTGTACCAAGAATGTCACTATTTAATATTATAGGATTTATAACTATTTTATTTTTTGAAATAATATTGTTTGATATTTTCAATTTTAGATTTGTATCTTTATAAAATATTTTTCTTTCTTGTATTAAGTTTTGTATTTCATTCGTTATCATTTCATTTTCTTTGTTAATAATTTTGTTATTAATGATTAAGTATATGTCATTTTTTGTTACAGAAGAAAAACAGTTAATAAGATTTATTAACTCTGTTTCTATATTTTGTAATCTTGAATATTTTTCTAGTATTATTCTTTCTGATTCAATTGCTATTTGAAAATCATCTCCTGGGTTAATGTTCAAATATTTTCTTAATTCTTTTGGTAATACTATTCTTCCAAGTTCATCTATTTTTCTTATTATACCTGTTGTCTGCATTTAATCACCTAGTAATATTTTGGTGATTTTTCTATTTATTATACTTAAATTTCATATTATATATTACTTCCAATAAATCTTCTAAATAATATATATAATTTTTTTCCAGAGTTGCTTTTAGAAGCGTTATTAATATTGAACCACCTTTATATTGAAAATTAAATTTTGTTGTGATTTTTGTTGATTCTACAAATAATTCTTCAATATTTATATCTTCATATACTTCTTTTCGTAATTTTAATACTGATTTTAAATTATCATTTTCAAGTAATTGAATATTTGTAATCATAAGTAATTTTTCTAAGTATTTTTCATGAGCGTAGATTTCAAGATCTTTATTTGTCATACCGAATCTATCTCTTATTTCAGATAATACTTCATTTAGTTCTTTCCTTGTTGTAATTCCGTTAATCTTCTTATGTAGTTCGATTATTACATCACTTTCGTCTGTATAGCATTTATCAATGTGAGTTTGAATATCTATTGGAATTGGTTCTCTTTCTTCATCTTCATTTATAGTTATGCCATTTATTTCTTCGTTAACTAGTTCCATATACATACTAACACCAACTGAATCAATAAAACCAGCTTGTTCTTTACCTAAAATATCTCCTGCTCCTCTAATCGCAAGGTCTCTCATAGAAATTTTGTATCCACTACCTAGTTCTGTAAATTCTTTTATTGCTTCTAATCTCTTTAGTGCTATGCTATTTAAGACTTTTTCTTTTTTATACATTAAGTAAGCATAAGCTATTCTGTCTCCACGACCGACACGACCTCTTATTTGATACAATTGACTTAAACCAAATCTGTCACTATCAATAACAATAATCGTATTAGCATTTGGTATATCTATACCATTTTCAATAATAGTTGTACTTATTAAAACATCATATTTTTTGTTTGTGAAATCATATATTATATCTTGCATTTCATTTTTAGACATTTTTCCATGTGCATAACATATTCTTGCCTCTGGTATTAATTTTTTATATTTTTCTGCAAGTGAGTCCATGTTAGTTATATTGTTATAAAGAATATATGATTGCCCATTTCTGTTCATCTCTTTTAGAATTGCCTCTCTAATTAACATATCATTATATTCTATAACATATGTTTGAACTGGATATCTATTTCTTGGAGCACTTTCTATTAACGATAAATCTCTTATACCAACCAATGACATTTGTAATGATCTTGGAATTGGTGTTGCTGATACTGATAGAACATGAACATTGGATTTTAGCTTTTTAATTTTTTCTTTTTGTTCTACCCCAAAACGGTGTTCCTCATCTATAACAAGTAACCCTAAATCTTTAAATTCTACATCACTACTTAATAATCGATGAGTTCCAAATAAAATGTCTATTTTACCTTCTTTTAATCTTTTTAATTTTTCCTGTACTTGTTTATTAGTAAAATGTCTATTTATTAAATCTATATTAACTCCATAATTTTTAAACCTTCTTAAAGCTGAATCATATTGTTGATGAGAAAGCAGTGTTGTTGGGCATAAGTAGGCAACTTGTTTTCCATTCATTACTGTTTTAAACATTGCTCTAAAAACTACTTCTGTCTTTCCATAGCCAACATCTCCACACAATAATCTTTCCATTGGTCTTGGTTTTTCTAAATCCCTCTTTATTTCTTCACTAGCTTTTAGTTGATCTACTGTTTCTTCATAACCAAATTCAGATTCAAATATCATCTGCTCTTCATCGTCTTTTTTAAATGGTTCTATTGTGGCTTTATTTCTTGCTTGATATATTTTTAACAATTCACCAGTAATATTTTTTATTCTTTCTTTTATTCTTAACTTTGTCTTTGTCCATTCAACGCTATTTAATTTATTAATAGGTGGTTTTACTCCTTCTTTTGAGGAGTATTTATATAGTTTTGTAATGTCTTCAACTGGCATGTATAGTTTATCATTACCTTTGTATTGTATTAATAGATAGTCTCTTTTTAGTCCCTTTTTTTCTATTGTTGTAAGACCCATATATATACCAATTCCAGATTTTCTATGCACTACATAATCCCCTGGTTTTATACTATCTATTGACATTATTTTACTGCCAAGTGAACTACCTTTAATTAATTCTTTCTTATTTTGTGATTCATATAAGTCAAACTCTGAAAAAAATGCATTGTTTTTATACACAAATCCATGATTTAATGTACAATTTTCTATTTCTATTGATTTATCGTATTTTTTCACTTCATCTGTTAATAACTTGTTAGTTGTATATAATGTTCCACCACTTGTTTTTAGATCAAAAAAGAATTTTTCTTTATTTGAATTATAATTATCTATTGCCTCTGCTTCAATTTTAATGTCAGAATTTCTGTTATTTATTGTATCTAAATATAAATCATTTTCATTTACTAACTTACTTAACTTAAATATTTCACTTTGCATACCTAAATATTTAAGTTGAGGTTGAATCATTTTTTCTTGATTTATTATTTGATTATAATTATGAAATATTACTAATCCATCTTTATTGTAATCTCTTATAGATGAATTGTTATTATCAAAATCATCTTTTATTGGAGATATAATTATTTCTTCTATTTCTTTTATAGATTTTTGTGTTACTGGATCAAAATATTTTATTTTTTCTATTGTGTCGTCAAATAACTCAATTCTAATAGGATTTTCTTCATTAATAGGAAATATATCTATGATAAAACCTCTGACTGCAAAATCAGATGTTTCATATACCATACTTTCTTTTTTATATCCTATTTTAATAAGTTTATTAATAAAATCTTCTCTGTTTATTTCTGAATTAATTTTAATATTTATTCTATTTTCTTTATAACTTGAAGGAGCTGGTAATTTTTTTATAAAACTATTTAGGTGAACTATAATTATTTTTTTACTCTCTGACTCAAATTTATTAAGTATATTTGCTCTCATATATAGTAACTCTGGGGAACTAGCTATTGCTTTTTTTGCCATAAAGTCATCTTCTGGAAATAAATATACTTCATCTAAATAATTTTTTATTTCATTATATATTTCTGTTGCTTCATTTAATGTAGATACAACTAGTAACAAATTTTTCTTTGTAGTAAAAAAGATATATAACAAAAGTTGGTTATATATTTCATTTTTGCTTACTGATATTTTATGTACAGCATTAATATCAAAATCAAATAATTTTTTAAATAAATTATTTTTCATGTCTAGTTCCTATTATATTTTTCCATTAATTTATCTATATTATACATTGTAAAATCATCAATTATATTAGCTACTATTGGTAATACTTGTTCTATTTTTTCATCTTCGTCTTTTGTAAAAGTTCCCAAAACATATTTATCTAATGGAATTTGATTCTTTGAAATACCTATTCTGATTCTTTGAATATTTTCTGTTTTAAGTAATTCTATTATGTTTTTTATTCCATTGTGTCCACCAGCACTACCATTTCTTTTAATTTTAAATGTTCCAACCTCAAAGTCTACATCATCATATATAACTATTAGGCTTGATAAATCTATATTATAGTATTTCACAAATTCTATAACTGATTCTCCGGATAGATTCATATATGTTTGTGGTTTTAATAATATTATTTTTTCATTATTAACAAGTTGTTCACAATATAATCCTTTAAACTTTGATTTAAATGTAAGATTATTTTTTTCAGCATAAAAATCTATAGCTCTGAATCCACAGTTATGTCTTGTTTTTTCATATTTTTTATCTGGATTTCCTAATCCCACAATTAACTTCATTTCAATTCTCCTTAAATTCATTATATAGTTTATTTTTGCTCATATTATACTTGTCCGCTACTTCTCTTACTGCATCTCTTTTTGAATATCCAGATTGAATTAATTTTGAAATTTCATTATTATAATCTATTTTATCTTCTTTTTCTTGAGTGTTTCCCTCAATTACAATTACTATTTCACCTTTTAAATTATCGGATATTTTTAATATATTTTCTATATTATCTCTTATTATTTCTTCATATAATTTTGATATTTCTCTTACAATTGCTATTTTTCTATTCCCAAATACTGCTAAAATTTGTTTCAAAGTAGCTGTTAATCTATGTGGAGATTCATATAAAATGATTGTTTGTTTTATATCCTTTAATTCTATTAATTCTTTTTTTGAGATTGATGGTTTACTATTTAAAAAACCATAAAATAAAAATTTTTCATTACTTAATCCAGACATGTTTATAGCTGGCAATAATGCATTTGGCCCCGGCAAGGAAATAACTATTATTCCATTGCTTATAGCCTCTTCTACTATAATATTTCCAGGGTCACTAATTAATGGTGTACCTCTATCAGTTACATAACCTATATTTTTTCCTGATTTTAAAATTTCTATTATTTTATTTTTATGTTTCATTTCTGTATATTTATGACAAGATTCAACTTTTTTTGTAATTTTTAAATATTTCAACAGGTTATTCGTTTCCCTAGTATCTTCAGCATAAACTATATCTACCATTTCTAATGTCTTTATTGCTCTCAAAGTTATATCTTCTAAATTTCCTATTGGAGTTGGTATTAAATATAATTTACCATATTTACTATTTTCATAACTTTTTTGATTCATTTCTATCACTTCCAAACATTTTTAGAACTTCTTCTGTATATGTTCCATCTTCATTATGTACGAATAACGGTGGTAAAATTTTTAACCCTGATTTTCCATTCTTTCTTCCATCTATTAAGATTAAATTTGATTCTGAATTTTTTTTAGGATAAATAAATCTAATTCTTTTAGGTTCAATATTATTTTTTTTCATGAGTTCTATTATTTCTATAAGTCTATCAGTTCTGTGAACCATACAGAGCGAACCACCATTTTTTAATAATTTTCTTGATATTGTTATTATGTCTTCCAATTTTATCTCTATCTCGTGTCTAGCAATTGATTTTACCATATTTTCATTAATTATACTATCTTTTTCTTTCTTAAAATATGGTGGGTTACATGTTATTAAATCAAATGTATCTGTTTCAAACATATTTATCATATTTTTGGCATTTTCGTTATACAATTTTATTTTGCTTTCAAGATTATTTATTTTTAATGTTTCTAATGCTAAATCGTATATTTCTTTTTGTAACTCCACAGCATATATTTCAGCCGAAGTTTTTGTGCTCAATACTAGTGGAATTGGTAAGTTTCCACTACAAAGGTCCATTATTTTTTTTGTATTTGGTGTTAATAAAGCAAAATTTGGTAGCAATATTGAATCTAAACTAAAATTAAAATAATTCTTATCTTGAACTATCTTAATATTTCCATAATAAACTAGATCATTAATTGTTTTTGTTGATTCTTTTTTCATTTTTTAATGGCACCTTTATTTCTATTTTATTTTCTTTTTCAGTTAATAAAGTATATTTTCTATTCGGAATATCTACTGATATTACACTGCCTGTCTCACCATCATATGTTTTTTTATCTCCAACTTCTGGAAGACCTTTTCTATATTCAGTATATAATTCATCTTCATATTTTAGACAACATAGTAATCTTCCACATAGTCCATTTATTTTATTTGGATTTAATGACAAATTTTGATTTTTTACTTGTGCTATACCAACTGAATCTAAATCATTTAAAAAACTTGAACAGCATAATTTTCTTCCGCATTGGCCTATTCCGGAGATATTTTTAGCTTTGTCTCTTACACCTACCTGTCTTAATTCTATTCTTGTTTTATATATTGCAGCTAATGATTTTGCTAAATCTCTAAAATCTACTCTATTATCGGATAAAAATTGAAATACTAATTGTTTTCTGTCAAAAGTAAAAAATGCATCTAGAAATTTCATATCTAAATTTGTTTTCTCTGCTAGTTCTTGTGCTTTTATTAATGCTTTCATTGCATCATCTATATTTTTTTTATTTTGAATTTCGTCATCTTTTGTAGCAATTTTTTCTACTAGGGCATGTTCTTTTCCATCATTAATTTCACCAAATAAAGCACCAATATTTCCATATTGCAATCCCCTTTCGGTATTAACGATTACTTTATCATTTAATTTTATTTCTAAATTATTGTCAAAAAAAGTATATAATTTTCCTTTTTCTTTAAATTCTACACCGACTGCTTTCATTTTTATCCCCACATTTCTATGATAAATCTATCAATTGTTAGATTTTTATTTAAATAATTTGATGTTAATGATATATATTTGTCTATTATTAATATTTTTTTGGAAATCGAATTTATATCATTTTTCATAAATATTATATCATCTTTTTTAATATTTTCGTCATTTACAAGTTCATATAAAGCATCTTTATATTTATCCATCATTACATATAAAACCTTTAAAAACTTTTCTCTATCATTAATTATTGTATATATTTTATTAAATTTTGCTATACTTTCGATTCCATATTTTTCTAAATTTTCTATTATTTCAGTACTTTCTATAACTATATTTTCATCTTTTTCTTTTCTTTCTTTACTCGAATTAACAAATATTTTTTGACATCTACTAACTATTGTTGGCTTAACTGCATCAATATTATTTGTTAATAAAATAGCATATATGCCTGGGCTTGGTTCTTCTAATGTTTTTAACATTGCATTATAAACTGTATCGCTCATTTTTTCACAGTCCTCGATTATATATAGTTTGGTATTATTAAATTGTGATGTATGTGATAAATTATTTAATAATTCTTTTATTTTTTCCTTACTTAAATAACCATCTTCTGTTTTTATTATATATATATCTGGATTTTCCTCTAATTCTATATTATTTTTAAATATAAAATCATTAATTGTTTTTTCTAGTTCAACTTTTATATCATCATAAACAACATTTCCTATAAGAAATGCCTGAGTCATTCTATTTTCATTATATAGTTTTTCAAAATACTGATAAATTTTTTTCAAAATATTACTCCTTAATAATAGTATTTTAAATATAGTAGTACAATTACTCCTAAAAAATCAAACAAGCTAACTATTGCTATAGAATAGAAATTTATTGGAACTGTTTTTCCAGTTTTATATATAAAAATATTTATTGTGTATAGCAAACATAATGAATAAACTATTCTTTTTATAATATCAATTATCATAAATTTACTCTCTCCTAAATAAATTTATGAGTTATATTTTTATGATATTACTTTTCTATCGTCCCAAGCTTTTGATATCATTATAGGATCTAAATACTCTATGTCTGTACCCATTGGAAGACCATACGATAGTCTTGAAACTTTTACATCAAATTTTTCTAATATTTTTTGTAAATATTGAGATGTTATTTCGCCCTCAATTGAAGGATTTAATGCTATAATTATTTCTTTTACATCAGTATTTATTCTTTTATTTATTAAATTTGAGATATTTAGGTCTTCTGGATTTTTTCCATCTATTGGTGAAATAAGTCCATTTAAAACGTGGTAAGTTCCTTTGTATTTACCAGTTTTTTCTATAAAGAATACATTTTTAGAATCTTCAACTATGCAGATTGTACTTTTATCTCTTGATGTATCAGCACATACTTCACATATTTCTTCATCACTTAAACACCCACAATTCTTACAAATTTTAATATTTTTTTTAAAATCTAGTAGTGATCTTGCTAATATTTCTATTTCATCTTCGTCTTTTTCATATAGTGAATAAACATATCTTTCTGCAGTTTTTTCTCCCACTCCTGGAAGAATTGTTAGATTGTTAACTAAGTTTTGGAAGCTCTTTGGAAGTGCCATTATATTATAATAGGCCTCCCATACCGTTAGTATATTTTCCTAATTTTTTGTCTTTTGTTGCTTTAACTTGCTTTAATACATCATTTACACCTACTTGAATCATATCTTCAAGCATTTCACTATCTTCTAAAATTTGATTATTTTTTATCTTTATAATATTAATTGTGTTATTTCCTTTTCCTTCAATTAATACATAATCATTTTCATATTTAAATGTGGTATTTTCTATTTCTTTCGTAATTCTTTCTATATCTCCTTGTAGTTTTCTGGCTTGTGCCATTATACTTTGCATATTCATATTTATCATTCCTTTCATTCTACTATTATACAATCTTTTCCAAATAATGTTTCAGCTGTATTTTCAATTTTTGTATTTGCTTTATTGTTATTTTTTTCTTCTTTTTCTTCTATGTATTCATATTTCTTTCCAGCATCTATATTTTTTTTATATTCTTTAAGAATTATGCTATATTCCTCATTATTTACTGCTATAACTGAATACTTTTTTCCAAAAATCTTCTTAAATAAATCTTGAATTTCTTCTAATTTATTTTCAAATAAAACTATGTCAAAGTTATTTTTAAATGTAAAAAGTACATTAGTTTCTGTAACGATTTGTGGTGTAGCCTTTAATAATAAATTTACTAATGAATTATACTCTTTAATTGATAAATATTCTTTCAATTTTTCATAGTTATTTATAAAATTATTTTTTAATTCTTTGCTTGGACCACAAAAAACATTATTTATTTTTATCTTTCTGTTTTCATCTTTTTCTAATGTATTGCTTTTCTCGATAATATCTGGTTTTGCAGCTATTATCTGTTTATTTTCAACTTGAATTTCAGGTTCATTTTTTTCTTCCTTTTCTTTTAACATAAGACACATTTTTAAAAAAGAGATTTCTGTAATAATTTTTTGATTATTTGTTCTTTTTAACTCATTTATTAAATTAAATAATTCTTCAGATAATTTTTCACAATAATCTAATTTTATGTGAGAAAAATCTAATAATTTGCTTTCGTAATCTTTTTCAAAATAATTATCTGTATTATTAAAAATTATTATATTTCTTACTAACAATTGTAGTCTTTCGCATATATTAATAAAATTTTTTCCTTCTTCATAAAAATTATTGATTAATTTCAATGTTTCTTTTATATTTCCTGATGTTATATATTTAAATAATTCAAATTCTTTTTCTTCACTGATGTCTCCTATCAAATTATATATATCATCAATAGTTATATTATCTTTTTCAAGTGAAATGGCTTGGTCTATCATGTTTATTGCATCTCTTAATCCTCCATCACTTAATTTTGAAATTAATCTTATTACTTCATCACTTATGCTTCTATTTTCTTGTTTTAAAATATATTTTAGTCGATTTTCAATTTGTATGTTTGTAATTTTTTTAAAATCGAATTTTTGGCATCTAGATATAACAGTGGAAGGTATTTTATTAAATTCAGTTGTTGCTAAAATAAATATAACATGTTTTGGAGGTTCTTCTAATGTTTTTAGTAGTGCATTGAATGCGCTTGTTGAAAGCATATGTACCTCATCAATAATATATACCTTGTATTTTAGGTGCACAGGCATTAATTTAACATTGTTTCTAATTTCTCTAATTTCATCTACACCATTATTGCTAGCTGCGTCTATTTCTATAATATCTATTTCTTCATCAAAATTTGTTAAGCAGTTAGTACAATGATTGCATAAATCCCCGTCTGTAGTTTCAAGGCAATTTACAGCTTTAGAAAAAATCTTTGCTATACTTGTTTTTCCTGTTCCTCTTGGTCCACTAAATATATATGCGTGACTAATTTTATTATTTATGATGCTATTTTTTAATATTTTTACCACTACTTCTTGACCTACAACATCACTAAAAGTTTTCGGCCTATATTTACGGTATAAAGATATATATTCCATATTTGCCTCCCTTCTAATTATATCAAATTTTTACATGTTATACTATCTTTTGTATTTAAAGAATTGTGTTATTTCTTTATAAAAGTTATCATATTCTTTACAGACTAATTTGTTAAATTTTATTGTTACTTCTGTTTCTTTAGTTGAATCTAATATGTAGTATACTTTTTTTATTCTTGCTTCATTTATAACATCTATACACATTTTACATGGGTATAGTGTTACATACAACTCACAGTCATTCAAATTCCATGTTTTCAGTTTTTTTGCGGCTTTTTTAATTGCGATTATTTCCGCATGTGCAGTTGGATCATGTTTTTTTATTTTGCTGTTATATGCTTTAGATATTAATTTATTATTTTTTACAATTACACATGAAACTGGAACTTCTTTATTTTTGAATGCTTTTTTATTTAATTTAATCAATTTTTCTATTATTTCAGTTTTCATAATAGCAAACACCTTTTCGTATTTTTGTTTAAATAAAATGTGCACACAAAGTTAATTGCTTAAGGCTGCCGTTTTCCAACTCTGACCTGGTTCACTAAACTTTGTTGCACATGTATATATTATCACATGTCATTTGTTTTTACAACATTAAAATTAATTTTCTTTTTAAATTTTTTTTAATGTTCCACGTGGAACATTGTTGGTAACTTTTCTATTATGCTTTAACTCAATTTTAATATTATTTGGGTTTTGTTAATATTTTTTATTATATTGTTCTTTCATAATTATAATTATTTTTAATGCTACGACATTTAATAAAAATATGTTTATATTTATATTCTGCTATAATATGGTAAATTTATATCAATTGTTAATGTTCCACATGGAACATTAAATTAAAGTAATCCTGAAAATTATATAATATCAAATTAAATATAAATAGCAACTATATTTAATTTTAATTTATAAGTATTTTTTCAATATTAGAGATGTTATTTTTTAAATTGATTCCATGTGAATAATTATTTTAATTATTATAATCATTGCAATAATCTTTATATCTAATAATATTATTATTAAATTATTTATTTTAAATAAACATATATAATGATTTTTAGTATAAGAAACTTCAGTTGTTAATAATGTTCCACGTGGAACATTGTTAATAACTTTTTAATTTTTTGTTTTTTTATAACAAATTATTTCCCGGGAAATAATTTTTACATTAAAAAAATGTTCCACGTGGAACATTTCTTTTTTTATTCTGATATTTCATTTTCTTTTTCTAATATAGAGATTGATGCAACCCTATTATCATCTTTAAGATTTATTAACTTTACTCCCTTTGTAACTCTTCCCATTTGTGATATTGAATTAACATCCATTCTTATTATTATTCCTTTTTCTGTTATTATCATTAAATCTTTTTCATTATCAGTTGATTTAAATCCAACAATCTTACCATTCTTATCAGTAATATTTAATGTTTTTACACCTTTGCTTCCTCTTTTTGTTTCTCTATATTCGTCCATTGGTGTTTTTTTGCCATATCCTTTTTCTGTAACCACTAATAACATTTTTCCAGCTTCAGATACCTCTGTACCTATGCATATATCACCAGATAGGTTAATTCCTCTAACACCTGAAGCAGTTCTTCCCATTATTCTTATTTCATCTTCATTAAATCTCGCCATTCTTCCATTAGATGAGCACATGAATATTTGATCATTTCCAGTTGTTTTCTTTACTGATATTAATTCATCATTATCTTTTAATGTGATTGCTATTTTACCACTTTGTCTAATATTATCAAATTCACTTATTAATGTACGCTTAATTAGTCCATTTTTTGTACTGAAAAGCAAACATTTGTATGTATTGTTTTTATTTGTTGTTATCATTGTGTTAATTTTTTCATCTTTTTCTAATGACAATATATTAACTATAGGTAATCCTTTTGCAGTTCTTGAATATTCAGGTATTTTATAACCTTTTAATCTATATACCTTTCCTTTGTTTGTAAAGAATAATAAGTAATCGTGAGTATTTAATGAAATTAGTTGTTCTACAAAATCTTCTTCTGTTGTAGTCATTCCTTTTATACCAACGCCACCTCTATTTTGTACTTTATAAGTATCTTTTGGTATTCTTTTTATATAATTTTTATTTGTTAATGTTATTATTATATCTTCTTGTGGAATTAAAGATTCATCTTCAATGTATTCAATTGCTGTATTATCTATTTTTGTTCTTCTTTCATCTCCAAATTTTTCTTTAATTTCTAACATTTCTTTCTTGATTATTTCTAATACTTTTTGTTCACTAGCTAAAATTGATTTATATTCTTCAATTAATTTTAATAGATTTGCTAATTCTTCTTCTATTTTTTCTCTTTCTAATCCAGTTAATCTTCTTAATTTCAACTCTAATATTGCATCTGCTTGAATCTCACTAAATCTATATTTTTCTATTAATCTTTGTTTTGCAAGAACATCACTTTGACTTTCTTTGATTATTTTAATAATATCGTCGATGTGATCTAAAGCAATTTTATATCCTTCTAAAATATGTGCTCTTGCTTCAGCTTTTGCTAAGTCAAATCTTGTTCTTCTAATTATTATTTCTCTTTGATAATCTATATATTTTGAGATAATATCAACTATGCCTAATGTTCTTGGTTGTCCTTGATCTAACATTAAGAATATTATGCCAAATGTTGATTGTAATTGAGTATGTTTATATAAATTATTTAGTACTACATTTGCATTTGCTTCTTTCTTTAAGGTAATTACTATTTTTACACCATTTTCAATATTTGTTTCTTCGTGATAATCTGCTATTCCTTCTAGAACTTTATCTCTAACTAGTTCGGCAATTCTATTTTTTAATTCTAATGTATTAACACCATAAGGAATTTCAGTAATTATTATTCTATTTCTATTATTTGATTCTTCTATTTCTGCTTTGCATCTGATAGTAATAGTTCCTCTACCTGTATCATATGCTTTTTTTATTCCACTGCTTCCAAGGATTATTGCTCCAGTTGGAAAATCAGGACCTTTTATGTATTGCATCATTTCATCTGTTGTTATTTGTGGATTATCTATATATGCAATACATCCATCTATTACTTCACCTAAGTTATGTGGTGGAATATTGGTTGCCATACCTACTGCAATTCCCATTGTTCCATTTACTAAAATGTTTGGAAATCTACTTGGTATTACAACTGGTTCTTTTTCAGTTTCATCAAAGTTTGGTATAAAATCTACTGTATTTTTGTTTATATCTCTTAATAGTTCTAAACTTACTTTTGATAATCTTGCCTCTGTATAACGCATAGCAGCAGCACCATCGCCGTCCATGTTACCAAAATTTCCGTGTCCATCCACAAGCATATATCTATAGCTGAAATCTTGTGCCATTCTAACCATTGCTTCATATATAGATGAGTCACCATGTGGATGATATTTTCCCATAACATCTCCGACAATTCTAGCACATTTTCTGTGTTGCTTGTCTGGTGTGTAACCTGATTCATACATTGAGTATAAAATTCTTCTATGAACAGGCTTTAAACCGTCTCTTAAATCTGGTATTGCTCTTGCAACTATTACACTCATGGAATAATCTAGAAATGAATCTTTTACTTCTTTAACTATATTATTTTGTACTATTCTATCCATTGTTACCTCCTATTATATGTCTAGATTTTCTACATCTAGTGCATTTTCTTCAATAAATTTCTTTCTTGGCTCTACTTCTTCTCCCATCAATGTTGTAAATATTTCATCTGCTGCCATTACATCATCAACAGTTATTTGTCTTAATATTCTATCTGCTTTTGACATTGTTGTATCTCTTAATTCATCTGCATCCATTTCACCAAGACCTTTCATACGAGTAATTATATATTTAGCATTTTCAGGTAAAGTTTTAACATATTCGTCTTTTTCTTCATCTGATAATACATATTTAATATTTTTTCCATAAACAATTTTATAAAGTGGTGGATTAGCTGCATATACATAACCATGTTCAACAACTGGCTTAAAAAATCTATAAAATAATGTTAATAATAGTATTCTAATGTGAGATCCATCAACATCGGCATCGGTCATTATTATAATTTTATGATATCTTAATTTTGATAAATCAAATTCTTCACCGATTCCTGTACCAAATGCTGTAACAATTGTTCTTATTTCTTCATTGCTTAATGCTCTATCTAATCTAGCTTTTTCTACATTTAATATTTTTCCTCTCAATGGTAGAATTGCTTGGGTCATATAATCTCTACCTTTTTTAGCAGAACCACCGGCAGAATCTCCCTCGACTAAGAATATTTCAGATTCACTAGGATCTTTACTCTTACAATCTGTTAATTTTCCATAGAAATTTGTTATTTCTAAGTCACCTTTTCTTCTTGTTAATTCTCTTGCTTTTTTAGCTGCAACTCTTGCTCGTGATGCTAGCATTACTTTTTCTATTATGGCTTTTGCTTGATCTGGATTTTCTAATAAAAATTTTTCTAATCCTGCTCCAAATACATTACTTGCTATCTTTCTTACTTCTACATTTCCTAATTTTGTTTTTGTCTGCCCTTCAAATTGTGGATTTGGATGCTTACATGATATAACTAGTGTTATACCTTCTTTTACATCATCTTGTGTAAGTGAATCATCTTTTTCTTTCAATATTCCATTATTTCTAGCATAATTGTTAATTACTCTTGATAATGCTAGTCTCACACCATCTTCATGAGTTCCACCTTCAACAGTATGAATATTATTAGTAAATGAATATATATTACTTGAATAACCATCATTATATTGCATAGCAACTTCTATGCTAATATTATCTTCTGCTCCTTCAACATACACTATATCATCATGCACTGGCTTCTTATTTGTATTTAATAATTTGACATATTCAATTAAACCACCATTATATAAAAACTCATCTTTTGCTCCTGTTCTTAAGTCACTAAGAATTATTCTTAATCCTTTATTTAAGAAAGCTAATTCTCTTGTTCTACTTTTTAATATTTCATAATTGAATACTGTTGTTTCTTCAAATATTTGTGAATCTGGTTTAAAAGTAACGGTAGTACCTGTTCTATTTGGATCACAGTCTCCTATTATCTCTAATGGTTTTACTGGGTGACCACCTTTTTCAAATCTTTGATGATAAATTTTTCCATCTCTATATACTTTTACTTCTAGCCATTCTGACAATGCATTAACTACTGATGCACCTACTCCATGTAGACCACCAGATACTTTGTATCCGCCTCCGCCAAATTTACCTCCAGCATGTAATACTGTAAATATTGTTTCTACTGTAGATACTCCTGTTTTTGGATGAACACCTGTTGGCATTCCTCTTCCATCATCTCTTACACTAACACTATTGTCTTCGTTTATAATAATTTCAATATCATCACAGTATCCAGCAAGTGCTTCATCAACTGAGTTGTCAACTATTTCCCATACTAAGTGATGAAGACCTCTTTCGCCAGTTGTTCCAATATACATTCCTGGTCTTTTACGAACAGCTTCTAAGCCTTCTAATACTTGAATATCATTAACTCCATACTCTTCTTTCATCTAATTCTCCTTCTCGTCTAAATTATATATTTTTGCTCTATCAACTATTTTCTTATTTATGTTTTTTAAGTCAGTAGTTGTTATAAATATTTGTATACTTTTATCTAATGATTTAAATATATTATTTCTATTTGCTTCATCTAGTTCACTAAATAAATCATCGAGTAATAGTATAGGTTTTATATCATAGTTTTCTATGAATATTTTTACCTCAGATAATTTCATTGCTAAAACAATCAGTTTTTGTATTCCTTGTGAACTATATTCTTTAGAATTATTACCATTTTGATAAAAAGTAAAATCATCTCGGTGTATACCATGATTTGTCATGCCTAAGTTTATTTCTTTTGTTCTATTTTTCTTTAAAAAGTTTATTAGTCTTTCTTTATCTTCTAAGGAATAGTCAGATTCATACTTAATTTCAATTTTTTGATTTTTACTGTAATTTTTAAATATATTGTTAATATTGTTATTTATTAAATTAATATATTTTTTTCTATATTCATATATTTTTATACCGTTTTCCACAATTTTTTCATCTAATATATCTAAATATCTAGTATCGAGATTACTATTTAGCATTAATTTTTTTAAGTAATCATTTTTATTCTTAATTAAAACAGTATAATTATTTAAATAGTGAATATATTCCTTATGCAATTGTGATAATTGAATATTTAAATAGTTTCTTCTAGTATTTGGTGAAGATTTTATAAGTTTTAGTTCATCTGGTGATAACATAATTATTCTATATTGTGATATAAAATCACTTAATTTTCTTTGCAGTTTTGAATTAATCTTTGTTTTCTTACCATTTTTGTCTAAAAATAGTTCTAAATTCTTCTTTGGACCATAATCAAAATAATAAACTTTTATCCTAAAAAAGTCTTTTCCTTCTTTAATTATTGATAATTCATTATTTGTTTTAAAAGATTTAGCTAAACTTCCTAAATAAATGGATTCTATAATACTTGTTTTACCTATTCCATTTTTACCAATAATGATGTTTAAGTTTGAAAAATTATCAAAGGTTTTTTTAGTATAATTTCTAAAATTCATCAGCTCAATTTTTGTTATATTCATTTTTAAACTTCATTTAACCCCCCTTTTTTAATTTTTATGTATTATAGATACACCTACACGACAATATAATTATAACATAAATTGACATATAAAAAAAGATAATTTTATATTTAATTATCTTTTTTTAATACTCTTTCTTCAAGTATAAATTTTAGTCTTGTTGCTCTTAAAATTTGATTAGATAATGATCCATATGATACATCAAATTCTAAAAAATCACCATTTCGAAATCTTATTGCGGACTTTTTAGGACCAAGTTTGAAATATTTATCTATTTTTTCTAGATTGATCCAAATACAGTCTTTATTTTCAGCAGATGATGTAGGAAAAAATATTATTTTTCTACTTTCCTCGACTATTATTGGTGATTTATGTGTTATGCCTAATAACTTTTTTGTTCCTTCTTTTCTACCTTCATAAGAACTTCCAAAGTATTCACAACTATGTTCAAGAATATTTAACACGGGAGTATCTATTATATATTCTGCATCAGTTTCTATTACTTTTGATTTATTCTTATCTATAGGTGCTATCATTTGTGTGTCATATGTTATTTCATAATTCATTATATTTTCCCCCTTTCTTTTTTAATGGCCACTATAATAACATATACTATTTGTCGAATTTTGTCGAAATATGTCGAAAAAGTAAAAAAATTATTTTTTCAATTAAAAAAACGAATTTCTTCGTTTTTAGTATGTCTTCATTGGTAAAATTAATTCAATTAGTTCTTCATTTTCTGTTTCTTTTAATATTATTGGGTTAATTTCACCATTTAATAATATATATATTTCTTCTTGTGTAAATACTTTTAATGCTTCCATCATATATTTAACACTGAAGGATATTTTTATATCATTTTCTGTTTCATTAATAATATTTATTTTATCTTTTCCTTTTCCTTCTGTACTTGCAGCTCTTATAATAAGATCACTACCATTTATCTCCATATCCACTATATTTTTATCTTTTGATTGAGTTAAAGACGAAGCTGTATCTAATAAGCTATATAAATCTTTTAAATTAGCTTTTATTTTATATTTAAATTCTTTTGGTATTGAATTGTCTGTATTAGGATAAGTTCCATCTAATAATGATGTTTGAAATATTATATTATCAAATTTGAATAATGCTTTATTTGGAAATACATGTATTTCTAACTCAGACTCACTTCCAATTGTTTTAACAAGTTCATTTATATTTCTAGCTGGTATTACCATATTAATATTTTCATTATACATTGAATCTAATTTAATTGTTACTTTTGATAATCTGTAAGAATCAGTTGCAACACATTCGAATATATCACCTATTAACTTTATATTAACACCAGTTAATAATGGTCTACTTTCTTGAAGTGAACAAGCAAATGATGTTTTACTAATTATTTCTTTAAATTTTTGACTATCTAATTTTATAGGATGTTTAACTTCTTCTAATTTAATATTAGGAAAGTCTTCTTGATTAAAGCAAGGAAAATCATAAATTCCTCCACTTTCTGTTTTAAAAGATACTTCATTATTTTCAAAATTTTCTACTAATATATTTGTATTTTGTAATTTACTAATAGTATTTAGTAAAGTTTTACCATAAATTATTGTACATCCTACTTCATCTATGCTTTTAATATCTTTTTTGTCGATAAATGTTTGTATAGTAATATCATTGTCTGTTGCTGTTAGATATAGTCCGTCTTTTGTTAGTTCAAATTTAATACCATTTAATACAGGAATTATATTTCTTGTTGATAAAGCTTTACTTACACAATTTAATCCTTCCATTAAAATATTTTTTTCTATTAACATTTTCATAATTTTTTTCCTCCTTATTTATTTATATATTTATTATTATTATAGAGTGTTAATATTGTTGATAACTCATTTATAATACGATAAATACTACATTCTTATGTAAATTTATCGTTGTTAAGATGTTAGTAACTTGTTAATTTATTCACATATTTTTTCTTTTAGTGTTTTTATTTCTTCTTGTAGGGTCGTGTTCGTTTTTAATTCATTAGAAATTTTTTCATGTGAATATATAACAGTTGAATGATCTCTTCCTCCAAATTCTAATCCTATTCTTTGTAGGCTTTCGTCAGTCATTATTCGACTTAAATACATTGCTATTGCTCTTGCATCTGTTACATTCTTTTTCTTCATTTTTCCTTTTAACATTGCAGGTTCTAAGCCAAAGTATTTAGCAACTATATCTATTATTTTACTTACTGAATTTGTTCTATATACTGTTTTTGAAACAAATTCTTGTAGAGCTTCCCTTGCTATATCTAGTGTTACTTCCGATATATTAAATGTTGCTTTGTAGGCAACTACTCTTGTTATTGCACCTTCTAAATCTCTTACACTACTTCCACAATTACTAGCAATATATTCTACCACCTCATCTTTAATATCTAAATCAAAATTATATACCATTATTTTGTTTTTTATAATATTTTTCTTTAAGTCTATATCTGGTGGATTAATAGATGATGTTAAACCCCATCTAAATCTTGTTTTAAGTCTTTCTTCTAATAGTTCATAGTCATTTATTGATCTATCAGAGGCTATTACAATTTGTTTTTCATTTTCATATAAGCTATTAAATGTATTAGTAAATTCCATTTGTGATTTTACTTTATTATCTAAAAATTGAATATCATCTATCATTAATACATCTACATCTCTATATTTTTCTCTAAATGCTTCTAAATAAGTAATATTGTTACCATATTTATTTTTAGTATTTATTATTGCTCTGTAATCATTTGCAAATTCTTCTGCCTTAATATATAGGACTCTTTTATCTGAATGAAGAACGATGTAATTGCCTATTGCATGCATTAAGTGAGTTTTGCCAAGTCCACTTTTGGCATAGATAAAGTATGGATTATATAGTTTACCTGGGTTTTGTGCTACCGCCATAGCTGTACCATAAGCTAATTTATTTGAATCCCCAACTATAAAAGTATCAAAAGTATGTTTTGGATTAAAATTACTTGAATATTTATAATTTTTTAAATCATTAAAGTCTTCTTCTATATTTTCTTCAATAATTCTTGGTTTTTCTTTCTTTTTTGACAATTTATCAACATCTTTTTGAAAAATATATTCAATAGTACATGTATCATTCGTTATATCATTTAATGTATCTTCAATTAATGTTACATAGTTTTTAGTTATATTTTGTAATAACAATTCATTGTTTGGCACTATAATAACTATTTTACTATCGTCATAAGAATGAATTCTAAGATCTTTGAATATATAATTATATGACATCAAAGATACTTTTGATTTTATTTTTGATAAGAATTTTACCCATATATCTTCAATATCCATATATATTTACTTCCTTTCTTTTTGTCTTTCTAAGATAAATTATAAATCAACTTTTTTTAATGTCAAAACAAAAAAATTTATTAACACTTATATTAACAAGATATCCACATTTTGTAAACATTTTTTTCTTTATATTTAGATTATTTTTTATAGTTATCCACAATATCAACAATTTAAAAATATTATGTAAACTTGAATTGTTAATAACTTGTTGATAAGTTAACATAAAATGTTGATACATTGTTGATAAAGTTAACATAATAAATTTAAAAATAAGTTAACATAATATTTTTTTTATGATAAAATGGTGTAGGAGAGAAGATAAATATGGATAGAATGCAGATAGAAAATTATTTTAAAAAGTTATATACAATTTATGAACAAAAAAATTTTGAAGAATTTATAAATACTTGTTTATGTTTTAATGTAAAAATAGGTGATTTAAATAAAAATATAATTCAAATAACTAAAAAAATTTTTGAACAGATATTGTCAATTTTGCCCGAAAGTAAGGCAAAATTCTCATATAAAGAATTTAAATATTCTTATAAAATAAACCTAGAATATAATTTACAGAATGTTTCAATACCTGACATCATAATTGATGTACCAGTTTTTGAAAATAATTATGAGAAAATAACAATAAAAATTTTAAATTTTTTAATAGAAAATAAAATGAATTCTAAAATTAAATTAATGAAGGTAGTTAAAAATCCTCTTTTGCAAATAAGAGTAGATAATGTTAACAATGCTAAAAAAATTATTAACTATTTTAAGAACGATGATGATATTGATAATGAAGTTAAATCAAGAATTATTCCATTTATACCTCAAACCAATTTGTTGGGAATTTCTTCTGAATATAGACCTTATAATTTTAAAAATTTTTATTTTGTACTTTTGTATGAATATTTTAGTAATTTTAATAAAGAAAAATTTGAAATTGAAAACTTTTCTTTATTAAAAGATTATTATGAATATGTATTAAATAAGTATAAAATTGAAAGAAAGCTAAATAAAAAAAGGATGCTGTTAATAATTTATAAAACATTAGACATTATTATTAATAATAAAGATATATTTGAATTATTTGATTATAACTCTTCTTTAGATATAGGTAGTTTTGAAATGAGTGAGTTTAATCTTAAATTGGATGAAGACAAAATGATATATTTTGAGCATAAAGACGATAAAAGAATTATTTCATTTGGCTGTGAGGATTATTTGAATGCTATATATTCAAAATTTTATGAAAATGTTATAAAAAAAGAAGAAAGTAGTAAATATTATAGTTATTTTTATAGTATATATAGTAAGATTTTATCTGATAACTATAAAAATGTTGCACAAGATTTGAATTTTTTAAATATGAATAATGATCATATTTATCAGTTAATGTTACTATTTTCAAGTGGTTTCTTTGCTTATAAAAAAATGGGATTTCCATTAGATGAAGTAAACAAAATATTAAAATTTACTATCAAAAAGAACTATAAAGTAGAGTTAGATATAAAAGAAGAGGAAGATTTTTCAAAAAAAGAAACCTTTATTTTTCCTTTAAATATTGAATATGGAAATAAGGTTATTGATACTTTTGATGGTAAAAAAACAACTATTAAGGAATATTTTAAAGAAAATAGTGTTCTTAATTCAATTCCTGTTAACTCTATAGTGTATCTAAAAGATGGTAAAATTGTAAGCGGAGAAGACTTTTTAAAAGATTTATATAAATATATAGATAAGTATCAAAATTTTGTGGAACTTAGGAATTCTTTAATAAATTTAATAGAATACAAATGATTGACTTTTTATTATCAATAGTTTATAATCTATTAAGCAAAGAAGGAATGGAGGATTAAATTATGAAAAGAACGTTTCAACCTAATAATAGAAAGAAAAGCAAAACATCTGGATTTTTAGCAAGAAAAGGAACTAATGTATTAAAATCTAGAAGAGCAAAAGGAAGAAAAGAATTAGCAAAATAACTAAATTACTTTTAAATAAGTAATTTTTTTATTATAATATTTTTTAGAGGAGTTATATGAATAAGAAATTTATTGTAAGAAAAAATGAAGAAATACAAGAAATTATAAAAAGTAATAAAAAGATTGTTAATAAGTATTTTGTAATATATTATGCAAAAAATGACTTAAATTATAATAGATTTTGTATAAGTGTTGGTAAAAAAATAGGTAAAGCACATACAAGAAATTTATATAAAAGAAGAATTAAGGATTTTCTTATGAAAAATAATATTAATTCTTCATATGATTATGTTATAATATTAAGGACTGCTATTATTGGAGTTCCTTATGAAAAGTTAAACATTGAACTTATTAAGGTATTGAAGGGAGAAAAATAATGAAAAAGAAGATAGCTTTAATTCTTTTATTACTTTTAACTTTATGTGGGTGTACTAAAAGATTTAATGTTGAAGGAACAGATGGGGATAAAAAAACTACAAAATCATATGTGTCAAATATTATTTGTAAACCAGAGGAAGAAAAGAATATTAATATTTATAAAGAACATAAAGATGACTTATTAGTTGATTATGATAAATTACCTGCTTGTGAAGATTTAAAAATTACTTCAGGTGGTTATGAAGGATTATGGACATCATTTTTTGTTAAACCATTGGCTTGGGTAATTGTTAAATTAGGATTACTTGTTAAGAGCTATGGATTATCCATAATGATTATCGGTGTTATAGTTAGAGCATTAATGATGCCATTAACTAAAAAATCAAATAATATGAATGCATCAATGCAAAAAGCTCAAAAAGAATTGAATGCTCTTGAAAAAAAATATGCTAATAAAGGTGATGATAAAGATGCATTAATGGCAAAAAGTCAAGAAATGCTAATGATTTATAAAAAATATAATATAAATCCTATGTCAAGTTGCTTATTTGCATTTATTCAATTACCAATATTTTTTGCACTATTAGAAGCTATTTATAGAGTTCCAGTATTCTTTGAAAAAAAATTCTTGGTATATAATTTAGGAACAACACCATTAGAAGGGTTAATGGCTCAAAATTATTGGTATATTATATTAATATTATTAATAATAGGAACAACATATATTTCATTTAAAAATATGAATATGAATACAGCTGATGACATGCAAGCAAAACAAATGAAAATGATGAGTACTTTTATGGTTGTATTTATATCTATTATTTCATTTAGTTTACCAACATCAATTGCATTATATTGGATTGTATCAAATGCATTTACAATCGTTCAAAATATTATATTAAAGAGAGGTAAGTAAAAAATGGAAAAGTATAAGTTTCAAGCAAAGAGTGAAGATGGGTTATTAGAAAAAGCATTAAATGAATTAAATGTTAAAGAAGAAGATGTTATAACAAAAACATATGAAGAAAAAGGTGGACTTTTCAGTGGAAAAAAATACACATTAGAAGTTGTTAAACTTAGTGATATTGCTGAAGTTGGAAAAGATGTTTTAAAAGAATTATTAACATCACTTGACATTAATGCTAATATTGAAACTATGATTAGAGAAGGTAAGATTAAATATCAATTACATTCTAAAAATAATTCATTATTAATAGGAAAAAATGGTCATATACTAGACTCAATCCAAACTTATGTAAGACAAGCTATTTTTACAGCAGTAGATATATATATTAATGTATCAGTTGATGTTGAAGGATATAAAGAAAAACAAAACTATTTCTTAGAGAAAAAAGTTAAGAAAATAGCAAAAGATGTATTAAAAACAAAAGTTGATGTTAAACTTGATCCAATGAATTCTTATGAAAGAAAAATTGTTCATGAGGCATTACAAAATTTTAAATTTATTATAACTGAAAGTGAAGGAGAAGATCCTAATAGATGTGTTGTAATAAAATATAGTGAAACTGAAGAGTAGAAATACTCTTTTTTAATGGACTTATTTATTTGTTTGTGCTATAATCTAGCGTGAAGAAAAGGGAGATTATTATGGAAGATACAATTGCTGCTGTCGCAACTACTGTTGGAGAAAGCTCTATTAATGTTATAAGAATTAGTGGTAAAGATTCAATATCTGTTGCAAATAGAATATTTTCGAAAGATATAAGTAATGTTTCAAGTCACACTGTGCATTATGGTTTTATTATGGAAAATGGTGAGAAAGTTGATGAAGTTTTATTATCTGTTTTTAAATCTCCTAAAACATTTACAACTGAAGATATTGTTGAAATAAGTGTTCATGGTGGTAATTCTTCTGTTAATAAAGTTATGGAACTTATTTTATCTAATGGTGCTAGATTAGCTGAACCTGGAGAATTTTTGAAACGAGCTTTCTTAAATGGAAGAATAGATTTAACACAAGCAGAGGCAGTAGGTGATTTAATAAGTTCTCAAACTGAAAGTTCTAGAAAAATGGCTTTAAAGGGTGTTGATAAAACCATATTTAAAACAATTAATGAATTAAAAGAGAAGGTTCTTGCTTTAATTGCTAATATAGAAGTTAATATTGATTATCCTGAATATGAAGATGCTGTTGTTGTTACTAATGATTTAATAATTAAAACAATTAATGAAGTAAAAGAAGAAATAAATAAATTACTTAAAAATAGTAAAAAAGGATTATTGATAAAAAATGGACTTAAAATTGTTATTGTTGGTAAACCAAATGTAGGTAAAAGCAGTATTTTAAATGCACTTTTGAATGAAAATAAAGCAATTGTAACAAACATTAAAGGCACTACAAGAGATATAGTTACAGGTGTTTTAGTTATTGAAGGTGTTAAAATAGATATATTAGATACCGCTGGAATACGAGAGACTGATGATGTTGTTGAATCTATTGGTGTTAAAAGAAGTGTAGATGCAATAGATGAAGCAGATTTAGTACTATTTGTTGTAGATAGTGTTGATGGATTTACTGATGAGGATGCAGAAGTATTAGAACATATCAAAGATAAAGAGGTACTTGTTGTATATAATAAAAATGATGTAGTTAAAGACTATAAAAATGATAAATTAAAAGATTATGAAAGTATAAATATATCTACATTTGATAGTGATATGATTTCTAAGTTAAAAGATGAAATAGCAAAGATATTTGATTTAAAAAGCATTGCTGAATCAAATTATATGTATATTTCAAATGCAAGACAAATAGCACTTTTTAATAATTGTATTGATATTATTGGTGATATAGATAATTCAGTTAAAAACAATGAACTTGTAGATATGATTGAAATAGATGTTAAAAAATTGTGGGAAACATTAAGTGAAATTACTGGTGAAGTAAGTAGTGATGATTTATTAGATGAAATTTTCAGTAAATTTTGTCTTGGAAAGTAGATGATATAAATGGAATATGATGTAATTGTTGTTGGAGGGGGACATGCTGGATGTGAAGCTGCACTTGCTTCTGCTCGTATGGGTGAGAAAACTCTTCTTATTACAATAAATTTTAAAAATATAGCTGATATGCCTTGTAATCCATCAATAGGTGGTAGTGCAAAAGGAATAGTTGTAAGAGAAATAGATGCACTTGGTGGTGAAATGGGCTATTGTGCCGATAGAACACATTTACAAATAAAAATGTTAAATGTTAAAAAAGGACCAGGAGTTAGATCTCTTAGATGTCAAGGATGCAAAGTTAATTATCCAAAAGTGATGTTGGAAACATTAAAAGTAACTAAAAATTTAGAATTAAAAGAGGCTATTGTTAAAGAATTATTAGTTAAAGATAATAAAGTATATGGAGTATTAACAGAGGATAATGAAAAAATTATAAGTAAAGCTGTTATATTAACAACTGGTACATATTTAAATTCTGATATAATGTGTGGTCATGAAAAACATAAAGGAGGTCCACATGGTGAAAAAAATTCTATGTTTTTAAGTGATTCATTAGCTAAAAATGGGATTAAACTTATCAGACTTAAAACTGGAACACCTCCTAGAATATTAAAAAATAGTATCAATTTTGATGAAGTGCAAGTTGAAGAAGGAGATAAAATACCACTAACATTTAGTAACTTTTATAAAGCAAGTTATGATGTTAATAATCAAAGACCTTGTTATTTGACTTATACAAATAAAGAAACTCATAAAATAATTATGGATAACCTTGATAAATGTGCTTTATATAGCGGAATGATAAAGGGAGTTGGTCCTAGATATTGTCCTTCAATCGAGGATAAAGTTGTTAAATTTAATGATAAAGATAGACATCAAATATTCTTAGAACCTGAAAGAAGTGATGATATTGAATATTATGTAGGTGGATTTTCTACTACTATGCCTCATGATATACAAGAAAAACTATTAAAAACTATGGACGGTCTGCATAATGTTGTTATAACTAAATATGGTTATGCTATTGAATATGATGCTATTGATCCATTACAATTAAAATTAACATTAGAAAATAAAGTATTAGAAAATTTATATACTGCTGGACAAATTAATGGAACTAGTGGATATGAAGAAGCAGCAGCCCAAGGTTTAATGGCTGGTATAAATGCAGTCCTTAAAATTCAAGGAAAAGAACCATTTATATTAAAAAGAAATGAAGCATATATTGGTGTGTTAATAGATGATTTAATTAATAAAGGAATTACAGAACCATATAGATTATTAACATCAAGAGCTGAGTTTAGATTGTTATTAAGACATGATAATTCTATGATAAGACTAACTGAATATGGAAGAGATTTAGGTTTAATAAATAATGAAAAATATGATATATATAAGAAAACTATAAATTATATGAAAGAATTAGAAAAATATTTAGAGGAAACATATTTAACTCCTAAAAAAGAGGTAAATGAATTTTTGAGTTCATTAAATTCTTCTAATATTTATGGAAGAATATCATTAAAAGATTTAGTTAAAAGGCCTGAAATATCAATATATGATTTATTAAATTATATGAATAAAAAATATGATGAAAATGTTGCATTGATGGTTGAAACTGAAATTAAATATAAAGGATATATTGATAAAACAAGAGCTGAAGTTAATAAGATGTTAAAGCTTGAAGATAAGCAAATACCTAGTGATATTGATTATAATAAAGTACCAAATATAGCAACAGAAGCAAGGCAAAAATTTGATAAAGTAAGACCAATTACAATAGGTCAAGCATCAAGAATAAGTGGTGTTAATCCATCCGATATAACGATGTTACTTGTATATTTAAAAAAGGAATATAATAATGAATAAAGAAAAATTTAAAAAATATTGTAAGAATATTAATATTGAAATAACTGATGAATTATATGATAAACTATATAAATATTATGAGTTATTAGTTGAATATAATAAAAAGTTTAATATGACGACTATTACTTCTTATGAAGATGTATTTTTATTACATTTTTATGATTCATTATGTTTAAATAATACTGGTTATTTAAATGATAAAAAAACATTATTAGATTTTGGAACTGGTGCTGGTTTTCCTGGTATGGTAATAGCAATAGTTTTTAATAATATTAATCTTACTTTGATTGAATCTAATGCCAAAAAATGTTTATTTCTTAATTTAATTAAACAAGAATTAGAATTAGATAATGTCAATATAGTAAATGGTAGAGTTGAAGAGTATGCAGTTAAAAATAGAGAAATTTTTGATATAGTTACTTGTAGAGCTGTAACAGCTTTACCAATTATTATTGAATTATCTACTTCTTTGTTAAAAGTGGGTGGTTTATTAATGCCTTTAAAATCAAATATTGATGAGGAAATAAAAATTGCTAATCAAATAATTAATAAATTTAACTTATCTTTTAAAAATAAAATAGAGTATGAATTACCAATTACAAATGCATATAGATGTATACCAATATATATAAAAAACAAGATAACTGATAAAAAGTATCCTAGAAGTTATAGTGCTATCTTAAAAACATATAAAAATAAATAATAAATATCTTGTTATTAACTTGATAAAAACTTTAAAATGCTTTAAAATGAATATTAGTAGGGAAAAAGGATAATATTATGGAAGAAAACAAAGAAAAAGAAAAAATTTATTATATACCTATTGAGGATATTATTCCTAATAGATTTCAACCAAGGTTAGCTTTTGATGAAAGAGAGTTAAATGAACTTGCTAATTCTATTATAAAATATGGTGTTATTCAACCTATTGTACTTAGAAATATAGGGGATAAGTATGAAATTATTGCTGGTGAGAGAAGATATAAAGCTTCTTGTTTGGCTGGTCTTAAAAAGGTTCCTGCAATTATTAATAATACAGATGATAATACAAGTGCTGAGATAGCATTATTAGAAAATTTACAAAGAAAGAATTTGTCTGTTATTGAGGAAGCACAATCATATAAAAAGCTAATGGATAGAGGATTTACACAAGAAGATATGGCTTCTAAATTAGGTGTAAGTCAATCATCTATTGCTAATAAGATGAGACTTTTAAATCTACCAAAAGAAGTACAAAATGCTCTTTTATATAATAGAATATCAGAAAGACATGCTAGAAGTTTATTATCACTTCCTGATGCTGATATGCAAAAGAATTTATTAAATAAGATTATTACAGAAAAACTTACTGTAAAACAAACAGAAGAAGAAATAAGTGCAATATTAAATAAAAATAAAGAACAAGAAGAATTACCAGATGATATTAAAAGATTCTTGAAAATTGAACCTAAAGTAGAATCAAAGGAACAAATGTTAGGAAATAAACAAGTTGAAGAATATTTAGATATAAAAGTACCAGAAGTTGTTAAAATAGAACCTGAAGCAAAAGCAACAATGACTGAGTATGTTGATGAATCTGAAAT
This sequence comes from Mycoplasmatota bacterium, assembly GCA_022774645.1. Classification (GTDB taxonomy): domain Bacteria; phylum Bacillota_I; class Bacilli_A; order RF39; family UBA660; genus CAG-1000. The sequence continues at coordinate 81,091 of JALFKQ010000035.1, read as the reverse complement.
TATAAATCCATTTCAAACAACTTCAACTCCTAATATAACAGAAACAAATTTTGATAAAGAATCTTATGCTAATGCAATAGATAATTCACAAGAGTTGACTCCTATAGTTGCAGAAACTACAGAGGTTTTACCTGAAAATCCAGTTGAACCAGCAAATACAGTTACTGAAACAGTTCCTGTAAACTATGAAGAATCAACTGATGAAATTGAAGAAGAAAATTTTGATAGAGATTCATTGATTGAAGAAGATGGTTCAGTTAACTTGCCTAATGTAATTAATAAGGTAAGGGATTTTATTTCTAGTTTGGATGAAGTAAGTAATTTAATTACTACAACAGAATTAGATTTAACTGATTCATATCAAATAATAATTGAAATTGATAAGAACTCTAAATAGAGTTCTTTTTACTTTACACTCAAATAAATAAAATATTTCATTTATTCATAAAGATGTTATAATTGAATTAGATTAAGAGAAGAGAGGTAATAATTATGGGTCTTATTAAAGCTTTATCTGAGGCAACAACTACTGCCTTAGGTGATCAATTTAAGGAGTTTGTGACATGTCCTGCAATTTCTAAAAATGTTTTAATACAAAGAGGAATTGTTAATCATGGAAAAGGTAATAAAAATCCTTCGGAAGGAATTATTACTAATGGTAGTACAATTGTAGTTCCACAAGGAATGGCAATGATGATTATTGAAAATGGAGAAATAAAGGAATTTACTGCGGATGCTGGTACTTTCTATTTTGATACTAGTACTGAGCCAAGTATATTTACTGGTGGTCTTGGAAAAGGTATTATAGATACATTTAAGACTATTGGTAAAAGATTTACTTATGGAGGTCAAACAGCTAAGGATCAAAGAGTTTACTATGTAAATTTATTAAATATTCCTGGCAATAAGTTTGGTTCACCACAACCAAAGAAAATTACTGATGAAAAATATGGTATGTTAGAAGTAACATTCTTTGGTGAATATGCTTTTAAAGTAGTTGATCCAATACTTTTAGTAAATAGTGTTATTGGTGCTAATCCATCTGATACTGTTACTTATGAAGAAGTAGTTGGTAGCCAATTACAAAGTAAGTTTGTAGAAAAATTAACTCAAGCAATTTCTGTTGTTATGAGAAAAAATAAAGTTTCATTTGGCGATATGGGATTATATAATTCTGATATTTCAGATGAAATGAATGTATGTTTAGATGAATCTTGGAGAAAAAATTATGGTTTAGAAGTTACTGATGTTGCTTTAAGTGATATTAATTTAACTGATGAATCAATGGTTAAAGTAAATAAGATAGATGAGGCTACAATATTCTCTAATAAGAATTTACAATCTGGATTAATGGCTTCAGCTTCAGCTGACGCTCTTAGAAGTGCTGCAAGTAATGAAAATGGATCTATGATGGGATTCATGGGAATGAATATGGCAAGCGGAGCAGCTGGTTCTATGATGAATGCTGCAAATCAAGGTTCTGATGTTGAAGGTTATAAACCAGAAACTAATCAACCAGAGATTGGTACAATCTTTGCTAAAAAAGAAGAAAAGAAAGAAGAAAAAGTTTGTCCTAAATGTGGAACTCCTGTAACTGGAAAATTCTGCAGTAATTGTGGAGAAAAAATAGAAGAATAGTAACAAAAAATAGTAGATTAATTTCTACTATTTTTAATTTGCAAATTTTTCTATATAATTTGGTTCTGTACCTTTTTCATAAAAACAAACTATACCATTATCTTTGTATTCACCAGTAAGTGGGTTTATAGTACTAGCTGTTATTCCTTTTGGAATTTCATACCACTCTTTTTTATTAGTTTTAATATTTGTGATTGTCTTTGACCATATTTTTTTAGTTATTTTTGAATCTTTTCCAATAACTTTGTTATTGTTATCATTGCCTGTCCAAACCATCATTAAATAGTTTTTATTATATCCAATAGTCCAATAATCTGTTTCAGTACTACCACTTTTAACTGCATATTTACTATCAAGTTCATTTGAAATGTTAAGTAATGTTGGAGAAGTGTATCCAATCATTCTATAATCATAGGTCTCTGTTAATAGATTATTTAATATATAAACATATTTTTTATTTAATATTTTTTCATTTTGATATTTAAATTCATATAAAACTCTATCATTATTATCTGTTATTTTTTCTATTATGTGAGGTGTTGTATGTTCACCTTCATTTGCTAATGTTATAAATGCATTACTATAATCAATCATATTTATTTCTGTTGTTCCAAGAGCTGATGATGCATTTTCTTTAATTGGTGTACTGATTTTTAATCTTTTACCCATTTTACTAAGATTATCCATGCCTAGAAATAAGTGAGTTTTCATAGCATAAATATTATCTGAGTATGATAGTGCTGTTAACATTGATATATTTTTATTAGCATAAATATTGTTAGCATTTTTAGGAGAATATGTTGTATTTCCTAAATTAAATGTTGTTCTTTCACTTAGAAATGTACTTGATGGGGTAAAACCATTTTCAAGAGCTGAGTAATATAATAATGGTTTGATAGTTGATCCTACTTGTCTTTTTGATGATGTTACTCTATTAAATTGTGATTTAGAATAATCTTTTCCACCAATAAGAGCAACTATTTTTCCTGTATTTGGTTCTATGACAATTGATGCTACTTGCAATGTTGTATCTTTCATTTCATTATCTATATTGTGTTCTAATTCTTTTTGTATATCTATATCTAAATTAGTATATATTTTTAAACCATCCATATCTAAAAGTGAACTTGGAAGTCCTTTTATATTTTTTAATTCACTTAAAATAGCATCTTTATAATAATAAATACTAGATAATTCAACCTTCTCATTTTTTCCATAAAAATTTAATTTTTTATTATAAGCTTCTTCCATTTGTTTTTTTGTTATGTACTTATTTCTTACCATACTATTTAAAACTTCTTTTTGTCTTTTTTTAGCGGCATCGTAATTGTTAATCGGATTATAGTAACTTGGATTTCTAGGTATTCCGACTAATATTGTTGCTTCTTCGAGTGTTAAATCTTTTGGCTCTTTATTAAAATAATATTTACTAGCTTCTTTTATACCATAATTTCCAGCTCCAAAATCTATTGTGTTAAGATATCCTTCTAATATTTCATCTTTATTATAATGAGTTTCTAATTCAAGGGTTAAAAGTGCTTCTTCTATTTTTCTATTCCAAGTTTTATCAAATGTTAGGTAAAGGTTTTTAACATATTGTTGAGATATAGTAGATGCACCTTGTTTTATTTTTCCACTTTTAATATTAACTAGCATTGCTTTAAGAATTCTTAAATAATCAAATCCCTTATGTGAATAAAAATTTTTATCTTCAATAGATACTATAGCAGTTGTGACATATTTATTTATTTTTTTAAGTTCTATAAAGTCGTTTTCTACATTATCTTTAAGTATATCATTGTTTTTAGAATCATAGTAAGTTATGTTTTTACTAGTGTTAATTTGAAATTTTGGTGTGATAAAAGCATAAGCATAAAAACTCATATTTACTATAATACAAGTGAAGAATAAAAATATAAATATTTTTATAATTAATGTTATTTTTTTCATATATATTTCCTTAATATTTAGTATGTAATAAAATGAATAAAAAAATACTTGATTTATTATAAAAAATAAGTATAATTTTAATGGAAAGAAAGAAAGGCTTAGAGGAGGCTTAATTATAATGAAATTAAAATCAATAGATAAAGATACATTAGAAACAATGCAATTTGATGATATTGCTTATATAATATTAAAAGAGAAAGGCAAGAAGATGAAAATCACTGATATTTTCAAAATTATATGTGATGCTTTAGGTATGACAGATAAAGAATATGAAAATCAAATTGGGGACTTTTTTACTTTACTTGCTACTGAAAAAAGATTTATACAATTAGAAAAAGGATATTGGGATTTAAGAGAAAATCATACATCTGAAATAAATATTCAAGATTTAGAAGATGATATGGAGGATGATATTGAAGTAGAAAGTCCAGAAGAAGATAATAATACTGAAGAAGAAGGAGATTATTATGATACTATCGATGATATGGAAGATGATGATAGTGATGATGATCTTAAAGATTTAGTTATTGTTGATGAAGGATATGAAGATGAATCTGACTTGTAGCTGGTTTTCTTAAATATTAATATTTGAAAGGATGGAAATATGAAAGAAAGATTAGAAATTATACAAGAAAGATATGATTATTTATGCAATGAGTTATTAAAACCAGAAATATATGAAGATTATAAAAAAATGCAAGTTGTTTCAAAAGAAAAAAATTCAATTGAACCAATAGTTAATGCATATAAAAAATATAATACAATATTAGATGATATAGAAGCAGCTAAGGAAATGGCTCATGATCCAGAAATGAAAGATTTTGCTAATGAAGAATTAGAAAATTTACATAGTGAAAAAGAAGAATATGAGAAAAAATTGAAAATATTACTTTTACCAAAGGATCCTAATGATGAAAAGAATGTTGTTATGGAAATCAGAGGAGCTGCTGGTGGTGATGAAGCTAATATATTTGCTGGCGATTTGTTTAGAATGTATTTTAAATATGCTGAAAAGCAAGGATGGAAATTGGATGTAACTCATGAAGTGCCTGGTGAAAGTGGTGGATATTCTCAAATAGAATTTATGCTTAGTGGCGAGAGTGTTTATTCTAAACTTAAGTATGAAAGTGGTGCTCATAGAGTACAAAGAGTTCCTGAAACTGAAAGTGCTGGTAGAGTACATACATCAACTGCTACTGTTCTTGTTATGCCAGAAGTAGAAGAAATTGATGTTGAAATAAAAGATAGTGATATTAGAGTAGATATTACAAGAAGTAGTGGAGCAGGGGGACAATGTGTTAATACAACTGATTCTGCTGTTAGAATTACTCATATTCCAACAAATATAGTTGTTTATTGTCAAGTTGAAAGAAGTCAAATCAAGAATAAAGAGAAAGCATTACAAATACTTAAAACAAGACTTTATGATTTAAAACAAAGAGAACAAGATGAAAAACTTGGTAATGAAAGAAGAAATAAGATTGGAACAGGTGATAGAGCTGAAAAAATAAGAACTTATAATTATCCTCAGAATAGACTTACTGATCATAGAATTAACTATACGGTTATGCATTTAGATAAGATTATGGAAGGTAATCTTGAAGACTTAATTGAAGCTTTGATTGCTGAAGATGAAAGAATGAGAATGGAAGAGAGTAATGATAAATAAGATTATTTCTCTTGGAATATCAAGAAGAGAAGCTGAAGAATTAATAGCTGTTAGTAAAGATATTGAACATGATTATGAATTATTGAAAAATGGTTACCCTATACAATATTTAATTGGATATGTTGATTTTTATGGATATAGAATTAATGTTAGTGAAGATACTTTAATTCCTAGATATGAAACTGAATATTTAGTTGAAAAAGTTATTAATATTTGTAATAAAATGTTTAATGATAAAATCAATATATTAGATATAGGCACTGGTAGTGGAGCAATTTCAATTGTTTTAAAGGATAAACTTAATTCTATGGTTACTGGATGTGATATATCTGATAAAGCTCTAAAAATGGCTTTAAATAATGCTAAAATTAATAATTTAGATATAAATTATGTTAAAAGTGATATTTTTAGTAATATTAATGGTAAATTTGATGTTATTGTAAGTAATCCACCATATATAAGTAGAAATGAAGTAATAATGGATTCTGTTAAAAAATACGAACCAAATATTGCTTTATATGCTGATAATGAAGGTCTATATTTTTATGAAATAATAATAAAAAATGCTAAAAAGTTTTTAAATGATAAATTTCTTATAGCATTTGAAATAGGATGGTGGCAAGGAAATCTTATTTATGATATTGCTAAGAGTTATTTTAATGATTCGGTTATTAAAATTGAAAAGGATTTAACAGGAAGAGATAGATATTTATTTATAATTAATGAATAAAAAATAATAAAACCAACCAATATGTATTTGAAAGGTTGGTTTTTAAATGAAAAAATTGTTAATCATAATATTATTTGTTATAGGTGTAATACTTTTTAATGTTGAAAATTATAGTAATAATGATGCGATTAGATTTAGGGTTATTTCTAATAGTAATTCTAGTAAAGATATTCTTATGAAAGAAATGGTTGTTAATAAAATATCTAAATATGTTTTTAATGATTATAATGATAAAGATGTTACTAGAAAAAATATTATTAATAATATAAGCAATATTGAAGAAGAGATAGAAAGACTTTTTAATAATAATAACTATAATATGAATTTTGATGTAAATTATGGTATGAATTATTTTCCAGTTAAAAAATATAATGGAATTACTTATAAAGAAGGAGAGTATGAATCATTAGTGGTATCTATTGGAGAAGCAAAAGGAAATAATTATTGGTGTATTTTATATCCTCCTTTATGTATGATAGATGATAATTTTGATGAAGAGATAAAATATGATTTTAAAATATTAGAAATCTTTAAAAAATTGTTTTAATGTAAATATTTTTTCATAAAATGTATAATTCATTGATTAAAACCTTGATTAATAGTATATTATTAATTAGAAAGGTTATTGATTTTTATGACAAGAATAACTATAAGTGGTAATAAACCTCTTAGTGGTGAAGTTAAAATTAGTGGTGCTAAAAACAGTGCAGTAGCACTTGTTCCGATGGCAATATTATCTAAGGGTAAGACTGTTATTTATAATGTTCCTGAGATTAGTGATATAGAATATTTGATTAAAATAATGGAATTATTAAATTGTAAAGTTGAACATAAAAATGATGCACTATATATAGATTCTACTAATGTTATGAACAAACCAATACCAGAAGAATTAAGTGTACAAATGAGAGCTTCGTATTATTTTATGGGTATTTTGCTTGCTAGATTTGGAAGAGTTGAAATATCTTTTCCTGGTGGGTGTAACATTGGTGCAAGACCTATTGATATTCATATAAAGGGATTTGAAGAATTAGGTGCTCATGTAGAAATAATAAAAAATAGATACATTATTACAGCTAATAAATTAATAGGTAAGAAAATATATTTTGATTTTCCAAGCGTTGGAGCAACTATTAATGTAATGTTTGCTGCTATTGGCGCAGAGGGCACAACCGTTATCGAAAATGCTGCGATGGAACCTGAAATAGTTAATGTGGCTTCATTTTTAATTAATATGGGAGCTAAGATAAGAGGTGCAGGTACCAAAAGAATAGAAATTGAAGGAAAATGTCCTCTTGGTGAAAGTGTTATAGAAGTGTTTCCAGATAGAATAGAAAGTGGAACTTATATAATAATTGGAGCAGCTTTAGGTGAAAATCTTAAAATAAAAGGTATTATAAAAGAACATATTGAAGCATTATTAATAAAACTAAAAGAAATAGGAGTTCATTATGAAATAGATGGTGATACTCTTACAATATCTAGATGTAATAAGTTAAAACCAACTAAAATAAAAACCCTTGCTTTTCCTGGATTTCCAACTGATTTACAACAACCAATAACTGCATTGTTAACTCAAGCAAATGGTAAATCTATGATAGAAGAAACAATATATGAAAATAGATTTAAAAATACGATTGAATTGAATAAAATGGGTGCTGATACTAAAATATTATCTGATCACAAATTAGAAATAAATGGTCCAGTTAAATTAAAAGGAACTGATGTTGTTGCTACTGATTTAAGAGGTGGAGCATCACTATTAATAGCAGCTTTAATTGCAGATGGTATAAGTCATATAGATAATTCTGAATATATTTTAAGAGGATATGGAGATTTAATTAACAAATTAAAAAATGTTGGTGCTAAAATAGAAATAACTGAGTAATATTTAATAGGTGAATCTTATGAAAATAAAAATACTCGTTATTTTTTTCTTGGCTTTAATTTTCTCATTTATTATTTATGATGTGACACTTACAAATAGAAAATCTATTTTAATGTTAGGTGATAATCATTTAACTAATAATGAATATAAAACATATGATAAATATTTGTATGATGATTTAAAAAATGATGTTGTATTTTTTAATGAATTATTTACTCTTGATAAAAATAATTATAAAGATATTCTTAATGATATAAAAAATAATAAATATGTAGTTTCTAAAAATAAAAAAATATATTTAAATCAATTAATATCAAAATCTAATATTATTATTTTAAATGCTAATAATGAAGAATATTTTAATAAATGCAATAAATCCGATAGTATTTTAAAAGAATATGATAAAAAAATATATGATGACTTGAATAACTTGATTAATGTTATTAACAAGATATCAACAGCTAAAATAATTATTATTGGTAATTATTGTATTAATAAAGATAATAATAATTTAAATAAATTATATAAAAATTATAATTACATAAATATGTTTGATTTAACAAAGAATAAAGAAAATATTTCTAGTTTTAAAACATTTAAACTATCGAACAATGGTAATTATGAGCTATATAAATCTGTAAAATTACTTCAAAATGATTAATTATACTTGATTTTCTTATTAAACTTATGTATAATACATCGTGAAGTTATTTCTATAACTGTTTATAAGTTATGGCGAGGAGGATAGATATGAAAAAGGGAATACATCCAGTACAAAAGGTATGTAAAGTTAAATGTGCATGTGGTAATGAATTCGAAGTTAAATCTACAAAAGATGAAATTCAATTAGAATCATGCAATAAATGCCATTCATTCTATACAGGAAAATTCAAAACTGTTAAGACTGGAAATGTACAAAAATTCAAAGACAAATATGGAATCACTGATTAATAGTGATTTTTTTCTTAGGAGAAACAATGAAAATAAATGGTGATAAAGTAAATATAGATGATTTATTTGATGAAAAATATATGCATAAAGAAATCAAAAAAGGAATATTTCTTTCAGATTATCAATATAGTGTTTTATTAAAATATTCAATTGATCCTAATAAATGTTCATCAATAGATGAATTAATATTTATGATAGATGAAGTATTAGATGATGAAAGTGATGCTGATGATTTGGATGCGGTGTCAAAGGAAATTAGTGAGTTTAATTATTATGCTAATACTAACAAGTAATTGAAAAGTTACTTGTTTTTTGTTATCATTATAGTATGAAAAATAATAAGATAATAGTAATCGTTGGTGTGTTTATTGTACTTGTATCAATATCATTATTATATATATTTAATGATAAGTCTTTGGATGAAAAAATATTTAATAAGAATTGGTATAAATATAATTATAAAACTGGTTATTATGATGTGATAAATATAAGTGGGGATAATTTTTCTTATATAATACCTACTAACAATAATGAAAGTGACTCATTTGATAAATGTACTAGATATAATTATAATTCTAAGAAAAAAGAAATTAAATTGAATTGTAATAAAAGTATTTATGTTAAAGAAATTAATGAAGATTATATAATACTTAATATTGATAAGGTTGATAATTATTTTTATTTATCTAATCTTGATAGTTTAAATCATGAATTTAGTAAATATTTTAATATGAGTATAGGTGAATATAAAAAATCTAAAAATACAGTATTAAATTTAATAAAGATAAATACAAGTAAAATAAATGAAATTTATAATAGTGATGAATATTCTAAAATAATCTTTATTGGTAATTCTTGTAGTACTGTTGAATGTGCTCTTAGTTTAGATATAATTGAAAAATGGATTAATTTTGATAGTAATGTTTATTATGTGGATTCATCATCATTAAATAGTAAGGACTATAAAAACTTAAATAAACTTGGAAATAATTTTAATGATGTATATCCAATTGTTTATGTTGTTAAAAATAAAAGAGTTGTAGATAAATATAAAATAAAATGTAATGGATTTAATTGTAATATGTATTATTAATTTTTATATATAATACATATTTTTTTCACTATTTTTTCACAATATGATATTATATTTTTATATGAGGTGATACGGGTGAAAGTATTAATAGTTGATGATGAAAAGTTAATTAGAGATGTTATTAAAGAGTATTGTTTTGAAAATAAATATGATGTTATAGAGGCTGAAAATGGTGTGGAAGCTCTTGAAAAAGCAGGAGATGCTGACTTTATAATAATGGATATAATGATGCCTAAAATGGATGGCTTTACAGCTTATAAAGAAATTAAGAAAAGATATAATACTCCAACTATAATGTTATCAGCAAGAAGTGAAGAATATGATATACTAGCTGGATTTGATTTAGGAATAGATGATTATATGACTAAACCATTTAGTCCAAAAGAATTAATGGCAAGAATAAATGCAATATTAAAAAGATATAAAGGTGAAGAAAATACATTTGTTTATAAAGACTTAAAGGTAGACTATTTGGGACATGCTGTGTATATAAAAGATAAAGAACTTATGTTAACACCAAAAGAATATGATTTACTTGTGTACTTTATAAGTAATAAAGGTATTGCTTTATCAAGAGAACAGCTTTTAAATAATGTATGGAATTATGATTATCTAGGTAATGATAGAACAATAGATACACATATAAAAATGCTTAGAAATAATTTAAAGGAGTATAGAGATTTAATAACTACTGTTAGAGGAATGGGGTATAAGTTTGAAATTAAAGAATAGTAAAATTAGACATATAGTATGGGCATTTCTTATGGGATTTTCATACTTTATTTTACTATTTCTTTTTTTTATGCAGATACTTCTTTTAAATTATTTTTATGAAATTTATAAAACTAATCAATTAAATGATGTGATTAACAATTTAAAAACAACTAAAGATCTTGATGTTTATAAGCTTGAAGATATTGCTTACGAATACGGAATATGTATTTCTGTTTATCATAATGGTAGTATTAATATAATATCTAATATGTATAATCAAGGTTGTTTAATTGGAGATTCAAAAACTGGTACAGAATATGTTAAATCATTTGTTGAAAGTGGTAAAACTGAATCTACTACGATATTTAATAATAATAGATTTAATAATAAAACATTAGTTAGAGCATTAAAATATAACGATGATGTTTATATATTTTTAAATTCATCTATACAACCTCTTGATGCTTCAATTAGACTTTTAAAAAGTCAGTTCTTATATATATCTATAATAATATTTTCTATTTCATTAATTATAGGTTATTTTATATCAAGACTTATTTCAAAACCAATTGTAGATTTAAGTTCTCAAGCAAGAAGACTTGCTGAGGGTAACTTTAATGTTAAGTTTTCTACCGATAGTAAAATAGAAGAAATAAGGGAACTGGCTTCCACATTTGATCTTGCTAAGAATGAATTATCTAAAACAGATGAATTAAGAAGAGACTTACTTGCTAATGTAGGCCATGATTTAAAAACACCACTTACAATGATTAAAGCTTATGCTGAAATGATAAAAGATTTTGAAAACATGTCAGTTCAAAAAAGAAATGAGAATTTAAATATAATAATCGAGGAAACTGATAGATTAAATATACTTGTTAGTGATATATTGGATTTATCTAAACTACAGTCTGACACTTACGAACTTAAAATAGAAGAATTTGATTTGGATAAATTAATAAGAGATGTTATAAAAAGATATTATATACTTATTGATTCAGAAGGATATCAATTTGTTTATGATAATGAAGATCCTATTATGGTTATGGGAGACAAGAAGAGAATTGAACAGGTTATATATAATTTGATTAATAATGCTATTAATTATACTGGCGATGATAAAACTGTTTATATTAATCTTGTTAATGAAAAGAAAAAAGTTATTGTTAAAATAAGAGATACTGGAAAAGGAATAAAAAAAGAGGATATTAAATATATTTGGAATAAGTATTATCATAATGAGAAAAAACATAAGAGAAATGCTGTTGGTACTGGACTTGGATTATCTATTGTTAAGACTATACTTGATAGTCATAACTTTAAATATGGTGTTGATAGTAAAATTAATAAAGGAACTACTTTTTATTTTGAAATTAATAAAACAAATAAAAATACTAAAAGTATGATATAATTATTTTATTAAAAAGGAGGCAGTATGGGAAAATATATTTGTAAGTTATGTGGGTATTTGGTTTCAGTTGATAAAATATCTGATGATTATGTTTGCCCTATGTGTGGTGCCAGGGAGTTTGAAGAAAGAGATGAGACTGCTAGTTCTAGTGCGTTAGATGCAATTATTGATTCTGTTGTTGATGCTGCATTAGAAATTAAGGTAGATAAAATAATTAATGATAAAGAAGAAGATAAGAAAGTAAGAATAAGTTCTAACAATCATGCAATTGGTAGGATTCCTGAAAAGTGTATTAATTGTGGTCAGTGTAAAAAAACTTGTGAAAACATTGTTAACTTAAGATATGATTTAAATAAGTGTAAAGAACCTATTTGTATCGGCTGTGGTCAATGTATTTTGAATTGTCCCACAGGAGCAATGATACCTAAATATTCATTTAGAGATGTAAAGGATATAATTAATTCTAATGATAAGATTGTTATATCAATTATATCTCCTGCTGTTAGAGTTGCTATTGGTGAATGTTTTAATATGGAAGCAGGTGTAAATGCAGAGGGTAAGATAGTTACTGCTTTAAAGAAGTCTGGTTTTGATTATGTTTTTGATACAGCATTTGGAGCTGATTTAACTATTTTAGAGGAAGTTGCTGAATTTGCAGCAAGACTAACAAATAAAGGACCAATACCACAATTTACTAGTTGTTGTCCTGCTTGGGTAAAATATGCAGAGACATATCATCCTGAAATATTGTCTAATTTATCAACTTGTAAAAGTCCAATTGGTATGCAATGTGCAATTATAAAGTCATATTTTTGTGAGAAAAGAGGTATTGATCCATCTAAGATAGTAACAGTAGCAATTACACCTTGTACATCTAAAAAGATGGAAGCAAGAGAATATACTCCAAATATTGATTATGTAATTACAACAAGTGAACTTGGAATTATGTTAAAAGAAGATGACATAAACTTAGCTAGTTTATCTGATACTCCATTTGATAAAATGATGGGAGAAAGTAGTGGAGGTGGAGTTTTATTTGGAAATTCTGGTGGTGTTTGTGAATCAGTTATTAGAACATTGTATAGAATTATGACAAAACACAATATAAAAAAAGACGAACTTGTTTTTAATGAACTTCGAGGGTTTGAAGGAATAAAAGAAGCTACTGTTATGATTGGCAAGTATAGACTTAGAGTTGCAGTTGTTCAACAAATGGAAAACTTAGAGAAATTACTTGAAAATGATTATTATAAAAAATTTCATTTTATTGAGGTAATGAATTGTAAAGGTGGGTGTATTGGCGGGGGAGGTCAACCTCTTTGTGCTATACCTAAACTTGATAAGATAAGAGAAGAACGATCTAAGGGAATTGAATCTATTGATGTTCATAGGGCTATTAGATGTGCTCATGATAATAAAGAATTAAAAATTTTATACAAGGAATTCTTAAATAAACCTTTAAGTGAAAAGAGTTTTAAATTATTGCATACATCTTATAGTGATAAAAGTAATTTATTACATGATAAATAAAAATTGCAAATTGCAATTTTTTTAATTTTTTTAAAAAAAGTATTGACAATTTAAAATATAATTCATATAATAATATTGTCCAATAGATAATTGGTTATATAAATTATTAGTAATATTTAAATTTAATTATTTATATATTATATAATAAAATATAATCTAAATTATTTTAGTGAAAAAATTCTATATTTATTTCATTATTTATATTGGGTATATTAAAATTTATATTTCAATTATATGTTTATTTATAATATTAAATTATTATAAATTTATATATCTATCTTATTTATAAATTAATATTACTTACATTATATAAATAATAAATATTCTTATTAATTTAAGAAATAGAATACTTATCTACTAAGGACAAATGGTATATCGTTGAGAAAGAAAAACTCAAAATGATAAGTAATTATGCTAAATACTGATAATATTTAGAAGTATTTATTTTATAATTATTGTTATAAAATAAATGATTCATAATTAGTTTTTTCGAAACTCGAAACAATCAAGTTTTATCAGGACTGGTTGTTTTTTGTTTATTAAGGAGTGTTAATGAGATTTGTAGTTATATTTGTTTTAACTATTGTGGGACTTGTTGGTATTATGTTTTATGAACCAAAGTTAGATGAAAAGCTGTTAAGTGTTTTTGAGGATACTGTCACTATTGACTATAAAGAGCTTGATGAAAGTAAGAATTGGACTTATGAAATAAATAATGATAGTTTAAAAGAAGTAAGTCATGATGATACATCATTTGTATTTGAAAGCAATAATGATGGTGTATCTGAACTTGTATTTTATTATCAAAAAAATGATGATGACTATAAATACAAAGTAACTTATAGCTTTGAAGTTAAGAATAACAAAATATATTGGAGAGAAGGAAAGACAGAAGGATTAATGGATTTTCCAAAAGTTTATTAATTAATATACATATTTAATAAAAAATATGTATATTTTTATTTGAAATTGTGTTAATATTTAATCAGGAGGATATGATTATGGAACCATATAAAGCTAAGAAATTACCTTATGAAATTAATATACCAAGTGATATTTTAAATCTGTTGTGTGAAGCTAAGGAAGCATATGGAGAATATAAAGGGTATTTAAAAAATATGTCATATGATTATAAATGCTTTTTAGAAAATGCTTTTGTTAATGATATATTTTATTCATTTAAGATTGATAATGCTAAAGTTAATAAAGAAGATATGTTTTATATGACATATATGAATAAAAGTAATACATCTATTTTGTATACTAATATTAAAAAAAGTTTGCTAGTTGGTTTGACTGCTAGTAATAAAAATGGTTTTTCATTAGATGTATTTAATAAAATTAATAAGACATTATTAGCTGGTCTTAAAAAAGATAATTCTACTAAGGGTAGTGGGCATTTAAGAAAAACTCAAACCTATTTATTAAAACCTGGTATAGCTGGATCTAGTGTGTCCTTTATACCACCAGTACACACAGAACTTAATTCACTTATGAAAAATCTATGCGATTATATTAATTCTAAAACTGATGAAGCATTTATAAGTACAATTTTAACTCATTATCAATTTGAAAAAATACATCCATATATGTCTAATAATGGTAAGATGGGTAGAATTATTATTCCAATACAATATTCATTTTATAAAAATGAACCTCCAATATTATTTATTAGTGAAAGTATAGATAATTTAAGAAATACATATTTTACTATGCTTAGTACTGAGGATAATGATGTTATACATTTTGTTAAATTTATGCTTCAATGTATTGTTGAACAGTGTAATTTAAATGTTAAAAAAATTAAGAGATTAAATAAATTATATAAAAGAGATTTAGAAGAATTTAAAACTGAGATAGGTGGTAGTACTATTTATAAGGTGTATCCTGAAATCCTTAGAAGAATTGTTTTTACTACTGCTGATATTGTTAATGATTGTAATTTACATATTAATTCTGTTAATAAGGTTTTAAATAAATTGGTTGAGAAAGGCTATTTAATTAAAGAAAAAAAGAAAGGAACTAATAGAGTTACTTTCTGTTATAAGAGTGCTAATGATATATTTGTTAAATAGAATCATTATATTCATAAATACTTAAATAATATAGAGCATTATTTTGATTTATATCTTCAAAATAAATATATGCTCTATTTTTGTTTTTATTTATTATTTTTAATAATTTATTATAGTCATATATATTAATTGTTTTATATTTTAACAAAATATTAACATTTTTATTATATTTACTCATTAATATTTTTTTAAACAATTTGTTAAAATATTCTATATTGTCATAATAATATTTTTCTTCAAAAAGGTAATTATTTTCATATATTGTTAAATATGCTATATATCTTATTTCAAGCTGATTAATCATTAAATTTTGTTTTAAAAATGAAATATAGTTATCTATATTAAATATGATTAGTTCAAGTAATGTTATACCATTTTTATGAATTAATTTACTTTTTGGATTTATTTTTTTATTTAAATTTAGTTTTTTTGTTTTAAAGTTGAATTCTTCATTATTTATTAATTCATATAAATCTGAACTATTAATTATGTATTCATTTAATAATATATCATTTTTATTTATCATTATTTTCCTCGAAAAACTTACTGATTGGAACATTTAAAATTACTGAGATTTTGTATAAATTATTGATACTTATTCCTTTTTTTGTTTTATTACTTTCTAAACTACTTATTAGTGAAACTGATACATTTATTAATTCTGCTAGTTTTTCTTGAGTTATTTTTTCATTTTTATAAGCTAATCTATATTTTTTAATATTTTTACCTATTATATTATTTAACTTATCTTGATTCATAATTTCACCTAATTTAATTATAAAATAATATGAATATTTTGTATAGTATAACATTACATAATTTATTTATTAAATAATATAAAATGTATTTAGGTGATTTTATGACTAAATTTAAAAGAAACTTTGATTTTGATGATAATATTATTGAAACTATTGCTTATAATGTAATTAAATATAGAAAAATAAGTGGTATAACACAAGAACAACTAGCTGTTGATATTGGTGTATCTCCGGAATTTATTAGAAAGTTTGAAAGTACAAAAGGGAGTGAAGGATTATCTTTATTATCACTTTATAAAATATCTATTGTACTAGGAATTTCAATTGATAAATTTTTTGATAAGATAACTATCGATCAATAAAGAAGTATTCAATAGGTACATTTAATATTTTACTTATTTTATATAAATTATAAATACTTATACCTTGTGTGGTTTTTTTACTTTCAAGGTTACCAATTAGAGATGTGGAAACATTAGCAAGTTCTGCGAGTGCTTCTTGAGTCATCTCTTTTTTGTTGAGGCTATAGAGTTTTCTATAATATCTGATATTTTTTCCGATAATCGTATAAAGCTCTTTTTCTTCTTTAAATATGCCTGTGTTTTCCATATTTATCTCCTAGTAATATTTTGCCATTATTTAATTTTTTTAGCCATTTACTTTAAATGATAATTTATTATTGTCAGTGATAATTTAAAAAAATTTAAATTTTTCTTGAAAATATCGTAAAAATAGTGTATTATTTATAGGTACCAAAAGGGGATGTTATTTATGGATAAAATTATTAATTTTGCTGTTGTTGCTCATGTAGATGCAGGTAAGAGTACTTTAGTAGATGCACTGCTTAAACAAAATGGTGTATTTAGGGACAATGAACAAGTTGTTGATTGTGTAATGGATAGTGGAGATTTAGAAAGAGAAAGAGGAATCACTATTACAGCTAAAAACTGTTCTATCAGATATAAAGGGTATAAAATGAACATTGTAGATACTCCTGGACATGCTGATTTTTCTAGTGAAATAGAAAGAATTATTAAAACAGTTGATACAGTTGTGCTATTAGTTGATTCTGCTGAAGGTCCAATGCCTCAAACTAGATTTGTATTAAAAGAAGCATTACAAAATGGGCTTAGACCAATTCTTTTTATCAATAAAATTGATAAAAAAGATGCTAGAGCAGAAGAAGTTGTTAATATGACTTTTGACTTATTCTGTGAACTAGGCGCTACTAATGAACAATTAGATTTTAAGATTATATATGGTATAGCAAAAGATGGAGTTGCTAGATATGAAGAAAATGATGATAATAATGATATAACTCCATTACTTGATACTATTATTGAAACTACTAAACCATTTGAAGGAAATATTGATGATCCACTTCAATTTCAAATTTCTTCACTTGATTATGATAATTATATTGGAAGACTTGGTATAGGTAGAATTAATAAGGGTAAAATTAAGGTTGGTGAAACTGTTGCTATATCTAAGAACGATGGAACATTAACAAAAGAAAGAATTAGTAAGATGTTTGTTAATGAAGGCATTAAGAGAAAAGAAGTAACAGAAGCATATTTTGGTGATATAGTTACCGTTGCTGGTTGTCCTGAAATATCAATAGGAGATACAATTTGTGATGTTAATAATGTTAATCCATTACCAAAAATTGAAATAGAAAAACCAACTCTATCAATGAACTTTTTAGTTAATAGTAGTCCATTTGCTGGTAAGGTTGGTAAATTTGTAACATCTAGACATTTAAGAGATAGATTACATGCAGAACTTGAAAGAAATGTTGGTCTTGAAGTTGAAGAATTACCTTCAAATGAAGGATTTAAAGTATCTGGTCGTGGTGAATTACATTTATCTATATTGATTGAAAATATGAGAAGAGAAGGTTATGAACTTAGTGTTTCTAAACCTGAAGTTATTTTTCATGAAATAGATGGTGTTAAGTGTGAACCATTTGAAAGAGTTGTTATTAATGTACCTAATGATTATTCTGGAACTATAATAAGTGATTTAAGTGAAAGAAAAGGTAATATGGAATTAATGGAACCTGCAGAAGATAATTATGTTAGACTTGAATTTTTAGTTCCAACAAGAGGTTTAATTGGATATAGAAGTAATTTCATAACTAATACAAAAGGTGAAGGAATTATGGTTAGAAGTTTCGATTCATATAAACCTTATGCTGGTGAAATTGCTAGAAGGAAAAATGGAGTTCTTGTTTCTATGGAAAGTGGAAAGTCATTTGGATATGCTCTTTATAATTTACTTGATAGAGGTACTATGTTAATAGAACCATCTACTGATGTTTATGCTGGTATGATTATTGGTATTCACAATAGAGAAAATGATTTAAATGTAAATCCATGTAAGAATAAAGAATTTTCTAATACAAGATCATCTGGTAGTGATGAAGCAATAACATTACCTAAATCTAAAACATTTACATTAGAAGAAGCTCTTGAATTTATAGAAAGTGATGAACTTGTTGAGGTTACTCCTGATGCAATTAGACTTAGAAAGAAAATTCTTGATGAAAAAGAAAGATATAGAAGTAATAGATAAGTAAACAGAAATGTTTACTTTTTTATTTGCTTAATTTTTTATTATGTGTTATTATTTTTATAGAATAAGGAGTAGTCAATATGAATTATAGTGTTAAGTTAAATGATATTTTTGAATTAGCGGGTAATGATTACATTACTATTGATAAGACTGAATGTAATGGTTACACTTATTTTTTCACAAATAAACTAAATGGAGAAGAGCCAACAGATACATTTGTTGTATTTAAGGATGTTGGTACTGGTTTTGTAGAAGAGAAGAATAAAGAAGTGCTTGATGTGGTTTTAAAAGTGTTTAGTGATAATATGAATAAAAAAATAGAAACTATTAATAATTCAAAGAAACAAGGTGATTAGTAATGAATGTTAGAATGGATAGATTAGAACAAGTTTTACAAGAAACTATTGAATTAGAAGAATTAGCAGAACTTGATGTTGAATATTATGGTCTTGAAGAACTTAGAAAAAGATTTGAAATTTTTGATAATGTTAAGAATGAGGCTTTTCAAATTGAAAATGATAATGAACTTAGTAGTGAACAAAAAGCTAGAATTGATAAAATAACTGATATAGCATATGAAAATGCTAATAAATTTAATGTTATTATTGAAAAGAAAGAAGCTGAATATTTTGAACTAGGTAAGAGAAGAATAGAAGTATCAAGGCAAATTAAAGAATTAGAAAAAGCTATTGAAAAAGATACTAATATAGCTAGTGTACAAATGGCAGAAGGCCATGAAATTCCTGCATCATTAGCTAAATTACAAGAGGACGCTAGAAAAAGGATTGAAGAGAATGAATTAGCTTTAAATGATTTAATGGTTGAAAAAAGTCATATAATGCAAAGAATGAGAGAGCTTAAATATGGTGGAATACCAAAAGGTATGACTAAAGGGAAAGATCCTGTTAAGCCAACTCATGATGGACCAGGTAAGGGTGGTCCTGACGGACCTGGACCAGAGGGACCTGGAAATGGTGGCCCAGAGGGTCCAGGCGGTACAACAGGTGATGGGCCTATAAATATTGGAGATCCAGTTCCACCAGTTCCACCTATCGGTCCTGACGGACCTGGCCCAGAGGAACCAGAACCAGTACAACCTAAAGTTAAATCTAATAAACCAAAAGTTACATGGAAAACAATATTACATGTAGCAGCAGGTATCGGACTTGGTGCTGCTGTATTCTTTACAGCTGGGCCACTTGGTGTAGGTGTTATGGCACTTGCAGGTGGTATAGCTAATAAATTTATTAATAAAAGAAGAAAAGAAATAGCTGAGTTAAATCAACTCGGATTACAAAGCAAAATAAATACGGTAGTTGAACCACGACCAGGATTGAAAGGTTTAATTGATAGAGTTAAGAATAAGTTTAGGACAGAAGAAGGATTAAGAGATATGTCTTGGATGATTAATTCTGCAATTATTACTGGTACAACTCTTACTGTTGCAAGTACTGTTCATAATTTGATTCAAGCTCATAATGCTGCAACTCCAGCGGCAGTAGAACCAACTCCAAATCCAGAACCTGCGCCTAATATTACTAATCCAGAACCAACAGTCACTCCGTCTCAACCAACCCCAACTGTAGATCCAGTTTCTCAATATGATGGTATTAGAATAGGTAGTGAAGTAGGTGATTACAATGTAAGTGTTGGTCACATTAGTTCTGATAGAGCTGTTATGGGAATTGAAACAAAACCATTATTATCTCAATATGTAAATGGAGATTCAATTTTTGGTAGATTTGCTGCAGTTAATCCAGATGGATCAATAGGTCAAGTTATAAATACAAATGGTTTATCAATTGAAGAGTTCTGTGCTGCAAATGGAATTGATCCAAGCAGAGTTGCAGTTTCTGTAATGGATAAAGCAGGAAGAGATCAAGCTTGGATATCAGCTAGTGAACTGGTTAGCGGAATGGGAGGACCTACATTATGATAGATAAAGTAATAACATTAGATAATGGTCTTGAATATTATGTATTAGATGAAATGTCATACGAAGGTAAAAATTATCTTATGGGACTTCAAGTAGATAATGAAAAAGAAGGTATAACTAATAATTATATAATTGTTGAAAGTAAAAAAGATATAAATGGTAATGTTACCTTAGTTGATATTGATAATATTCAGGTATTAGAAACAATTGGTAATTTATTTACTGAAAGATTAAATTAAAAAAATAGAGAAGTTATTTCTCTATTTTTATTTTATTTAATAATTTAGCTACTATAAATATTATTGCATCACTTTTTTTGATTGCGTATTTTTTTCCAATTGCTTTACCACCAACTGTTAGTGATGATATTATTGAACTTGTTAATAATGTTACAATTATTGCTGATATGTTAAATTTTGTTGATATATTAATAGCAAGCATAGCTCCAACAGAACCACTGACTATTCCACATATATCTCCTATAACATCATTACATATACTTGCAATTGTACTTGAATTTTTAATTAGTTTTACAGCTTCTTTTGAACCTTTGATTTTTTTAGAACTTTTAGCATGAAATGAAGATTCGTTAGCAGTTAATACTGCTGTTCCGATTATGTCAAATAATATTCCTATACCTATAAATAAAATGCATAATGATATAAGTAATATTGTATTATTGTATTTTGCAATTATAAAATTTGAAGCACTACTGAAAATTAGTGCTATAAAAAAAGTCATTAAAAATGCCTTTATTATCCAATTATCTTTTTTCATTTAACTCCCTTTGGTTTTGTGTATGGAATATTATAAATTAATTTTACGGCTTTGGTCGAGTCGAATTTCTCTAATTCTTACCTTCGGTTACCCTAGGGCGATTTCTCTTTGAAAGAATTAACCATTTGTTGCCATAATGATCACTCGATCACCACTTAGTCCGCACTTCAATCCTTATAATATAGGCATACTAGAGGTTTTCCCAAACAAACATAAATCACTTTTATTCGCTTTTGCAAATTATTTTTCAATTACTATCCCAATAATTCACTCACGACATGTGTGTTCGTGTTCTTCGATTTGATATAAGGATTCGGATATATGCCATTACATCTTTTCCTTAAATCTAAAATTATATATCCACCCCAATCTGGGCGAAAGAAGCAAAATATATAAAGTATCATTTTTACACAATTGATGGATTTTTAGCCCCATCTTCTAGTGGTATGTTTGACTAGCATAATGCTCCATACATCTACATTATATCATATTTATTTAATTTTGTAAAATGAACACTATTTTTATTTAATTTGACTTTTAGAAAATATGTGGTATTATATTTGAACTTAAAAAATTATATTCATATAAGGGGTTGAAAAATATGAAAAAGGTTGAATCATTTTTAAGTGATTATTTTTTACCAGCATCTATATCTGATAAAGAAATTATAGAATTATTTAAAAGGTATAGAAATGGTGATTTGGAAGCTAAAGATACTATTGTGAGATACAACATTAAATTCGTTATTTATTATATTAATAAAAAATATTGTACTTTATGGTTTGATAAGAATGATTTAGTTCAAGTTGGTAATATCGGATTATTAAATGCTGTTGAAACTTTTGATATAAGTTATAATGTTAAGTTTTCTACTTATCTTTCTAAATGTATAGATAATGAAATATTAAGGTTTTTAAAATCTGAAAAAAAGCACTTTTATGTTGATAGTTTTGATAATCCTATTTGTGATGATAGTGATTTTAGACTTGGTGAAACTATTTTAGACGATTTTGATTTGGAAGGTAGTATTATTAACTCTGAACTTAAAGACTCTATATTATCTGAGATAGAGAAATTGCCTGATAATGATAAAAGAATATTAACAATGTATTTTGGATTTTTTGATAGTGAAAGATATACTCAACTTGAGATTGCTGATATGTTTTCAATTACTCATACTTATTTATCTAGAAAGATATCTAAATTAGTAAGTGATTTAGGAAAGAATTTAAGTGAAAAAGGATATATAGATATTAGTAATAAAAAAGTGAGTATATCTAAAAAAAAGAAGAAAAATGAGAAAAAATCTATTTATGAGTCATTTTCATCGTATTCAAAAGAAGAAGTTGATAAAGCCGTTTCTAAATTAAATGATTACGATAAAAAAATAATATTTCTTAAATATGGAGATGGTTCTTCTGATTATGTGAGTAAGTTAACACCTGAACAAACAAAATATTATCATGATAGTATTGTTAGAAAAATAAAAAGAATATTAAAAAATTCGAGCTTATCAGAAAAAAGTATAATTACTTCTAAGATTTATGAAGAGGCAGTAAAATTATCTAAATCAGAGGAAATGTTAAATATATTTGATGAATTTTCTTCTGATGAATTAATTATCATTATTTTGAAATTTGGTTTTATAAACAATCAATTTTTTAGTGATGATGTAATATCTAATTTTTTAAATATTGATGTTAATAAGGTAAATGAAGTAACTAAGATTGTTTTATCAAATTATAAAGATAATATTAAAAATTCTTTTTGTCCTAGGTTAACTAAATAAAAAGGTTAATTATTTTGATGAACTCTTTTTTCTTTTTTTCTTTTTTGAATTTTTAGTATCTCTAATTAAAGCTATTGTTGTTGAAGTTATTTCCATTATGTTTCCGATGATACATACATATGCTTTAAATTTTAAATTATAGAATAACCATGCTATTGCACAAAATCCGAAAACATATTTATATACTTTAGGATCTTTGAATGAGGCTCCTATTGTGTAGAGCATTGCTATTATAACTGGCAATAGTGATAATGGATTTGTATAATTTAAATAGCCGATTAAACCTGTTACAAATAGAACAGTTATTGTTAAATATAATGGGACTTGCTTTTTATTTTTATCGTATTTGTAGAAGAGCATATTTCTTAGTACTGCGATTGCATCCATAAATGCTGCAGAGAATGCACCTAATAATGCATATTGAAATGCATATAACATGTGTGCGGCTGATTGAACCATCATCATATGTTTTTTCTTTCTACATTGCACAGAAAGAGTTATTGTAAGCATTGCTGCTGCGCCTATAAGTTGTGCATATAATACATTTTTCATATTGTCTCCTATTATATATTATAGTATTTTTGTATTTAAAAGTATATAATGCTTTGAAAAAAATGTTAATAATGTTATAATCATATTTAAGAAGGAGAGGATGTTATGAGTTTTTTAAAAGAAACAGAGAAGTATATACATGATGTTATTGCTGAATGTGGATATGATATTGAAAATGTTAGTTTGGAGTCCTCTTCAAGACGCGACCTTGGTGAGTTTCAAATTAATGTTTGTATGTCTTTAGCTAAAAGATATGGAAAAAATCCAAGGGAAATTGCTGATCAAATAGTTAGTAAATTTGATGACAGATTTTTAAATGTTAATATAGCTGGACCTGGATTTATTAATGTGACTATTAATGAAAAATATTTACTTGATAGAATAAATAGTTCAATTGATAATTTTGACAATTTAATTGATAAATTAGAAAAAAAGACTATTATGGTTGATTATGGTGGAGCTAATGCTGCTAAGGCATTACATGTTGGACATATGAGACCTGCTAATATTGGTGAGTCTTTAAAAAGGCTTGCTGAAACATTAGGAATGAAAACTATAGGAGATGTTCATTTAGGAGATATTGGAAGACAGTCTGGTATGTTAATAACTGAAATTAAAAAGAGAAAACCTGATTTGTGTTATTTTGATCTTAATTATAAAGGAAAATATCCTAAGCTTGAAATTACAGAAGAAGAACTTGGTGAATATTATCCTGCAGCTAGTAATGATGCAAAAGAAAATCCTGAAAGAATGGAAGAAGTAAGAAAAATCACTGCTCTTGTTGATAAAGAGGTGGAGCCATACTTTTCAATGTGGAAGGATATTGTTGAAGTATCTAAAAAATCAATTAAGAAATCTTATGATTATTTAAATTGTAATTTTGATTTATGGGAAGGTGAACTTAGTTCTTTAAAATATGTTCCTGATACTCTTAAGGTTTTAGAACCATATATGTATGAAAGTGAAGGAGCTAAGGTTATTGATGTTAAAAAGGATGATGATAAGCTAGAAGTACCACCACTAATTGTAATTAAAAATGATGGAGCTACTATATATGCAACTCGTGATCTAGCTACTATATATGCTAGGGTTAAATTATATAATCCAGATGAAATCTGGTATGTTGTTGATGCAAGACAATCATTGTATTTTGAACAAGTTTTTAGAGCAGCTTATAAATCTCATTTAGTTAGAGATGATGTTAAACTATCACATTATTGGTTTGGAACTATGAATGGTAGTGATGGTAAACCATTTAAAACAAGAGATGGTGGTGTTGCATCATTAAACGGATTAATTAATGATGTTAAAACTAAATTGATATCTAAACTTGATAAGTATGATGAAAGTGAGAAAGATAAAATTGCTGATATACTTACAGTTGCAACTATTAAGTTTGCTGATTTATTACCTTATAGAACAACAGATTTTATATTTGATATTGACAAAATAACTTCATTTGAAGGTAAAACTGGTCCATATGTTTTATATACTATGGTTAGAATTAAATCTATATTAAACAAGGCAAATATGAATAAATATTCAATTCATTCTGTATATAGTGAAACAGAAAAAAGTATTTATATTAAACTATTAGAGATATCTAAGATGTTAAATAAAGCATATAATGAAAAAACTCTTAGTTATGTATGTGAGTATTTATTTGATTTATGTAGTTTATTTAATAAATTCTATGGTGAAAGATCTGTTCTTAATGAAACTGATGAGTTAAAGAAAGAAAGTTATATTGGGCTTCTTAATATTATGTATAATGTTGGTTATAAATTACTTAATATATTAGCTATAGGTGTTCCAGAGAAGATGTAATAATCAATAAGTATGCTTTTGCATACTTTTTTTGTAAAATTAATTAATTTTGTTGTAAGTTTCGTAGTTGTATGCTATAATACACTCGAACGAAAAAAGTTCCTTGCTTCATTTTTAAGTGAAGCCGTGAGACCAAAAGGAGGTGTAGTAATGAATAAATATGAAATAATGTTTATCGTTAAGACTGATATCGATGAAAAAACTCAAAAAGAAGTTGTTAAAACTTTTGAAAAAGTATTAACTGATATGAAAGCAAAGATTGTTAATTCTAAAGATATGGGTCAAAAGAAGTTAGCTTATCCTATTAAGAAACAATTAAGAGGAAACTATTATGTATTTAATGTTGAAGCTAGTGTAGCTGCTGTTAGAGAATTTGATAGAAAAGCTAAAATTGATGAAAACATCTTAAGACATATTGTCATAAGAGAAGAGGAGTAGTTAATGAATAAGATTGTTTTAGTTGGAAGATTAACAAAAGATCCTGAACTTAGAAGTACAACTGCTGGATTTTCTACTGCAAGTTTTACTGTTGCTGTTAATCGTAATTTTAAAAATAAAGATGGAAATTATGATGCAGACTTTTTACCTTGTGTTGCTTTTAGAAATACTGCTACATTTGTATCAAAATTCTTTAAAAAAGGAAGTTTAATATGTGTAGAAGGTAGAGTACAAACTAGAAGTTATGATGCACAAGATGGAAGTAAGAGATATGTAACAGAAGTAGTAGTTGAAAATGCTGAATTTGTTGGAGGAAAGAATGATGGTTCTACTCCTACTGTTAGTACAGATACTACATATATGGATGCTCCAGCGGAAGCTCCAATTGATGTAATGCCAGAGTATGACATTTCTAAGTCAGATCCATATGAAAATTATGATAAGGATGTATCATTAAGTGATGATGATTTACCATTTCTATAATGATTAACTTATTAATTTAAGGAGGAAAAAATGGCAGAGTTTTATAGAAGAAAGAAAATATGTCAAATGTGCGCTGGAAAATCAGTTGATTATAAAGATGTAATGATTGTTTCTAAATATATTAATGAAAAAGGAAAAATCTTACCTAGAAGAATGACTGGTGCTTGTGCTAAACATCAAAGACATATTGCTAATCAAATTAAGATTGCAAGATATATGGCTTTATTACCATATACAAAATAGTTTCATTTGAAACTATTTTTTTTCATTAAAAAAGAGACTTTTTAGTCTCTATCTCTACTTATTAGAAGTAACCTTACTATTTGTAGTGCAGAAGCAAGGAAACCGGCTACATATGTAAATGCTGCTGCTTTTAGTACTTTATTAGCACCTTTTGTATCTTCTTTTTCAATTAATCCACATTTTTGTAATTCTTCTTTTGCTCTTCTTGAAGCATCAAATTCAACTGGTAAAGTAATTAATTGGAAGAATAAACCGACTGATAATAATATTGCTCCGATTGTTATTAGATTCATAAATTCTAGAAAGAAACCTAAAAATACAAATATTGTTGATAATCTTGATGTGAAATTAACAAGTGGTACAATTTTAGTTCTAAAGACTAGCATACTATATTTTTCTTTATCTTGTATTGCATGTCCGACTTCGTGTGCAGCTACTGCACAAGCTGATATTGAAGTTTTGTTATAAATATCACTTGATAGGCTAATACTTTTGTTTCTAGGGTCGTAATGATCTGTTAAGCTTCCTCCGATTTGTCCAACTTTTACATTACTAAGTCCATTCATTTCTAGTATTTTTTCTGCAACTTCTTTACCTGTAAGGTTTCTACTATTTTGTTTTTTTGAATATTTGCTGTATGTCATATTTATTTTTATATTAGCATATAAGGGTAATAATATAATACTTAATATTAATATGACATCTAAATAATAATAATCCATTTTCTCATCACCAATTAAATTATATCATATAATTGTGAATTATTTATGAACAAAATCCAAAGGTATTTTTTTTGGTTATATTGAATGCCTCATATATAGTTTTTTCATCTATTTTTAATTTATCTTTTTTATAATTATTTATTATATTTGATATTTGTTTTGCTTTATTAAATTCATTATTTTTTATATAGTTTATTTTTTGAATTTTAAGTTTATCTATTTTAATTTGGTCTTCATCTATTATATTTTTAAGTTTTATTTTTGAACATATTTTATCTAACATATCTAAGCTTTTATCTGGATTATATCTATCTTTTATATATTTTGTTGATAACGATACGATTAATTCTAATTGTTTATTTGTTATATGTACATTGTGAAATTTTTCATAATATTTTTTTGTGTTTAATAATATATTTATTGTTTCTTTTTCTGTTGGTTCTTTAATCATTATTGTTTGAAATCTTCTGTTTAGTGCTCCATCGTTATATATTGATTTATAGTATTCTTTTGTGGTTGTTGCTCCAATGATTTTTAATTTGTTTCTTGCAATATATGGTTTTAATATGTTAGCTGCATCTATTGCTCCTTCTGCTCCTCCTGCACCTACTATTGTATGTATTTCATCAAAAAAGATAATTAATTTTGAATTTTGTTCGAAATGTTCTATCATTTTATGAAACTTTTCTTCAAATTCTCCTCTGTATCTTGTACCACTTATTAGTTTTGATATGTTTACTGATATTATTTTTTTATTTTGTAATTCTTTTGGTACTTCTTTTTTACTTATTTTGTATGCTAATGCTTCTACAAGTGCTGTTTTACCAATGCCTGGATTACCAATTAATAAAGGATTGTTTTTATTCTTTCTTAGTAGTATTTCAATTATTTCATTTATTTCTTTATCTCTGCCTATTATTGGTTCATATTGTTTGTTGTTTACTATTTCATTAAGATTATTGCCATATTCTTCTTGTTTATTGTTTAATAATTCGTTATATAATTTATTTAAATCAATGTTCAAGTTATTTAGTATAGATAGTCCAATACCTTCGCCATATTCTAGTATTTCTATAAATACATCTTTTTCTGTTATTTCTTTTTTATTACTTAATGACATAAGAATTCTTTTAAATAATGGCATGTATGATATAAGATTGTTTTGTTTTGTATTAATTATTATTTTGTTTATTTCATTTAAATATTTTTCGTATGTTATATTTAGATTATTAAGTATATCTTTTATGGGATTATTTATCTTTAATGTAGATAATATAAAATGTTCTGTTCCGATGTATTGATGATTTAAATCTTTTGCTTCTTTTTCGCTATTTTTTAATATTTTTATTAGTGTTTCATTATATTTATTCATATTAATATTATGTGTTTTATTATGTTTTTAATGCATAAAAAAAGAATGAAAATTCATTCTTTAATTATATTAACATAGCTAATATTATTGCTATCATAACTATTGCTAATAAAGCTACTAGTAGTTTCCAAGTTCTTTTTAGCCATTCTTTATAAGGAATTCCTAAATAACTAAGTCCTAGTACTAATACCACACTTGTAGGTGCTACGAACATTGTAACTCCGTAAATACCTTGTGCTAATAATGACATTACAAGTGTTGATACATTTTGACCTGCTATTTGTGGTATAACATAGTTAACTACATATAACATATCTACATGTAATACTGAACCAAGTATCATACAGATTGTACTAAAGAATATATTAAATTTACTTGTTGCTTTTAGTATAAAATCAGCTATTGTTGGATAAGTCATTGTATTACAAGCAAAATATACAACAGTATATGCTAATACAACTAATACAGCAGAATTTAATATTTTTTTAGCTCCATCAATCATGTTATCTATTGTTTCCTTGTGACTCATTCTATAGAATCTACCAAGTAATAATGCTGATAATGTACACATAACAGCCATTTCAGCATAATGCCATGAACCAAATGCACTAACATTTCCAAGTAATTTACCAAATATAGTAAATTTATCTTTTCCAATTGCAAAACTAGTAATAGCTTCATTCATTTTAGTAAAAACTTTTACATTGAATGTTGATTTCCAAGCAGTACATCCTAATATTAATAATACAAATAATATTGAGAATATTACGATTATTGGTACAACTGAATATTTGTTAGCTTTGCTTTCACCAGCAAATAAATCTTCTGCTTCTATTGCTTTTTCATCATCTTTTTTAACAGATGTTCTTTTAGCTTTATAAAGATAGAAGGTTAAAGCAAATAATGAAAATGCTAATATTCCAAGTCTATAGAAGATTCCATTTGAAAGTTTAGTAATTCCTAAGCTTTCTTGAATAGCACCCACTATATTGTAACCAATTGTACTACCAATGTTACCAATTAATATAGCACCGAATGTAGCAACACATGCAGTTACTTTATCATATCCAAGTAATAAGATAATACTTATTAAAGCTGGGATAAAGATGAATAACCATAATTCATAACTAAATACTGATGTTAGTACTGTTATTAAAAATGCTACAATTACTATAAAATGTAGTTCATTGCCTTTGAATTTGTTTGCTATTTTTTCGATTACTGCTCTATATTTACCTGTTTTACCAAGTACACCATATAAAGCTCCAACTGATATTAAGAATAGTAGAATTTGAACGAAATATCCAAAATCTGAACCACCAAATGAAGCAAATAATAGTTGCCAGAAATCAAAGAATCCTAATTGATTCATTCCTAAATCAACTAATTCACCTGAATTATAATATCCAGCTGATACGAACCAAGTTAAAATAACAATTCCAAATAGAATAAACATGATTATTTTAAATAATCCACTTTTCTTCATATAATCCTCCTTGTTTTAATTATATAACAAAAAATACTGGCTTTACAAGGAATTGTCAGTATTTTTATTATTTTCACAATTTATACATTTTATGTGATTATATAGTTTTTTTATACAATTATCAAATTCATCTTCTGTTTTTGAACAGGCTATTTCTTGTTTTAATTCTTTTGAATTTGGAATGTATTTTAGATAGGCTAGTGCATGCGTTTTAATATCGAGTAATGCTTTTTTAGGATTTGTGTCTTTTTTTAATATTTCATAGTGTTTAACCAACATATCTATTCTTTCTTTGTAAGTGGGTTTATCTATAATGTTATTATTTTCAACATATTCTACACATTCTTTTATAAACCAAGGATTTCCGATTGTAGCTCTTCCAATCATTACTGCATCACATCCGGTTTCTTCTAACATTTTTTTTGCATCTTTAATTGTTTTAACATCACCGTTTCCGATAACTGGAATATTAACTGCATCCTTAACTTTTTTAATTAATGTCCAATCAGCATTTCCGGTGTATCCTTGCTCTCTTGTTCTTGGATGTATTGCTATAGCACTTGCTCCTGCATTTTCTATTGTTTTTGCTACTTCTACACAGTTAATTGAATTTTTGTTCCAGCCCGCTCTAATTTTAACAGTTACTGGAATATTAACAGTATTTACTACAGATGAAACTATTTTATATATTTTATCTGGATTTTTTAAAAGATTTGATCCTGCTTGTGATTTTAAAGCTACTTTTGGCACAGGACATCCCATATTAATATCTATTATGTCTGGATGTATATTTTCTTCTATATATTTTGCTGCTTGAATAAATGTTTCTTCGTCACTTCCAAATATTTGTATACTTATTGGCCTTTCTTTATCATTTATTTTTAACATGTCTATTGTGTTTTTACTGTTGTATATAATTCCCATATTACTTATCATTTCACTATAAATAAGTCCTGGATTCATAGATTTAATTATTTTTCTAAATGATTCGTTTGATATACCAGCCATTGGGGCAAATACTATTCTATTTTTAATTTCTACATTTCCTATTTTCCACATATTTTTTTCCTCAGTGCTAATTTAACATTTTATAAATATTTTTGCAAGAAAAAAGTAGCTTATAGCTACTCTGTTGCTGTAACTTTACAAGTTATATCTTTTGTAACATTTAGGAAAGTATAGGTATATTCACCATTTGAGTTATCTTCATTTGAAGGTTGAACAGAACATTCTATTTTTGGTTTAATACTATCTTGTCCTTTTAATGTAAAGGATCCAGTTTTTCCTTCTTCAACACTATTTTCTTTACTACCTTTTACTATTGTTATTGTATCAGGTAATGTATCAATTTTAATGCTATATTTTTTTGTTGGTTTAGCAACAAAGGTTAAAGTACATTTTGTATTGTCTGTTAACTTTGAAATTATTAATTTATTATCTTTGAATTCAGCTGCTTGATTATTTGTACAGTTTATTGTTGGGGTTTGGAAACCTTCATTAGGTTCAACTATTGCTTCAACAGATTCTCCATATTTAGCTGTTTCAGTTGTTGTTCCTTTTCCATTTACTACTGTTACATCCATTTTTAATTCTTTAATTGAAAATATTACTTTACATGCTACATTTTTCATTATAGCATTAATTGTTAATGTATTATTTTGTTCGTTCCATGTTGCTGTTTTATCATCTGAACATTGTGTGCTTTCAAATTTATATCCTTCTGATGGAATAATTACGAATTCTCCATCTTTTTCTCTTTCTATATATTTAGGATTGTTGTCATCTGCTTTTCCATTTGTTATGGTTAAAGTAACTTCATATGTACTGTTAACAAAAAATAAGTTACAAATAGATTCTTTTTCTTCATTTGGTACGAATTTCCATTCTTCTTCATCGAATTGACCAACTATTGTACTATCAGTGCATTGAAATTTAGAAAATTTATATTTATATTTATCTGTTTCATTTCCTAAATCATCTAGTATTTTTTCATTAGTTGGCATTTGTTCTACTTCTAAATCTTCTAAATAGTATTTATAAGTGATTTTTCCATCTTTTGAATTATTGTTGTTAGGAACTGTTGGTTCTTTCTTTGTATGTTCATAATAACCAATTCCTGCAGCAGAAGCTGATAATATAAATAATATTATAAATATGATAAATAACCCTTTATTCTTCATTTTAATTTCTCCTTAATTATACATATTTATTTTATAATAATAATCATATTATTGTCAAGGTAAAAAAAATATTGACAAATTGAGTATTTTTAGTATATAATAGGCACGGTACATTTGAAGAGGGTGCAGTTTCTGTGGGAAAGAAATGTCATAGTTGCAAATGTGATGGCACTCAAATTAAAGAAGGGAAAATTTAAATATGAAAACATTTATGTTAAGAAAAGAAGATGTTGAACATAAGTGGTATGTAATTGATGCAGAAGGACAAGTTTTAGGTAAAGTTGCTGCTTTAGCTGCTTCTGTGTTAAGAGGTAAAAATAAACCTACATTTACTCCTTATGTTGCTTGTGGAGATAATGTTATTATTATCAATGCAGAAAAAGTTGTTTTAACTGGTAATAAGTTAGACAAAAAAATGTACTATAATCATAGTGGATATCCAGGTGGTTTAAGAGAAAGAACTGCTAGAACTATGAAAGAAAAATATCCAGTAGAAATGGTAGAAAGAGCTGTTAAGAATATGCTTCCTAAGAATAGACTTGGAAGAGATATGTATAGACAATTATTTGTATATGCAGGTAATGAACATAAACATGAAGCTCAAAAACCAGAAAGATTAGAGGTAAAGTAATATGGCAGAAAAAACTAAATTTACTGCATTAGGCAGAAGAAAAAGAAGTGTTGCTAAGGTTACATTAATGCCAGGTAAAGGTAAAATTACTGTTAATGGTAAAGATGTTAAAGATTATATGCCTTATGAAACTCTTGTTATGGATTTAATCCAACCATTACAACTTGCTGATGCTGTTGAAAAGTATGATGTTGAAGTTGTTGTTAAAGGTGGAGGTTTCTCTGGTCAAACTGGAGCTATTAGATTAGGTATAGCAAGAGCTTTAATGCTTGCTAATGCTGAAACTAGACCAACTTTAAAATCTAACGGAATGATTACAAGAGATGCTAGAATTAAAGAAAGAAAGAAATATGGTCTTAAGAAAGCTCGTAGAGCACCACAATTCTCTAAGAGATAGTAAAATCTATGATAAAATACCCTGTAAATCCTGTATTTATGGGGTTTTTATTTTGTTAAGATACTCATTAGACATCATAAAATCTAGTTCGTAGCACACAAGTAGCACACAAGTAGCACACACTATAAAATAAAAAAGATTTAATCCAAGTAGTTAACTGCTTCTATTAAATCTTTTATATCTTTATGTGTGTACACTTTTTCGGTAATGTCTGTACTAGAATGGCCAAGTATTCTTTTTGTACATAATTTGTTTGCGGGTGTTCTATCCATCATTGTTGAAAATGTATGTCTAGTATCGTGTGGTTTATGATCTTTATTTAATTCTAGTTGTTCCATCATTTTGTCCCATTTTTCTCTTCTATAATTTGAATATTTCATTTGGTTACCAAGAGAGTTAGCAATTAAATATTTACATCCTATTTCAACAGACTTATCATAATACTTTTTTATTAATGGTATTATTTTTTTGTGAAGTGGAATTATTCTGTTAGTTCCAGCTAATGTTTTCATTCCTCCTCGCATGTATTCTTCTTCTATATTTACATTTTCTATTTTTATATCTAATAATTCATTTATTCGTAAACCTGTGTATATTAATATTAGTATTGTATCTATGTAGTCCATTCTGTCTATGTTTTTCCACATTTTATCTATTTCCCATTTTTCAAATGGTATTCTTTCTAATTTTGTTGTTTTTTTGCCTATGTCTATATATGTTGAATATTTTTTAATATTAATATCATTTTTGATTGCATAATCAAATAATTGATTCCATAAATTTTTAAATGCTTTTTTGGCGGACCATTTATTTCCCATAGAGTCAACTATTGATTGCAAATGCGTTAGTTTAATGTTGATAAATGGCATATCTTTTATATCTTTACAATAATTCCAACACATGTTATATACTTGCTTTGTTTTATATGCAATCTTTGGATACTTTTCATCTTCCCATTTTTGATGTAACTT
The DNA here is from genome assembly GCA_022774645.1 of Mycoplasmatota bacterium. GTDB lineage: Bacteria > Bacillota_I > Bacilli_A > RF39 > UBA660 > CAG-1000. The sequence goes on along the minus strand of JALFKQ010000035.1, from coordinate 46,306 downwards.
TTCAACTGTAATATTTCTAGTATCTATATCATATGGATTTTCATTATAAATTGCTAATTCTTGCAATGCTTTTACTTTTGATTCAAAATATCCTATTGTTTTTCTAATCTGTTTTCCGGTTATTTCATCCCATCCTATTGTTTTAGTAACTCTATATGGATTCCTTCTATTCCCAGGTAATTTTTGAATTGATCCAAAGCCATTTGGTAATTTCATTATATATCCTCCTAATATTGTTTTTTTATTACAATTTTGATATAATGAAATAGAAAAATCCGTAACATTATATCTTATATTTTGTTTTTAGTTTTCCAGACTATTGTGATTTTTCAAAGAATCTATTGTCAAGGGTAGATTCTTTTTTTATTTTAATTTTCTTCTTATTTCAATTGCAACTCCAATTATTTTAACTGGTTTTGTAATTATTTCTTTTGATGTAAAATAATAAGGTTCATATTCATTATTTAATGGTTTTAAAATAATTGCATTATTTTGTTTAATAACTCTTTTGAATGTTGCATCATCACCATTAACCATAACTACGCAATCATCCCCGGAATTACAATCTTCTTGTTGTTTGACTATAATTATATCTCCGTTTTTATAGTCAGGAGACATACTATTTCCATCTATTTTTAGAGCAAAATAATTTTCACCGGAATTAAGCATTGTTGCTGGGATATTTTCATATCCTATGACATCTTGGATAGCCTCAATTGGTGTTCCTGCTGGAACTTTTCCAAGAACTGGAATTTTTATTGTTTTTATTTCTGTTTCTATATATCTTCCATTATCAATCATTAGTGTTGAATAATCTTCATCTTCGATCCAATCTCTATCTTTGTCAACATCATATCCCATTAGCCATCCTTCACTTACATTAAGTGCTTTTGCTAGTATATATATTTTATCTTGCTTTGCAATTGCTACACCTTTGATGTATTTATTTAGTAGTGACTTATCTATTCCATTACCTTTGTAATTTTTAATGTATTTTTCCATCACTAATTTTGTTTTTTTAACTAAATCTATTTGTCTCAATCCCTGTTCATGCATAGCTTGATTAAGCCTATTTGTAAATGTATCAACAATCATAATACACCCCTTTTTCATATATTTATATTATAAACAAAAAATTGAAAAAAATCAATTTTATTTTAACAAAATGTAAATAAAGTTGAAAAAATTCAAAAATATTATTGACTATAAAAAATTTAAAATATATAATTAGAGTGTAAGTTGAAAAAATTCAACTTGAAAGGAGGATATGAAATGAAGTTTGATTATGATAAACTAATTGGAAAAATCAAGGAAAAATTTAGAAATAGAAAAGAATTAGCTAAGCTAATTGGCATTACTCATCAGAGTTTATCTATGAAACTTAATAATCATTTTCCATTTACTACTTGGGAAATAGAAAAAATAAGAATTTATCTTGATATTGAACCGAAAGATATTCATTTATATTTTTTTCAACCAAAAGTTGAAAAAATTCAACAATAGTCTGGAAAACTAAATACAAAATATAAGAAAGGATTTTTATGAAAAAAATAACAATTAAAGAATTATCTAAATTAATAAATAAATCACCTCAATTTATTAGGATTGGATTACAAAATGGAAGATTGCCATTTGGTTCTGCTGTAAAAGTTAACAAAAGATGGAATTACATTATATATCCAGAAGTTTTAAAAAAATATATAGGAATTGAGGTGTTTAACGATGAAAACTAAAAAAGTACTAAAACCTTGGGTAAAAAACCTTTTGCAAGCCCTTGGAATAATAATTATTATTTCTTCAATAATTATGGTGTTTGACTATTTATCTTATGAAGATGATAGAACACTTGAAAAAAAATCAACAGAATGTGCCGCCGAAGGATATGGAATAAAAGTTTCTTACACAAAAGAAGGCGATAAGTATTATGTTTGTAATTCGTTGGAGGGAAAGTAATGATAATTGAAGCTATATTAAAAATAATAGGAATACTAATATTTATTTTTATCGGGGTTTTGGGGGTGTTCATAATTATATATTTTTTAATTTCTTGCATTGATGAAATTAAAAAGAAGTTAAAGAGGTGATTTGATGGCACAAAGAAGGATGTTTAACAAATCAGTTACAAATAATGATAAATTTCTAGAAATGCCTGATAGTTCACAAAATCTTTATTTTCATTTATCAATGAATGCAGATGATGATGGATTCGTTGATAATTGGAAATCAATAATGAGAATGACCGGACATAAGGATGATGATCTTAAAGTTTTGATAACTAAAAATTTTGTTATTCCTTTTGAAAGTGGGGTTATTGTGATTAGACATTGGCGATTAAATAATTACCTTCAAAAGGATAGAATAGTTCAAACAAATTACAAAATGGAAAAGTCGCAATTAAAGGTAGATGAGAACAATGTATACACTTTGGATACAGAATGTATACACAGTATAGATAAGTATAGTATAGATAAGTATAGTATAGATAATAATAATCAAAAATCATCAATTTTAAAAGAACAAGATACTTATCAGGACAAATGTCGGACAAATTGTTCAAATATTAAAGATAAAGATAGAGATAAAAATAACCTTCCAAGTTTGCCTGAAAATTTAGATACTGAATTTGATTATTTATGGAAACTATATCCAAACAAACAAGGTAAAAATGATGCTAAACAAAAATATCTGAAATATAGGAAATCTGGTATTCAATATCAAGATATATTGAATGGATTAAATAGGTATCTAAATTATATTCAGCAAGAAAAGATTCCAATTCAATATATTAAACATGGTTCTACCTGGTTTAATCAAAAATGTTGGGAGGACGAGTACAAAACTTCTAATACAGTAATTCAGGGGGAAAGAGATAAACAAAATGAATTATTAAAAGGAGTTTATAATGGAACAATCAAAATCGATTAGTAAGGCTTTAATGAAGCTCAAAATTGCTTATCAATATTACTTTAAGGATATGCCATCAGATGAATTTATTGGACTTATTTCCATCTACAAAGATGCATTATCTGATTACAATGATACAACTATTGAAGCAGCAATCAATAAAATCATTAAAACTAATAAATATATGCCTTCGGTTGCAGAGGTCATTGAAGAATGCAACAAATCATTATGTTATAAATCAAATCAAATAATTCAAAGAATGTATGATTCAGGATACTTTCATATTAATGTAACCGACGATCAAGCTAAACTTAATTATCAAAAAGCATTAATGTTTGTTGAAAAAGGAATTGTTCCAAGTTGGTTATTAAATGATATGAAAGAGTACGAAGAGAATTTATTAAGCAATCAAAGTTCAAAAATGTTGGAGGGTAATTATGACAATAGACAAATTAGCAAGTTATAGCCATTTAAAGAAGGAAATTGAGCAAATCGATTCAACTATTTATGAACTTGAAAATACCATCATAGGTTCTTCTAAAATAAGCGAGGTAAGCATTTTCAGTGGAAAGATTAGCAATCCAACTGAACAGCTTGGAATTAAATTATCAAAGTTAAAAGAAAAACTAAATTTAAAAAAGGAAGAACTGTTAGCAAAACTTGATGAAATAGAAGTATTCTTATCAACTGTAACAGATTTAGAAGTTTCAACGATAATTAGAATCAAATATATAAATTGTAAGTCCTGGAATGATGTAGCAAATGAATTATATATTGATAGAACCACCGCATATAAGAAAGTTAAATCATATTTAGAAAAGGTAAGTGTCAACAATGAGTGATAACGATTTAGTAATTGGTATTGTAACATTAATATTAATGCTTATATGTTTCTGTGGCTGGCTTGGAAGAAGATATGAAACAGAAGAATTAAGACATGAAATTGAATCTTTAACAGCAGAATTAGAACGATTAAAGAAAAGAAAGGCAAAGAACAGTGGAAAATCAAAAAAGAGGTAAGCCATTTGAACATAATCGTTTTATTGAAAAATTAAATAACAATTATAAGTATAGACATGAAGCAGATTTCATCAAAAAGTTAAGAGCATTAAAGACATATTGTCCACGTGCTTACAAAGATTTAATTTTCAATTTGGATAGAAGTGCTTTATTTTTAAAGAACAATGGAACATATATTCATCATTTATATACATCTCCAGAATTTAAGTTTGTTTATGGTGAAATTAAATTTATCTATTCTGTTGAAGATGGAAAAGTAACTATTGAAGATTTAACTCCTCAAAAAATATTATTGGATGGTTATTATGTGATGCTTAATACATATAGAGGCGTAATTTATAGAAATGATTACGATAAATTTAAAATTGATTTATTTAGAGAAAGGAAAAGATTAAATGATAGAAAACATGGATGAGCCTAAAACATTGATTATATTATGGGTAATTACAATTATACTAAGTCTTTTATTAACATTTATTGTAATTATAATAAAAGACTTTAAATTAGATTATGAATGTAGCAAATTGCCTTATGAAGTTTTTATAAAAGAAATTAAATGTGAAAAATATTGGAGGTATAGAAATGGATAAAAATTATATAAATGTTCCTACATACATTGAAAAGGCTGTTAAAAAATTATTAAAGCTTAAAGCCAATGAAAAAGAACTGGCTATGCAATTAAAGGATTATATGGTGACACACAACATACCGCTTGATACACCACCACAATTATTAAAACATATTCCAGAAGAAGAAGTTGATCCAAATCAAATGAAAATGAACTTTGAGACTGGCAAAATAGAATAGGAGGTAAACTAAAATGTTAGAAAATCCAGCTAAAAGAAAATTGGTAAAACTATTAGAAATTACAAATATATCTGATGATAAGGTAGAAAAGTTAGATTATAAAGATAAGCAAAAATATTATAAAGCAAAAAGTCAGCTAAAAAAAATATGTTTCTTTTCAAGAGATTCAGAAGGTAAAGGAATCACTTACAAAAAGAAAAAAGGTGATTAATAATGGCTAGATATTTTAGAGTAAATTATGGGCGCAAAACTGTTAGACCATTTGAAAAAAATGATATTAATAACATGATCGTTATTTGTAAAAAAAATATTGCCGATGCTGAATTAGATAATAGTCTTGAAAAAAGGTATTTATGGGATAGAAACTACATGATTATCGTGATTGGAATGAATCTTGCCTTTAGAATTGAAGACATCTTACAACTTCGTGTAGATAACTTTAAAAATGGAAGTGTATATACTCGCGAGAGAAAAACTAATAAGGAACAGTCATTTCAAATTCATCCATTATTATTTAAAGATATTAATGACTATATTAAACGAAATAAGCTTGTTGAAGGTGAATATCTGTTTAAGAGTAGAAAAGGTCTTAATAAGCCTATAACAAGGCAAAGAGCATGGCAAATAATAAAGAAATTATCTGATGAAGTAAAAGTTTCGTATCCTGTTGGATGTCATTCGTTGAGAAAATATTTTGCAAGACAATATTATGAGCAAACAGGTGACATTGTAGGATTAAAAGAAATGCTTAATCATTCAAGTGAAAGATTAACGCTACTTTATATTTGTTTGGATAGTGAATATAAAGATGAAAAAAGAAAAAGTTTTTATTTAAAAAGTTAGGAGAAAATTATGAATTTTATTTATAAAATCAAAAACTTTCAGAGGGTAGTGGATGATAGAGATAAAGTTATAGATGAATTTACAGATTACAAAACAAAAACTGACAAATTAATTGAAGCATTAGCCGAAGATAGATTTAAGCAGTTGCAAGAAATATCATCTTTAAAGGACATGTTAATTGATAAAAAAGATTTAGAAATCAAAAAAATTAATGGAGCAAAAGGTGGTTTACAAAAAGAAAATAATAAATTATCAAATGAATTAGAAGAATCTAAAAAAGTACAGAAATCATTAGAAAAGCAGTTAGCTGATTATAAAAATAATAAATGGTTAGTTAGAGAGTTGACACCTGAGAAAGCGAGAACTCAAAAAATTAAACCGGTTAAACCTGTTAAAAGATCAGTAACTAAATATATGGCTGAAAAGCATGATTATTAAGACAATTTTCCTATATATATAAATAAGCACTTAAATTAATATCCCAATCCTCTTTATTTGCTCCGTTTTAGTGCTTAGCGGAGCAATCAATATTGAGATAAGAAAGTAGGTAAAAATGGAAGGAATAGAAAGAATCAAAATGTTAGCTTCTGAAATTAAAGATGAAGCATTATTACAAATTGTTAATTACTTGTTAACAAGAATTGATATGAATGATAAATATTTGAATGAAGAGAAATCTTTAAAACAAATGGTGGAATTTATTAGAAAAATTGCAAAAGAAAAATCAAAAGGTCAAGGCTGGGTAATGATAAAAGATGAAGATGTATACAATTATGCTATTCATTACTTTGATGAATCAAATGAATCATTAGGATTATCAGCTAAAAAGGAAAATAAGAATACAGCAGCAGTTGCAGAGAATATTGAAAATGAAGAGCAAAATAAAACTGAATTGCAAGAAAAAGAAGTTGAAGTTACTGCTCCACAAGAAAAAAACAAAAAGAAGAAAGGATGGGTTCCAGAAGGTCAACTATCATTATTTGATCTTGGGGTTATGTGATGTATATAAAGAAAAAAAATCAAGAACTTTTTATAGAATTAGATTCATATTTAAAAGTTCCAAGTGATTTTAACAATTTCAAGAATCAAATTTATAAAAGTCATAACTTAATAATTAAGAAAGATGATGGTTATTATTGCACTGGGTGTAATAATAAAATTTATACATCAAAAAAAATAAATGAATATCAATATTGTTCTCATTGCAAAAGAAAATTATTGATAAAATCAAAAAAAATCAAAAATTATGTATTTAGATCTGACAATATTTGTATATTTGATAGGTATAAAGATTATTATATTGAAAGAATCTTTCGTTTAGAAACGATTTACGATTTAGGTAAACTAAAAAGATGCTGCTATGAGTGGGGCAGGAATATATATGATAATTCATTTAATTGTATTCATTCTATTTTAAATGAAAACACTGTTGCAACACCAGGAGGTACATTTATATCATTTAGAACTTATAATCCACACAATTGGAGATACAATACATCATATTATTCACCAATGAACTACATTAGCTTTCTTAAATATTATCCTAGCTCGTTAAAGAAAGTATTACAAGCAGATAAGAGATTCAAATACAGTAAAATATGGGAATTGGCTAAACATGCTGAATTTGATGTGATATATCTATTAAAATATTATAATGATGGTATAGAATTTCTTATAAAAAATAAATTATATAATTTATCTTTAAATCCAAAGTCATTGAATAAGAAATATATTAATACAATAAGATTAAATCTTAAATTTCTTCAAAAAAATAATTTAGATATAGATGAATTTTTGATTTTTAGTAAGATTAATAAGTCAAATATAAACCTTATCCAAAAAATTAAAAAGATACATAACTATAATGATTTATTTAAATTTATTGACTTTGAAAAAGCCTTTAAATTAACAAATTTAGGGAGTTTGAATAGTTACGAATATTATGATTACTTAGAGATGGCTTACAAATTGAAATTGGATATGACTAATAAGCAAATTCTTTATCCTGAAAATATTAAAAAAGCACATGATAAACTTTTACCTGAATTTGAATTAAAGAAAAATAGATCATTGAGTAACAAAATCAAAAAAATAAGTAAAAGATTAGAAAATACGAAATTTACAAGTGGTCAGTATATTATTTATCCAGTTACATCATATGAAGAACTGGTTTTAGAAGGAAATAACCAACATAATTGTGTTAGAACTTATGCTGATCGTATAGTAGATGGTACTTGTCTAATATATTTAATGCGAAAAAAAGATAACCCAGATAAATCACTTGTAACTGTTGAAGTTAGAAATAAAAAAGTAGTTCAATCAAGAACTAAAAATAATGAATCAACAACATTAGAGCAAGATAAATTTTTAAAAAATTTTGAGATATTTATTAATTCACAAAAGATAGAAAATTAGGAGGAACTTATGAGTGAAGAAATAGAAAAATTAATTAAAATACAAGGGGCGATAAATAGAAATATATATCATCTTCATGTGGAAACTGATTTAGAAAATAGTTATAAATGGATATTATTTCAATATTATCCAGAAGATGAAAAATATTTCAGTAGGTACAATCAACCTATCTTAAATAGTAATGTTGATAGTATTGATTATTTAATTGATTATTTGAAAAAGCATAATGGATTTAGAGATCAATTCTAATAACAATATATTAATAATTTGAGTGATATGTTTTGCATATCACATAAATTAAAAGTCATCAACTTTACAAAATGAAAAATTGTAAATTCATGTTAAAGTTGATGTCTTCCTGGAAACAGGAAAAAGGTTATAATTCCTAGAAAAAATTAAGAAAAAAAGTCAAAAAAATGAATTTAACAGAATTATGTCATTTTGTTAAATTCATATATACGAGATTAGGAGGTATAAAAAACAATGAAAGTAATTAAAAACATAATAGATGATGCGATGGAATATAATTCGCATATCCAAAAATACAATTCTAAAAACAAATTGATTGCTATAGAACCAATAAAAGAAGAAAAGGTAATTACTATAACACTAGATGAATATAAGGAACTTTTAGTATATAAAGGCAAATATTTAGGACTTGCTGGTGTTACCGAAACTACAAAATTATATGTTGATGGAAAAGAGGTATCAAAATGAATAAAGAAGAATTAATAATTGGATTTTTTGAAAAAGGTTATTGTTGCAATTTAGATGAAGTAAAAAATACTTGTTTGGGCTTATTAAAAGAAAATCAAGAATTAAAAAGACAAATTGAAGATATAAGTGAAGAGTTAGAACTTGTAAGATGTGATTTACATAATAGAATATCTGAAAGAGATAGTTATGAAAGAGAATTAAATGAATGTTTATCTCAACAAAAAGAGTTTATAGAGTATTTAGAAGATTTAATAAAACAAAATGAAACAGTTGTTGAAGTATCAAAATATGGATTACCTAAAAATTGTTCTAAATTATTAATAAATTTTTATAAAGAAATCTTTTCAAAATATCAAGAGATAATAGGAGGAAATAAAGATGAAAAGTAGTGAATTTATAATTAAAGCAAAAGAATTAGTAAAAAAATATGCTAATGAGCATTTAGATAAAAGTGATGACATACCTGAATTTGATGTATTTGTAGTTTGGTATGCTTATGAATTAGGACATAGTAAAGCATTATTAAGTACAACGTTATTAGATGGTATGTATTATGAAATAACTTATAATTCAAATAAAAATGAAATATATTTTGATGCTTATAAAAAATTTGAAAACAAATGTATAAATATAGGAAATGATAGTAATGAAATATAAACTAAAAGATGGAGTAAGTTTTAATTTAATTAATAAAAAATCAACAAAAAAATTTGATTTTGATTTATCAGATTATTACAACAAAGAAACAAGAATATTTGAATTTCCTAAAGGATATGTAGCATTTAGTTTAATGGGTGATGTTTTTAATACTTTTTTGTTTCCATTAGATTTAGTGGAGGAGATAAAAGATGTTAAAGACTGATGATGTAGATACTTTCACCTTACATATTGAAAATGCTTATCTATGCTGGGATGTGAAATTAAAAGATAATCTTACATATCAAATAAAATATAGAATTGAAAAGCATAAAACACCCGCAGGAAATATGAGTAAGAGGAAAATCTATTTTATAAGAAAAAACGAAGAAGAATTAATATTTGATGATGAAGTTAAGAAAATGTTTAGTGCATTTAAAAGACCATATATTATAAGTGGCATTTAGAAAGTTAATTTCACACTTTTCACATCACCAAGATGATATAATGTATTTGTATAAAAAGGCAATAATAAATGTTGTCTTTTTTGGTGGTGAATAAAATGTTAAAAAGTTGTAGTAGGTGTGGTAGAGTTCATGATTTTAATAAGCAATGCTTTATAAACAAACAAATAAGGGGTTATTCAACAGCAGATAAATTTAGGAAAACATATAGATGGCACAAAAAAAGTGAAGAAATAAGAAAAAGAGATAATTATTTGTGTCAAGTATGTATAGCTGACATTTATAACACTGATAATATTTATAATTATAATAAATTGGAAGTTCATCATATTACTTCGTTAGAAGAAGATATAAATAGATGCTTAGATAATGATAATCTAATAACATTGTGCTGTTATCATCATAAACTTGCTGATAAAAAAATAATTCCAAAATTCATTTTAGAAAAATTGATTCAACCAAATAGAGACTTATTAAAAATTAAAGCAGAAGTTAACAACCAGGTAACCCCCCTGGCATCTTACGATGATTAAAAAATATTTTTTAGAAACCTACCTTGCACCTTTGTGTGTAAAAAATGCCCAAAATGAAAATTTAGATAATAAATTATGAAAGAATTGAGGTGAAAATATGGCTAGACCAGCAAAATCAATAAAAACAAATTCGCAAAAAATGAGTAAAAAAGATAGAAAAGAAAGAGAAGAAAAAGAAAATGAACTAAGAGGCAATAACGAAAATATAAAGCCTTTTAAATATTTGAATAAGAGACAAAAAGCAATTTTTAAAGATATATTAAAAAATTTAAATAAAGATATTTTAAGCAATTTAGATAACTATTTATTAAATCAAACAGCTATTACAATTGAAAGATTAGAAGCAATAGAGAAAAGAATAAATGAAGCTAATCTATTTCTTTCTAACTCTGGAAAAGATTCACTTGATGTAATTGAAATAACAAAATTAAAAGCAGCAAGAGATATGTATTCAAAAGATTTTTTTAGATGCTGCAATGAATTATCTTTATCACCACAATCCAGAGCGAAGTTATCAATTTCTGCTCCAACAGAAAAAAAGAAATCTCTATTTGATTCATTGAATGAAGAAGATTGATATTTATGATCCAAGAACATCCTAGTTATATTTATGCTTTAAAAATTGTTAATAATGAGATAAGTCCACCCAAACTATACTTTGAATTAAATGGTGAAAAAAAGTTTATACCTCCCAAATATGTAAAAAAACAATGTCAAATATTTGTGGATATTGCTGATGGCAAAAGTGATAAATATATAATCAATGAAAAAAGAGTCAGTAAAATTGATAAAATCTTAAAAGTCTTGAAAATGGCAAAAGGTCTTAAAGTTGGCAAAAGTATATATAATTCTCTTGCTGGTTATCAGTGGTTATTAATAGTTGCAAGTTTGTGTACAGTTTATCGTTCAGATGTGAAGAAGCGAAGATATGAAACTGTTATTTTAGAAATTTGTCGTAAAAATGGTAAAACATTTATAGTGGCATTATTAATATTATTGTTATTTTATTTAGAACCAAAATATTCACAATTTTATTCAGTAGCTCCTGATGGTGCATTAGCGAAAGAAATTAAAAAGGCACTTGAACCATTAATAAAAACTAACGCTGATATATTTGAAGAAGGCGAATTTAAAATATTAAGAGACTGTATCAAGCATTTATTTACTGACACAATTTACACTCCGTTGAATTATTCAAAGGATAGAATGGATGGTAAAGAGCCAAATGTCTTTGTTGCTGACGAAGTAGGAGCATTACCAACCGATTATGCTATTGAAGCAATGAGATCAGGACAATTACTTTTATATAACAAATTAGGCTTTATTATTTCAACTAAATACCCAACTTTTGATAATCCAATGGAAACAGAAGTAAATTATGCGAAAAAGGTACTGGATAATACTCTTCCTATTCCAGATGAGTCAGTATTCGCATTATTGTTTGAACCGAATGAAACTAAAAATTGGACAAATGACGATGATATTATTTTACAGTCAAATCCACTTGCAATTGAAATTGAAGCGGTTTATAAATCATTACTAGATAAGAGAACAAAAGCCATTGAAATGGAAAGTAAAAGAGAAAATTTCTTGACAAAACATTGTAATATTATTTATCAAGGTGCAGGAACTGAAAGCTATATTGATGTTAATGAAGTTCAAAAGTGTAGAGTGGATAAAATAGATTGGACAGGTAGAGAAGTTTATCTTGGAGTTGATCTTGCTATGTCAAATGATAATTGTGCAGTTGGAATGGTTGCTGATGATGATGGAACAATATTAGCAGAAGCAATAGATTTTATTCCAGAAGGGCGAATTGAAGAAAAAAATCAAACAGAAAGAATAAATTATTATGAGTTTATTAATGCATTAAAATGTATTGCATGCGGTGATAAAGTTGTTGATTATAGTGTTATAGAAAATTATGTATTTGCAATAGAAGAAAAATATAATGTAACAGTTATGGGAATTGGAAGTGATAGATTTAACGCTATGTCATCAGCACAAAAGTGGGATACAAAATATAATGTTGTGATGGTTAGACAACATTCTGATACACTTCATGCACCAACAAAGTTGTTATATGAAAAAATAATGGATAGAAAATTCAAATATGAATCTAACAAATTACTTGAAATTAACTTTCAAAACGCAAAATGTGTATATGATACGAATATGAATCGTTATATTCACAAGAAAAAATCAAATGGAAAAGTAGATATGGTGTTTGCATTATTAGATGCTATTTATTTATTGCAGCAAGAGTCATATTTAGAAAATGGCGATTTTTTTGTTCAGGTTGGTTAACTTTCACACTTTTCACACTCATATAGTGTTATAATGTATTTGTAAGAAAAGCAAAAGCAAACAGAGATGTTTGTTTTTTTGTTTGCTTGGAGGTGCGAAATGGGATTATTCAGTAGTTTATTTCAAAAAAGAGATGATTCAAAAGAAGAACAAACAAACAATGTTCAAGAAACTACATCTACTGCTGACGTTTTACTTCAAACATTGTTAAAATCTGAAACAATAAATAAAAATAAAGCATTATCAATACCAGCAGTATCAAGTGCGGTAGATAGAATTTCAAATCTCGTTGCAATGCTTCCAGTTAAACTTTATAAAAAAGAAAAAGATGGCGATAACAAATATAAAGTTGTTGAAGTCCTTAATGATCCTAGAACTAAACTGTTGAATCAGGATACAAAAGATACATTAGATACATTCCAATTAAAAAAGGCAATTGCAAGAGATTATCTGATGGAAAAAGGGGCATATGTTTTTATTGAAAAAAATCTTAACGAATTTAAATCAATAAGATATGTTGAACCAGATAATATCCAAATTTTAAAAAATTATGATCCAATTTTTAGAGATATAAAATATGAAATAAATGGTCAACAGTATGAAACATACAATTTTCTAACAATATTAAGAAATACAACAGATGGTGCAACTGGTAAAAGTATTGTTAATGAAATTTCAAAGTCATTAGAGACATCTTTTACTACCATAATGTATGAGTTAGGGCTTGTTAAAAAAGGCGGTGGAAAAAAAGGCTTTTTATCATCAAAAAGAAGAATTGGTGAAGAAGAAATGAAAAAATTAAAAAGAGCCTGGGATAGTTATTATGGAAAAGAAGGAATAGAAGAAAATGTAGTTATTCTAAATGACGGTCTTGAATTTAAAGAGGGAGCAAGTTCAACTGTTGAACTTCAAATGAATGAAAGAAAAAAGACTCTTAAAGAAGATATAAATGATGTGTTTCATATTTCTTCAAAATATGATGAAACAATAAAAGATGCTGTAATGCCAATTATTAGTGCTATTGAGAGTGCTTTAAATAGAAACTTCTTGCTGGAAAGCGAAAAAGAAGTTTTTTATTTTGCATTTGACACAAAGAAAATTACTCGTGGCTCACTAAAAGAAAGATATGAAGCATACAAAATTGCATCAGATACTGGATGGCTTGGCACAAATGAAATTCGTTCCGAAGAAGATTATGATGCGATAGATGGATTTGATGTGATCAAGTTAAATTTGGGAAATGTTCTTTATGATACTAAATCTAAAACATTCTATACACCAAATACAGGTGAAGTTTTAGATGTGCAAAAGAAAAAATTAGGAGGTGATACAGATGAAAATAGAAGTTAGAGAAAATAAGGTAATTCTTGATGGATATGTTAATGCTGTTGAAAGATTTTCAAAGCCACTTTTAAGAAAAGATGGCAGAAAATTTATAGAAAGAATAATGCCTAATGTCTTTCAAAGAGCTCTTGAAAAAAATGATGATATTAAAGTTCTCTTAAATCACGATTTTGGCGAAGAACTTGCAAATACAAAAGATGGAACAGCAAGACTTTGTGAAGATAATATCGGACTTAGAGCCACTCTTGAAATTACAAATGAAAAAGTAATTGAGAAAGCCAAAAAGAAAAAATTAAGAGGTTGGTCTTTTGGATTTATTTGTAATAAAGAGGAAGAAAAAGAAAATGAAAATGGATTAATAGAGAGAACCGTGCGAGATATTGATTTATTTGAAGTTTCAATCATTGATGATAGAAAAATTCCAGCTTACATAGGAACATCAATTGAAATGCGAGATTCATCTGGCAGTTCTATAAAAGAAATTGAATATAGAAATGAAGAACTTGAAGAACCAGCAAATATTGAAGAATTAACATCTTCTCAAAAAAGAGAACTTTTGTGTGGAGAGTATAGAAAAATTTATCAAAATGGCTGGTTAGAAGATTATGATGAGCATTTTGTTTATGGAACTACACAAGAAGGTGGAGTTTTATATAAAACGCCTTACTCAATAACTAATAGCGAAGTAACTTTCAATACAGATAATCAAGTGAAAGTTATTCGTGGTGGTTATAAAGAAGTAAGAAATGATAATGGACCCGAGCAACATCCCAAAGAGGAAGTTGAAAAAATAGATTACTCAAATTATTTGAGTAGAATTGAAAATTTATAAGGAGGAAAGAAATGAATTTAAAAGAATTAAATGAAAAGTTAGCATCAAAGAAGCAAGAAATGGCTGATTTAGTTGCAAAAGTTCAATTAGAAGCAAGAGCGTTTACAGAAGAAGAAGATAAATTATTTAATAATTTAGAAGCAGATATTAAATCCATTAATAGTACTATGGAAAAGATTAACGCTTGTAGAAAATTAACAGAAGAAAATGCAGGAGAAAATACTAATACTGAATCAAAAACTTCAGAAGAAAGAGATCTTGAAGAAAAAGAACTTGAGAAAAGAGAGTTAGAAGATTTCGGTAAATATATTAGAAATGAAGTACTTGAAGAAAGAGCAGGAGAAGTACAATTTAAGAAAGGTACAAATGGTGCAATAGTTCCATCAACTATCGCAAATAAAATCATTTTTACTGCTTATAATGTATCTCCAATTCTTCAAAAAGTTACTCAATATAACTGCAAAGGAAAAATCAGTATTCCAGTATATGGTAAAGATGATTCTGGTAATGATATCACTGTATCATACGCAGAAGATTTTACTTCCTTAACTGAAAAAGCTGGTAAATTTTCTAGTGTTGATCTTGAAGATTATTTAATTGGTGCATTAGCTAAATTAGGCAATTCATTAATTAATAATACTGATATAGATTTAGCAAATATTGTAATTAATATTATGGCTGACTATATTAGAATGTTTTTAGAAAAAGAAATATTAGTTGGTACAACTGGAAAAATTACAGGTTGTAAAGGTATAACTAAAATTTATGAAGTTGCAACAGCAGCAATTACTTATGATGATTTAGTTAAAACAAAAAATAAAGTTATTCAAGCTTATAGAAAGGGATCTTGTTGGGTAATGAATCAAGATACTGCAACAGCAGTAGAATTAATAAAAGATTCAGATGGTAAACCTATGTTCTTACCAGATCCAACAGGTGAATTTGATGGTAAGGTTCTTGGATATCCAGTTTATGTATCTGATGCAATGCCAGGTATTGCAGCAGGCAATAGACCAATAATCTTCGGTAATTTTTCAGGTATCGCATTAAAAAGAACAAAAGATTTAGAAATTCAAATTCTAAGAGAACTTTATGCAACACAACATGCTACTGGAATCGTGGCTTGGCTACAAGCAGATGCAGATGTTGAAAATGTTCAAAAATTATCAGCATTAGATATTAAAGCAGCAACAGCAGGTAATAATTAGTGAAATATTTAGTTTTACAGAGCTTTGTATCCAATGATACTGTTGGTACAAAGAATGGATATGTTACTATTCAAAATGAAGAATTTGCTAAATCATTAATTGACGCAAAAATCATTTCAAAAGTAGGAAACAAAGAAACTAATAAAGAAAAAGATAAAGAGATAGCTAAATTAAACACTACTATCTCTTTATTAAATGAAGAAAATACTAAATTAAAAGCTGAAAATGAAGAGTTGGTTGAAAAAATCAATTCTTTTGAAAAAATATCTAATGAAGATAATGAATTAGAAAACGAATCATCTAAAGAAAATCTTGAAAATGAGCAAGTTAATGATAATTCAGATGATAAATCTATTTTAAACACTGAAAGTAATTAAAACCTTTGTTGTTCGGGTAAACTTCCAAGGAGATTAAATTGATTACAAAAGTAAGTGAAATTAAAATTGAAGATTTAAAGTCTTATTTGAGATTAACTGATATTGATAAAACCGAAGAGAACTATTTAAATACAATTATTAAAAGTTCTATCAGTTACGTTAGAAATTATACAGGATTAACTAATGAAGAATTAGATAAATATAATGATATTGTAGCTGTTATTTTTATTTTATGTCAAGACTTGTATGATAATAGAAGCCTTTATGTAGATAAGAATAATATAAATAGAGTCGTTGAAAGCATTTTATCTTTGCATAGCTGTAATTTATTGGTGAAAAATGATTAATGCAGGTAAATACAATAAAAAAATAATTATATTTAATTATATTTATGGCAAAGATAATGAAGGATTTAAAGTACTTAAAAATAAAGAAAAAGTACTAACAACATATGCGGAAGTTAAGACTACAAAAGGTTACACTCTAATAAAAAATGGTAGTGATTTTGAAAAAGCATATACCAATTTCACGATTAGGTATCCAAATAATATAGCAATAGATAGAACTATGATAATTGAATTTAATAATAAAGAATATACGATTGAATATTTAAATAATGTAAATGAAGCAAACATTGAATTAGAAATTCAAGCGAAAGTTGTAGAGAAGTAATGGCTAATTTTGATGCAGAAGTACCAAATGATTTAATAAATATGCTTAATGAACTTGAAACAAATTGTGAAGATATATTTGGGCAAATGACAAAAGCAGGAGCAGAAGTTGTTTATAAAAATGTGAAATCAAATATAAAAAGCGCATTTAAAAGTACAAAATCATTAGAGAGGGGATTAAAAATTACAAAAGTTTATAAAACTCCTAGTGATGATGCAATAAATGTCTATGTTGGATTTTATGGATATATCCTTAATAGTAAAACTAGTAACAAATTTCCAAAAGGAACCCCAATCCCTTTAATTGCTATGGCAAGAGAATATGGAACTAGTAGCGGTGAAGCAAAAAGACCTTTTTTAAGAAGGTCTTTTAAAAAATCACAAATAGAGCAAGAAATGTTAAAAGTTCAAAATAAATATATAAAGGAAGGTTAAATTATGGAAGAAGAATTAAATAAAATATTAAATCCTTTAGAAGTTGATAATGAAATTATTCCTATTGAACATTTGAGATACAGTGGCAGTTCAAAAAAATATGTCGTATGGACGATGCTACCAGAGGAACCTGGATTAATTGGTAACGATGAATGCTTATGTAGTGTATCGCAGGTTGATATAGATGTGTATAGTGTTGAAAATTATTTAAATATCTCTAATCGTATTAAAGAAATAATGATTCAAAATAATTGGATATGGACTGGTGATAGTGAGGAAATGTTTGAAGAAGATACAAAATTTTATCATAGAACCAGTACATTTGAAAAAGAAAGGATAATTTAATATGGCAAGAATTGGTTTTAAAAAAGCAAAATATAATAAGCATAATACTACTGCTGGTAAGTATGCAACATTAGAAGATAGCAAAGTACCAGAATTTGAAAAGGTTCAAGAAGAAAAATTTGCACCAGAATATAATAATGCTGAATTGTATGGTAATGATTCCTTAGCTGAAAGTGATACTACTTTTAAAAAAGGTGCATTAACTATTACGGTTGTTGATGACAATGACGAAATTGATGCTGATCTTTTAGGAAATGATATTTCTACTGAAACTTCAAATAAAGGTGAAGTCTCTATGAATGTTAAAGATACTGCTCCAGAAGTTGGATATGGACATATAATTCCAAAATTAGTAAATAGTCAAAGAAAATATAAAGTTGAATTTTTCCCAAGAGTTAAATTTTCAAAAATTACTCACGATGCTAAAACAAGAGGTGAAAGTGTAGAATTTACAGTTTCAACTATTGAGGGAACAGTATATCCATTAGATAAAGAATTTAATGGATTACCTGAGGGTACATGGGAAAAACATAAAACTTTTGATAGTTATTCTGATGCTGAAACTTATTTAGATACTTTGTTAACTCCAACTGCGTAGGTGTATATGCAAGTTAGAATTAAAAGTATTTTTGTAGATAAAAATACAAAAGAAAGATATAAATTAAATAAAATTATTGAAGTGTCAGAAGAACGATTTAAAGAAATTAAAGAATATGTAGAAATTGTCAAAAAGGAGGGTAAGGTGGAAAAATAATTTTTCACCCCTTTTTTTATAGAAAGGAAAAATATGAAAGAAAAAATTATATATTTAGAAACTGAAAACGAAAAATATCCATTAGCATTTAATGTAAATATTATGGAGGAAATTCAAAATGAATATGGTTCAATTTCAAGATGGGGCAGCATTGTAGAAAATAAAGATTCAGCTGAATCAGAACCCAAAATTAAAGATTTAAAAGTAGGAGTGTTATTTATGGTAAATGAAGGCATTGAAATTGAAAATGAAAAAAGTGAAACTAAAAGAGAATTGTTAAATTCAAAACAATTAGGTAGATTATTAAGCAAAATTGGACTAAAAGAAGTAATAGAAAAAATTAAAGAAGTAACTATAAATTCAACAACAGTAGAAGATGATAATTTAAAAAACGAGTAATCCACGAGGAAGATGATAATGAAATTGATTTCTCGTGGCTTTTATTTGTTGGACACTGTTTATTAGGTTTTAGTGAAAAGGAAGTTGGAAGAATGACTTTAAAAAAACTATTAAAACTATATAAACATTATAAAAACAATTATGACTTTAAACTTTCTGGTAAAAGTTATAGAGAACTTGAAGATATTTTCATTCATGATGGCGAGTTTATTAAGGATTAGAAAGGAGGGATAACTTATGGCAGGATCATTTGGTGGAACTATTAAGTTAACTGGTGAAAGCGATTATAGAAAAGCATTAAAAAGCATTACATCGGATTTAAAACTAATGTCTACTGAATTAAAATTAACTACTGTGCAATTTTCAACAGGAGACAAGAGTGTAAAAGAAACTAAAACATCTTATGATAATATGAATAAAACTGTTCAGGATCAAAGAGTAAAAGTTAATGAATTAAGAGAAGCACTTAATAAGGCTGAACAAGAATATGGTAGTAATAATGAAAAAGTAAAAACTTTTAAATCTCAATTAAACAATGCCGAAACACAACTTATTCAGATGGAAAATGCAACTGGTAAATCTACGAAAGAGTTAAAAGAGATGAAGAAAGGATTTGATGATGCTAGTGATGGTGCATTAAGTTTTGGTGACATATTAAAAGCAAACATTTTAGGGGATGCAATAATAGGTGGAATTAAAGGACTAGGCAGCGTCGTAAAATCATTAGGCAGTGCGTTTGTTAATACAGCCAAAGAAGCATTAGGAAGTTATAGTGATTATGAACAACTTATTGGTGGTGTTTCAACGTTGCTTGGTACAAATGAAATGACTATTGAAGAATACGCAAAGAGTGTAAATAAATCAGTTGACGACGTAAGAGAAAAATATTCAGAATTAGAAAAATCACAAAAAATGACATTAGATAATGCTAATAAAGCATATAAAACAGCTGGATTATCAGCAAACGAGTATATGAAAACAGTTACATCATTTAGTGCGAGTTTATTACAAAGTTTAGATGGTGACACAGTAAAAGCATCCGAAAAAGCAAATCAGGCTATTATAGATATGGCAGATAACGCTAATAAGATGGGTACTGACATAGCAAGTATTCAAAATGCCTATCAAGGCTTTGCAAAGCAAAATTATACGATGCTAGATAATTTAAAATTAGGATATGGTGGCACAAAAACTGAAATGGAAAGATTATTAAGTGATGCAACTAAAATAAGTGGTACTAAATATGATCTTTCTAATTTAAGTGATGTTTATGATGCCATTCATGTAATTCAAAATGAAATGAAAATTACTGGTACAACTTCAAAAGAAGCAACTAAAACAATTCAGGGTTCATTAAGTTCAATGAAATCTTCCTGGACGAATTTAATTACTGGAATTGCAAACGAAGATGCTGATTTAAAAGGATTAATTAGTGAATTTGTAGAGAGTGTAGTAACTGTTGGCGATAATATTATGCCAAAGGTAGATGTTATTATAAATGGAATAGTTGAATTAGTAATGTCACTTGCAGAAAGATTAGTTGAATATATGCCACAATTATTAGAAACAGGGATGTCCTTACTACAAACAATTATGGATGGATTCACGGCAATGCTTCCACAATTGATACCATTAGCAGTGCAATTAATTACAAATTTATCTAGTTTTATATTAGGAAATTTACCTACAATATTACAGGCTGGTATCACTTTATTAATAGAATTAATTAAAGGTATTGCATCAGCATTACCAGAATTAATGCCAGTTGCTGTTCAATGCATTATGGATCTAGTGAATACATTATTAGATAATATAGATGAACTTATTGAATGCGGTATTCAATTACTTGTCGCTTTAACAGATGGAATATTTAATGCTTTACCAGAATTGATTTCAAGATTACCTGAAATTATTGTAAAGGTAGTTGCTAAATTAATAGAATTAACGCCACAATTATTAAGGTGTACGTTAAGACTAATGGTATCAATAGCAACTGGTATGGTTAAATATACTGTTGAAATAGTAACAAGAATACCTAAAATTATTAAATCAATAGTTAATGCTTTTATCCAACATTTAAAAGATATGAGCAGTGTCGGTAAAAATTTAGTGAGTGGAATCTGGAATGGTATTTCTGGCAGTATTGACTGGATAAAAAAGAAAATTAAAGGTTGGGTAGGCGATGTAACTAAATTTATTAAAAAATTATTTGGTATTAATTCACCATCTAAACTATTCAAAGATGAAATAGGAACTAATATGGCACTTGGAATAGGTGAAGGTTTTAGCGACACCATGAAAAATATATCACAAGATATGGCTGATTCAATTCCAACTGAATTTGATACAAATATTAACACTAATTATTCTTCAAATTCTTCTTCACAAAATAGCAATTATGATGGCTATGTAAGAGCATTTAAAGAAGCATTATCTGGAATGGCTTTTAAAGTAAATGATGAAAAATTTGGAGAACTTGTAATAGACAAAGTAGAAAAGGTGGTGTATGCATGAACTCAATAATTTGGAAAAATAAAAATAGTAGTGAAATTCATGGATTATTAATATGTGAATTACCACCTATCAGCGTTCCAAAAATCAGAAGAAGTATTATAGAAATTGAAGGAAGAGATGGCGATATAGTTGAAAATTTAGGATATGAAAGTTATACTAAAACACTATCAATTGCATTAACAAAAAATTATGATGTTAATGAAATAATTAATTTTTTTACTGGTGCTGGAAAATTAGTATTATCTAATGAGCCAGATAAATATTATAATGCTCAAATAATAGATGGTATAGACTTTAATAGATTAATTAATTTTAAAACTGCAAAAGTTAAATTTTATGTGCAACCTTATAAATTTAAGTTAAATGAAGAAAAATTTACTGGAACAAATGAATTAACTGTTACAAATGCAGGCTATATTGATTCACTACCAAAAATTACGATAGTAGGAAGTGGAAATATAGATTTTAAATTAAATAATACAACTATATTTAGTTTAGAACTTGGTACTGAAACTGAAACTATTGTAATTGATTCAACACTTGAAGAAGCATATGGAATTGATGGTGTTTTAAAAAATAATAAAATGATTGGTGATTTTCCAAAATTAACAAGTGGAAATAATACTATTATATTAATTGGAACTGTTACTTCCGTTGCGATAGAGCCAAATAGTAGGTGGTTATAATGATAAGTGTCTATGAATCAAATGAAAAAATATTTAACCATAATGGTTTAAAAGTTCTTCATCCAAGAAAATGTGATATTTTTAAAGAAGATAATGGTGATTATTATATTGAACTTGAAGATACAATAGATAACATAGATTATTATCAAGCAAATATGATTATTAAATGTCCTACGCCATTTCCAGAAGGAAAGCAATTGTTTAGAATTATTAATCCAGAGATTAAAAACAATTATATATATGTTAAAGCCAAACATGTGTATTTTGATGCAAGTAATTATATTATTCTTGATAATTACATTGTTGATAAAAATTGCAATTATGCGTTAGAACATTTAAACAGTAATACCGACAAATTAAGCCCATTTACTACAACTTCAAATATTAATACATTATCAACATATAGATGTGTCAGAAAGTCGCTAGAAGAAGCGATTAACATAGTTATAGAGCGTTGGGGTGGTCATTTAGTTAGAAATAACTTTAATATTTCAATTTTTGATGAGATAGGCGTTGATAGAGGCGTTCAAATTAAATATTCAAAGAATTTAAAAGAATTAAAAGTTAATGAGAATTGGGATGATGTTGTTACAAAACTTTTACCAGTTGGAAAAGATGGATTACTATTACCTGAAAAATACATTACATTAGAAGAACAACTTTATGATATTCCATTTACAAAAGTAATTTCTTTTGAGCAAGAACTAGAAAGAGATGATTATTCATCAGATGATGATTATACAAATGCATTGATTGCTGATCTAAGAAATAAGGCAAATATATATTTAGAAAATAATAAATTACCAAAAGTGAATTATTCTTTATCAGCTAATTTAAATTATATAACCGATGTAGGAGATACAGTTTATTTAGAGCATCCAAAAATAAAACTTGCATTAAAAACAAATGTCATTTCAGTAAAATATGATGTTATTTCGCAAAGATTCAAAAGTATTGAATTTGGTAATTTTAAAAGTTCTCTAAAATCGCTTATTCAAAATGTCAATAAAGTGGCTTCTGATGCAGCCAAAGAAGAATCAGAAAAAGTAAAAACAATATTGCAAGATAATTTGAATCAATCAACTGATTTACTTTGGTCAGTGTTAAATAAGGGATATGTTATCAAAGAAGAAAATAGAATATTAATTGTTGATAAATTGCCTTTAAATGAAGCACAAAATTGTCTTTTATTTAATTATCTTGGCATTGGGTTCTCAAATACTGGTGTAAATGGAACATTTACTTCCGCTTGGAGAATTGATGGAACTTTAGACATGCAAAATATCAATGTTATAAATTTAACTGCCGATCTAATAAAAGGCGGGGTTCTTCGCTTAGGTGGAATTAATAATAGTAATGGTTTATTGGAATTATATGATGAGAATAGTAAAAAGCTAGCATCAATAGATAAAAATGGGCTTATTTTCGGAAATGAAGATTCAAAAATAAAAGGAACGTATTCAATAAATGGTATAAAAGTAGAAGATCAAACAGGCAATTTAGCAAGGGAAATTTTATTTGTAGGATATGATGATGAATTAAATGAATCTGTGGTTAGAACGGATAATTTGTTTGTTAAAAAATATTTGCAAGTAGGTGATTACACTAGATATGAAAATTATACTGATTCAAAAGGTCATAAAGGAACAGGGGCGTATACATAATGAATAAAATGAAATTAAATATACAATTATTTTCAGAAGTTACAAGTGGTAGTGTTATTACTGGCAATTTCCAGGGTAGATATGTACGATTTAATTGGTCAATAAAATCGCAAAGTATAGATAATAATAGTACAACAATTAGTTATACGTTATTAGGCGATGGAGATGCTGAATCTTCATATTATTATTCAGGCCCTTTTCTTTTGAAAATTCAGGGAAATGAAATTTATAAATCATCTTCAAGAATACAACTGAAAAAAGGTACTGAACTTACAAAGGGTACTCTTACAATAAAGCATAACGATGATGGTACTAAATCATTTAGTGTTGAAGTAAAAGCAGCAATATATAAATCATCTTATAATTGTAATGGTTCTGGAACATTTGATTTAAAATCAATACCACGTGCAAGTACAATTTCAGCCTTAGATTGTAATATTGAATCATCAACTTTGATTTCAATTGATAGAAAGTCTAATATTTTTTATTCAGATGTAACATATTCATTTGGTAGTTTAAGTGGTACTTTGCTTACTAAGTCCGATAAAACATCTTTATCTTGGACCATACCGACTTCATTTTATAGCCAAATTCCAAATTCAAAAACTGGTGAGGTATTATTAACTTGTAATACATATAAATTAAATAATAGTAATTACGAATTGATTGGAACCAAAACATGTAAGTTTATAGTTACTGCTTCAGAAGAAAAATGCAAACCAAATTTAACAACTACAATTGAAGATAGTAATTCAATTTGTATCGCATTAACTGGTAATAAAAATAAATTTATAAAATATAAATCTAAGCCTAAAATAACATTTGTTTCAACAGCTAAAAATGGTTCTTCAATTATATCAACAAAAATTAACAATATTGATAAATCAAGTCCATCAATTATTGATTGGTCTGATTCAATCACGATAACAACAGTTGATTCAAGAGGATACACAAATTCAATTACATATAGCTCTAATAATTTAACGATTATAAATTATATCCCATTATCAATAAGTGCAATTGCCGACAGGGTAGATTCAACATCTGGAAAAGTTAAACTTGATTTTTCAGGAAATATTTATAATGGTTCTTTTGGAGCAACCGATAATCAATTAAATATCTATTATAAATATAAAGAAGATGAATCAGAAACTTATTCATCGGCACAAACATTATCTGCTACAATTAAAAATAATACATACTCAGGCTCAATAGTATTAGAGAATTTTGATTATAGAAAAAAGTGGAATATTATTGTTTATGTAAGCGATGGCTCATCTACTAATGTATTGTCATCAGAGAATTCTGGGGTTCAATTAATTAAAAAAGGAATCCCAAATCATAATTGGTATGATGTTGATGAAATTAATTATTTTAATGTAAATGGATTTATAACGATGAATGAAGATTATGATTGTTTAGGTTTCATTAAAGTTGGAACTTATGAAGAAACATAAAAGGAGGAAGATATGAAAAAGGTATTGACAAGCATTCACAAGAATGCGATGCTTATACATACATACATACATACATACAGGAAGGAGGGCTATGTAGCCACCTTCCTAACAAAGAAAAGAGGTGGAATAGCTATTTAACTATTTCACCTCTTTCAGGTGGCTGTTATGGCAGTTAAATCAATTTATAAATTAAAAGATGAAAGAATCACATCTGATTCTATCGTGCATGAAAAATCAAATGAATACATCAATCTAAAAAAATATTTAGATAATTTAGAAAATAGTATTGAAGAAAAACTTAATTATCAAAAAGGTGATACTTACATTATTAGCGATAGATCTTACATTACAGTTGGCGGGAGCATAACTGCTGGAAAAGGTCAAATTAGATTTGGAGTTTTCCTACCAAAAAAATTAACTAACATAAGCAATATAACAGTAACATCAGCAAAAATCACTGTTAGAAATACATCTGGAGAATATATTCTTGATTATATTGATGTAACAAATAAAGTTTCTGCAAGAAAATCAGGAGACAATGCAATCCATTTATCATATGCACCAGGCAGTACAATGAGTGGAACAAACAATACACCAGTTTCAGTTGAAATTGGTGCTTTAACATTAACATTTAATTAAATTGATTTAATTTGAAAATAATGGCAACAAAAAAAATATATGAATTAAATAATGAGAGAATTACATCCAATTCAATAGTTCACAAAATTGGAACTAATAGTTATAAAAACTTATGTCTTTTACTGAATGAAATAGACAGTAAATTAAATAAGTTATTAAATAATAAAGTAGTATTATTTACAGGTAGCACAAATGGTGCAATTACTTTAGAAAAAAGTGTTGAAGAGTTTAAATATATTGAAATTTTTTATGCTGATAATGATAAAACATATTCCAGTGTAAAAGTATTTGAGCCGAATAATAAATATGTGGATTTAACTACTCTTGCAAGATGGGGTAGTACTTTTTATATTAAGCAAAAAAGAATTTTAATATCAGGTGAAAAAATAACAAATGGTAACACAACAGAAGCACAGTTTACAGCCACACCTAAAATCACGATAAATACTACTGCTAATAATATAAATATAACTAAGATAATTGGATATATAGAATAGTTAAATAGTCGTTATTATGGCGACTAAATTAATTTATAAATTAGATAATGAAAGAATTACATCAGATTCAATAGTTCACAAAGAATCAAATGAGTATATCAATTTAAAAGAATACTTGAATAAATTTAAAAATGATATAGAAAATTCTATGAAGTATAAGCCAGGAGATACATTTGAAGCACTGAATACAAGCATGGATTTTGCAGGATGTGTTACTGGATCTGCAAAAGGATTACATTTTACGATATTCACACCAAAAAATTTAGATAATATTGAAAATGTACAGGTTGATATTCTAAAGGCAAATACCAGAATCAGTGGTGGTGGATATTTAGACAATAAATCATTTGTAGCGGGAGGATATGACTATAAATCTTTATATTCTTGCACAGCAGCAGTAAGATCAAGTAATTCTATTAAATTAATAATAGAAAAATCTTCTTCGTTTTCAAATACAACTAATAATATACCTGTAACAGTTAGTGTTGAAGATATAAAATTATCTTTTAGTTAAGAAAGAAGAAAGGAGAGACAGATGGAAGAATTAAAAGAGTTATCGCTTGCTCTTTTTCAATACGGTGGAACAGTCATCATGGCTGTTCTTTTTATTATATATCTCTTTCTTGATAGAAAGGATCGTAAAGAAAAAGAAGTTGAAGAAAAAGAGGATAAAAAGCAAGAAAGAGAAGCTAATAATGCAATTCTTAAAGAATTATCAGTAAGCAATAGAAATATTGCTGAATCTTTAAATTTGCTTAAAACAAGCATGGATAATACTAATAACGAATTTAAACAACACGATGAGAGAGCTATTAAAAGTTTTCAAAATATACATGAAGATTTATTAATTTTAAAAGAAAGAAAATAGAAAGGAAAATATAATATGAATTTGGAAATAATAAAGCAAATATTAATAGTGAGCATAGCTGCTTCAATAGTAAGTACTGCTACTATTCAAAAAATCAAAGAACAATTAAAGAGCAAAAAATGGCTCTTTTTTGTTAGTTTGATATCAAGTATAGGAATAGGTATTGTATTCGCATTATCATTCACAGAACTATCTCTAATCAATTCAATTTGGGTAGGATTAATTACTTGGCTTGGTGCAGATGCAATTTATAAATCTTTTGAAGATAAAATATTTAAAAAATATAGTGATATTGAAAATATTATAGAAATTAAAAGAGATGATTTAGATGAATAACTTTAGTGTCAGGAAGTCAAAACCAGGAGCAGGCAATAAACATTATATAAGAAGTGCTGATGGTGGTTATAGTAATTGTATCAAAGGGAATCCCACTGATAAAAATTGTAATGTATTATCAAATTGTGTTGGATATGCAATAGGAAGATCAAGCGAAATATATTCTGAAATAACTGGCTATAAAGGAAATTATTTTAACTTTTTACAAGGTGATGCAGAAAACTTTTATTCAAAAGCGAAAAAGAAAGGATTAACAGTAACAAGTTATCCAGTGGCTGGTGGAATTATGGTTTGGTCTAAAGGAAAAGTTGGCGTAAACAAAGATGGGGCTGGACATGTGGCAGTAGTTGAAATTGATTATGGAAAAAATGCAACCAAAGTATATACTTCCGAATCAGCATACAACGGCTCAGCATTCTTTAATAAAACTCGTGAAAAAGGAAACGGAAACTGGGGAATGAGTAGTTCATATAAATATTTAGGCTGTATAAACAATCCAGCAGTTAAGAATATATTGGTTATTGATTCAGTAAATAGAGATGAATTAAGAAATCAATTTAAAGTACTTGCTACAGAACTAAGAGTAAGAAAGGACCATAATACCACTTCATCTGTAGTAGGAACAGTTAAAACTAATGCTATATATAATTATTTAGATGTTTATAAAGACGATAAATACGAATGGTATAAAATAGCTGATGAGCAGTGGGTTGCTAACAATGGAAAATATTTAGAAATATATCTTAAAAAGGAGGATTCAAAAGTGGATAATGAAGATTTAAAAATTGAAGAACTAGAAAACACTATTTCAGAGTTAAATAATAAAGTTGCAGAAATAACAAACATAAATAAAGAATTAAAAGAAAAAAATGCTACTTTAAATCAAAATATACACGAAAAAGAGTTGCAAATTGAAGAATTACAAAAAAAATTAAATAGTTCTACTTGCAAGCATAAAATGATTTTTAAGGCACCTCAAAATAGCAAATATTGGATAAGATTACGTGAAGGCGAATCTTTATATATTGAATATAACTAATAACTAATTTATAATGTAATTATGATTAGTAAAGAGAGAAGAATTCAAATTCTAAAAAATAAAATAAAATTTTGTGAAGAAAAAAATAAGCATAAAAGAATTAAAGAACAATTAAAAAAAGAATTAGATAAACTAATTAACAGTTAATTCTAATTCTCTTTTTTTATGCTTTTATTTCAAACGATTTTCAGATGATGTTTCACTATAAATTATTTTTGATTCTTTTTCAATTCATTAATTGCATTTCTTAAAAAGTCAGCTTTTGTAATTCCTAATTTTTCAAGTAAATCATCAAGCTCTTTTTTCTCTTCTTTTTTCAATTTGACTTTGAATGCAGAGTAATGATCTTTATCATATTGGTTTTGATACTCTTGAAAATTAAACTTTACCTTTTCCATAAATCTCTCTAAAATTGACTTTAAATCTTAATTGTGTTATAATTTTTAGTAGGAAGAGGAATTAACCTCTACCTACTGGAATTTTGATTGTTAGGGCAATTTCAATTCCTTTTTTTGTGATTACAATTTTAACACTTTTAAGATTAAGTATCATTTTTACCTCCTTTCTGATATTAATTATATCAAATAGGGTACCAGATGTCAAGCAAAATAATTAAATTTGTTTTTTTATTTGAAAAGTATCATTAAATTTGGTTGGTAGCACACAAGTAGCACACACTAATTGAATTTAGTCCTATAATTTCGATGATGCTAACTATCTAAGAGATAGTAGAATCTACAAGTTAAACTCTATATATTTTATAGAGTTTTTTCTTTGATATTTTTTTGTATAGTGAATTATTTATTGATAGAAGTGATATGTAAAATTGTTATAATTAGTATAGAGGTGTATGTTATGAATAATAAAATTAAAGTAATGTTATTAATTATATTTGTGATTTTTATTATTATTTTTAAAATAACAATACCACCATTCGTAAAGTTTAGTGAAAGAAGAAATGTAATAGATTTTGCTGAGAAATATTTAACCAAAAAGTATGGTGAACATAATTTTAAAGTTACTTCTATAAAGTATGAGTTTGATATGGATTATATGAAATTCTTTGATTATTCTAAACCTGTAGGTTATTCTGTAAAATATAAAAATGATATTTTAAATGATTCGTATCTGACCATTTCTGGATTAAATTCAAGTGAATATAAGGTAACTTATGATGATTTTTTAGGAAATTATTATTTTCCTGATTTGTATGGGTATGAGAGATATGATATGCTTGAAAGTATAAAACCATATGAAAAAATAAATAAAGAATTGTTGTCCAGTATTAGAGAAAAATTTGATTTATCTATTAGTAGTATAGAAAATATTAATATTTTATTAAATATTTCAGATGACTTTGGAAGAATACCAAAGTTAGAAGAGTTAAAAAATAATTCTGATTTTTATAAAATATTAAGTTTTACAATATATTATTTTGATTCAGAATTAAAATATGAGTCTTATGAAGAAAAGTTAAAAAAATATTTAAATGAAACTTATGGAGATAATTGGAAAATACATTTTAATTCAAATGGAAGTATTAGTTGTTCTAGATAAATATTAAGTTTTATAAATAAAAACTCAGTAAAATCTATTTATTGAGTTTTTTACTGTAATATTTATTCTATAACAATTATTTAATTAATTGAAATAACATTTATTAGTGATATAATATAATTATTATAGGAGAGTGTTGTATGGCTGCTAAGGTATTTAAAACTATTGATGAGCAATTGGAAATATTAAGAAGTAAAGGCTTAGTTATAAATGATTATGATAAATCTAGTGAAATACTTTTGAGAGAAAATTATTTTTTTCTTAATGGATATCGTTCACCATTTTTAATAAATGGTACTAAAAGATTTATAGATGGTACTACTTTTGAAGAGTTGTATGCATTATTTACTTTTGATAGATATTTTAGAAATATTGTATTTAAGAATATATTAATAGTAGAAAATAACTATAAATCAATATATAGTTATGTTTTAAGTAAAAAATATGGTTATAAAGAAAAAGATTATTTAAATGTTAATAATTTTAATAGAAGTAAAGATAAGGCAAGACAAATTAATGATTTGATTAGAAAATTAAAAAGACAAATTAGAATAAATGGATATCAACATCAGGCTACAAGTCACTATATAAATAATTATGGATATATTCCTATGTGGGTAGGAGTAAAAGTTCTTAGTTTTGGACTTATGAGTGAATTATTTACCATTCTTAAAGAAGAAGATAGAGAAGAAATAGCTTCTTATTATAATGTAGATGCTGATAGTTTTGAAAGCTATTTATCTATATTATCTAACTATAGAAATTTGTGTGCTCATGAAGATATCTTATATAATCATGAAACTCAAAAATGTATAAATGATACTAGATTTCATAGTATGTTAGATATACCAAAAGTAGAAGATGAATATATATATGGTAAACATGATATTTTTGCTTTAATAATTATATTAAAAGAAATGTTAACTGTTACAGACTTTAAAATGATGATGAATGAGCTTGAATATGAAATAGATTGGTTATCATCTAAACTTAAAGTTATCGATATAAATAAAGTTTTGTATAGAATGGGATTTCCTGATAATTATAGACAAATATCTTATTTAGAATAGGAGAAATTATGAAAAAAACTATACCAATATCTATTGTTACATTTTTTTTTGGATGTTTTTGTATGTTTATTTTAATTAACTATTATCCAACATTATTAACTAATAGAAATACTACTACTGATATTGTTAATAAGAAGGTTGTTGTTAGTGAAATTGGTCTATCAACTGGTATTAATAATGTGTATGATTCTGTTGTAGTGGTACAAAATTATAAAAATAACAAATCAAACAGTATAGGATCTGGATTTATTTATAATGAAGAAGGATACATTATGACTAATTCTCATGTTATTGAAGGTGCTACTAGTATAAAAGTTATTTTAATGAGTGGTGATGTTGTTGAGGCAAGTGTTATTGGGGATGATGAATATGCTGATATTGCCGTAATTAAAATTGATAAAAAATATGTAAGCAAAGTTGCAACTCTTGGTAGCTCTGATGCTATTAATGTTGGCGATACAGTTTTTACAATTGGTTCACCAATTAGTAGTGAATATTATGGAACTGTTACAAGAGGTATACTTAGTGGTAAAAATAGACTTGTTAATGTTTCAGTTAATTCATCTAATGATTGGATTATGAATGTTATGCAAACAGATGCTGCAATAAATCCTGGAAATAGTGGAGGACCATTATGTAATGCAAATGGTGATGTTATAGGGATCAATTCAATGAAACTTGTACAGTCTCAGGTTGAAGGAATGGGGTTTGCTATACCTATTGAGGATGCTATATTATATGCAAATAAAATAGTAAATAAGGAAGAAATAAAAAGATCATATTTAGGTATTAAGATGGTTAATGTTTCATCTGCTTATAATTTTAGTAAAGAAAAAATAACTATAAATCCTAATATTACAAGTGGTGTAGTAATTATAAGTATAATGAATGATGGTCCTTGTTATAATAGTGGATTAAAAAAAGGAGATGTTATTGTTAAAATAGGCAAATATGATATTAAAACAGTAGCTGAACTTAGATATTATTTATATAAATATAATCCTAATGAAAAAGTGGATGTAATTGTTAATAGAAATGGTAAAAAAGAGACATTTAAGATTACACTTGGAACTAGTGATAACTAGTTTCTTTTTATTGAAAAATGAATATTTATCTTTTATAATATTATTATATAGAATAGGTGATTAAGTATGAAAAGGGATTTTGAATATATTGATATAAAGAAAGCTATTAAAAAATTAAATTCTTCTTTAAATGGTTTATCTACTAAGGAAGCTAATAAACGATTGAAAGAGTATGGTTATAATGAGCTTCCAAAAGAGAAAAAGAAAACTATTTTAAAAGTGTTTATTGAATCTTTTATGGATCCAATTATTTATGTTATGATTGCAGCTGTAATATTATCTTTT
This sequence comes from Mycoplasmatota bacterium, assembly GCA_022774645.1. Taxonomy (GTDB): domain Bacteria; phylum Bacillota_I; class Bacilli_A; order RF39; family UBA660; genus CAG-1000. The sequence goes on along the minus strand of JALFKQ010000035.1, from coordinate 13,598 downwards.
ATTGCTGGTGAATCACTTGATGCAATTGCTATTATATTTATTATTTTAGTTGATGCAGTAATGTCTACTATTCAAGAGTATAGAGCTACTAAGAATGCTGAAACTTTAAAGAACTTAATTAAAGTTAAAGCTAAAGTTATAAGAGATAATGAATATATTGAAATAGATTCTTCTCTTCTTGTTCCAGGAGATGTTATTGTTCTTGAGTCTGGTACTAAAATATCAGCTGATGCTAGAATAATAAGTTCTAATAATTTAACAGTCGATGAATCAATTCTTACAGGTGAAAGTATAGCAGTGGTAAAAGAGGAAGGTGAAGCAAGTTTAGGAGACATGTCTAAAGGGAATATGTTATATGCTGGAACTTCTGTTTTAACTGGTAGGGCTCTTGCTATTGTATGTGGTACTGCTCTTGATACTGAAATAGGTAAAATAGCTGAGAAGGTTACAACTACTACCGAAAGTAAATCACCTTTAACGATTAGAATGGAAAAATTTTCAAAACAAATTACTATGTTAATTGTTGTTATATCTATAATAATTGCAATAGTACTTATATATAAACAATATGAACCAATCGAGATATTTTTATCAGTCGTTGCTCTTGGTGTTTCAGCGATGCCAGAGGGTTTACCTTTATCACTAACACTTGCTCTTACAATAGCTTCTAATAAAATGAATAAAAGAAATGTTATTGTTAAGAAACTTAATTCTGTTGAAAGTTTAGGAAGTTGTACTGTTATAGCAAGTGATAAAACAGGTACACTTACTGTAAATGAACAAACTGCAAAAAAGATAATGCTTTCAAATGGAGAATTATTTAATATAGAAGGTAATGGTTATAATGATATGGGTAAAGTTATACCCGAACCTGGATCTGAGCTTAAAAATGCTAGATATTTATCTATATTAGGTCTTGTTAATAATGAAGCAATGCTTGAAAAATCAAAGGGTAAATGGGAAAAGTTTGGTGACTCTATTGATATTGCATTTTTATCTTTATCAAGAAAACTTAAAACAAATGAAACTGAATTTAAAAAAGTAGATGTTATTCCTTATGAATCTTTGAAAAAATATAGTGCTGTATTCTTTAAAATGGATGACGAGATGTATTGTACAGCAAAAGGATCAGTTGAAGTGATACTGGATTTTTGTTCCTATAGTTATATTGATGGTGTTAAGAAAAAAATTGACAAAGAAAAAATTCTTAAACAAAATGATGAATTAGCATCACAAGGTTATAGAGTTATAGCTTTGTGTTCTAAGAAAATTAAAGAAAAAGAAAAGTATGATGAAAGAGATTTAAACAAACTAAATTTTATAGGCTTAGTTGGATTTATTGATCCAGTTAGAAAAGAAGCAGCTGCTTCTGTTACGGAGTGTCATAATGCCGGTATTAAAGTTCTTATGATTACTGGAGATCATGCTCTTACTGCTTATGCAATTGCAAAAGAGCTTAAGATTGCAACTACCAAAGATGAGGTTTGTACTGGTAGTGATTTAGACTTTTATATTGATGATAATGAAAAGTTTGATAATTTTGTAAAAGATAAAACTGTTTTTGCAAGGGTAACACCTATTCAAAAATTAAAGATAGTTGAATCTTTGCAAAGACAAGGTGAATTTGTTGCTGTAACAGGAGATGGAGTTAATGATGCTCCTGCAATTAAAGTAGCAAATATCGGTGTTGCTATGGGAAGTGGTACTGATGTTGCTAAGGAAACTGCTAAGATGATTATTATTGATGATAATTTCTCATCGATAGTGGCAGGTATTGAAGAAGGAAGAAATGCTTATTCTAATATTAGAAAGGTATCAATAATGCTTTTATCTTGTGGCTTTGCAGAAGTATTATTCTTTGTATTATCTATTGCATTTAATTTACCAATTCCATTAGTAGCAATACAATTATTATGGTTGAATTTGGTTACTGATGGACTTCAAGATATGGCTTTATCTTTTGAAAGAGAAACTGACACTATTATGAAAGAAAAACCAAGAGGTACTACTGAAAGTTTATTTGAAAAAGAAATGCTTATTCAAATATTATTATCTGGTTTATTTATCGGAATAATTGTATTTGGTGTATGGTGGTTCTTAGTTGATGTTTTAAAATTTGAGATTGCTCATGCTCGTGGTTATGTTCTTGCTTTAATGGTATTTATGCAAAATATACATGTTCTTAATTGTAGAAGTGAAAGTAAGAGTGTATTTCATAACAGTTTTAAAACCAATCCATTCATATTAATTGTTATTGTTGGAACTATTTTATTACAAATGCTAGTTATGGAAGTTCCTGTGTTATCTAGTTTTTTACAAACATATGATGTTCCACCACTACATTTATTAATACTATTTATGATGGCTTCACCAGTGCTTTTTGTAATGGAAGTGTATAAATATATAAAAAGAAAAAAGAAATAATACTCATTGTGTTATAATATATTATTAGATAGGAGAAATTTATGAAAAAGAACATATTATTACTAATTAACGGATTTGGTATTGAACAATCTGATTCAATTAATGTATATTCTGAAACATTAATGCCAAATATGGATAGACTTACTAAAGAAAAATTATTTGTTTCTCTTGCTAGTAAAGACTTAGATTATAAAGATGGGTATAGAAAATTTAGTATTGGTATAAACGAGTCACTTACTTATAGTATAATTGAAAACAATTTTTCTAATAGTGTTTATAAAAATAATCAATTATTAAAATATATTGAAGCCAAAACTAATGAGGATAATAATAGATTACATGTTTTTTGTTATTGGGAAAACGATAGGACTATTTCACAATTATCAGTATTCTTAAAGGAAATATCATTGAATACTAGTCATATGATATATGTGCATTTAATATTATGTCAAAAATCATTATCAGTTTATAAGAGTGTTGAGAGAAGTCTTACATTACTTAATTATGAGCTTGGAAATACTATTAAAATAGGTATGGTTACAGGAGAAAATTATATTACTAATATTTTATGCTTTAGAGATATAATTAAAACTTTTGTTACAGAGGCTGGTGAGAAGTGGAAGGATTTGACTAAGAAGGTTGATGTTCTTACTCGAACTAAAACGATACCTAATCAAACAAGAACTTTTTCTGTTAATAATGGTTTTGCTATTAAGGAAGGAGATCAAGTATTATTCTTTAATTATAATAATGTTGATGTAAACTTATTTATGACTGAACTGGCAAATCAAAAGTATAGAGCTATTGATGTGACTAAGTTAAATTTTTATTCATTATTTCCAGTAAAATGTAATATACAAATTCCTTTTATGTATAATTATGCTATTTCTTCTACATATGCAGCTGGTGCACTTAAAGCTATTGAAGCTAAATGTTTAGTAATTGATTTAAAAGAAAAGTGTCCATATATAAACTATTATTTAACTGGACTTAGAAATAATGTTGATGAAAATATAAGATATATGGCTTCGGATAGTGGTTTTATATATGAACCATCTCAATTATTGCAAATAATAAATTCTTCTAATGAAAATTTTATTATTATTAATTATGAGATTGATACTTGTAAACTTGTTGATGATATTTCTGAAAGACTTAAAAAGATAGATATTGTTATTGGTGAACTTGATAAGTTGGTTTCAGAAAATAAAATCACATTATTTATATCATCATTATATGGTATTGAAAAAGAAATGTACAATTCTAAGCATGAAGTAGGAAAAGTTAATTTTTCTGTTAGAGTTCCTCTTGTTGTTGATGATTATTATTTTAATAAAACAGGTTATACTTTAAATGAGGGTACTGTTTATGATCTTGCTAATACTATTTACAAAAATATTAATTCAAAATATAATATAGATGGGTTGATTAAGAAGAAAAGTGGTTTATTATCATTTCTATATAAGAAACCTAAAAAAGTAAAGGAGGCAGATGATGGAAAAGCCAGTGTTTAAAAGAGTATGTGCATATATTATAGATATAGCTATTGTATCATTTATATTTATGCTGTTTTCTAAAATAGAATTATTAAATCCAAATGCTGAAGAATATGATAAGGTTTATGATGAATTTACAACTTATGTTGAAAAAAATAGTACAACAAGTGATGGATTAAAAAATATAATGAGTGGGGATGAATATAAGAATTTTAGTTATAAATTATCTAAATTACAAATTCCTAATTCTATTTTAAATATTGTTATTACTTTTGGATATTTTGTTGTTTTTCAATATCTTAATAAGGGTCAAACTGTTGGTAAAAGACTTATGAAGATTAGAGTTAAATCTAAAGATGGTAAGAGAGCAGGCTTTGTTCAGATACTTGTTAGAAGTTTATTAATAAACGAAATTATTGCTTCTATTATTCTTGTAATATTTATAAGTACTATGAGCCAATCAATGTATTTAAAAGCTAATAGAATAGTAGAACTTATTGATATGTTAATAGTTTATGGATCTCTTGGATTTATAATGTTTAGACCTGATGCTTGTGGTCTTCATGATTTACTTATGAATACTGTTGTTGTTAACGATGAAAAAGAACTAAGTGAAGAAAAAGAAGAAACTGTTGAATCTAAAAAAGCTAATGTTAAAGAAGCTAAAGTCAGTAGTGAAAAAACAAAGAAAACTAATGTAAAAAAGACTGTAAAGAAGGATGAATAATTTATGAAAATTGGAATAGCTAATGATCATAGAGGTGTAAATCTTAAAAAAAATATTATGAATTATCTACATAAAAAAGGAATTTCGTGTGTAGATTATGGAACTGATGAAGAGGTGAGCTGCGATTATGTTGATTATGCAGTTAAACTTGGAAATGCAGTTGTAAGCAAAGAAGTTGACCTTGGAATATTAGTATGTGGTACAGGTATTGGTATGAGTATTGCGGCTAATAAGATTGATGGTATTAGATGTGCTAGAGTTGTTAATGCTAAAGAAACGCAACTAGCAAGAGAACATAATATGGCTAATGTTATAGCATTAGCTGAATATACAGAAAATATTGAAGAAATAATTGATGCTTTTATTAACACTAAGGAATCAACTGATGAAAGACATATTAGAAGAGTTAATAAAGTAATGAATATAGAAAGGAGTAAAAATGGATAAGAGTTTATTAAAAATATCAGGTATTATAGCTATTGTTGTTGGTATTTTATATTGTATTACAATCGTTGGTGCTATAGTAGGTATACCACTTATTATAGGTGGTAACAAGATTAAATCTTATGCAGATTGTACAGATGAACAAGTTATTGATGCTAAAGATTCTATTCTTGTATGGACTATCGTATTCTTATTATTTAATCAATTAAGCGGTATATTATTATTAATATTTTATATTGATTGTATTGATAAAAATAGAGGTAAAAGTACTACTAATACCACTAAAAATGTGAATACTGATGATAAGTATGAAGAACTTGAAAAACTAAAAAAACTTTATGATGAAAAAGTTTTAACTAAAGAAGAGTTTGAAAACGAAAAAAATAGAATATTAAATAAATAGTTATCATATAATATACTATGAAAAGAAAATTCATAGTATTTTTTATTGTGTTTTTATTTTTGATATTGAGTTATAGTGAAAAAAGAGAAATATTTGTTGATAATAAAAAAAATATTGTTGATAATTTACCATTACAAGAAGCTGAAAAGGAAAATACTATTAATGTTAATGCTATAATTGGTGATAATATTGTTAGTTTGAATCTGGAAGAGTATGTAAAAGGTGTTGTGGCTTGTGAGGTTCCTGCATCTTTTGATAGTGAGGCATTAAAGGCTATGTCTGTTGCAGCTAGAACATTTGCATTATATAAAATTTCTAAAGGTAAAAGTATAAAAACTACTGTTAGTGATCAATGTTATATTGATAATGATAAAATGAAATCAAAGTGGAAAAGTAATTATAATAAATATTATACTAAGATAAGTAATGCAGTAAATGATACTAAAGGTGAGTATATGACATATAATGATAAAGTAATTATTGCTTTTTATTTTTCTATTTCTAATGGTAAAACTGAAAATGTAGAAAATGTTTTTAGTCAAAAATTAGATTATTTAGTTTCTGTTGACTCTTCTTGGGATAAGAAATCTAATTATAATGAGAAAAAAATTAAAATTAAAGTAATTGATTTTTTAAAAAAATTGAATATTAAAGATAATAAAATATATGATATAAAAATAGATAGAAGTTCTACTAATAGAGTTAATAATATTAAAATAAATAATAGTAATTATAAAGGTACTAAATTTAGAAGTTTGTTAGGTCTTAGATCTACTGATTTTAATATTACTTATGATAATGATTTTGTTTATATTCATACTGTTGGTTATGGGCACGGAGTTGGAATGAGTCAATATGGTGCAAACTATATGGCATATGATGGATATAGTTATGATGAAATATTAAAACATTATTATACTGGAATTAAAATTACGAATAAATTATAAAAAAATGTTCACTCTATTATTAGGAGAGTGAAATATGAATAAATATTCAAAAATAATAGTGCCATCTATATATGTTGGTGTAATTGCGGTAATGATTGTTAGTTCTATACTAGTTGTTTCTGGAGTTAAAAATTTCTTAAATGAAAAAAATAATTATAACTATACTCTTGATAAAGTATTTGTAAAAGATACTGTTCCTGTTTCTAAAACAGAAAGTAATAGTATAGTTAAGCCATATACTAATGATAAAGTTAAGGTATGGAAATATTTTTATGATTTTGAAAGTGATTCTAAGAAACAAGTTAATTCATTAATATATTATGAGAACACTTATATGCAAAACAATGGCGTTGATTATACTTATGATGAAGATTTTGAAGTTGTTTCTATACTAGATGGTGAAGTTATTAGCATTGAGGATAATGCAATTTATGGTAAGATTGTTACTATTAAACATAATGATAATTTAAAATCTGTTTATTCTAATGTTAGAGATGTTCTTGTTAATGTTGGATATAAGATTAATCAAGGTGAAATATTTGGAACAACAACTTCTTATAAACCAGATACATCTGTAAAATCATTGTTACACTTTGAAGTATATTATAAAGATAATGCAATTGATCCAGAAAATTTGTATACTATGTCTGTTAGTGATTTGAAATAAGCTTCTTGTGAGCTTTTTTCTTTGATTGAAAAAATATTGTTTGTGTGGTATCATTAAAAGAGTGGGGAGATGTTTCTTAAAATGATAAATTTTATTGTAGTAGACGATAATAATATACACAGAAAAAAGGTTAATAATATTATTATTTCAATTATGATGAATAATAAAATTGGTTTTGAGGTTGAAGAATTTTCTGATTTTGATGCTAATTTACTTAATTATTTTAAGAATCCAAAACCTAATTCCGTTTATATTTTAGATTTAGAGCTTCCAAGTGGAGATGGTATTGATATAGCAAGGAAGATAAGAAATGAATATAATGATTGGTTAAGTCCAATAATTATAATAACAGCTCATACTTCTTTATATTATCAAGTTTATAAACAAAGATTACAGATATTGGATTTTATTGGTAAATCTGATAATATTGAGAAAAACTTGTCTGAAAATATTGCTATATGTTTAAGAATGCTTAATATGGATAGTGTATATAAATTTACTTATAAAAATACTGATTACACTATACCAATAAATAATATAGATTATATTCAAAGAGATGATAGAAGAATTAAAGTAGTTTGTAAGAATGATATTTATTATACTATTGATACGATTAATTCTATAAAAGATAAATTTCCGAAGTATTTTATTATTTCTTTAAAAGGAACATTAATTAATATGAATAATGTTGTTAAAATTGATTGGAATATTAATAAAGTATATTTTAAAGATGGCTTAGCTGAATTTGTAGTTTCTAAAAGTCATAAAAAGGAAATAGATAATTATGGAAAAAATTGATTATATATCATTGTATTTTTTAACTTTGATTTCGTTATATTTTATGTTTAATGGATATTCTATTATAAGTAAAAATAAATATAAATTTAATTTTAGAAATATTGTTTTGTTATTAATTTCAACTTTGTTTTTTGTTATTAATACATCTGTTAATTTTATGATTAGCAAAACTTTAATAAGTTTTTTCATATTTATTACTTTTTGTAAATTTATTTTTAAAAATGATATAAGAACTACTGTATCATCTAGTTTAATATGTTTTTTATTAATGCTTTTCAATGATTTTATAATGTCTGTTTTTATTATTTTGATTCCTAAACTCAGTTATGTTCAATTTGATTGTAGTGGTATAGCTAAAGGATTATTTACTTTAATAGTTTCTTTTTCTACATATTTGTGTTGTAAAATAAAAATTTTTAAGAAAGTAAATAATATGGTAATTGAGTTATCAAAAAATAATTATGTTTATTTGTTATTGATATTTTTAACTGTTACATTTGTAATATCTATAGCAACTAAATTTTCACTTGATTATAATTATCAACAATATTTTTTAGATGTTACTGTGTTAGGTTTGTTTCTATTTTTGTTGTTATTTGCTTTGTTAAAAAATTATAAAGCTAATAAAGAATCTAATGAGAAAGAAACTTTATTAAGTTTTATTTCTGAATATGAAAAGATTATTGATGAAAATAGAATTAATAAGCATGAAATGTTAAATAATCTTATAATATTGAAGAGTTTTAAGAATAAGAATACTAAAGAATATAATAAAGTTTTAGATGATTTAATTGTAATGTATGATAATAATAGTGAGGCGGCTGTTAAAAATATATCAAAGTTGCCAACTGGTTTAAAAGGTATTTTATATTATAAGATAAATGATATGAAAAAGAAGAATATTAATTTAAATATTAATATTTCTAAGAGAGTTTCTTCTCCGCTTGAAAAATTAGATGCTGATGAATATGTTATATTATCTAAGGTGCTTGGTATTGTTATGGATAATGCTTTGGAAGCGGCTTTAAAGACTAATGATAAAATTGTTTTTATTGATGTTTTTGAACAAAATGGTCAAGTAATAATTATTCTTGAAAATAGTTATAATAATGATATAAATATGGAAGCACTTAGAAAAAAGAATTTTAGTACTAAAGGTAAGAATAGAGGACTTGGATTATATATAGCTAATATGCTTTTGAAGAAAAGTAAACACATAACCATGAATCAATATGTTAATGGGATGTTTACTACTAAAATAATTATTGAATAAAAAAACTATCATTTCTGATAGTTCTTTTAATTTGATTATAATAATGATTCTGGCATTTCTGGTTCGTCAAATACACCAAATACACATCCAGTAGTAGCTGTAGTAGCGATTAGGCTACCTAAGAATGCAGTAATTGTAGCAAATAATTTCATTAATTAGTCCTCCTTTCTTTATAATTTAAATAATTATTATATTTTAACCCAAATAGTTTATAACTAATTGGTAAAACAATAATTGCTTCTAGTAATATAGAGAAGGTAATTATATTTGATAAGATATTATCTTTTGTAATAATGTTTAATATTGTGTATATTGTTGAAATAGTAGTAGTTAATATCTTATAAATAATTCTTTTTTTCTTATGAATTAAAGGTCTTTTTTCTGTATCTGCTGGACTATATATTAGTAGCAATATTGTGCCTATTATTGATAATATTATATTTATATATTTTGGTATAAATATAAATTTTAATAAATAAGGTATTGGTACAAATATTAATAATGATGAAATCCAACATTCTTTAGAACTTTTAGCATGTATTCCAAAACCTGTTAATCTTAAGGTTCCATAAAGTAGAAATATTAATGTGAGTTCTTTATAACTATTAAGTATTACAGCTATTATATAAATAACTGCTATTTTTGTTGATGTTAAATATAAAGCTTCAAGACCATATCTTATTTCATTTAGTTTTTGTTCTGTGTAGTCTTTGTTGTTTTTGATATTTAACATTATGTTGTTAATTATTACTTCTTTCATATCTCTTCCTTACGATTACATAATAATATATTTTTAATACTAATTTTTAATATTGTTTTTAAATGATTTGTTATTGTCATAATTTGTCGAAATATGTTTTTTTGATAAGTTATTTTTGAGTTTATGCATTTATAAATGGTTTTGATGCATTTAATATCTATTTTGGTGTTTGTCGTTGTATGATTCTTATTGTAAGCCCGAATGAGATTACTAAAGTTATAATTATTTTGAAAGGTGGTGTGTTATGAGCAGAGGTCGTGTTAAGTGGTTCAATAACGAGAAAGGTTATGGATTTATTGAATACGAAGGTCTTGTGAATGAAGATATATTCGTTCATTATTCAGCTATTGAAAAAGAGGGTTATAAGACTCTTAGTGAAGGTCAATTAGTTGAATTTACATTGATAGAGACTGCTAAAGGTAATCAAGCTATTAATGTAAGAGAAGTAAGCTTAATGACAGTTTAAATACACGAAGTTTGTGTATTTTTAATTTGTAAAACTTTTGTGATATTTTGTTACTTTTATGGAATAATTGTTTAATATATGTTATTCTTTAATTAGGAGGATGATGTATATGAGATATAATATTCGTGGTAACAAGATTGATGTTACTGAGGCTATTGATAATTACATTAAGAATAAATTATCTAAATTAGATAAGTATTTAGATGATAGTGATGAGGTGGAGGCTAAAGCTATTATTTCAGCTCGTGGTAAAGATCAAAAAGTTGAGGTTACTATATGGAGTGGTAAATATAATATAAGAGCAGAAGAAACAAATGATGATTTATATTCTGCAATAGATTTAGTTATAGATAAATTAGAAAGACAATTTAAGAAATATAGAGGTAAACTTTCAAATAAAAAAAATAAGGTTAATGTAGAAGCTACAATTGATGCTTATTTTGAAGTTCCAGAATCTACTGAAACTATTGTTAGAAGAAAGGAAATATTTTTAAAGCCAATTGATGAAGAAGAAGCAATAACACAAATGGAATTACTTGGACATACATTCTTTGTATTTAAGAATGTTGATACTGATAAAATTAATGTTGTGTATAAGAGAAATGATGGGGATTATGGTATTATAGAAGCAAATTAATATTGTTTATTTATAGTGCATTTCTTAGTGCTTGAAATGCACTATTTTTTTGACTTTGATAATATATTAGTTTATAATATTTGCTATGGAGATGATGTTATGGGATTGTTTAAAAACTTATTCGATTATGAAACAAAAGAACTTAAAAAGATAGGTAAAATTGTTGATGAAATAGAAGCATTAGAAGATGAAATGAAAAGTCTTACTGAAGTCGAGTTTAAAGCTAAAACTGAAGAGTTTAAGAAAAGACTTAAAAATGGAGAGACTCTTGATGATATTTTAGTTCCAGCTTTTGCTTTAGCAAGGGAAGCATGTTTTAGAGCAATAGGTGAAAAACCATTTAGAGTACAACTTATTGGTGGTGTTGCGATTCATAGGGGAAACATTGCTGAGATGAAAACTGGTGAAGGTAAAACATTAACAACAGTTCTTCCTGCATATTTAAATGCATTAGAAGAAAAAGGTGTTCATGTTATTACAACAAACGAATACTTATCAACTCGTAATGCTGAATGGATGGAACCAATTTATTCATTACTAGGAGTAACAGTAGGTATAAATTTAAGAGACAAAAGCCCACAAGAGAAAAGAGAAGCTTATGCAGCTGATATAACTTATACAACTAATAATGAACTTGGATTTGATTATTTAAGAGATAATATGGTTGTTCATAAGGAAAATAGAACTCAAAGAGGACTTAATTTTGCTATTATAGATGAAGTTGATAGTATTTTAATAGATGAAGCAAGAACTCCATTAATTATTAGTGGTGGTAGTGCTAAGAGTGCTAATGTTTATAAAGAAGCTGATAGAGTAGCTAAGAATTTAAATCTTGATGATTATGTTGTTGATGAAAAGACTAAAAAAGTTACTTTAACAGAAGATGGAGTTAAACATGCAGAAAACTTACTTCATTTAGATAATTTATATGATATTAAAAATAGTGTAATGGTTCATAATTTAGATAAGGCTTTAACTGCAAATTATGCGTTTAAGAGAGATGTTGATTATGTTGTTGAAAATGATCAAGTATTAATAGTAGATACATTTACTGGTAGACTTATGCATGGTCGTCAATTTAGTGAAGGGTTACATCAAGCAATTGAGGCAAAAGAGAATGTAACTATCAATGAAGAAACTAAAACACTTGCAACTATTACATTCCAAAACTTATTTAGAATGTATAATAAACTTGCTGGTATGACTGGTACTGCTAAAACAGAAGAAGAAGAATTTCAAAATATATATAATACATATGTTGTATGTATTCCAACTAATAAACCTGTTATAAGAGATGATCAAGTTGATTTAATTTATTCATCACTTAAAGGTAAATATAGTGCAATTGTTAAGAGTGTTAAAGAAATACATTCAACTGGTAGACCTGTTTTAGTAGGTGTAGCATCTGTTGAAACTAGTGAAATTATTAGTCAATTATTGACAAAGGCTGGAATTAAACATGAATTATTAAATGCTAAAAATCATGAAAAGGAAGCACATATAATTGAAAATGCTGGTAAGAAAGGTGCTGTTACAATAGCAACTAATATGGCTGGTCGTGGTACTGATATTAAATTAGGTGAAGGTGTAAGAGAACTTGGTGGTTTATATGTAATTGGAACTGAAAGACATGATTCAAGAAGAATTGATAACCAACTTCGTGGTAGAAGTGGTCGTCAAGGAGATCCAGGAACAACTAGATTCTTTGTTTCTATGGAAGATGATTTAATGGTTAAATTTGGTTCTGAAAAGATGAAGAATGTTATGGAAAGCTTAGGTATCAGTGGTGATCAAGCTATTTCAAATAAAATGATTTCTAAAAATATTGAATCTGCTCAAAAGAAAGTTGAAGGATTTAACTTTGATAGAAGAAAAGGATTACTTGACTTTGATAATGTTATTTCTAAACAAAGAGAAATAATATATGAAAGAAGAAATGAGATATTAGATAAAGATAGTATTAGAGATAGAGTACTTGATACATTTAAGGATTTTGTAGCTGGACAAGTTAATGCTCATTTATCTGAAAATGGTACATTAAATGATAATGATATAGATAATATTATGGAACAATTTAATGCTCATTTACTTAAAAAGACTAAATTAAAGAAAGAAGATTTTGAAGATAAAACACCAGAAGAAGTAATTGATTTTATTTATAAAATAGTAGTAGATGATTACAATAAGAAATTAGAAGATATTCCAGAAGAAATACAAAATGATTTTGAAAAGACAATTTCTTTAAGAATTATTGATAAGTATTGGATGGATCAATTAGATGCAATGGAAGATTTAAAAGAAGGAGTGGGACTTCGTGGTTATGCTCAGAGTAATCCATTACAAGTTTATGCTCTTGAAGGATTCCAATTATTTGATAATATGATGGCAAGTATAAATGCTGAAATTTCTAATTATTTACTAAATGCTGAAGTTAGACAAAATATTGAAAGAGAAGAAGTAAAAAATATTAAGACTAATGATGGAAAAGAAGGTGTTAAAAACACACCTAAAAAAGCAAAGGCAAAAATAGGTAGAAATGATCCATGTCCTTGCGGC
>JALFKQ010000029.1 GCA_022774645.1 Mycoplasmatota bacterium | reverse complement strand
GAAGAAGTCCAATTAACTCCTTCCTTACATTCAATAATATCAGTATATTCTGGTATTAAACCTTGTAACTTATCTTTCTTTAACATTTCGATAACAACGATATTTTCTGCTATAACTATATATCCTCCTAAATCTTTCTCTATATCTCTATTAGCTCCATAATTTTCACCTAATACATTAATGACGTCTAAAACATTACTGATTACTTCTATAGGATATCCTTTTAATTGATTTTTTAAATAAACCTTTTTCATTATAAATTTCTCCCTTCTAAGAAAGTAAAAAACTTTTACTTGTATACATAAATACAAGTAAAAGTTTGTTTTTCTAAGTTAATAATATATATTTAATTTATCTTTTAATACAGTAATTAACCTAATTCTAATATTGTAATTTAAAAGTGTTTTTGAAGATTTCTACAAAAAATTTACGAACCTTCTTGTATTGTTCAATCAAATTATCTTCATTTTTAATCCCTTATATTTATGATATTTTTTTATCCATTATCATAGAAATAATATATAACACTAATACTGGTGCTACTAATAATGAAGTACATACTATACCAATACTTACTGAAATATTTGTAGCTATGATTCCTATAATCGGTCCACCTAAAATTTGACCTAAGGAATTCATTTGTCCATTTATAGAAAGCACAGTAGCTCTAGAATTATCATCTATATGCCCATTTAACCACGCACTGAATATAGGTTCATTTATAATTCTAAAGGTATTTGTTGCCAAATAAGCTATTAACATTAAACTAAAGTTTCTTGTAAGAGCAAATATCAACATAGACGATATATAAAGTATATTTATGCATAATAATAGTTTTCCATTTTTCCTATTATCCTCATTCTTAAGATTCTTTGCCATAAAATGCATTACTATGAAGCTCAATATCATTCCTAAAATTCCAAAAATTCCAAACCAAGTCACTGAACTAAGGTTTCCAAGTTTAGGAAGTGTAGTATCTTGTAAAAAATGCGCATTAGAAAGTCTATCATAACCTTCACTTGATAATCCATAAAATAAAGTTACTGCAAGTAAAATCATAATTATAGATTTACTTTTTACAAATTTAAGACCAGATTTAAATGTATATACCATCTTTTTGAATGTATTTAAATCCCCAGGAGCAGATGGTTTAAAATTATTTTCTGGCATATATAACCATAAAAATAATGCAAGAATTATAAATAAAACTCCACTAACTATAATAGGAAGCCTTACAGAGAAATTAGCTATTACAGTGCTTAGTACTATTCCAATAAATGCTCCTATCTGCCCTGCTTGTGCTCCCTTTATATAAATTTCATCTAAATCTTTATTCTTCTCTTCTTCCGCAATCCAAGCTTCAAGCGAGCCACTGATAAAAGTAGACCCTAATCCCCATACAATCTGTGCTACAAGTACGAAAATAAAACTAGAAATAGAACCTTCTAAAATAAATCCCACTCCTGTTAAAACTCCCCCAATAACAATAGATAGTTTACGACTATACACATCTGCAACTATACCTGTAGGAATTTCAAATATAAAGCATGCTAATTCCAAAGTAGTTCCAACAAGTATAAGCTGAAGTGGATTTAAATGAACTATTTCAATGTGATACACTATCATAACTGTAGCTACTAACGAAAAACACATTGCTGTAATAGCTGAAAATAATAAATAAGTTTTATATGCTGAAAGTTTATTAACCATTAATCATCACCATCCTAGTATTTCTTAAAAAATTTGTTTGTTTTTCATAATCTTCATATTTAAATATATAAATCATCAAAATAATCTCCTTAAACAAAAAAAGCTGTAAATGAACATAATTCACTTACAGCCTCATAATCATATAACCTAAATACAAACATAAAATATAGAACTTTAATTATATAACTTATGATTAAGCTATTCAAATTAAAATCTTATACCATATCTATATATAGCAAAAATAGACATAAAAATACCGTGTTTAGAACACGGTTTTCCTATCCTGCAAATAAAGATGTAACATGCTCATTATAATACTAATTATTTTTAGAGTACACAAATAAACATGGTAATATCAATATTATCAATAATTGATTCTACCACAAATAAACCTTGAGTTATTCAAGATTTTTCATATACTTTTAAAAATAATCCTTATTCAGTTAATTTAATTAAAAATTACCTCTTTGCGCATATTTACAACACCTTTACATTTATATTTTTTATGCTTATATTTTAGTATAATTATATTATATATAATTATAAAAATTTTTTCAATGCTATAGATTCTGAAAAACAAATTCTAATTTTCTCAAGTAGTGAAAAATGAAGAATCTATAAATAAAATTAAAATACCCAACAAAAATTCAAACTTTAGATTTTTGTAAGTTTCATTGCAAAAATTAAAGCACACCTATCGTCCATTTATATATCCAATTCTATCCAAAACCTCATTTA
>JALFKQ010000018.1 GCA_022774645.1 Mycoplasmatota bacterium | reverse complement strand
GATCTTTTGGCACTAAATCTTCTAAACTATTAAATTCAATTTGATTTCTTCCTTCATTACTTTTCTTTGTTAACACTTTTAATCACCCAAAAATATTTTATAACAAAAATTAAAGAGTGTCGACTTTGTCGACACTCTGAGAAGAACTTATTAAAGATCTTCTTTATCTTTTTCTTTATTTGTACATTTAATAGAATCAAGAATAGCATATGTACAAAATATTTGAATAAATATGACTAATATCAAGCTAGCAAGCCATCTTCCATCTTGGTTAAATCCTATACGATTAAAAATTAATATTGCCCACACAATTAACACTATTGTTATAAACAATGATTTTACAGCTCTAAAAGGAACAGACTCCATATTCTCACCAACTTTCATTTAAAATATTTTCTTACTTAATAATATTTTACTTTTAAGATTTTATCAATATAATTCACATTTCTTTGTAAAATTATGATATAATTGTCAATAAAATAAATGTAAAAGGAGGATTTTTTTATGAAATTTGTGAAAAGATTTTTTATTATAATTTTTTCATCTTTATTAATTTTAAACACTAATTTAATACCAGCATATGCTAATTCAAACACAGATCCCAATATTGAATTGATAAGAAATCTGAATGATTCTAATTGGAATGAATTCCTTGATAATTTAGATTTAAATTCTAACAATGTTTCTTCAGGTGAGTTTTATATGAAAGTATATGAAGATTCTGATCATCCTATAATTGATAACAAAGTTTATACATTTGAAGATTATGTTAGAGCAAATATGTTTAGAGCAAATATGCCCAATGGATCTAATTGGATAAAATTTTTCTATTCTGCTTATCCACATTATAACAATCCAGAAAAGGTTGGAATAATTGGTGGGTTTGAGTGGATGCAAACTCCTACATATCAACTTAGAGATATTTTTACAATATCATCAGATAGTAATTTTTCTATTCCAGGTGCAACTGATAAAGTAAATGTTTCATTTTGGCCTAATATAAGTGCTCCGACTATTGTTGGAAGTTATACTACTGGGGATAGTAGAATAGAATTTGATACTTACGGTATTTCTGCTCATCTAGATCTTTCAGGATTTGAATTTAAAAATGAAATAAATCAATTAGAAAATTGGCCAAATTATTTTACTATGCAACCTAATTCTGGAGAACTTCTTACCAATGGATGTCCAAAAGGAATTGTTGGGTTTAATATTGGAAGGTCTAGAACTTCAGTTCAGTATGGAAAAATTTGTCTTACTTATAATCATAAACAAGTTGAAATTGCTTCTAATTCAAGTGTTTCAGTAGATAGTTCTAGTAATGTAACACTTACCGGTATTGGTATTGCTTATGATACGGTAGTTTCTTCTGTTTCTTATCATTGGGGCGACTATATTGATTAAACTATACTCCATAAATTTGGATAATAAAACATAATTTTAGCTAAATTCGGATTTCACGAAGAAATAAAAATTAACGAATTCAAGCCATTTATAAACTATGTTATAATAGAAAAACAGTAGTTAATTGTTTACTATTTCTAAACAAAATTAAAAAAAGGTACTATTTCGCAATCTTAGTTGCGAAATAGTACCTTTTTATTCCCTATAAGAATCTTCATCATTAATTTTCTTTACTGCTGCTTCATATTGTTCATTAGTAAATGGAATATTATTTTTCTTTAATAATCCTACATACTTTTCTAAGTCTACTATCCTTTCACCTTTTCTCATTTTGAAAGGATTATTTAGATCTTTTGGTTTCCACTCATACATAATTACTCCTATGTTTATTTTTATTAATATTTTATAGACGAGTTCTTGAATAAGATACAACAGTTAAATTATTAATTGATAATATAGAAAATAAATATAAATAAATTAAAAGCTATAGGAATTAATCTAGGGCTCATTTAATATTATAAGACTAATTCAACTAACTCTTCATCTGTACGAACTACTCCTATCTCAATAGCAAACTCATCTATTGGATTGTTATCAATATCTGTTCTTTTTATTCTATACCCCCATTTATAAAGAGGCTCATCTATTTCTTCTATACCATAAGAAGAAGATACTGCAAACTTACCTACTCCTATATCTATTATTAAATCATCACCAAGATAAGCATATCCTATGTCAGTTTCAAATTCCTTAGATTCAAATGTAACATCTTTAACCTTAAAGTTTCCACTAATACCAAGGCTATTATATATGTAACAATTCACTCCTTTAAAATTTCTTTTTAATAACTCTTCTCTTACTTCATCAATCCTTTGCATTAATATCCTCCTAATAACCATTTAAAATAAATAAAAATATATATTTCTATATAGGCTAAAACATAGTCAAAGCCTTTATATATCTAATATTATAAGGCTAAATAGTCAAAGAACTCAATATATTCAATAATAAAAATACCTTTCTTCTATAGTAGGTCGTTCGACCCAGTTATTTCCTGTAAAAGAATATTCCTGTGAACTACTATCCACTTCTATAAGTGGATAGTAGTTCACTTTTTCATCTTCTGAAACTCTTATCTGTATTAATTCTTTTTACTCATTAATCTACATCTCCAACACTAAATTGTAATACTTATAATTACAATATCATAGCTCCATAAAAAAATCAGTCTGACTTTAGAGCATATGCCCTACTTTCAAAACATAAATTTAGACAAAAAATTAAGGCATAAGCCCCTAAAAATAAACAAGACATACCCCTTTTTAGCTACATATTATCTTTTTTAAATATAATAATATTTCATCAATTTTTCTATTACACTCATCACATTGACTCACTCTTTTATAATAATTAACTTTATATTTTAAAAGTTTAATTAAATTAACAACTAAAATAATAACACTTATAAAAATAAAAATTATAAATGCCGAATATAAAATATACATGACTACCTCCTAAATAAATTATATTAATAATTATA
>JALFKQ010000033.1 GCA_022774645.1 Mycoplasmatota bacterium | reverse complement strand
TAATTTTTATAATCCTTTGTTTCCCGTTAGTACTGCTGATGGACAATATTTAACTGATATTTCTTTATTTCCATCAGATGCAGAACATAGTTTAATTAGTACAAATAAAAATTATATTCCTTATTCCTTAGCTAGTATGTTTAATAAAAGAGATTATAAAACATATAGTTATCATAACTATAAATATGATTATTATGAAAGAGATAAGTATTATCCTAATATGGGATTTAATATATATAAAGGAATAGGTAATGGACTTAATATGGATGATACAAGAAGTGACTATGATATGGTTAAATCAACTATAAATGAGTATATTAATGAAGATAAATTCTTTACTTACTATTTAACTATATCTGGTCATGCTCCATATAATAAAAATAATAAAATATCTATTAAAAACATAGATAAATTAGATAAATATAATTATAGTGATAATGTTAAATATTATTTATCTACACAAATAGAACTTGATAATATGATAGGATTATTATTTGAAGAACTTGAAAAGAATAATAAACTTGATGATACTGTTATAGTTTTAGTTCCAGATCATGTTCCATATGGACTTTCTACTGATGAAATGAATGAATTATCAGAAGTTGATAGAAATGATGAATTTTATAAGTATAAATCTAACTTAGTAATTTATAATAAAAATATAAATAAATATTTATCAAATAATAATTATTGTTCTAATATAGATATTCTTCCTACTATATTAAATTTATATGGATTTGAATTTGATTCAAGATTATTTATGGGAAGAGATATATTATCTAATAATGATGGTATGGTTGTTTTTGGTAATAGAAATATAATTACTAAAAATTATAAATATTCTAATATGAATGATGTTATGTATGGAAAATTAGATAAAAATTATTTAAATGAAATTAAAAATAATATATATATGAAATATAGAATATCTAGATTAATACTTGAAAATAATTATTATAATTATTTATTTAATGATTGATTTTCTTATTTAAATAAGTATATAATTGTTATTGATAATAGAAAGAGGTGGAATAATGAAAAAGAAAGGTTTTACATTAGTAGAATTACTAGCTGTAATAGCAATATTAGCAATATTGGTAATAATAGCTTTACCAAATGTTCTAAGTATGTTTAATCAAGCTAAAGAGGATGTGTTTTTAACAGAAGCCAAAAATATATTTAAAGAAAGTGCTAGTAAGTATATTACTGATAATATGCATAATTCTAAGGCTGGAAATATTTATTGTAAGAGTGCAACAGATAGTAAAAATCCATTAGATATGGATTCAAATAATACATATTATTATATTGAAAAAGATTCGATGGGTAGAACAACTAAAATTGTTATATGGAATGAAAGTGGTTATGTAGCAAAAGCAATAGGAGATAATGTAGAATTAAATAGTTTAAATAGTGACACAGTAACAGAAGGCAATAATACAAATGTTACATGTGAAAATGTGCTTTCTAAATTAAATATTATTCCAAAATTAACTAAGGATTATACATTAGTATTAAATGCAGAGCAAAACGTCCGTGAGGGAACATTTAATGTTAGTGGAAAAATTAACTCATCAAGTAATACGACTGACTTTGATAAAGTAAAATATGTCTTATATAGAAAAATTACTTTTGATAGAAATGGAACAGGAACTGTAGATGTTGATTTTAAAAAGATTAAAGAGTTTACTCAGTCAAACAAAGAAGAAAATTTTGCTTTTAATGTAGTAGATGAAGAGTATAATAATTATTGTTCTTCTGCGGACTATAAAATAGAAGCATATACTGACTATAATGTTAAAATAGGTGAAACTATTGCAAAGCATGAATATTGCTTTGTTGCAGGAACAAAAGTTAAGACAGAAAGTGGCTATAAAAATATAGAAGATATTAAAATAGGAGAAAAAGTATATTCATATAATTTAGATACTAATGAGTTAGAACTTAAAGAAGTAACACATTTAATTAGAAGTACAACAATTGATACATTTAAAATGACTATAGGAAATAAAACAATCGAAATGTCACCAAGACATCAAATATATATTATAGATAAAGGGTGGACTCGTGCTTATGATGTTAAAAGTGGAGATATGATGCTTTCAATAAATGGAGAAAAAATAGAGATAACAAATATTGAATATATAAAATATGATAAACCGATTCAAACATATAATTTAACAGTTGAAGGAAATAGTAATTATTTTGTAACTGATATACAAGTACTAGTACATAATATGCCTTCTTCTATTTGCTAAAATAAAGTATTGATATTTCTATAATAATTAAGATATAATATAACTAGTTTACGGAGGAAAAATGATAGACGAAAATGAAATTAAAAATAAGATGAATAAAGTCATTGAAACTTTAGAAAGTAGATATATTACTATTAGAGCAGGAAGAGCTAATCCAAATATATTAAATGGTATTATGGTTGAATATTATGGAGCACCAACACCAATTCAATCTTTAGCTACAATATCAATACCAGAAGCAAGAGTATTATCTATTAAACCATTTGATAAATCATCTTTAAAAAATATTGAAAAAGCTATATATGAAGCTAATTTAGGTATTGCACCAACTAATAATGGTGAAGTTATTATGCTTACAGTTCCTGAATTAACAGGAGACACTAGAAAAAGTTATGTTCGTCAAGCATCTACTATGGCAGAAGAAGCAAAAGTTGCTCTTAGAAATATTAGACAAGATGAAAATAATAAGATTAAAAAAAGTGATGAACTTACTGAAGATGAAAGAGATATGTGTCTTGATATAGTACAAGAAATGATTGATAAATACAATAAAATTGTTGATGAAAAATTCAAAGAAAAAGAAGTTGAACTTACTAGTATTTAGTAAGTTTTTTCTTTTAAATGGTAAATATGTGTGTTATAATGGTTAATAGATAATAGGAGTGATATTTATGTTCAATGTTGATGCATATAAAAAATCATATAAAAATTTCATTGATTATTTAAATGGTTATTCTAATTCTTTATTATCTAAAATAGGGGAATGTGATAAGAACATTGCTTTATGTGATGTTTTGGGTAAAATAAAGCAAACTAAAGACATTAAAACTATTATTGATAATAAAGATTTTATTATATCTTTAAATCCTGGTGTAAATAGATATTTTAAAATAATTGATTTTTTTATGAAAAATGATGCTCTTGATGCAGAGCAAGTTTCTTCTGCAGTTGAATCTTTACTTAGTATTGATGAAATTAAAAATTATGAGGTTACTAAAAAAAACATGTTTGAAAATAAGTCTTCTTTTGAGAGTGAGTTATCAAAAGTAAGAGCAATTATAAGTGGTAATGATTATGATATAGATTTCTTTAATTCTTTACTTTTATCTAGTTCTTTAAGTGATTCTGATAAAATATCGATTTTAAGTGGTCTTGCTTATGAAAGTTCTGTGGCTAAGTCTAATATTAAATCTAATAGTGAAGAAAAATCTAAATCTGATAAAAAGGATACTAAGTTTAAGGCTAAAACTGATTTGGTTTCAGTTGATAAATTAAATCTTAAATATAATGAACTTACTAAGAAACTTGATGATTATAAGAGAAAATTATATCCTTTATTTCAAAATAAGACTAAGAAACAACTTGAATATGCAGCTAATATTGCTAAATTATATAACTCTGGTCAAATTGAATTTGATGTATTAAATAGAAATTTTACTAATGATAGAATGCTTGTATTATTATTTAGTTGCAGTGAATATCAAGAAACTATTAAAATATGTTTAGATAAAGCTGAGGATAATAAATTAAGTAAGGTTGATTATGATGAAGTTAGTTATTATATTAATGAAATGGAATCTAAATTAGATGTAATTTCTAAATATTATGAATTAGAACTTTCTAGAAATAACCCTGTTGAAGTTAATTATGATGATAGTGTTAGAACTATATTCTTGTTAGATAAAGATGGAAATCCTGTTATAGACTTTAGTAAATTTAATTCTGATGATATTGGAAAAGTAAATTCTTTATTAGATAAATGTGAGAAGAAAAATAAAAGTGAAAAATCTATATTTCTTCATAATATTAGTAATGTTGACTTTGATGTTTTAGTTGGAAGATTTAGTTCACTTATTTGTTCTTATGTTTATCTTGAGAATGGTTCTATTCTTGTATTAAATCTTGGTTCTAAACAAAAAGGATTTGAAGAAACAGAAAAGATTTTATCAAAAAATTTAGATACTGTTAAGTCTATAAGAGAAGAATCAAAAACAATGAGTTCTTATGATATGTATTCTACTCAAAGTGAATATAGAGATAGTATTAGAGATAATTATGGAATTAATGTTTCTAAGCCAGAAGAGGTGAAATTATGAAATTAGATACAGCTGATGAATTATTTTATTCTATTAGAAATGATTGTTTAAAGTTGATTTCATCTAAGAATGTTGATCTTGATGATTTATCTTATTCTATAGGATGTAGTACTGAGAAATTAATTTCTTTATTTAATAAAAGAGACAATGATTTAATTATATATTTTAAAATTTATAATACATTAGTAGAATGGTAGGTGATGATATGCTTGTTGATATAATTAATTTAAGATTAAATAGTTTATATTCAGAATTAGAAAAGCTTAATAATGCTTTTAGTCAAAGTGAATTAGATGAATTAGAACTTGTATCTATTAAGTGTGAAGATTTTTTATCTTTAATGTCTGATGATAGAGCTAATATCGCTTCTATTGATACTGATGATATGACAGATATACTTATTAGATATGGAAATAATCCTTATGATAAGATGGAAGTTGCTGAAAAATTTAGACATATAAAACTTGTGTATAAAGGGATTGAAGCTGGATTAGATATTTCTATTAGTGAAAGTCAGAATGCATTTTTAGAAAGTTATATTACTAATGTTATGCAAGTCGTAAAAAATATTAGTCAAACTATTAGTGAAAAGAGTGAAGCTAAAGTTAAATCTGAAGGTGAACTTGGAAAGTTAAATGATTCTATTATTGATTTAGAATTATTATTAGAAAAAATAACTGATGTTAATAATAATGATATACTAGATGAAAATGATTTTAATGTATTTAGTACTGTTATTGATGATGATAGTATACCAAATGATATGAAAATGAATGCTCTTATTGAATTTAGAAAATATAATATTATGAGAACTAATAAGGAAGTTAAAGTTGTTTCTAAAGTTAATATAGAGGATGTTAGAAATTGTTTTATTGAACATGGTTTTTCAGAAAAACAACTTAGATTAGTTGATAAATTTAAAGATGAAATTGAAACTAATTCTAAAGTAGATAATATTAGAAATATATTAAATTATATGGAATCAAAAAATATATTAAGAAAGTTTGCTTTTTCTGATTTACTTGTTATATGTATTTATGGAACATTAGATTCTGTTAAAAATAGGTATGAAACATTAGAAAGTAAGAATACATTATATCCAGTATTCTTTGATATACCTTCTGTGTGGATAAATAATGTAAGTAGGAGTTCAAATAGAATTCATACAAGAAAGAATAGTAATGGTAAAGAAATAGAAAATCCTAAATCCTTAAAATATTCTGCACATATTCTTTCTTATGAAGATCTTATTAAAAATGAAAAGTTTTTAAAAGATAAGGGATTTGATGTTTCTTTAAATGATCAAACAGGTGTTATTAAAGTTTTTAGACAATCACATCAAAGATTAGTTGATAATTTTAATACTGTTTGTAAATATGGATTATTTAATGATAATCCCGAGGATTTTCCAATATCGGCATTAGCTAATATCAGTAATTTAGAAATAAAGTTAGATTATTTTATTGAAACTGGTCTTTTAGGGGATGCTGATAATTTTGGCGATGAAAAGGGTAATTATGGTAAGAATCATCCTTTAACTCTTAATAGGTTAAATTTAAGAGCTTTTCCACTTTTATATAAAATGAAAAGGGATATGGATTCTCGTGATTATTATGATATGTTATTTTCTAGTTCTAGACCAGGATGTTTAAAGAAAGAATTTACTTCTGATATGTTTAATTATGGTTTATTAGATGATGAAGTATTTGATAAATTTATGAGTGATAACTTTGTAGATACTAGTAAATATATACCTAATTATTCTGTTTATAATGATGTTACAACAACTAGAATTGATGCATCTAAATCGCCTGTAATAGCTGATTTAGATAAGAAATTTGGCGTTAAAGATAATCTTCTTGTATATAGAATAGGTAATAATATTATATCTAGAAATAAAGTAATTAGAAACTATGGTAAACTTCTAAGTAGTGGTATTAAACTTGGAGATGATGCATTAATGTATTCAATAGTTAATGGTAGTTATTTGAATATGGAAGAGTTAACTGCTATTGCTAACGATATAGGATATAAATTAGAAGGGGAAATGAAGTTATGAAATATTTAAAGAAATATGGTTTATCTTTTGAAGATTTAAAAGAAATTGAATCAGTGCTTGATGATATGGATTTAAATTTATTATATGTTAATGAAGATAAAGTTATAAGTATTCTAGATTATCTTATATCTATTGGATTTACTAATGTAAAAGAATTATTAATGCATAAAACTAATTTATTTTATATTAGATTAAGTGTTATAAAAGAAAGAATTAGTAAAGATAAAGAAAATATAATAAAAGAAATAAATAATGATGTAGAATATTTAGATAGGATAGGATTATAATGAATAATAATGATAAAAAGATATTATTTGGAATAAGTATTGTATTTTTATTTATTATATCTGCATCATTATCTTATGCATATTTTAGTAGTTCTGTAATAGGAAACGAAAATGCAAAAGATATGGTAGTAGAAGCAGGTACATTAAAACTTACATATACAGACTCACCAGAAATAATAATGCAAAATATTAAACCAGGACAAACTATTACTAAGAAAGTAACAGTTAAAAATACTGGCACATTAGATACAGCATATAATCTTGTATGGCAAGAACTAGTAAATCTTATAGCAAATGATGAAATGGTAATTGAAGCTACATGTACAAGATATAATGGTGATACAGTAGAAGGTACATGTGAAAGTCTTACAAGCACACCAATCAAAAGAATAAAAATAAAAGAGAATGTTTCTATTGAGCCAAACATTACTCATAAATATAACATAACAATAACTTTTAAAGAAACAAATGCAGATCAAAACTATAATCAAAGTAAAAGTTTTACAGGTACGTTAGGAATAAATGAATATGTAGAAAACACTCCAATATATTGTACATTTGATGGAGATATGGTACAAGGAGCAGAATATGTTAATGGACAATATACTTATAGATATCTAAAAGAATACACACGTAATCCAAGACCAACAGGTTTAGATGATTTGAGAGTTGACCATAATATTGAAAATGGATGGAGTGTTGTTCTTGCTAATGTTACAAGTACGGAACCAGTAACAAGCAAAGTATGTACCTATATAAATAATATGCCAGTTACTTCTATGAGTATGATGTATACTAATAGTAAAGCAACTTCAATCGATTTAAGTAGCATTAATACAGGCAATGTAACTAATATGGGGAGTATGTTCGAAAGAACAACTGCTAAAACTCTAGATGTTAGCAATTTTGATACAAGTAAAGTAACTGATATGAGTGGAATGTTTTGGCGTAGTGAAGCCACAATAATTGATTTAAATGGATTTAATACAAGTAATGTAACTGATATGAGCAATATGTTTCAAACCAATAAATCTACAATATTAGATGTTAGTAAATTTGATACAAGTAAAGTTACAAATATGTCTGGAATGTTCTTTAATAGCCCAACTACAACACTGGATTTAAATAGCTTTAAAACTAGTAATGTTACAAATATGCGACTAATGTTTTGTAATAGTGAAGCATTAATTATAAAAGGATTAAATAATTTTGCTACATCTAATGTCACTAATATGAATAGAATGTTTGAAGGAAGCCATGTTGAGGAAATTGATGTAAGCAGTTTTGATACGAAAAATGTTACTGATATGAGTTGGATGTTTTCAAATTCTTCTAGCTTAAAAAGAATATATGCTAGCGATAAATTTAATACATCAAAAGTAACATCAAGCAATTACATGTTTAATGACTCACCAAATTTAGTTGGAGGTAATAGTACAAAATATAATAGTTCTTTTGTAGATAAGACTTATGCTAGAATAGATGGTGGAACAAGTAACCCAGGATATTTTACTAGTAAATGATTTTGAAGAGTTTATCTCTTCTTTTCTTTTTGTATTGTAATAAATTATAAAATATTATATAATTTTTATAGATTTTTGGAGGAGTTTATGAAATTAAATAGAACAGAAGCAAGAGAGAAAATAATGATAATTCTATATCAAATAGATTTATATGTTAAAGATAATATTCCTTATGATTTAGAAAATGTATTTCATGAGAATTTAGAAATGGATAATAAGTTCGTTAGGGATGTTGTTAATGGAGTTTTAGAGAATAGAGAAAATATTGATAAAGTTATTACTAAATATTTAGATAATTGGGATTTAGACAGATTAGGAAAAACTGATAGAGCTATTTTAAGATTATCTACATATGAAATGTTATATTATAGTACTCCTAAGATTGTTGTTATTAATGAAGCTGTTGAACTTGCTAAAAAGTATAGTGATGATAAAGTTGTTAAGTTAATTAATGCTGTTTTAGATAAAATTCGTGATAATGAGGAAGTAAATGAATAAAGAATATATTACTATAAGTGATATTAATCGTATTATTAAGTTTACTATTGAATCTAATTCTGTACTTAAGAATGTATATATTAAGGGTGAGATAAGTAATCTTAAATTTCATAGTAGAGGGCATTTATATTTTTCTTTAAAGGATGAGAATAGTAAGATAAATGCTGTTATGTTTAATTATAAGAATGTTCTTAAATTTATACCTAAGGATGGGGATTCTGTTTTAGTTCATGGTAGAGTGTCTGTATATGAAGCAACAGGTAGTTATCAAATATATGTTGATTCTATGGATATGGATGGTACTGGTAACTTGTATATATTATTTGAAGAACTTAAGAAGAAGTTATCAAGTGAAGGGTTGTTTGATCAAAGCCATAAAAAGAAGATTAAGAGAATACCTAGAAAGATTGGTGTTATTACTGCACCAACAGGGGCTGCGATTAAGGATATAATTTCAACTATTAATAAGAGATATCCTCTTGTTACTATATATGTATTTCCAACACTTGTACAAGGTGAACTTGCTAGTAAGAATATTGTTAGAATGATTGAATATGCTAATACTTTTGATGATATTGATACTATTATTCTTGGTAGAGGTGGAGGAGCTATTGAGGATTTATGGCCTTTTAATGAAGAGATAGTTGCAAGAGCAATATATAATAGTAGAATACCTATAATAAGCGGTGTAGGCCATGAAATTGATTTTACTATTAGTGATTTTGTTGCTGATTTTAGAGCACCAACACCAACAGGAGCAGCAGTAGCGGCAACACCTGATATATCTGAGATTAAAAGATATTTTTCTAATACTTTTGATAAAGTTAATAATTCTATTAATAATAAGATATTTAGTTATACTCAGTTATTAAATAAATATAAATCTAATTATTTACTTAATAATCCAGTTAGATTATATGAAATGAAAGAACAAAAATTAGATATTTTATATGATAAATGTAATAATGCTATATATAATATATTAAATAATTATAAGAATAAATTAGATAATTATAAGAAGAATTATATTTTAAATAATCCAAAAGTTTTATATGAAAAAGAGTTAAAGAATATTGAAATCATTAAGTCTGATTTAAATGATGAAATTAATAATATAATTAAGAATAATTCTAAACATATTGATACTTTAAAGATAAAATTAGATTTATTAAATCCAGTTAGTGTACTTGATAAGGGTTATTCTATTGTATATAAAGATGATAAAATTATTAAAGATGTTAATGATATTGATATAAATGATAATATTAATATTGTGGTAAAAACTGGTAAAATTAATGCAAGTGTAAAAGGAGTTAATAAGAATGAGTGAAAAGAAAGAAATGAAGTTTGAAGATCAAGTAAGAGAACTTGAAAAGATAGTTAGTGAACTTGAGAGTGGAGAACTTGGGCTTGATGAAGCTATTGTTAAATATACAGAAGCAATGAAGTTGATTGATTTTTGTGAGAAAAAGCTAAACAGTGCGACTGAAACTATTAATAAACTAGTGGAAGAAAATGGTAAGATTACTGATTTTAAAATAGATGAGTAATCTTTTTTTCTATTTATTACCACTTTAAATAATTAGTTATTGTAAATACTATAATTAGAGGTGTAGTATGAAGAAAATTATAGTATTAATTATTATGATTTTAATACCAATTAGTATTTATGCTTATTCTAAAAATATAATACCAGGGGGAGAAAGTATAGGTATAAAGATTGAGCCTAATGGTTTAATAGTAGTTGGTTTTTATAAAATTAATAATGATTATATAGCTAAAAATAATATTAAAATAGGGGATGTTATTACTAAGCTTAATGGTAAAAGTGTTAGTTCTATTAATGAACTTAATAATTTAATTAAAAATGAGAATATTGATAATATGAGTTTACCTATTGAGATAGTTAGAAATAATAAAAAATATAATATTGATTTAAAAATTGGATATGAAAATAATACATATAAAACAGGTCTTTATGTTAAAGATTCTGTTGTTGGTTTAGGTACTCTTACATATATAGATCCCATTAGTAAGATATATGGTGCTTTGGGTCATGAAATAATCTTAAATGAAACTAAAAAGATGGTTGAAGTAAAAGATGGTAGTATTCTTATGAGCAAAGTTAAATCAATTAATAAGAGTAGAAATGGATTTGTTGGTAGTAAGGAAGCAACAATATTATATGATAAGGAAATTGGTACGATAAGAAAAAATACTATAAAAGGTATTTATGGAATATGGAAAACAGATTTAATTAATAAAGATGCAATGTTAGTTGGAACATTCAATGAAATTAAAAATGGTAAAGCATACATATATACCACTCTTAAAAATGATATTGTTAAAAAATATGAAATAAATATTGTAGATAAATATAGTAATAGGAAAGACACTCAAAAGGCATTTAGTTTTGAAATAGTGGATAAGGAATTATTATCAAAAACTGGTGGTGTTGTTCAGGGTATGAGTGGTTCACCAATTATACAAGATAATAAAATAATAGGTGCTGTTACAAATGTACTTATTGATAATACTAAACTTGGTTATGGTATATCTATTATTACTATGTTAGAAGAAGGAGAAAAAAGTTAGAAATAACTTTTTTTAATTTGCTTTTCGTGTTATACTATTCTTATAGTAGGGAGGCCTTAAAATGGAAGAAAATATTTTAAATGTAACAGCTGAAGATGGTTCTACTATTTCAGTAAGAGTTCTTGATATTATTGATTCTGCTAAATTTAATAAATCATTTATTATTTATACTGTTAATGGAGATGATTCTAATATCTTTGCTTCAATTTTAAATGAAAGTGAAAGTAGTTATTCACTTGATTTAATAAGTGATGAAGAAGAAATTAATTATATCAATCAAGAAATAGATAGAGTTGTTGAAGAAATGAAGAGTGAGGAAAATTAATTATGACTTTTCAAGAATTAAAAGATAATAGAATTATTCCAGAAAAGATAACACAAAAAGCTTTTCTTACTGCTTGTAAAGAGTGTGGTATTACAGTTGGAGATATTAAAACTCGTAAATTTACTCAAGAAGAAATTACTAGAATATATATTAATAGAAATATTGCTGGAATAGTTGCTTCTGAAAATGCTAAGGTTGCTCATGACTCTGTTATATCTGTTTATGATAATATGATTGCTAATTACACTAATTTATATAATAATGTTAAAAGTAATAATAATTTGAGTGCTGAAGATAAGAAAGCTTTAGCAGAACTTATTGGTGAACTTAAAGCAGACAGAAAGCAATATGAATCTGTTAAAAAAGGTTTAAATATTGGTAAAGATAGTTTTGGTTATGATGCGAATGTTTTAAATGGTATTGAGAAATTTGCTAATGAGAAGTTAACTGGTAAGATGGAAGAACAAGATAAGGAACTTGCTGAAGTATATAAAGAACTTAATGCACTAACTGCAGAAAGTGCTAAATATAAGACTAAGTTTAAAAAGTTAGGTGTCTCTGTAAAAATAAGTAGGGTTCAAAAGAGAATAGAAAAATTACAAGCTAAAAAAGGAAAACTAAATGCTAAACAACAAAAGATAGTTAATAAGGCAACTGAAAGATATGTTACTATTAAACAAAGGGAACTTATTGATTATAATAGAAAGTTAGCTAAAGAAAGAGAATATACTGAAAGAAGAATTCAAAATAATGAAGATATTAAGAATTACAATAATGATATAAATTTAACAAGTCAAGAAATAACAAGATTAAGAAGTGAGGGTGGAATTAAAAACAATCTTAATGCATTTGGTCTTTCAGTTGAAAAGAGAGTTATGGAATCAAGACTTGCTAGACTTGAAAGAGAAAAGAAAAGAATTGATAGACTTAAAAATAAGAAAGGCTTTGTTAATTTAACTCAACAAATTGTTAAACCAATACAAATGGCTCATGGTATGGCATAATAAAAGTTCTCAAGTTTGAGAACTTTTTAATTTGTTTACAAAAATATATATTAAGTTTATAATATTTTTGGTGATGTGAAATGCTAAGTGATATAGAAATTAATCAAAAGGCTAAAAAAGAAAAAATTAATAAAATAGCTAAGAAATTAAATATAAGTAATAAATATTTAGAATGTTATGGTAATTATAAAGCTAAGATTAATTTATCAATTATGAAAAAAATAGAAGATAATAAAGATGGTAAATTAATACTTGTTACTTCAACTAATCCAACACCTTATGGTGAAGGCAAAACTACTATGTCTATAGGTCTTACTGATGCTTTGTGCAAGATTGGTAAGAAGAGTTTAGCTGTACTTAGAGAACCATCTCTTGGTCCTGTATTTGGAATTAAAGGTGGGGCAACTGGTGGAGGATATGCTCAAGTTGTACCAATGGAAGATATTAATTTACATTTTACTGGTGATATTCATGCGATTGAAACTTGTAATAATTTACTATCTGCTATAATTGATAATCATATTTATCAAGGTAATAAACTAAAACTAGATTTAAATAGAATAACTTTTCAAAGATGTGTTGATTTAAATGATAGAGCTCTTAGAAATGTAACTATTAAATATGATAATAAAGGACTTATGAGAGAAGAAAAATATAATATTACTGTTGCGAGTGAAATAATGGCAATATTATGTTTATCAAAGGATATAAAAGATTTAAAAAAGAGACTTGGTAATATTTTAGTTGGTTATAATACTAAAGGTAAAATGATATTTGCTAGAGATTTAAAATGTACTGATGCTCTTGCACTTGTGTTAAAAGATGCTATTAAACCTAATTTGGTACAAACTCTTGAAAATAATCCAGTAATAATTCATGGTGGTCCATTTGCTAATATTGCTCATGGTTGTAATAGTATAATTGCTACTAAAATGGGATTAAAATTAAGTGATTATGTTGTTACAGAAGCTGGTTTTGGTTCAGATTTAGGAGCAGAAAAGTTTTTAGATATAAAATGTCCAATTGCTAATATTAAACCATCTATTATAGTTATAAATTCAACTATTAGGAGTATTAAATATAATGGAAGTGAACCAAATCTTCTTGAAAGTGGAATCAAAAATTTAAAAGCTCATATCAAGAATATGCAAAAATATACTAAAAATATAGTAATTTGTTTAAATAAATTTATAAATGATACGGATGATGAAATAAATTTTGTTAAAAAATATTGTGAAGATTTAGATTGCCTTTTTAGTGTATCTACTTGTTTTACTGATGGAAGTAATGGTTCAATAGATTTAGCTAATAAGGTAGTAAATTTATGTGAAAATGAAATAGATTATCATAGTTTGTATAGTTATGATTTATCAATTATTGATAAAATAAATAAAGTATGTACTGAAATATATCATACTGATAAAGTTATATTTAGTGATAAAGCTATTAATAAAATAGAAGAATATACTAAAAATGGTTTTAATAATTTGCCAGTTTGTATTGCTAAAACTCAATATTCTTTGAGTGATAATGCTAAATTACTTGGAAGTCCATCTAATTTTACTATGATAGTTAAAGATGTTAGGTTATCTAGTGGAGCAGGATTTATAGTATGTTTAATGGGAAATATAATGACTATGCCTGGTTTATCAAAGGAACCTGCTTATTTAAAGATGAAATTTAGTGATAGTGGTAAAATAAGTGGACTATATTAAATGTAAATATATGTAAAATTATATGATATGCAATTTATAGTTTGATATAATAGTTTAGAGAAAAGAGGAAATAATATGAAAAATGATATACCAAGACATGTAGCAATCATTATGGATGGTAATGGTAGATGGGCTACAAGACAAGGAAAAAAGAGAACAGAAGGACATTATGCTGGATATAAGATGCTTAAAAAGATAGCATTACATATATTAAAAAAAGGTGTTAAAGTTTTATCAGTTTTTGCATTTTCAACTGAAAATTTTAAAAGAAGTGAGGAAGAAGTAGGTTATTTAATGAACTTATTTACAGAAGGTTTTACTAAAGATACTCATTATTTCTTAGAAAACAATGTTAGAGTAGTATTTTCAGGAAGAAGGGAACCACTTAAAGATAAAGTTTATAATGCAATGATGAAGCTTCAAGAAAAGACTAAGAATTGTGATGGTGGAATTCTTAATATTTGTTTAAACTATGGTGGACAATCTGAGATGGTTGATACTTGTAAAAAGGTTGCAGAACTATATAAGGAAGATAAAATTAGTTTAGATGAAATAAATACTGAAACATTATATAAATATCTTTATAATGATTTAGGACCAGTTGATTTAATGATTAGAACTAGTGGGGAATGTAGAATTAGTAATTTTATGTTATATAATATTGCATATGCAGAATTATATTTTACTAGTACTTGTTTTCCTGATTTTGATAATGATGAATTTGATAAAGCATTACTTGATTATCAAAATAGAAACATTACAAAGGGTGGTAATAGTAAAAAATAGATATCTTTATGATATCTTTTATTGTTTAGTTTAATAATTTTTGATAAAATATGTTTAAAGGAAGTGATATTGTGGATTCATTTGAAACTACTGTTGTAGATAGTGAAACTATTGTTGATAATAACATTAGAAAATCGTTAATTTCTATATGTGAAGACTTAGAAGAAAGAGGATATAATCCAACTAAACAAATAGTTGCATATTTGATTAGTGGAGATCCTGGATATATATCTAGTTATAAAGAATGTAGAAATAGAATATTACAATTTAAAAGGGAAGATATACTAGAAGTAATGCTAGTTAAATATATAAAGAAATGACATATTTAGGGCTTGATCTTGGAAGTAAAACTTGTGGTGTTGCGATTAGTGATAGAACAGGTATTATAGCAACGAGTTTAGAAGTAATAAGATATTATGATTATGAAGATTTATTTCATCAATTAGAACTTGTTGTTATAAATAGAAAAGTAGATGCTTTTGTACTTGGAAATCCTAAGAATTTAGATAATAGTTTATCTAAAAGAAGTGAAATAACTATTGAATTTAAAGAGTTATTAGAAGAAAGATTTCATAAGGAAGTATTTTTACAGGATGAAAGATTATCTACTGTTGAAGCTGAGAATTTACTTATAAGCAATGATACTAAGAGAAAAAATAGAAAGAAAGTTATTGATAAGATAGCTGCTGCTATAATACTTCAAGCATTTTTAGATAGGAGAAATAATGAAAGATAATACAATTACTTTAAAAGATAAAAATGGAGAAAAGAAAGATTACAGAATTCTTCTTGATATAGAAGATACAACAAATAAAGTTAATTATGTTATTTATACAGATGATGAAATAAATGATAAAGGGGAAACAGTTTGTTATGCTTCTACTTATGTTAGAAGTGCAAAAGGTAATATGACAAAATTAAAACCTGTTATAATGAAAGAAGAATTTGATTTTATAGAGAAAATATTAGGTTCGTTGGAGGAAAAAGAATAATAATGACTAGGAAAGTGTTTAGTGTGAAAAAGTTTTTGATATTTATATTTGTTTTATGTTTAATAATTGGAGGGCTTTTAGTTGGAACTTACTTTTATTTAGTAAATTATAGAAGTAATGATAGTGAAACAATAACTATTAATATAGGAAAAGGTAATAGTTATGGAACTATTGGTAATATACTTAAAGATAAGGGTTTAATAAAGTCTGAATTAGTTTATAAAATATATGTTAAATTAAATAAACCAGAAGGTTTAGAAGCAGGAGATTATGTTCTTAAAAAATCTTATAATTTAGATGAAATAATTGATACATTGAAAAAAGGTTCTGTTAATTTAGCTAGTACTAAAAAAATAACATTTGTTGAAGGAAAGAATATGAGATATATTATTTCTAATATAACAAGTACATTTAATATAACTGAAAAAGAAATATTAGATAAACTTAGTGATAGTAGTTATTTAGATAGTTTAATAAGTAAATATTGGTTTTTAACAGATGATATTAAAAATAAAGATATTTATTATTCTTTAGAAGGATATTTATATCCTGATACTTATGAATTTTATGAAACAGCAACTATTGAAGATATTTTTAAGGGTATGCTTGATAATATGAATAATAAAATAAGTAAATATAAAGAAGAAGTAGAAAAAAGTGAATATTCTATACATCAAATGATTACATTAGCATCAATAATAGAACTTGAAGCTGGTACAGCTAGTGATAGAAAAGGTGTAGCTGGTGTATTTTATAATAGACTTAAAGATAATTGGAGTTTAGGTAGTGATGTAACTACATATTATGCTGAAAAGATTGATAACTATTCAAGAGATCTTAGAATGAGTGAATTAAATGATTGTAATAAATATAATACAAGAAGTAGTTGTATGGCTGGAAAGTTACCAATAAGTCCAATTTGTAATCCTGGACTTGAATCAATAGTAGCTGCTTTTGAACCAACAAATCATAAATATTATTATTTTGTAGCTGATAAGAATGGTAAAACATACTTTACTAAGACTGACAGTGAACATAATAGAAAATGTAATGAATTAAAAAGAGATGGGTTATGGATAAATTATACAAGTTAATAGATGAAATTAGAGTGTATGGAGAAAATAATAGTGTTCCTATAATGAGTAGGGACACTATTACTACGATACAAAGAATAATTAAAGATAATAATATTAAATCAATATTAGAAGTAGGTACAGCAATAGGTTATTCAACTATATGTTTTGCTAGTACTGGTATAGATAAAATAGAAAGTATTGAAAGAGATAAAGAAAGATATGATATAGCAGTATCAAATGTAGAAAAAAGTGGTTTAAATAATATATCTTTAAACCTTATGGATGTATTTGATTTTAATACTGATTCTAAATATGATTTAATTATTATAGATGCTGCTAAAAGTCAAAATAGAAGAATATTTGAAAAATTTATGAATAATTTAAATGAAAATGGAATAATAATAATTGATAATTTAAGTTTTCATGGTTTTGTTGGTAAAAGTAATGAAATTAAAAGTAGGAATTTGAGACAAATGGTTAGAAAAATAGAAAAATTCATTGAATATTTAAAAAATAATGATGAATTTGATACTGAATTTATAGAAGTAGGTGATACCTTAGGAGTATGCAAAAAAAAGAATTTATAATTATACCTAATAGTAAAAGACTTAGTTCATTTAAAGTAAATAAGTTCATATTACCACTTGAAGACTATAGTATAGGTTTTGATGTTTATTTTGATGTAAAAGAAATAAATAGAATAAGTGAAAAATATGATGTTATTGTTATAATGAATAAGTTTTTACATAGAAAAATAGATGATTTTAGAAAAATATATAATAGTTTTAATTCTAAAATTAAATTTATGATTGAAGATATAGGTCTTAATGATGTAATTGATAAGGATAGAATAATTTTATATGAAAATCATATATTATCTAATTATAGAGCTATTAATTATTTAAAAAAAATTGGTTATAATAATGTTGTTATAAATAATGATCTTACTATTGATGAAATAAAGAATATTATAAAGAAAACTGAATCAAATTTATATTATTTTTATACTGGTAAAAATATACTTATGTATTCAAGAAGAAAGTTAATTAGTGATTATAATGAGTATTATAATAAAGAAAAAACTGATAGATATAATTTAAGAGAAATTGTATCAAGTACATTACTTGATATTAAAGAAGAAGATGCTACTGTAATATATTATGATAAAGTATTTTGTGCTTCTAAATATTTAAGTGATTTGAATATGAATCTTATTATTAATTTAAGTAATTTAGATCCTATAACTACTAAAATGATAGTTAAGAATTATGATAGAGATAATTTATGTAATCTTATATTATGTGATTATTATTTTTTAGAAAATGATATTAAATATAAGGTAGGTGATTTAAAATGAATTATGAATTATTGTTACCTGCTGGTGATTTAAATAGATTAAAATTTGCATTTATATATGGAGCTGATGCAGTATATATAGGTGGTTATAATTATAGTTTAAGAGCTAATGCTAATAATTTTAGTTTAGAAGAAATAGCTGAAGGAGTAGAGTTTGCTCATAGTTTAGGTAAGAAAGTTTATGTTACTGTTAATATGATATTTCATAATGAAGATTTAGGTAATTTAGATGAGTATTTATTAGAATTAGATAGAATAGGTATAGATAGTTTTATAGTAAGTGATTTTGCTGTTATTGAGACTATAAAAAGATTAGAATTAAAGACTAGGTTCTTTATATCTACTCAAAAATCTATTACTAATTTAGAAACAGTTAAATTTTATAAAGATTTAGGTGCTTATAGAGTTGTTTTAGCAAGAGAATGTAGTAGAGATGATATAAAGTATATTAAAGAAAATATTGATACGGAACTCGAAGTATTTATTCATGGAGCAATGTGTACTAGTTATAGTGGAAGATGTGTTTTATCTAATTATGTAACTCTTAGGGATTCTAATAGAGGTGGATGTAGTCAAGTATGTAGATTTATATTTGATAATGATACAGAAGATGACTTTATGATAGCTTCAAAAGATTTAAATATGATAGATTATATAAGTGATCTTATGGATTTAAAAGTTGAATCATATAAGATAGAAGGTAGAATGAAGAGTTTATATTATATAGCTACTGTATGTAATGCTTATAGAACTATTATGGATAAAAAGATAAACGGAACATTAACAGATGATGATATTGTTTATTATAAGAAAGTATTAAATAGAGTTTCTAATCGTGAAAATATACCACAATTTTATGATAAAGTTCCAGGGGTAGAAGGACAATATTATAGTGGTAGAATGGAAGTAAGTAATAAAGACTTTTTAGGTCTTGTGCTTGACTATAATGAAGATACAAAAGAAGCTACAATTGAACAAAGAAATAAGTTTAGTGTAGGAGATACAATTGAAGTATTTGGGCCAAATACAAGTGTACAAAAGTTTAATGTAGAATATATTATAAATAGTGCAGGAGAGAAAGCTCAATCTGCTTCTCATGCCCAAGAAATTGTTAAAGTAAAAATACCATTTAAGGTACAAGAAAATGACATATTAAGGGTAGTAATATCTTGACAAATAGAGCATTTTATAGTATCATTTGTTGGTAACAAGAAAGAGGTGCATTCGCATGAAAAAGAAAGAAATTTTTCTTACAAGTGAAGGTTATTTAGAATTAGAAAATGAATTACATTATTTAAAGACTGAAAAGAGAAAAGAAGTAACACAAACTCTAAAAGAAGCAAGAGCTCTTGGCGATTTATCAGAAAATTCTGAATATGATCAAGCAAGAGAAGATCAATCTAATTTAGAGAAAAGAATTGTTGAAATAGAATATACACTAGAGCATGCAACTGTTATTGATGAAGCTAAGGATGATGGAACAGTTGGTATTGGTTGTCAAGTAGAACTTATGTATGAAGATGATGATGATACAGAAAGTTATAAAATAGTTGGTAGCCAAGAAGCTGATCCATTTAATAATAAAATTTCAAATGAAAGTCCAATTGCATCTGCTATTATGGGTAAAAAAGTTGGAGATACTGTAGAAGTTGCATCACCAGATGGTGTATATAGTGTTAAAATTGTAGCAATAGGATAGTAAAATATCCTTTTTTGTGTTTTAATAATGTATTAGGAGGGAAAGTATGAAAAAAAGTTATACATTAAGTTTAGAGAAAAAAGAATGGAATGAATGTTTACACAATGTTTATGATAAGAAAAAGAAAGATATAAAGATTGATGGATTTAGAAAAGGACAAGTTCCATATGATGTTTATACTAAAAAAGCAGGAGTAGAAAGTTTATATATGGATGCTATTGATGCTGCTGTTGATATTCTTTATGCTAAGTTATTAAGTGATAAAGAAACTATTACACCAGCTGCTACACCAAGTATTGATATTAAGAATATTGATTCTAATGGTATTACTATTGAATTTACTTTAATATCAGCACCAGAAGTTAAACTTGGTAAATATAAGGATTTAGGAATTAAGAAAAGTCCAATTGAAGTAACTGAAGAAGAAATTGAACATGAACTTGGTCATTTAAGAGAACAATTTGTTGAAGTTAAAACATTAGATGATAAAGCTAAAATTAAAGAAGGAAATGTTGCTGTTATTGACTTTGAAGGATTCTTAGATGGAACTCCATTCAAAGGTGGAAAAGGTGAAAACTATTCATTAGAAATAGGTTCTCATACATTTATTCCTGGATTTGAAGAAGCATTAGTAGGTCTTAAGAAAGGTGATAAGAAGGATGTTAATGTTACATTCCCAGAAAATTATCATAGTGAAGAACTAAAAGGAAAACCAGTAGTATTTAAAGTTACTGTTAAAGAAGTAAAAGAAAGAGTATTCCCAGAATTTAATAAAGAATTCTTTGAAGATTTAAATGTTGGTGGAGTAGAAAGTTTAGAAGATTTAAAGAACTATGTTTCTGAAAATATGAAAGCTTCAAAAGAAAAACAATATGAAGATGAATACTTATTCAAATGTTTAGATAAAGTAGTTGCTGATTCTAAATTTGAAATTCCAGAAGAAATGACTGAAGATGAAGTTAATAGATTAGTAAGAGAATTCTCTGAAAAATTACAATATCAAGGATTAAAATTAGAAGATTATTTAAAATATTGTAATACAACTATGGATGACTTTAAGGGCACATTAAAAGATGAAGCAAACAAGAGAATCGGTTACAGATTAATTGTTGATGCAGTTGTTGAAAAAGAAAAATTAGAAATAACTGATAAAGAACTTGAAGATGGTCTTAAAGAAGCTGCTGAAAAATATGGAATGAGTGTAGAAGATTTTGAAAAAGAAATCGGATCAAAAGAATTATTTAAATATGATTTATTAATGAGAAAGGCTATGGAAATAGTTACAAAATAAATATTAAATTAACATCCTGAAATGGATGTTTTTTTTATGAAAAATTGATATAATAATTAGTATGAAAGATAGTATAACAAAGATAACAATTTTAACTATTATACTTTTAACAATATTAGGTGTTATAGGCTTTTCATATGCTTATTTTAGTACTGATATTAATGGTGAAGGAAAGTATATTACTCTAGATACTGCAGGATTAAAATTAAGATATACTGATGATGTTACTATGTCACTTAATAATGCAATTCCAGGAGATAAGATTGAAAGAACATTTACTGTTGAAAATATAGGTACTAAAACAGTAAGCTATAATATTGTATGGAAAGACTTAATAAATACAATTAATAATTATGATTTACATCTTGATATGAAATGTAAAAGTTATAAAAACTATGGTAAATCTAATCAAGAAGAATATGGAACTTGTGATTCATTTTATAAAGCTGTACCAACTACTAAAACAAGTATTTCAAAAGATATAAGAAGAGATATTGAAATAGAAGTAGGAGTAACACAAGTTTATGATGTAACAATAACTTTTTTAAATAGGCCATATGATCAAAGTGAAAATTTAAATAAATCATTTAATGGAAAAATAGATTTAGAAGAATATATTGATCCATCACCAGAACCTATTTATTGTACATATGATGGAGAACTAGTACAGGGAGCCGAATATGTTAATGGACAGTATACTTATAGATATAAACAAGAAGGAAAATATATGGGTCCTGATTCTGAAATTGGATGGATTAATATAGGTACCGATGGTTGGGGAGTGCAGTTAACAGATAAAGACAGTACAGATCCAGTAACTAGTAAGTTATGTACATATATAAATGATAAACCGGTCGTTTCTATGTCACATATGTTTTCTTACAGTAAAGCAACTTCGATTGATTTAATCAGTTTCAATACAAGTAATGTTAATAGTATGTCGAATATGTTTAACAGCAGCTATTTCGTAAAGATTGATTTAAAGAGTTTCAACACAAAAAATGTTAAAATAATGGCAGGAATGTTTATGCTATCAAAAGCTACCGATATATATGGACTTAACAATTTTAATACAAAGAGTGTAATTGCATTGAATGACTTTTTAAATAACACAATCCTTGAAAACTTTGATATAAGTAATTTTGATACAAGTAATGTAACAAATATGTCATATATGTTTGCTTATAATAAAGCAAAAAATATTGATATAAGTAATTTTAATACAGTAAATGTAACTGATATGAGCGGAATGTTTTGGAATTCAAGTGTTTCTTTTATAGATTTATATAGTTTTGATACTTTAAATGTTACTAATATGTCTTATATGTTTAAGGAAGCAAAATTTTCTAAAATTAATATTTCAAATCTTGATACTTCAAAAGTTTTATCTATGGCTAATATGTTTGATGGTGTTAGTATCAACACTTTAAATTTGAGTAATTTTGATACATCAAATGTTAAAAGTATGTCATCAATGTTTATAAATTGTACTTCAAAGAATCTTATTCAAAATTTTGATACAAGTAATGTAACAAATATGGGTAGTATGTTTTATGGCAGTAATTTCACTATTTTAAATTTGAATAATTTTGATACAAGTAATGTAACAAATATGGATAATATGTTTGCATTTAGTAATAGTAATTCTATTAATCTTAATAGTTTTGATACAGAAAATGTCACAAGTATGAAATATATGTTTGCTTATAATAAAGCAAACGAATTAGATTTAAGTAATTTTGATATTTCAAATGTAACGGAGATGACTGGAATGTTCTTAAATTCCAAAGTAACTATTGGCTATGCTAGAAATGAAGTTGATGCTGCAAGATATAATGATAGTAGTGTTACTAAAATACCAAGTACTTTAAAATTTGTA
Source organism: Mycoplasmatota bacterium (assembly GCA_022774645.1). Classification (GTDB taxonomy): domain Bacteria; phylum Bacillota_I; class Bacilli_A; order RF39; family UBA660; genus CAG-1000. The sequence continues at coordinate 40,307 of JALFKQ010000033.1, read as the reverse complement.
GTAAAGTAATATTTAATTTATTATTAAAATATGCTATAGTTAGTTTAGAGGTGTTTTATGAATAGTTATGTAATTTTAGTTGTTATTGTTGCTATATTGTTAGTGTTAGGCATTATATATTTGGTTATTAAAAATAGTTTAACTGATAAAAACGAAACTATTAAGACTAAAGAAGTAGAGAAGTTATCTCCTCATAATTCTCTTGATGTATATAGACTTAATAATTTAAATGATAATACATTTGGTACTGTTAGAAAAGAAAAACCAATTGTACCTCCTGATTTTGATAAGAGTAAGCCAATTGGTTATAAAAATAAGAGTTATGGTGAACAAAGAAATTTAACTGATGTATTTAAAAAGTAGGAATTTGATTTCCTACTTTTCTATTGGATTAATAAGTGTTAATGATACTTTTTCTTTTTCTTTATTTATATCTATAACATAGCAAGTAACTATATCTCCAACACTTAATACTTCGTTTGGATGTTTAATATATTTATTAGTGATTTTAGATATATGTACAAGTCCATCGTTGTGAAGTCCTATATCTATAAAAGCACCAAAGTCAACTACATTTCTTACTGTTCCTTCTAATTTCATACCAGGAGTTAGATTATCTATTGTAAGTATATCGCTTTTTAATATTGGCATTTGATAGTCATCTCTGTAATCTCTATTTGGTCTTTTTAATGAATCTATTATGTCATTAAGTGTATATAAGTCAATATCAAGCATTTTAGAGACTTCTTGTTCATTTATATTATCTAGTTTTTTTACTAGTTTTTCAGTACCTAAATCGTCTGTATTTAGTTCTAAATAGTTTAATAGTTTTATTGTTTTGTCATAACTTTCTGTATGTATATTTGTTTTATCAAGTGGGTTAGTACCATCAACTATTCTCATAAATCCGATTGATTGTTCATAAGCTTTATCGCTTAAAAGTTTCTTCTTTTTGATTTCTTCTCTTGATTTTATTTTTCCATTTGTTTCTCTATATTTAATAATTTTATCTATCGCTGTTTTTGTAAGACCACTTATATATTTAAGTATAGAAGGGGAAGCTGTATTTACATCAACACCTACATTGTTAACACATTTTTCAACTGTGAAGTCTAAGCTTTCTGATAGTTTCTTTTGTGATACATCATGCTGGTATTGTCCAACACCAATAGATTTAGGATCTATTTTAACTAATTCATTTAATGGGTCTTGAAGTCTTCTTGCAATTGAAACAGCACTTCTTTTTTCAACTGTTAAATCAGGAAATTCATCAATAGCAAGTTTACTTGCTGAATAAACACTAGCTCCTGCTTCTGATACTATTGCATATTTACAATTATTAATTTCTTTTAATGTTTCACTTACTAATTTTTCACTTTCTCTTGAAGCTGTTCCATTCCCAATTGCTATAATATCTATTTTATATTTATTAATTAAGTCTTTTATTGTTTCTTTTGCTTCATTCCATTTATTATGTGGTTCGTGTGGATATATAACAGATATATTAAGTACTTTTGAAGTTTCATCTACTACTGCTAATTTACATCCTGTTCTAAATGCTGGATCAAATCCTAAAACTCTTTTATTTTTCATAGGTGCGATTAGTAATAGATTTTCTAAATTACCTTTGAATACTTCAATTGAAGCATCTTCACTTTGACTTGTTAGTTCACTTCTAATTTCTCTTTCCATTGATGGAAATATAAGTCTTTTATAACTATCTTTTATAGCATCAATTACTATTGGTTTAACAGGTGAATCTTTTTTAATTATTTTAGATTCTAAATAAGATAATATTTCTTCATTATTTACTTCTATATTTACTGATAATATTTTTTCATTTTCGCCTCTGTTTATTGCTAAAACTCTATGAGGTTTTATATGTTTAACTGCTTCACTAAATTCATAATACATTTCATATGTTTTATTTGTATCTAAATCTTTCTTTTTTACCTTTGAAGTAATAATACCATTTTTAAAGAAATAACTTCTTATCCATTTTCTATAATAAGCATTATCGCTTATCCATTCTGCTATTATGTATTTAGCACCAGTAATAGCATCTTCAACAGTTTTAACATTTTCATTTAAGAATTTCTTTACTGATTCATCATTAAATGTAGTAGGGAAACTCATTATTATTTTAGCTAGTGGTTCAAGTCCATTTTTAATAGCTTCTGTTGCTTTTGTTTTTTTCTTTTCTTTATAAGGTGCATAAATATCTTCAACTTCAACTAGTTTTTTAGCATTCATAATGTTATTTTTTATTTCATCAGTTAAAAGACCTTTTTCATCTATAAGTCTAATTACATCTTCTTTTCTTTTTAATAAGTTAACTTGATATTCATAAACTTCACTTATTTTTCTAATTTGCTCTTCATCTAAAGCACCTGTTGCTTCTTTTCTATATCTTGCGATAAAAGGAATGGTGTTTCCTTCTTCTAATAGTTTTAAAACAGTTTTAGCTTGTTCTGCTTTAATATTTAATTCATTTTTAATGTCATTAATTATATCTTCATTCATATTTTTACTCCTTTAATTTACTTATTTATTTTAACATAATTTTATTATTTTAGTTTCTTTATATTACGGTTTCTTTACATTGACTTTAACTCTTATTTTATAGTAAAATATTCTATAGAATAGGTGGTCTTATGAAAGAGTATTTTAGAAAAATATTTGTTATTCTTTTTACTTTCTTTTTTACTTTTTCTGTTTATTCATTATCTATTAATAATCCTGAATATGATTTATATAATAGTTTAGAAGATAAGAATAATATTAATGTTATACCTCTTGAAAAATTACTTGCATATGAAAATATATCTAGAAATCAATTTAATAGAAGTTTAGGAATTAGAGGTTTTAGTAGTAATCTTTCTTCTTTTGATTTAAGAAATGATTCTGGTAAAAGAAATGTTCCTTCTATGGATAATCAAGGAAATCTTAGTTTATGTTGGGCTTTTTCTACTAATAATGTTATTGAATCTCATTTACTTAAAAAAGGGAATTCTGAATATAATCTTAGTGAAAATCAAATGGATTATGTCTCTAGATATTTAGGGGATACTGGTAGTTTTGGAGAAGCAAATACTACTATTAATGCTCTTAAATATTGGTATTATGGATATAGTCCTGTTACTGAAAGTTATTTTGGTGATTATTTTACTACTTATAAAAGTAGAACTTTAAGAGAATATTTATATAGTGATAATACTGTTGCTGATATAAAAGAAGCTTCTTGGATACCAGGTTTTGATGTAAGAAATGCTTTTAGTAATTATGATGTTAATACTGTAGTAAGTCAGTTATCTACATATAATAAGACTATAAAAAATCATTTAGTTAATTATGGAGCTATTGCTACTGGAGTATATATGGATTTTTATAATAAAGAAACTAATCTTTTATATAATGATAGTAGTAAAAATTATAGAGATTATGTTTCTAGTAGTCATGCTGTTACTATAATAGGTTGGGATGATAATTATGGAACTATTAATTATAATGGATATTCTTTAAAAGGTTCTTGGCTTGCTATGAATTCTTGGGGAGATAATACTGATTATTTTTATATTTCATATTATGATCCAGATGTTTATAAATATTTAGTTGGTGTTAATGATGCTGAGTTAAAAAATTGGACTAATATATATAGTAATTATATTTATAAATATGTTGATAATACAATAGATAGATATACTTTTTATAAAGGAAATATGAGTGAAACTGTTCTTGGAGTTAAGGTGTTATATATGGGAAATAATACTCCTAGTATAACAGTTAAAATGGGAGATGGTATAACTACTAAAACATCAGCTAGAACAGAGAAGCTTCATTATGGTGTTAATTATTTTGATGTGGAAGATTTTACTACTTCTAGAGATATTATATATGTTTCTATAGATAATCCTGATAGAGCGAGTTATTCAGTTAGCTTTTTTACTAATAACAGTTCAAAAGAGGAAAAATACTTTGTGAAAACTAGAGATAGTTTTGAAAATACTATTGGTAATAATATGAAGTATCATATAGTAAGTAAGAATATAGTTTCTGGTACTAACTATGAAGTAAAGATTATTGATAGTTATAATAATGATATTACAAATAAGTTTAGTATTATTAAGAATAGAGATCTTATAAATAATTATTCTAATTTTAATTTAATATTGAAAGAAACTTTAAATAATACTGATTTTAGTGTTAATGTTTATTCTAATGGATTTATTGATAAGGAAGAGGAAGAAAATACTTTAAGTGGTATGGGTACTTCTAGTAGTCCATATCTAATAACTAAAGCAGAGGATTTAAAGCATTTAAATAATTCTGATGATTATTTTATGCTTATGAATGATATTGATTTAGAATATTCTACTACTAATGTTAGTGGTGTATTTTATAATAATACTAAAGGTTTTGTTCCGCTTAATTTTAGTGGTAATTTTAATGGTAATAATCATAAAATAAGTAATTTAAATTCTTTTGTAGGAGGTTTATTTGGTAATTTAAAGAATGCTAGTGTAAGTAATTTAAAACTTGACAATTTTAATATAAATAATATGAATGATGAACTTAATTATAATGGTATATTTGCTTCTTATATAATTGGTTCTGATGTAAATAATATAGAAATAAGTAATTCTGTTATTAAAAGTGATAAAACAACAGGAGCACTTGCTGGTAGTGTTCAAATGGATGCTAATATAAATAATGTACTTGTGAATGCTACTATTGATTGTGGTGATTTAACTGGTGGTTTGATTGGTCTTTTATGGGCAGATGATAATAGTGAAATTAATATAACTAATACTTTTTTAAATGAAACAACTATTAATGGAAAATATGAACTTTATATAGGATCTCTTATTGGATATGTTGTTATTAATGTTAGTACTAATGCTAATATTAATATTTCTAATAATAAAACTAATACTAATGCTACACAAATGATAGGTATAATATCAAATACTAATAATATAAGTTATACTTTTAATAATAATGAAATTGTAACTGATATATTTAATGAGAATGTTTTCTACTTATTTGATAAGAATATATGGACTTTTTCTCCTACTAATTCACTTTATTTAATAAGTTTTCCTAAAACTGAAAAAGTTATACCTGAACTAAAAATAGAAGTTAATAAATATAGTTTAATAGGTGATGTTATTAATATTACAGGTGATAAAAATAAAATAAGTGATATAATTAGTAATGTTATTGTTGATTCAGAAATTAGTTATGAATTTTATGATAAAAATAATAAGATTTTAAAAAGTAATGATATAATTGGTACTGGTGGTTACATTAAGATTAATAATAATGTTTCTACTAAGAATTATTATTTTGTTATTTATGGTGACATTAACGGAGATGGAAGAGTTAATATCATTGATACTATGATGTGTGCTAATTATATCTTAGATACTAAATATGATAGTTCTAATTTACAACATAGAGCTAGTAATGTTGATAATAATAAAAGAATAGATATAGTTGATGTTATTAAAATATCTAACTTTATATTAAATCCAGAATTAGGATTTTAGGAGGAAAAGGGAATGAAAAAAATATTATTGTGCTTACTAAGTATAATATGTTTTATTAGTGTGAATACTAATGTAAAAGCATTAAGTGCAACTATTGATGTTAGTTGTCCTAGTACTGCTACTTCACTTGAAGAAATTACCTGTACTGTTTATATTAATGCTAAAGATTTTAAATTAAAAGGTATTCAATTATTTTATACAGTGGACAATGGAAAATTTATTGAATTTAAAAATAATAGTAGTTCTGTTAAAAGTTATACTATTAGTAATAAAGGAGCTATTCTTGAAGCAATAAGTCCTAGTACTGGTAAAGTAGAAGTAGGAACTATTAAAATAGAGATGCCTACTAATGATAAAATGAGTCTTAAGCTTTATGATATTATTGTAACTGATGATGGTGATAACAGTAATATTAAATCTCTTGATATTACTGATAAAAGTGTTAGTGTAAGAGTTAAATCTAATATTAATACATTAAAAAGTTTAAAAGTAAAAGAAGGAAACTATATTACTGATTTTGATAGTGATAAAACAAGTTATAGTTTTGATTATGATAAAGATAAAATAACTATTGAAGGTTCTCTTACTGATTCAAGTTCTAAAGTAACTGGATTTAAAACATATAATTTAAATTATGGTATAAATAATATTAATATAGTTGTAACTAGTGAAAGTGGAAATATAAGAACATATAAAATAAGTGTTAATAGACTTGATGTAAGAGATAAGACAAATACACTTGATAGTTTAGTTGTTAGTGATTATAAATTAAGTCCAGAGTTTAATAAAAATACTAAATCATATAAGGTGACTGTTCCGACTACTACTGATAAAATAAATATAAGTTCAACTTTAAGTAGTAGTAAATCTTCTTATGTAAGTGGATTTGGAAATAGAACTGTTAATTTAAAGTATGGTAAAAATACTATATTAATAAAAGTTAAGAGTGAAAGTGAGAGTATAAAGACTTATGAAATAATTGTTACTAGAGAAGATAATAGAAGTAGTAATAATTATTTAAAGAATTTAAATATAAGTAATGGTGAATTTAAATTCGATAAAAAAGTTAATGAATATGCTGTTACTGTTAAAAATGAAGTTGAAAATATTAATGTAACTGGTGAAGTAGAGGATAGTAAGTCTAAAGTAACTGGGCTTGGCAATTATAAATTAAAAGAAGGTATTAATAATATAACTATTAAAGTTACTGCTGAAACTGGTAGTGTAAGAACATATACTCTTAAGGTAACTAGAATAGTAAAAAATAATACTGTTATTCCAAATAATAATTTAAAATCACTTACAATAAATAATTATCAAATAAATTTTGATAAGAATGTTGTTTTATACAATATAACAATTGAGGATGAAAAATCTCTTGAATTTAATTATGAAACTGAAAGTGCAGATTCATCAGTTGTAATAAATGGTAATGAAAACTTAAAAAATGGTAGTGTAATTACAGTTAAAGTTACTGCGATTGATGGTAGTACTAAAGAGTATAAATTTAATATATCTAAAAATGAAGAAATAAAAAAAGATGAACCAATTGTTCCTCATGAAAAAGTACAAATATCAAAAACTAGAATAATTAAATTAGTTGTTGCTTGTATATCAATTGTTATTATAATTATATCTGTTATAATATTAGGTATAATTAATGTTCTAAAGAAGAAGGCGAGCTTATGGAAATAAAGAAAATAGTTTTATTGGTATTATTTATATCATTATTATCTGGTTGTAATTTACTTGATACTGAAGTTAATTGTAATAAAACTGCTAATACTGAAAATTATAATTATAATATTGATATGAGATTAATATTTGATAATAAAAATGAACTTAAGAGAGTAGTTTCTAATATAAGATATCAATTAACTGATAAAGGTATGGAAAGTATTGATCTTATGGAAGAAACATTAAAAGAAAAGAAGAGTACTTATGATAAAGGTGTTTATGTTAAAGTAGATTATACTATTAATAATGGTAAGATTGAGTTAACAGAAGATATAAATGCTAGAAATATTAAAGATTTAACAACATATTATGATTTATCTACAAGTTATATAGGTGACAAAACTAATAAAAATGATGTAAAAGGTAAACTTCGTGATAATAATTTTACTTGTAAATAAAAAAGAACTTTTTAAAAAGTTCTTTTATTTTAGTTTAAATAAAACTAATATGAATATAATAATAAATGTAATTATTAATCCTAGAAGAATATAGTCTGTAATTTCCATCATTTTCTTTTTCTTAGTAACCATTGTTTCTTCTTCCATAACGGTAGTTTCTAATATAGGTTCCATTTTAATTGTATTTAACAATTCTTTTTGTTTTTCTTGCTCTCTGATTTGTTCATCTATATCAATAATTGCTGTTGTTTCAAATTGTGCTTCATTATTCATTTATTTCATCGCCTCTATTTTTATATATCAATCATAGCAAATATTTGTAAAGAATACAAGTTTTTTTAAAACTTTTCCTTGACTTCTCGTAAGGAATAAGGTATTATTTATTTGTGCCTATGTGGAGACATACTCAAGTGGCTGAAGAGGCGCCCCTGCTAAGGGTGTAGATCGGGAAACTGGTGCGAGAGTTCAAATCTCTCTGTCTCCGCCATATGTAATTAAACCCTATATTAGGGTTTTTTCTTTGCTTGAAATAATTAATGTGTTGCAATTAATATGAGAGTGATAAGTATGAAAACAAATCTTATATACTTTGTTCATGGAACAACATATGATAACGAAGCAAAGAAATGTTCGGGTTGGAAGCAAGTAGAGTTAAATTAATTAGGAAAAGAGCAAGCAAAGAATCTTGGAAAAGTTAATTCAAATATTAAGTTTGATGTAATTTTCACATATGATTTTAATTATGGCTATTGATAGTGCTGATATTGCTTTTTCAGATGTACCAAAAATTCAAGATAAAAGATTTAGAGAATGTAATTATGGAGATTTTGATGGTGAAGGTAAAGAGCTAGTAATTTATGAAGAACATATTGATGAACCGTTTCCAAATGGTGAATCTTTAAAAGATGTTGAAAAAAGAGTTAGAAGTTTTAAAAGAATATAAAGGGAGATTGGCGACCAAGGTGGAAATATGATATAGATAAATGCTTGTAAAAGTGTTTTTTCTTGTACAAATTTCTGAAATATTGTATACTACTATTAGAAAAAAAGAGGTGTATTATGACAAATAAAGATTTAGCTGATTTAATATTTCCTAATATTAATAAATCTATAAAAGATTATGATAATATATATCCAGATAGAAAAGGTACTGTTGTAACAAGATTTGCTCCAAGTCCAACTGGTTATGTTCATATTGGTGGAATATATCAAGCTATTATTGACTATTTAATTGCTAAAAATAATAATGGTGTATTTATGCTTAGAATAGAAGACACTGATCAAAAAAGAGAAGTTAAAGAAGCAGTTCAATTAATTAAAGAAGCATTAGAATACTATGAATTATTACCAGATGAATATGAACTTGATGGAAAAACAATTGGTAATTATGGGCCTTATGTACAAAGTGAGAGAAAAGAAATTTATCATGCATTTATTAAATATTTAATAGAAATAGGAAGAGCTTATCCTTGTTTCTGTACTAAAGAAACTCTTGAAGAATTAAGAGTGATGCAAGATCATAAAAAACAAAGAACTGGTTATTATGGTAAATATGCTAAATGTAGAAATTTAACTGTTGATGAGATGATTAATAACATTAAAGAAGGAAAAGATTTTGTTATTAGATTTAAATCAATGGGTGATTTTGAAAAGAAATTTAAGTTTGTAGATGAAGTTAAAGGTGAACTTGAATTATCTGAAAATGATGAAGATTTTGTTATTATGAAGAGTGATAATTTACTTCCTACATATCATTTTGCTCATGTTGTTGATGATTATTTAATGGGTACAACTCATATAGTAAGAGGTGAAGAGTGGCTTAGTAGTGCTCCTAAACATGTTGAACTTTATGATGCTTTTGGTTTTGAAAGACCAAGATATAAATATGTTCATACACCACTTATTATTAAAAAAGAAGGAAATAGTATTAGAAAAATAAGTAAGAGAAAAGATCCAGAAGCTTCAATGAGTTATTATACTGATCTTGGTTATCCAGCTCTTGCTGTTATTGAATCTTTAATGACTATTATCAATTCAAATTATGAAGAATGGCATAGAGAAAATCCTGATAAACCATTTACTGAATTTCAATATAATCCAGCTAAAATGTCATCAAGTGGTGGATTATATGATTTAGAAAAATTAAATAGTATATCTAAAGATGTTATTTCAAAAATGAGTGCTCATGAATTGTATGAAAAAACATATAAATGGTCATTAGAACATAGTGAAACATTAAGAAAATTAATAGAAAAAGATCCTTCATATTATGAAAGTATTTTAAATATCGAAAGAAATCAAGAAAAGCCAAGAAAAGATATAGCATATTATAAAATGATAGAAGATTTAATATGGTATATGTATAATGATTTATTTGATATTAGACATAGAGAATATGAATGGAAAAATATAACTAATTTAGTTGAAATTAAGAATATATTAAATACTTATATTGATAAATATTATAGTGATGATGACGATAAAGAAACATGGTTTAATAAAGTTAAAGAATTATGTGAATTATTTGGATATGCATCAAATATTAAAGAATATAAGAAGAATCCAGGAGATTATAAAGGTAATGTAGCTGATATTAGTACTATTATAAGAGTAGCTATTACTACAAAAGCTAATACTCCTGATTTATATGAAATAATGAAATTACTTGGTAAAGATGAGATTGTAAGAAGAATTAATTTATTATAGGACTCTTACAGTCTTTTTCTTTATTGACATTTACAAATTTTTAAGATTAAATAAAGATAGTATAGGAGGCGATTTATGAAAATAACATTAGTTACTGGTAATTGGGCTAAAATAGCACAAGCTAAAGAATTTTTAGAACCAAAAGGTATAACTGTTGATAATGTAAAAATGGATACAATTGAAATACAAGCTGATTCAGTTGAAGAAGTGGCTAAGTATTCAGCAAAGTGGGCGAGTGAAGAATTAAAAGCAAATGTTGTTAAAAATGATACTGGTATTATGATTGATGCTTTAGATGGTTTTCCAGCAGCTTATACTCATTATGTTCAAGATACAATCGGAATGGATGGTATTTTGAAATTAATGAAAGGTGTTAAAAATAGAAAAGCTAAATTTGTTCAGGCACTAGCATTTTGTGAATATGGAAAAGAACCTGTATCATTTGTTTCTGTAACAGAAGGAGAAATATCTTTAAAAAAAGAAGGAGAACATGGATGGAGTTGGGACTTTATATTTATTCCAAAAGGTAAAGATAAAACTCTTGCTTGTTTTGAAGATAGTGAAAGACTTTCATTATGGAATGATACTGGATATATGCAGTTATTGGAATATTTAGAAAAGAATAAAAAAATAGAGGAGTAATTATGAATAAGAGAGTTAGTTCAAGAGCTATTATAATTGAAGATGGTAAATTACTTACAATGTTTAGAAGAAAAATTAAAAGTGATGGTACTATTAAAGAATATTATGTAATACCAGGTGGTGGTCTTGAAGAAAACGAAACATTAGAAGAAAATGTTATAAGAGAACTTAAAGAGGAATTTAATGTTGATATTGAAGTAATTAAGTTTTTAGAGAGTGTAGAATATGAAGATACTATTGCTAATTATTTTTTATGTAAGATAGTTAATGGAACACCTAAACTTGGAGGAGAAGAACTTGAAAGAATGAGTGAATCTAATTATTATGAAGTTAGATTTGTTGATTTAAATGAACTTGATAATATTGATATTAATGCTAAAGATATAATTAAAAATTTAAAATAATTTGAGGAAATAATGAATATTGAATTAATAAAAGTTAATAAAAATGAAAGATCTAAATTAGAAAAATTATTACAATTGTATTTACATGATTTAAGCTTATATTTTCCGCTTGATTTTGATTCAGAAAAGTGTGAATATGATTATGATTTAGATAAGTATTTTGATAATGATTTTGCTTATTTTATAAAGTCTAGTAATGATATATTAGGATTTATTCTTATTGATAATAATGGTAACTATAACTATGAAATAAGTGAAATATTTGTTTTAAACAATTATAAAGAAAAACAAGTAGGTACAAAAGCTGTTATTAAAGTATTTGATTTATATAGAGGAAACTGGACTATTAAAGCTGTACCTAAATCTAAAGTTGCTGAAAAATTTTGGATTAAAGTGGTAAGCAAATATACAAATAATAATTATAAATTATCACATACTGGTAAATATAATAGAGCAGAATTAAATTTTTCTAATAAATAATAAAAATAAAGACTGTTTAATCTTCTAAACAGTCTTTATTTTCCTTTCTATTCTTCTTTTCAACCTTTTCAATTTTAAGTGTATATCCAAGCGGACCTAGTATATCCATCATAGCTTTAACAGTAGGTGAATGCATATTGCTTTCAATTCTAGCAATTTTAACTCTTCCTACATTTGAATATAGACTTAACAATTCTTGAGTTAGATTATTTTCTTTTCTGAATGCTACAAAGTCTTTTAAAAACTCTTGATATAATTCACTAGGAGTTTTATCTACCTCAATATAATTAATATAATCATACATCTTCTTCATGGCTATGTATTGTAACACAATTGATACATATTGTCAACAACTATCTTTATTATTTTATTAAAAAATGGTATAATCTAGACAAATAAAGGGGTAGGATTATGGAAAAAACAAATACTGGTTATCCACACATTGATAAACCATGGATGAAATTTTATGATGAAAATAAGGTAAATAAACCTTTTCCTGAAATGACAATTTACGAATATTTTAAATGGATGAATAGAAATCATCAAGATTTAATAGCAACTTCTTTTTATGGAAATAATATTACTTATGGAGAAATGATGGAAAAAATTGATGATACTGCTAAAGGACTATATTCAATTGGTGTAAGAGATGGTGATAGAGTTCTAGAGTTACTTCCAACATTAGCACCAACAGCACATTTATTTTATGCTAATTCAAAGATAGGTGGTGTATCTGATTTTTATGATCCACGACCAGATTCAGTGAGCCCAAAGGTTAATGGAGAAAAAATACTTTCAATTATAGATAGAGAGCATATTAAACATATTATCATTTTTGATCAATCATATATACCACTATTAAGTGAAATAGAAGATCAATTAATTGAAAGAGGAATTACTGACTTAGTGGTAGTATCAATTGATGATGCAATGAATTTAAAATCAAAAATCAATTTTTTTGCTGATGGATGCAATAAATACGGAATCAAAGATAATATTAAAAAAGTATTAGAAATGAAAAAGGGAAGTAATGAGGTAAAAGAATGTTTGAAAAAGTCTAAGTTAAACATTATTACTTATTTTGATTTAATAAATAATAGTAGATATACTAAACCATATACAAAAGAGTATGTTCCAAACAATTTAGAATTAATTGTACATACTTCAGGTACAAGTGGTGCTTTTCCAAAACCTTTGCCATTGACTAATGATAATATGAATAGTCACATACATCAATTGTTTGCTGCTGACTATCAATATGAACCTGGAACAAGAATATTCCAAATGTTGCCTTATTTTGCTTCTTTTGGAATTTCAGATTGTGCTCATTTTGGTTTTTGCTGTGGGGCAAATATGATTCAAGTTCCAATTTTTTCACCAGAGGAATTACCTGGAGATATTATTAAATCAAGAGCAGAAGTATTAACAGTTGCTCCAGAAATGTTAACTCCATTTTTGAAATCAAAAAAATTAAGCAATGTTGATTTATCTTTTTTGAAAAGAATAACTGTAGGTGGTGGAACTTTTGATAGGGAAAAAGATTTTATTAAATTCTTAAAAGATCATGGTGCAACAAATTGTTCAGTAGATACAGGTCATGGCATGAGCGAATTTGCTGGTAGTGGTGCTGTTAATTACGGAAATCATAGAGTTATCGGTGGTATGGGTGCACCTCTTCCTTATACTACATATATGATAGTAGATTCTGAAACTAAAGAGCCTATCAGATTTAAGGGAAACGAAAATACCATAACTGGAGAAGCAATGGTTTCTGGTCCTTGTGTTACATCTGGAATCTTGGATGGTAACGAAATTGTTCATCATTATAATATTGATGGAATTGATTGTATTGCAACTGGTGATTCAATCACTATGGATAGAGATGGTAATATGAAATTTAATACTAGAATTGATAGAACATTTTCAAGATGGGATGGTTTTAAATATAAGTCATATATTATTGAAAATTTAATAAAGCAAGATGAGAGAGTAGAAAATTGTGTTATAGTTGAATATTATGATGAAGATAGAATGGGTAACATGCCAATTGCACATATAACTTTAAGAAACAATGATATTTCAATTGATGAACAACAACAAATAATCGAAGAACTTTTGGAAAAATATTTTTTCAGCAATCCATCTGTTTCAACTAGACATATACCTTCAAAATTTAAATTTAGAGATGAGATGCCATTAACTCCAAATAACAAAACAGGGTATAATATTCTAAAGAAAGAAGGTATTGATGGTACAGAGTTTACTGTTAGTTTTACTGAAAGTAATCTAGGAATATCTGATCTTCATATAATAAAGCCTTCTATCAAAAGGTTAATAATGAAATAATATAAATTCGTTAATTAATTTTAACGAATTTTTTAATTTAAAAGTGTTTTTAAATATCTTTTATTGTGTTATACTTTATTTAGAATAGGAATGATTAAGATGGGTATAGAGATAGCAAAGCAGATGTTAGTTATAAATATTTTTGCTTTTATTATGATATTAATATTAAATATTACATATTTTTCTAAGGAAAGAGTTAAAAAAGTAGAACATAAGATTTTTTCTTATAGTTTATTATCTTCTTTAGCTGTTAGTTTTCTTGGCATATTATTTGGTTTTATTTCTTTATTTTTTGATGAAGTGAATTTTTTAGTTATATTATTTGCTAAATTATATTCATGTTCTTTGATTGTTAATGTATTTTTATTTACGGTGTATGTTTATGCTATAGGTAATAAAAAAATGTCCAACTTTGACAATTATTTAAAATACTCAATGTTTTTTATAGTAATTGTTGGTATTTTGTTATTATTGATTCCGATTGATGTTAAAATAAATGATTATGTAATTGAAGTTGGTGGAGCATTAAGTAAAGTTTGTTATTTTTTATATTCTTTTGCTTTATTTATTCAATTTATTTTAGCGATTGTTAATTATAAGGATTTACTTACAAAAAAATATATACCTTTAATATGTTTAATTTTGTTTTCTATTTTCTTTGTAATTTTACAGTCATTGTTTTTAAATTTAAATTATCTTAATTCTATATTGGGCATCATAGTTTCTTTCTTAATGTATTTTACTATTGAAAATCCTGATGTTAAAATGATTGAACAATTAAATAAGGCTCGTGACGAAGCTGTTAAAGCTAATCAAGCTAAAACTGATTTTTTAAGTAGTATGTCTCATGAAATAAGAACACCTCTTAATGCTATATGTGGTTTTAGTAATAGTTTACTTGAAAATGATGGAGTAAGCAGTGAAGCTAAAGATGATGTTAAAAATATTATTATGGCAAGTGATACACTACTTGAACTTGTTAATGGTATTTTAGATATTTCTAAAATTGAAGCAAATAAACTTGAAATTATTGATTCAGTTTATAGTTTTAAGAAAATGTATGAAGAACTTATTTTACTTACTAAAGCTAGAATAGGAGAGAAGCCTATTGATTTTAGATATAACTATGATGAATCAATACCGGAATATTTATATGGTGATGGTGTTAGAGTTAAACAAATAATAATTAATTTACTTACTAATTCTGCTAAATATACGAAAGATGGTTATATTGATTTTAAAATAGATAGTATTAAAAAAGATAATATTATAAGATTAATTATAAGTGTAGAAGATTCAGGTATTGGTATTAAAAAAGAAAGTGTAGATAAATTATTTACTAAATTTGAAAGACTTGGTGTTGAAAAGCAAACTACTACTGAAGGAACTGGACTTGGACTTGCAATTACTAAGAAACTTGTTGAAATGATGGGTGGAAAAATAGTTGTTCAAAGTATATATGGTAAGGGTAGTATATTTACGATATCTATTGATCAAAAAATGCTTAGTGAAGAAGAACTTTCTAAAGTAAAGAAAGAAAATGAAAGTGAAGAAAAAACTAATGAAATAATAGATGCGACTGGTAAAAGTATTTTAGTTGTTGATGATAATTTATTGAATCTTAAAGTTGCTGAAAGACTTTTAAAAGTCTATAAATGTAATATTACTTTTGCTAGTAGTGGAAGTGAGTGTTTAGATAAAGTAAGTAACAATAAATACGATTTAATATTACTTGATGATATGATGCCTAGAATGAGTGGTACTGAAACACTTCAAAAACTAAAAGAAATAGATTCATTTAACACACCAGTCGTTGCTTTAACGGCTAATGCAATTACAGGTATGAGAGAAGAATATATAAATAGAGGGTTTAACGATTATTTAAGTAAACCAATTGTTAAAGAAGATTTAAATAGAGTTATGAAAAAATATTTGAAGAAATAAAAAATTATGCTATAATGTTTGTAGGGTAAGGCAGGTAGGAAAGATGGAAGATGTTAATTTATTAGTAACAAATGGAGTTAATATAGAAAAAGCATTAGAACTTTTTGGTGATATGGAAATGTATAATGCAACTTTAAAGGACTTTTTAGATATGATTGAAGGTAAACTTTCAGCACTAAAAAGATTTAGAGAAACAGGTGATATGCCTAATTATGCAATTGAAGTTCACTCTTTAAAAAGTGATGCTAGATATTTAGGTTTTGTTGATTTAGCTGAACTTGCTTATCAATTTGAAATCAAAAGTAAAGCAAATGATATAATGTTTATCTATGATAATTATACTAAACTTATTAATGAAACTAGAAGGATGATTAATGTTTCTAAAAAGTATTTAGGTATGGAAGTAAAAGATGATTTGATTGCTGATATGACTAATCAAGTTAAAGATGAAGCTATATTAATTGTAGATGATTCTAATTTAGTAGCTAATTTTATCAAAAAAATATTTAATGATAAATATGATTGCATTATTGCTCATGACGGAGCTGAAGCTATTGAGGCAATTAATTCACCAGATAGTTATAAAATTAAATGTTGTTTGCTTGATTTAAATATGCCAAATGTAAATGGATTTGAAGTTCTTGAATATTTTAAAAGGAATAATTTATTTGTTAAAGTACCAGTATCAATAATAACTGGTAATGATACAAGAGAACAAGTAAGTGAAGCATTTAATTATCCAATAGTTGATTTATTATCTAAGCCATTTAATGAAAGAGATATTAAAAGAATTATTGAAAAAACTTTAGCAAATTATAATTAAGAGTTGAAACTCTTTTTTATTTGGGGTATCATATTTTTAAGGAGATGAAAATATGGAAGTACCATTTAAAAAATGTGATATCTTAATTCCTAAGAAAGGAATTAATTATAATTTATGGAGTGTTATTGCTTGTGATCAATATACAAGTCAACTTGAATATTGGGATAAAGTAAAAGAATTAGTTGGAGATAATCCTTCAACATATAATATTATTTTACCTGAGGTATATCTTGAAAATGAAGATGTAGAAGATAAAATAAAGAAAATTAATGAAACAATGAATGCTTATTTAAATGAGAATTTATTTGAAACATTACATGACACTATGATTTATCTTGAAAGAACTGACTCTACTGGTAAAGTAAGAGAAGGTCTTATTGGTATGATAGATTTAGATAATTATGATTATAATGTTGGTAGTAAGAGTTTAGTAAGAGCTACTGAAAAAACTGTTATTGAAAGAATTCCACCTAGAAAGAAAGTTAGAGTAGATGCACCTCTTGAACTTCCTCATATTATGATTTTAATTGATGATGAGAAGAAAGAAATTATTGAATCATTAAAGAATAAGGTTACAAGTGAAGATGTAGTTTATGATTTTGATTTAATGATGAATGGTGGTCATGCTAAAGGGTATAAATTAAATGATACTGTTATTGATGAAGTAACAAAGAAACTTGGAGATTTAGGCGAACTTGAATACTTTAATAATAAATATGGTATTAATGAAACAGCTCCTTGTGTTTATGCTATGGGAGATGGTAATCATAGTTTAGCTACTGCTAAAGCATGTTATGAAGAATTAAAGGAAAAGATTGGTGAAGAGGAAGCTAAAAACAGTCCTGCTAGATATGCTCTAGTTGAACTTGTTAATATTCATAGTAAAGCTCTTGATTTTGAACCAATTCATAGAGTTATATTTGATTGTGATGTTGAACATTTACTTACTAAGTTATATGAAAGATTTAAAATTAATACTGATGGTATTGGTCAAAAATTAACTTATATTACTAGTGCTGGTGAAAAAACTATTTATATTGAAGATCCAACAAGTAATTTAGCAGTTGGTACATTACAAGGATTCTTAGATGAATATTTAAAGGAATTTGCTGGTAAAATTGATTATATTCATGGTGATGATGTTACTAGAAGTATGGGAAGTGAACAAAACAATATAGGATTCTTACTTCCTAAAATGGAAAAGAGTGATTTATTTAAATCAGTAATATTAGATGGAGCTCTTCCAAGAAAAACATTTAGTATGGGTCACTCTGATGATAAGAGATTCTATCTTGAATGTAGAAAAATAAAATAATGGCTTTTGCCATTTTTTATTTGAATATAAATTTATTATTTTTCATATTATGTGAAAATTTGTATATTATTGGTATTTGATTTGATTTAATTTATTGATTTATGTTATTATTAATAATAGGTGATAGTATGAAAGGAAAGATAAAGTTTATTTTATTATTGTTGTTATTTGTGTGTGGCAGTGTTAATGCTAGTGGTAGTTTTAGTGATTATAATGGTAGTATAAACAAGGCTAATAAGTATATATTAGACTTTGACAGATATAAATTATTTATAGATTCGAGTGATAAATATTTATATGATGGAAGTAATTTAAATAGTTCATCTTTATTTAAGAATGGTGGATTTATTAATACTTATGAATTTAAATCTACAATGATAAAGAATGATTCTTATTTGTCTACTGGTGCAAGATATTTTACTATGACTGAAAATGGTAATAATGTTGATGTAGTAAATGTAAGAATGATTGGTAGTTATAATAAGTATGATTCTTTTGAGTCAAGAGTTACAGAGTTTATTATTCCAAAAGCAGAAATTACAGGAAGTGGTACTCGTACTGATCCATGGGTATTTGTGAATATTAAGTATAATGTTACTGTTAATTTAGTCGGAGCAACTATAAATGGTTCTTCTTCTAAGACTCAAATTGTTGAAAATGGTAATTCTTTAAGTTTAAATATTGTTCCTGAAACAGGATTCATTTTAGCTAATTCAAATTGTGATAAGGGTGTTTTTGATAAGAAAACTAATGTTTTATATTTTAATAATGTAAGCAGTAATGTTACATGTAATTTAACTTTTAAAACATCTAAAAAAGAATATGCTTATACTGGAAAGAGTGAAACATTTACAGCTGAAATGTCTGGTAAGTATAGAATTACTGCATATGGTGCTCAAGGAGCTGAATCAGGTGGTAAAGGTGGCCAAGTTATTGGCGATATTAGTTTAAATATTGGGGAAGTTTTAACATTAAATATTGGTGGAACTAATGGTTACAATGGTGGTGGAGCTTATAATAATAATCAATATGTTCAAGGCGGAGGAGCTACAACTGTTAAATATAATAATTCAAATGTAATAATTGCTGCGGGTGGTGGCGGAGGAGCTACTGGAACTGCAGGTGGTAATGGAAACGGAAGTGGAGGTGCTAGTGTTGGTGCTGGTGCTGGACTTGCTGGGTCAAATGGTGGAGGCGGAAGTAAGAGCCTTAACTATTCTACTAAAGTTAACTGTAGACAAACTGGTGGTGAGTGTATAAGATATACAACTGGTGAGTGTTGTCCTTGGGTTTGTAGTGGAGGCGGATATTTTTGTATGAGATGGTCTGATACTCCTGGAGCATATACTGGTAGTAGTGGTGCATGCGGAATTGTAGGGTGCATTGCTTGTAGTTGCAATGGTTCTTATGAATGTTCACCTTGTCAAGAATGTGCTGCTTATTCACCTGTAACAGAAACTTGTGATACACAAGTTACCTCTGGAAAAGGTGGTAATGGTGGTGCGAATGCTACTACTAGTATTATTACTAATGTAACAAAATCTAATGGTATTAATAGTGGAAATGGAAAATTGATTATTCAATATGTAGGAGATTAAAATGAAAAAAACAGGAATATTAATTATATCTTTAATATCAATTTTATTGTTTACTGGCTGTGGTAAGAAAGTAGAAAATAATGATAATACAACAACTACAAAAAAACGAGAACCTTTTATCTTTGTTTCTAGCTTTTCTGATGTTTTACTTAGTTATGGAAATGAAATATTTGACAAAAAAGAATATTTAAATTATAAAAAAGGTGATAATGAGTATTATATTTCATTAGTTAATTTAAAAGAATTAGGATATGAAACTAGGATGTTTGTAAATGATAAGACCTATAAAAAATGTGATTCTGAAAAAACAGGTATAACAATGAAAATTACTGAAGATGGTACTTATGATATATCTGTATCTGCATATTGTGAATAATTTAGTTTTATGTTAAAATATGAAATCAGGTGATTTTATGAAGAAAATTATTTTAATTATTACATTATTTTTACTATATGGATGTGGTAAAAAAGATGATATAAAAAAGGAATTATCTATTTCAGAAATGAATGACATTTTATTTGAATATGGTGATAAGCTATATGAAAATGAAGAATATAAAAATTTTGATTTAGTTGACGGACAATATTATATTTCTTTAAGTAATTTGAAAATTAAATATAATTATAATTTTGATAATTTTATTAATGAAAAGACACATAAGGTTTGTAATAAAGAAACATCTGGTATTTATTTTGATGTTAATAATATTAGGAAACTTGAATATTATAAGAATCCAATTGTTATTGATTTAAAGTGTGAGTGATCACACTTTTTTGGTATATAAATTTTAATAATTAATATAATTTACTAGAGGTGAATTATGATTAATAGACAAAATATGTGGTTTTTAACTTTATTTTCATTAATACTAATATTAGGTGTATATTATATAACTTTACCTAGTGAGATTTTTAGTAAAAATGGAATAGAAACGGTTAATAAAAATATTGATGTTAAAGTAAGTGAAAATGATAAATTAGTTGCTTTAAGAGCTAGTAGAAATGAAAAGATTAGTACGGTTATGAGTGAACTTCAAGAAAAGATTGTTTCACCTTCATCAAGTGCTGAGGTTAAAAATACTGCATTTGAAGAACTTCAAGTTCTAAATTTAGCTAAAGGAAAAGAAACTTATTTAGAAGATAAAATATTAAATAAGTTTAAAATTAAATCTTTTGTTGAAATTAATAATGATAATATTAAAGTGACTATATCATCTAGTGAACATAATAATGAACTTGCTAATAATATTATGAGAAGTATTCAAGAGGAATTTAAGGATAAGAAGAATATTATTGTTAAGTTTGATAATTAGGCTTTTTTCTTTCACATTAATACTTTTTTTTCATAAATTATCAATGAAATGATTGTATTTATGAAAGAGGGTGCATCGTGGGAAATATATTAACTAAAAGAGAGAAAGATGTATTTTTGCTGTTAGTTCAGAATAAAACAACTAAAGAAATTGCTAGTATTCTTAATATAAGTGAAAAGACAGTAAGAAATCATGTGTCAAATGCTATGCAGAAGCTTGGGTGTAAGGGTAGAGCAGGAGCTGTTATTGAACTTCTTAAGTTAGGAGAAATTACATTATAAATGACTTTTTAAGTCATTTTTATTTTTATAATACATAATATTTAGTATGAATATGATTAAAAAGTGGACAATTAATAAAATAGTGGTAGCAAGTGTATCTTTGCTTTTATTATTTATGTTTTATTTAATACCGGCTAAACCAAATATTGAAACTGAAGTAATTGAAAGGGATGAAGTACTAAAAGAAAATGTTGTTTATTTACTTGATAATGATAATTATGTTTCTAGAGTAGTAACATATTATGATAAAACTGATATAAAAGATATAATTAGAAATAAAATAGATATACTTACTAATAGTGATAAAAAGAATTTTTATTCTTTGATTCCAAAAGACACTAAATTAAATGATGTTAAGGTTGAAAAAGATGCTGTATATTTAGATTTTAGTTCTGAAATACTTACTGTAAATAAATATATAGAAGAAGAAATGATTGAAGCAATAGTATATAGTGTTACTGAAATAAATGGTATAAATTCTGTATATATTACTGTTGATTCTAAGGAATTAAAAACATTACCTAATAGTTCGAAAGAATTAAATTATCCTCTTACTAGAAAATATGGAATTAATAAGAAATATAATATAGATAGTTTTGATAATATTGATACTACTACTGTGTTTTTTTCGAAAACTAGTGACGATGATATTTATTATGTTCCGGTTACATATGTTACGAATACTAGTGGTGAAAAGATAGATATTATTATTGAAGAATTAAAAAGTAGTATAAATAGTCAAGATAATTTAAATAGTTTTGTTTCTAATATGGTTGAGGTAGTAGATTATAATATTGATAAGGATAAGTTTAATTTAGTGTTTAATGAATATATATTCGGGGATTTAGAAAAAAATGTTATTCTTGAAGAGGTTAAATATGTTATTTCTGCATCTATATTTGAAAATTATGATGTGAAAAAAATTGTTTTTAACACTAAAGATCAAAAAAATGTTGCTGAAATAGTAAAAAAGTAAAAAAGGGGTTGAAAAATAAAAAATAATGGTGTATACTTTAATTTATCAACAGGAAGTTATGTCCTCGTAGCTCAGCTGGATAGAGCAACGGCCTTCTAAGCCGTCGGTCACACGTTCGAATCGTGCCGAGGACACCATTATGAAAAATATCGCTTCGGCGATTTTTTTATTGTCTTTTTATCTTTAATTTGTTATAATATATAACACTTTTAGAGGGGAAAGAAATATGGAAAAGAGTTACGAAGATATTAACAAGGAAATATGCGATATATATAGAAAATTGAGTGAAGATGGTAATTCTTTTAAAGGCAGTGATATTTATAAATTATATAGAGATTATTTAAAGTTATGCATGATGACTAGTACTAATCATCCTAACTTTGATTATGATAAAGATCTTTATCCATATGGTAACTGTTATTGTTATGCTTTAGGATTTAGATGTCCTTCAATATTTGCTAAACTTTTTAATGAAAAATGTCTTATTTTCTTTCCATATAATGTTGGTCTTATGCATTCATTTTTTACTAATCATAAGAATTGTGTTGGTGATTTAGAAAGTGATTTAGATACTCTTGGGGTAAAATATTTTGAAACTGACTATGATATGCCTAATGAACATGGTGGATATAAAATATCTTTGTATGAATCTTCAGATGATTTTCATTTTATAAGACAAAATGAAGATGGAACATGGTCACATAAGCTTGGGTATAGTGATTTAGTTGAGAGAATAGATAATCCATCTAAATATTTATTTGATGAATATGAACGCATTAAGACTCTTGAAATAGTTAAACCAGTTTTGAGGAAAAAAATGTGATAAAAGAATATATAAAATTGATTGGTTTATATAATGCTATGGCTAATTCTGCATATATGAGTAAATTAGATTTACTAAAACTGTATCGGGATTTTGTAAAAGAATATATTAAAGTGAGTAAAAAGATACCTGATTTTTATAAGGATAAACATTTTTATCTAAATGGAAATTGTTATTGTTATGCTTTAATGATTCCAACACCTGATATATTTAATGATAGTTATAACTCTAAAAGTAAGTTTGCTTTTTCTCATGATGTTGGTTTTTTAGCAGGTAATGAATATTCTAATGATGTAGGCGATTGTATCACTAATTTAAAGGATGATTTAGAGTTTTTAGATATATCTTATTATGATAGTGATATTGATGAAGAAACTAAACATAATGGTTATAAAATTGCTTTTTATAAGTCTCCAGATGATTTTCATTTTTTAAGAGAAAATAAAGATGGAACCTGGTCTCATAAACTTGGTTATGATGGTAAGATTGTAAGGGTAATTCCTGATGATATAATTTTAGGTAATTATAAATATGTTAAAACATTAGAATTAGTTAAATAATAATTGATAATCTAAAATGATTATCTTTTTTTTAATTGTTATTTTTGTTATAATACATATGAGGTAATAATTATGAGAAGTGTATATATACATATCCCATTTTGTAAAAGTATTTGTTCTTATTGTGATTTTTGTAAGATGTATTATAATAAGGAACTTTCTAGTATATATTTAGACTATTTAGAAAAGGAAGTAGATATGTATTATGAAGGTGATACTGTTAAAACTATATATGTTGGTGGAGGTACTCCATCATCACTTGATAGTGATAATTTAAATAAACTATTTAGAATAATTAATAAATTTAAAAGAATCAGTGAGTTTGAATTTACTTTTGAATGTAATATTGATGATATTAATGAAGAGTTACTTACTGTTTTAAAAGAAAATAATGTTAATAGAATTAGTGTTGGAGTAGAAAGTTTTAACAAAGAAAAACTTAAATATTTAAATAGAAATCATAATAAGAAGGAAATATTTAATAATATATCATTAGTCAAAAAATATGGTTTTAATAATATTAATGTTGATTTGATATATGCGACTAGTAAAGATACTATGCATGTTTTAAAGAGTGATCTTAAGAATATGTTGAAGCTTGGTGTTCCTCATATTAGTACATATTCATTAATAATTGAAGAACATACTGTACTTTATAACAATAAAACTGAACCCGTTAGTGAACAACTTGATTTTAATTCTTATAAATATATTTGTAAGAAACTTAAAAAGAAAGGTTTTCATCATTATGAAGTTAGTAACTTTGCTATTCCTGGATTTGAAAGTAAACATAATTTAACATATTGGGATAATGAAGAATATTATGGATTTGGACTTGGAGCTCATGGATATATAAATGAGATGAGATATGAAAATACTAGAAATATGAATAAGTATTTAAAGAGTGATTATAGACTCAATGAATTACTTGTTTCTAGTATAGAAGAAATGGAAAATGAAATAATATTAGGACTTAGAAAGTTAGATGGTATTTCTGTAACTGAATTTCATAATAAATTTAAAAGAAATATATTTAAGGTATTTAAGTTTGAAGAAGTTATTAAAAAAGGATATGTTATATATAAAGATGATATGTTATATATACCTGAAGATAAAATATATGTAATGAATGAAATAATTAATATGATAATTTGAAAGAGGAATAAAAATGAGGATTTTTAAATTAATGGGAAGTATGAAAAAGTATATTTTCATTATGATTATTTTTTCTATTTCTCAGGTATTTTGTGAGTTATATTTGCCAACATTAATGAGTGAAATAATCGATAGTGGAATAACCAGTGGAAATATTAGTTTCATAGCTAAAGAAGCTATTGTTATGCTTATTACTACTGCAATATGTTTAATATCACACATTTTGGTTGTTTATAGTACGGCTAAATTTTCTAATAATTTAGGTTATAAGATTAGAAAAGAATTGTATTCAAAAATAAATACATTTAGTAAAAGAGAAATAGATAAGTTTGGTGCAGCTACATTAATAACAAGAAGTACTAATAATGTAAGTAATATCACTTCAACATTTTCTTTTGGACTTAGACTTATTATATTTGCTCCAGTAATGGGAATAGGTGCAGCTATAATGGGTTATAAAACAGCACCTAGTTTAGCACCAATAGTTTTATATGCTGTTATTATTTTATTAATATGTTTACTTACTATATTTATACTTGTATTTCCTAAATTTGAAGTATTACAAAAATTACTTGATAAACTTAATGCTTCTTCAAGAGAAATATTAAGTGGACTTAGAGTTATTAAAGCATTTAATAAGCAAGATTATTTTAAGAAGAGATTTGATAAAGTTAATACTGATAATATGAAATTAAATATATTCTTGAATAAGATATTATATTTAATACAACCTTTAATGGTACTTATTATTGATGTCGCAACTATTATAATTATTTATGTGTCAATTGACTATATAAACACAGGAACTATTGAAATAGGTGCTATGATGGCGTTTATTCAATATATGGCTACTGTACTTATGAGTTTTTCAATGTTGCTTGTTATTATATTAAATATACCAAGAGTTGTAGTATCATTTAAAAGAATAAATGAGGTATTATCAACTGATGTTAGTATTGAAAATATAGGTAAGATTAAACTTACTAGTCTTGAAAGCATTGAATTTAAAAATGTATGTTTTAGATACGATAAAGCAAAAGAAGATGTTCTTAAAAATATATCTTTTAGAGTAGAAAAAGGTGAAAATATTGGTATTATCGGATCTAGTGCTTCTGGAAAAACAACAATAATTAATTTGTTGCTTAGACATATAGATGCAACTAGTGGTGAAATACTTATTAATGGTATAAATATCACTGAATATGATTTAGAATCTTTAAGAAGTATTTTTGCATATACTCCTCAAAAAACTTTATTATTTAAGGGCTCTATAAAAGAAAATTTAGTTTTTGATAAAAATATTAATAAAAATGTATTAGATTCTGTTATGGAAGATGCAGAAATTAAAGATTTTATTGATAAGAATACAGAAGGTTACGATTTTAAATTAGAACAAGCTGCGGTAAATTTGAGTGGTGGTCAAAAACAAAGAATGTCTATTGCAAGAGCACTTTTAAGTGGTGGAGAATGTTTGCTTTTTGATGATTCATTTTCAGCAGTCGATTATATTACAGATAAAAAAATTAGAAAATCTATTGCTAAAAATTATAGTGATAAGATGGTTATTTTAGTTACTCAAAGAGTAGGAACAATTAGAGATAGTGATAAAATTATAGTTATTGATGAGGGAAGAGTAGAAAGTATTGGTAATTATGATGAACTTGCTAATAATAGTAAGGTATTTAGAGAGTTTATTGAATCACAAAAAAGGGAGGTGTTATCATGAAAAGGAAAAATAATAAATCACCAACTTTTAAAGAGATGATTGTTAAAACAATTAGTATTACTAAGGGTTATAGAAATACTTATATATTAATAATTGTATTTTGTTTATTAGCTGCTTTATTTAGTTCACTTGCTCCGTATTTTTTGGGGTATGCGACAGATAGCTTATATGAGTCATTGAAACTTAATACTGGGTTTAATGTTCCGTATATTGTTAAAATACTTTTAATAGTACTTTCTTGCTATGTAATTGATGCAGTATGTACTTATATGAAAAGTTATTTATCAAGTAAAGTAGGTCAAGAAATTGGATATGATTTAAGACAAAAATTAATAAATAAAATAACGATAACTAAACTTAGAACAATAGATGGTATGAAAAAAGGAGATATCATAAGTAAAATAACTAATGATGTTGAAAGACTTACTGATAATATTACTGAAATTGTACCTGAACTTGTTTATAATGTATCATTAATATTAGGTGTTGTTATAATGATGTTTGTGCTTGATGTTAAACTTGCATTACTTACTATTATTGCAATGCCTATAACATATTTCTTATTATCATTTGTTGTTAAAAAGACTCAAAAGTATTTTGAACTTAATCAAAGTGCAATCGGTAATGTTAACTCTTTTGTAGAAGAAACTGTTACTAATAATGATGTTATTAAATCATTTAACAAAGAAAAATATTTTAATAAGAGATTTGATAAGGTAAGTAAAGAATTATCAACTTATGGATTTAAAAGTAGTTTTTATAGTAGTTTAGCTGTACCTTTTAATAAGATGATAGGAAATTTAAATTATATTGTAATTGTGTGTATTGGTAGTATAAGTGTAATAAAAGGTAATATGAGACTTGGAGCTATACAATCATTTATACAATATATGAAAGATTTTAATAGACCAATGAATGTTATTGCACAAGTTATAGCTAATCTTCAAATGGCTATTGCATCAGTTGATAGAATAAATGAAATATTAAACTTACCAGAGGAAGATAATGGTAATATAAAAGAATTTACATTTAATAATTCAATTGAATTTAAAAATGTAACATTTGGTTATGTAGAAGGTAAAAAAGTTCTTAATAACTTCAATCTAAAAATAAATAAAGGTGAAAAGATAGCTTTTGTTGGTAAAACAGGTGCTGGTAAAACTACCATAGTTAATTTACTTATGAATTTTCATAAACATTATGATGGACAGATTTTAATTGATGGTATTGATATTAGAGATATTGATTTTAATGAATATAGAAAAAAGATAGGCATGGTTTTACAAGATACTTGGTTATTTGAAGGTACTATTAAAGAAAATATTATCTTTGATGATAAAATTGATGATGAAACACTAAATAAAATACTTACCAAATCAAAAATATTACATATGATTGATGGACTTCCAGGAGGACTTAATTTTGTAATAAATGAAGAAACTAATAATATGTCGGCCGGTGAAAAACAATTGTTTACAATAGCAAGAGCACTCGTAAGTAATCCTGAGATACTTATTTTAGATGAAGCAACTTCGAATGTTGATACTAGACTTGAATATATAATTAATAAATCTATGAATAATTTAACTAAAAACAGAACTTCTGTTGTTATTGCGCATAGGCTTTCAACTATTATAAGTAGTGATAAAATAATCGTTATTAAAAATGGTCAAATATTAGAAAGTGGAAATCATAATGAATTATTAAAGAACAAAGGATATTATTATGAACTATATAATAGTCAATTTGAATTAAATGAATAAATAGTGGTTAGGAGTGGAAAGATGAAAAATAAAAATGGTTTTACATTAGTAGAGTTACTTGCAGTAATAGCTATACTTGCAATACTTGTTATTATAGCTTTACCTAATGTTTTAGAAATTTTTAATAATGCTAAAAAGGATATATTTTTAACAGAAACAAAGACTGTAATAAAAAAGACTTCTGATAAATATATATCTGAAGTTATGAAAGGAAATAAGATTGATCATATTAATTCTTTAGATGAAACAAAATTAAATTTAAGTAATAATAATTTGAAATATGATATTAAATTAGATAACAAGGGTAATGTTTTATCTTATGTGATAAGTGATAATAATTTTTGCTTAGAATCTACAAAAAATATTTATGATGTTACTGCTGATGATGTTACGAATGGTAGTTGTGATTCTGTGGGGGATTTAAACAGTATACTTGGTAGGGAAGAATTAAAAAAGGGAACATATTTTACAGATAAAGTTTTATCTGATAATGTTATTCAATCTGATAATGATATAGATTTTACTATTAAAAATTATAATGGTGATAAATATACATTAAATATGGATTCTGATCAAATTGAATATAGTATTAAGAATATAATTTATTATTATGGAAATAATTTATATTTACATCCTGAAAGTGGAAAATTATCT
The DNA here is from genome assembly GCA_022774645.1 of Mycoplasmatota bacterium. GTDB lineage: Bacteria > Bacillota_I > Bacilli_A > RF39 > UBA660 > CAG-1000. The sequence goes on along the minus strand of JALFKQ010000033.1, from coordinate 11,114 downwards.
CCTTTAGGTGGTAGTTCTTCTAACGATATAATTTCTGCTTATAATTCTGGCAATATTGTATTTTGTGAAAATTCTGATTCTTGTGATATTATGTACAAAATCGATAGTGTTAAATCGAATTCAGTTCTTTTAGTTAAGAGGATAACTACAATTCCTAATCAAAGAACTAGTAATGGAAATGGTTTATTCTATAATGGAAATGGGAACTCAAAAATATATTATTTCAGGGGAGATGTAGGCAATAATTATATTAAATTTGCTGATATTATGTGGAGAATAGTTAGATTTAATGATGATTATTCAATAAGAATTATTAGTGATACTGGTGTTACAAAATCAGCTTTTAATACTTCTGTTGGTGATAATGCTTATGTCGGATATATGTATGGTAATGCTGGCAGCAACAATTATAATTCTACTCATAAAAACTTAAATGATAGTACAGTTAAAACTGTTTTGGATGATATGTATAAAAAGTTTGAAAAAGATTATTCTTCCTATTTAATTGATGCTGGTTTTTGTGCAGATAGAACTTTAGCAGATCCAAGTTATACTAAATTTGATTCAACTGCTTATGGTATTACGGATGAAGCAAGTAAGGTAATAGACACTGGTCTTGGATATGGAAATAACTTCACTTTGTATTCTGCGTTTTATAAATATCAGGAAAAATTAAAGCCATCATTTAAGTGTAATAAAAATGATTTTTATACTGTTTCAAATAAAAAAGGAAATACTGCATTAAAGTATCCAATAGGGCTTCTTTCTGTTGATGAGGCAATATTTGCTGGCGCTCAATTTAATTCTTTAAATACCAGCTATTATTTATATAATGAAAGTGTTCCTTGGTGGCTTATGGATGCTGGTGGTAACTATAATAATCCAGAGGATCTAAATAATATTACAACAATAGTTTCAGCTGGAAGTCAAGGCGTATATGGTCAGGATGTTAGAAGTGAATTATCAGTAAGACCAGTTATTAATTTAAAAAACAATGTAGTATATAAATCTGGTAAAGGCACTTATAGTGATCCTTATCAAATTGAATTAAAGTAGGTGATTATATGAAGAAATTTATAAATATTTTATTAATACTTGCAATATCAGTTCTTTATCTATTGATTATTGGAAATTATATCATTAATAATAATCTTTATACCACAATAAGTAATACTTTTACAGGTAAAAGAATATCTTCAAATATAATAACTGCTATATATAATAAAGTTCCAAATATTTCTGTTGATAAATTGAGCGACTTACAAGAAAAACTCGGAAAATCTCCATATATTGATAGTATTTCTAAAAAATATATTGATACAATGGTTGAGGATATAAAAATTGGTAAGCCTAGTAGGGTAAATATAGATTATGAATTAGATGAACTTGTTTCTTCTATGAGTGATGATTTTAGTAAACTTGAACTTGTAAAAATAAGACAAGAAATTAATAATAGTGATATAAATACTGTATATGAGTATTCATTTAATAAACTTGTTTCAAATAATAATTCTCTTTCTAAATTTATATTAAAAGTATATAATTTGACTAACTCATATATTTCTCTTTTCTATATTTTGTTGGCTGTTTTTATTATTATACTTTTTGTTATTAATTTGAAACAAAAATCAAGAATATTTGGTATTGCTTTTGGTACTTTGGGGGTAGTAAGTCTTGTATTTATGATAATTGAAAAACAAGTGTTGGAAAAGAAGTTAATGCTACTGTTGAATGAAGGAAATGAATTAATTAATATTAATATTTTTTACATATTAACGGTTGTGTTTATAGTTTTATCTGTATTGCTATTGTTAATACATAATAGAGTTAAAGAATAACAGAAATGTTATTCTTTTTTTACATTCTTTTTACAAAAAAAATTTTTAAATCTATTTACAAAAGCAAACAAAAATAGTATTATAGTGGTAAGAAGTGAAACAAAGTGGTAGAAAGTGGGGTGTTCTTATCATGTTAATGGGTGAATTTCATCATAACTTAGATGAAAAAGGCCGTTTGATTATTCCGTCTAAGTTCAGAAATGAACTTGGAGAAGCGTATGTAATCACTAAGGGACTTGATAAGTGCTTATTCATATATTCTATTACAGAATGGGATAAGATAGTTTCAAAACTAAATACACTACAATTTACTAAAAAGAATGTTAGAGCTTTTGAGAGATCTTTCATAGGTTCCGCTTCGTTAAATGAATTCGATAAACAAGGTCGAATTAATATTACCTCACCGTTAGTTCATTACGCCAATATAACAAAAGAATGTGTTATTATTGGCGTTGGTGAACGACTAGAAATATGGAGTCTTGAAGACTATAACAAATATATGAAAGAAAATGAAGATGATTTAGCTAATATAGCAGAAGACATCTTTGATATGAACTATGAAGCATAAAAGTGTATTGTTAGATGAGGTAATAAAATATTTAAACATTCAGGGAGACGGACTATATGTTGATGCTACTGTTGGATATGCAGGGCATTCAGGCGAAGTATTAAAGAGATTGAATGAAAAGGGGTTTCTTTTCGCCTTTGATCAGGATACAGAGGCCATAAAATATTCAAATGATAAATTATCAGAAATAGGTGATAATTTTATCATTATTAAAAGCAACTTTGCTGATATGAAAAAATATATCGATAAAAAAGTTGATGGCATTATGTTTGATCTTGGAGTATCCAGTCCACAATTAGATGAAGCAGAAAGAGGATTTAGTTTTCATAAAGATGCTCCTCTTGATATGAGGATGGATAAAAGTAATCCGCTTAATGCTAAAATCGTTGTGAATGAATATAGCTTTGATAAATTGGTTGATATATTTTATAGGTATGGAGAAGAAAAATATGCTAAAAGTATTGCAAAGGCTATTATAGATAATAGACCAATTAATACTACACTGGAACTTGCTGAAATCATTAAAAATAGTGTACCAATTAGTTATAGAAATAAAAGTCATCCAGCTAGAAAAGTATTTCAAGCAATTAGGATAGAAGTTAATCATGAACTTGATATATTGGAAAATGCTTTAAAAGATGCATTTGATTTACTTAAAGTAGGAGGAAGACTTTCAGTTATAAGTTTTCATTCACTTGAAGATAAAATTGTTGCTCATGTATTTAAAGAATTATGCAGTGATGATGAAAGTGCTAAAAAGTTACCAATGGTTCCTGATGAGTTAAAAGCAAAAGCTAAAAAAATAGTGAAGTTAACACCAAGTGAAGAAGAACTTGGTGATAATAATAGAAGTAGAAGTTCTAAGTTAAGAGTAATCGAAAGGATAAGATAATGGAAAAGAAAAGGGTTGTAAAATTGGGATGTGAGAAGTATTTTGCAGTAGGTATGGTATTATTAGTATTAGCATCTGTATTTCTTAACTTTGTATTAAGTGCTAGTCTTCAATCAAGCAACTCAGAACTTCAAAGATTAAAGACTAAAATTGAATCTCAGAAGAAATTAAATTTAGGTATGAAAATGAAAATAGATGAACTTTCTTCTTTAGATAATACGATGGAAGTTGCAGATACCTTTGGATTGGAGTATAATAATAGTAATATTAGAATAGTAAAATAAGAGGTGTAAAATAAATGAATAAAACAAGAATAGTTAGAATAAATAAATATTTTATAATTATTGTTGTTTTTATTTTTGCTTGTTTAATTTTTAAATTGTTATTTGTTGGGACACATCATGTATATGTTAATGGAAATAAACTTAGTTCTTTTGCTAATGCAAGAGATACTAGAAAGAAAACTATATATGCTAAAAGAGGAACTATTTATTCAAATGATGGAGAGGTTTTAGCAAAAGATGTAAATAGTTATACTGTTATTGCTTATTTAGAACCATCAAGAACAAAAGATCCAGAAAGACCTTATCATGTTGTTGATAAAGAAAGAACTGCTGAATTATTGAGCCCTTTAATAAATATGACTAAGGAAAAAATTCTTAAACTTTTAAATTCAACTTATGAAAGTTGTAATGAAGATAAAACAGAATGTGTTAAAAAAGTACCTTATCAAGTAGAACTTGGTCCTGGTGGTAGAGGTATTACAGAACTTTTAAAAGATCAAATCGAAGAATTAGATTTACCTGGTATAGATTTTTTATCTAGTACTAAGAGATATTATCCAAATGGTGATTTTTTAAGTTATACTCTTGGATATGCTAAAACAAATAATGAAGGTGCTTATGCTGGCGAAATGGGATTAGAACTATATTATAATGATGAATTAACTGGTACTAATGGCTATATTGAATATCAATCTGACTTACAGGGATATCAAATAACTAGTACACCAGCAGTTGAAAAGAAAAGTATTTCAGGTAATGATATATATCTAACTATTGATACTAATATTCAAATGTTTGCAGAAGAAGCAATGACTAAGATAGAAGAAGGTAATCCGGAATGGGCTACTATTGCTGTTATGAATGCTAAAACCGGTGAAATACTTGGTATAGCTTCAACACCAAGTTTCAATAATAATACTCTTGAAATTAAATCTTACTATGATCCATTTTCAGCTAATCTTTATGAACCTGGTAGTGTTATGAAGATATTTAGTTTTATGGCTGCTATGGAAAATGGAATTTATAATGGAGATGAAAAATTTAAAAGTGGTTCTTTAAAAGTAGATGATGCGGTTATTAGAGACTGGAATAGAGTTGGTTGGGGAAATATAACTTATGATCAAGGTTTTATGGGTTCTTCCAATGTAGCTGCTTCTAAACTTGCTTTAACTCTTGGAAGAGCTAAACTTAAAGATTTTTATTCTAATCTTGACTTTGGAACTAAAACCGGTCTTCCTTTTCCAAATGAAAGTGCTGGTACTATAAACTTTAAATATAATACTGAAGTTGCTAGTGCATCTTATGGTCAAGGTATAACAGTAAATGCCATGCAAATATTAAAAGCTCTTACAACACTTTCAAATAATGGTACAATGATTAAACCATATATCGTTTCAAAGATAGTTAATAATGAAACCGGTGAAACAGTACTTGAAAACAATAGAAGTGAAATAAGAAATGTATGCAGTGAAGAAACAGTAAATAAATTAATTAAAATAATGAGGGGTGTAGTTGATGGTAGTGCTAAAATGTCAACTGGTACAGGATATCATATAAAAGGTATAGATTTAGTTGGTAAAACTGGTACTGCCGAAATTGCCTCACCAAAAGGTGGTTATTTAAAAGGAGATAAAAATACTTTGAAAAGTTTTGCAGCTTTATTTCCGGGAGAAGATCCAGAAATAATTGTATATACTGCAATTTCTAAAACTAAAAAATCTAGTACAATGAAAAAAGCAGTTAAAAATCTTGTTAAAAATGTTTCTACATATTTAAATATCTATGGTAATAAAGAATCAAGTGAATCTAAATCATATACAGTAGAATCATTTATTAATAAAGATTCATCAGTATCTTCATTACTTCTTGAAAATAATAATATGGAAGCTGTTATTATCGGAGATGGAGATAAAATAATAAAACAATATCCTACTAAAGGAACTATACTTAATGTAGGAAATAAAGTATTCTTACTTACTAATGATTCTAAATATAAAACACCTAATATAAAAGGTTGGTCTAGAAATGATATTCAAACATTTGCTGATTTAATAAATCTTAAAGTTACTTTTGAAGGAACTGGTTATGCAGAATCATATAACTTTAAAAATAATGAAGAAATAGATTTAACAAAGACATTAGAAGTAAAACTTAAAGAAAAATATAAACTTAGCAATAGTTCGACATAATTTTTAATTAATTAGTTATAAAATGTTCTCGTGAGGTGATTTATGAGAACATTTTATTTATTTCAAATTAAGGATGGAGTTCTTAAAAATTATAAGAACAATTATGAAGAATTATTTACTTTACTTGAAAGTATACATTATTTAAAGACAGAAGATATTGTACTTGGATTTAATATTTTTGATAAGATTGTTACTCCAATGGACAAAGAGAATGTTAATGATTATGTTAAAAAGATGAACCTAAGTAAAGAAAGTTATATTTGTTATAACTATACTCATACTATTAATGATTTTTATTTTGATGAGACTACTAAAATGGTTATTAATAATTCTCATATTAAAATTAAAACTAATAAGAATGTACCATCTTTTTTCTTTAATATTAAAGCATTTAATAATATATTTGTATGTGATTTTATTAATCACGATTATTTTCTATTAGAAGATTCTATATGTTCTTGCATAACTGCTTAAAATTATGTTAGAATTAATTAAAGGAGTGATATTATGTATTTATATATTTTAGCAATTGCTAAGACTTGTACTAATGGATGTAATAATCTATGGATTGATATTTTATATCTTGTTATAGGTTTAGTAGTAGGAGTAATTGCTGGTTTTCTAATTTCTAAAAAATTAGTATCTAAACAATTAAAAGAAAATCCACCTATAAGTGAAGAAATGATTAAAACATTAATGAGAGGTATGGGTAGAAATCCTAGTCAAAAACAAGTTAATCAAATGATGAAACAAATGCAAAGATTTCAATAAGAGGTACTAAAAATAGTATCTTTTTTATTGTATAATTTTAAAAGGATAGGAGAGTAAGAAAATGAATAAAAAAGGTTTTACATTAGTTGAATTGCTTGCTGTTATTGCTATACTTGCTTTACTTGTTATAATAGCTTTACCAAATGTACTTAGTATGTTTAATGAAGCAAAGAAAGATATTTTTTTAATTGAAGCTAAAACAATATACAAAGAAGTATCAAAAAATATATATCTGAAAATTAGAATTGCCAATAAGAGTATACCTAGTGAATGTTCTAACGGAAATTTCTCACAATTTGCATGTGGATTTGTACTTGAGTTTGAAAATTCAATAGTGAAAAAAAGTATGACTGATACGAATCAAGATAAGGTGGATGGCCAGCATTTAGAATAGGATAATTAATTAAGACTTATTTGTGTAAAGTAAGTTTTTAAATTTTATATGGAATATAATATTGTTATATAATTAGAATAGGTGATAGTATGAGAAAGATAATTAAATTTGTTGTTATTCCTTTGATAATAATTATATTAGTTTTAGGAACTCTTTTGTATATTAAATATAATACTAAAGAAGTTAATGTTGTTGTTAAAAGTTTAAAAGGAGAAAAAATATCTGATAAAATATATGGATATAAATTAAATAATGATTTAGATAAAAATATAGTATTTAGTAGTCCATATAAAGATTATATTTATTATGCATTAACCGATGGAAATAAAGTATATTATTATAGATATAATATTTATACATTAGAAAATAAATTATTAAGTGATGACTTTAATTATATGGGGTGTAATATTGATGATGATAAACTATATTGTTTTGATAATACTAAAACAGATATGCTTGATTTGAATCTTAAATTAATTAAAAGTGATATTGGAGATAATATAATACCTATTAACAAGAGTTATTATTCTATAAAAGGTAATGATTTATATAAAGATAGTGAAGTTATATATAAATTTGATAATACTAAGTATAAGAATTATGAATATTATAATTATCAATTAATAGGAAATGATATTTATTTATTCTATTTTGAATATGATAGTAGTAAATATATTGTATGTGATATTAAAGATAATAAGTGTAGTAGTATTCCATCTAATAGATATACTAAGTATACTGATGGTATTTATTTTATTAATGAAAATGATGTAACATTATATGATTTAGTAAATGATAAAAGTATTAAGTATGATTTATCTATTAATAGGAGTGAATACTATACTAATTATTTATATAAAAATGATATATATGTTTATAATGATAATTTAAAGAGAATTGAAATAATTAATTATAAAAATAATAATATTGGTTATATAGATATGGAAAATGTTAGTTTGATTAGTTACTATAACAAATATTTATATATATATTCTTATTCTGGTAAATATGATTATTATGTTATAGATATTGATTCATATAATCCAGAACATCAAAGTATTGAAGATTATATAGCTTCTTTTGAAAAGATTTTAAGTGATAAGATAAAGGATATAAAAGATAAATATAATGTTAATATTCATGTTAAAAATGATTTATTAAGTTTTCCTGATTTTACTGCGAAAGAATATAATGATACAGTTCATATTATAAGTAGTCTTTCAGAAATAACAAAAGTTTTTGATAAATTATCTAAGGATGTATTTGATGCATTTTATGACACGGATCATAATGGACTTCATATGTATTTAACAGGCACACTAAAGCCAAAAAATATTAAGACTCAATATAGTGATCCAGCTGCTTATTCATTAGTTTATAATAATCAATATATTATTGCTTTAAATATTGGAATATTCGCTACTAAAACAAATACTTGTCATGAACTTATGCATAATATAGAAAATAATTTAAATAATAAAGGTGAATATTTTAGTGATTGGTATAAATTAAATCCTAAAAATCATAGTTATACATATTCTTATAAGGAAACTAATAATAATAACTATACAATAGGGGAAAGTGATATAAACAAAGTATATTTTGTTGATTCCTATGCTAATTCATTTCCAACAGAGGATATGGCTAGAATATTTGAAAATGTATGTAATACTGATGAAGATTCAATTTTAAATACATATCCTAATCTATATAAAAAAGGAGATTATTTAAGAACTATATTATATAAACATTATCCTTCTTTAAAGAATAGTACAATATTTAATAGTTTAAAACAATCTTAGAGTATGTTATATTTATATAGGTGATTTAATGAAAAAAATATTATTTATTATTTTATTATTTATTTCATTTATTAAAATAGATGCATTAGATATAAATAAAATGTATATTGATAGTGAGATTGATATATCAGGTAATTTACTTGTAAAAGAAATTATTGAAATAAATAATTTAGATGAAGACTTTAATTATAAAATGTATTTTAAAGATATGAATCTTACTTTAAATGATAAAAATTATTATGACGGATTTAATATTAGTATTGAAAAAATAGGTTATTTGGATGAAAAGTATGATTTTGAAAAAATAAGTACTAGTGATTTTGCTAAATATATTATTGAAACTAATGATATAAATGTTATTAAAAATGATAATAATTATTGTATAAATATAAAAAAGAATAATAAAAAGACTTATATTTATATTGATTATATAGTATTATCTTTATCTGTGTTTCATAATGATTCAGCTGAGTTTTATTATAAATATTTAAATAATTTAGAATATGATATTAAATATTTAGATATTATATTTAAATTACCTTTTAAATCAAATTTATTTAATGTATATGCTCATTCTTTTATGAAAACTAATATTAAAAAAGATGTTGATAAATCAATAGTATATATTGGTAAAACTAATTATAAAAAAGGCAATGATTTAGATTTAAGAGTTGTTTATGATAAAGACTTGTATCAAATAGTATATAATAAAGATAAAAAAACTAATATTGATGCGATAGATATAATAAAAAATATAGAAAATGATAGGCTAACTAATACTAAAACAAATAATGTTATTATATATATTGTTTTTGTTATTATTGTAATTTTAGTTGTGATTTTGACTATTTTAATTATTAAATATAAAAAGATGTTAAAAAAGTGAAAAAACATCTTTTTTATTTTGTAAAAAAATGGTATATTAATATAAGATAGGAGTGTAAATGATATGAAGAAAAAAGTTTTGTTTCTTTTAGCTTTATTGGTTGTGCCAATTATGTTAAAAGCGGAATCTCAAAGTAATTATGAGAATTCAAAAAAATATTTAAATTCATATATAACTTCATTTACTATGTATGATAGGTATATTGAATATGGTAAAGATGTTCCTTATGAATTTGATGGTCGAAATAAGGTTAAAAGTGGTTTTATTAATGGTGGATTAATAAACAAAAAAGAAATTGAATTATCTAAGATTAAAAACAATTCATATTTATTAACAGGGGCAACTTTCTTCACTATGACAGAGGAAGGTACTAAAGTTTATAATGTTAATGTAAGTAAATTAGATTTAGTTTCTAAAACTGAAAATAGTGGTACAAGAGTTACTGAATTTGTTAAACCTAGTACAAAAGTAATAGGTGAAGGTACTAGAACTAATCCTTGGGTATTTGTAAGGAAATACAGAGTAGTTTTTAGCGGAAATGGATCAACCGAAGGAAGGATGGAAGCTATTTCATGTGATTATAATTATAATTGTAATCTTTCTAAAAATTCATTTAAGAAAACTGGTTATACTTTTGCTGGTTGGTCTTTAGAACCAGAAGGCGAAGTGGCTTATGGTGATAATACTAGTCCAAATATAACAACAGTTCCAAATAATGATGTTGTTATATTATATGCTATATGGAAACCAAATAAATATATAGTTGAGTTTAATGGTAATAGTTATACTTCTGGTACTACTGCTTCTGTTAGTTGTACTTATGATGAACCTTGTACATTACCTTCAAATGGATATGCTAAAACAGGGTATACATTTAAAGGATGGGCTACTACAAGTAGTGGTAGTGCTGTTTATCAAAACAATGCTAAAGTTAAAAATTTAACTGCTTTAAATAATGCTGTGGTTACTTTCTATGCTAAATGGGAACCAATAACTTATACAATTAAGTTCGATAAGAATAGTAGTGAAGCTAGTGGTAGTGTTTCAAGTATAGTTTGTACTTATGATGCAGCTTGTACATTACCTTCAAATAATTTTACAAGAGTGGGTGCTACATTTAATGGTTGGGCAGTGACTAGTAATAGTGCTGTTAAATATAATAATAGAGCTTCTGTTAAGAATTTAACTGCAACTGCAAATGGAACATATACTTTATATGCTCATTGGAATGTAAATACTTATAAGATTAGTTATAATTATAATGGTGGTAGTGCTGGTAGCTATAATCCAAGTACTGCTAAGTATGGTGAAGTCATAACTATATCAAATCCAAGCAGATCTTGTTATTCATTTGATGGATGGAGAATTAGTAATTATGATTCTTCTTATGCTAAATATGGTAATAGTTCAAGTTCTGTAACTTCAAGCATTGGTACTTATACATCAGGTAAATATTTTAAGAACTTAACAGCTACTAATAATGCTACTGT
>JALFKQ010000027.1 GCA_022774645.1 Mycoplasmatota bacterium | reverse complement strand
ATATTAATTTCCTCCTTCGCCTATAATTTTTTATAGACTTGCTAGATGCAAATTACCTGATATTTAATTAAGTTTAATTCAACTTAACCTGGTGTATCAGCAACCTTGCACATCATTGCCAGTCGTTTACAACTAATTATAAGACATAAATGTTAAAAAAGCAAGTATTTTCTACATATTTCTAGAAACTTTTTATTTGCAAACAAAAAGACTATTTCTAGTCTTATGCAGTTAAATCATTATTATCAGCAGTTGGTAATTCGATACCTAACTTTTCTATAAGAGATAATAAATTTGTCTGAATTTGCATCATATCTTCCTCAGTCAACTTATCAAACATAACAACATTTGATTTATCAAATTCTTTTGGTTTAGCATCTAAATCAACTTTAGATGTTAAAGCAACAGTTGCCATTGGATCAGTAGAATCACCGTTATAAATAGAGAAACTAGAAGATATTTCTGATTTTTTATCGCTAATTTTATTATTTTTAATTGAGAAAACAATTTTCATAGTCGTTTTATTACCAGAAACATCAGTATCAGTACCATAAAGTGTTCCACTTACAGAATTTTTATCAATCTTAACAGACATTATATCTTCTTTATTTGCTAAATCTTTAATAAAAATATTAGTTTCCTCATCCTTAGACTCAATAGTAGCTTTTCCATCTTCATTACTCATTTCAAAATATGAAATACTTCCACTAATAATATCACTATGTAATATTATTTTCATATCGCTTCTATCATCTTCTGTAGTAGAACTACTAAGTATATTCTTTAAATCATCTTTTGTTACTTCCTGACCAGATATTTTACTTAAAATTCCTGGTACTTTTTCATCTTCAATTAAAGCCTTTCTTATAGCATCAAATAAATTCTTTTGTTCTTCCTTATCAAAGTTGTATATTGCTTCAAAATATAATCCCGAATCAGTTTTAAGAGATTTCTCTATTTTATTATAATTAATATTATTCTTAATAGTATCTTTTACTAAAGTAAGAATATATCTAATATCATCTATATCAACATCAGAACGCTCATAAATTGAAGATAGATCATTTTCATTAAGCTTAATTCCAACAACTTTACTATAAAGATCTTTTGATAAAAGATATATCATATCCTTTTCATTATAAATAGTTGCTGATATTATATCCTTATCATTTGACTTAACATTAGCTTCTAAATAAGCTTTTTTCTCTTTAATATTTTCAGCACCATAATAATCAATATTTAAATTAATTTTAGGCTCATTTAAAGTAAATAATATATTTCCTTCACCAATACTAAAATCTTTTGAAGAGTAAACATTTTTATAACTTTTAAGATTATTATCCAACTTGGTATACATAATATCAATTGTTTTGCTAAATATATTCTTTGGTGACATAACTACAAAATAATATGAACATCCAAGACCAACAACAATTAATAGTACAACAATTAAAACAATTGGCCAAATCCTCTTATCTTTTTTAATCATAAAATCATTATTATTAGAATCAGAAGTATTAGAATTTATCGTCTGACTATTAGCATCACTAATTGGTTTAAATAAATCATTATCACTGATTCCAGTACCATTATTATTTATATGTTCACTAGCTACTTTAATTGGATCAACATCAATAGTAGCAGCAGGTATATCTTCCACATTTTGACTTTCATTATTAATAATATCTTCTTCTTTTTCAGGTAAGTTTATTTCAGAACTATTAACATTATTACTAGTATTAATACTTTCAATATTAGTTATAGGTTCATTACTTACAACCTTATTACTAGTTTGCACATCACTTGGAATGTCAATAATCTCAGTGTTTTCATTATTATATTCCTCATTTTTTACTTCATTACTTTCCATCTTTTTTCCTACTTTCTTACTATAACTATAACACCATTTCACAAAAATGTCATTAATTATTTTTAATTATCAAACTTTCCCCAGTCATTTCTTTTGGTTTACTTATTTCATAAACATCAACAATAGTTGGTATTACATCTTTAAGAGTTCCACTTTTTTTTAATTTATAATCTTTATTACAAATTACAAATGGCACTTTACTTAAAGTATGAGTAGTAATAATTCTACCATTAGTATCCTTCATAAATTCACAATTACCATGATCAGATGTAATAACAACATCATAAAAATTTTCATCAGCCTTTTCAAGTATTTTTCCTATACAAAAATCACATGCCTCTAGAGCTCTTACACATGCCGGTATATTTCCAGTATGGCCAAGAACATCAGGATTAGCAAAATTAGCTAATATAAAATCAAAATCCTCATCTATTGCATCTATAATAGCCCCAGTAACTTCACCAACATTCATTTCTGGTTTAGCATCATATCTTACAACCTTAGGAGATGGAACAAGTATTTTATATAAATTC
>JALFKQ010000012.1 GCA_022774645.1 Mycoplasmatota bacterium | reverse complement strand
AAGTAACACTATCATATAATTTTGATTTATCATTTTCATTATCATAAATTCCAACAAAATTTATAACGTTTTTTACTGAAGTTTGATCGGAATTCATAGGATCTTCTGCTACCCATGAAGCCTCTGACAAATATTTAATATTCTCAAATATTTTATTAAAAGCCTCATTCATATTTTTACTATTTTTAACATCAAAATAATGACCATTATATCCAGAACCAATACCAGGCCCTATACTTGAATTTGTTGTATTACCACCTAACCATAGTTTAAAATCATTTAATGTGTTTCCAATAGCATAATTTTTATTATTAAATCTATCAATTGTAGAATAACTATTACCACCAGCTTTATCATAATCTTCAATTGTTTTAGCATTTTTATCTATTCCTGTACCAATTGAATAAATAACAGTTCCTTTATCTCTTAATACTTTTGCCTTTTCTTGTGCTTTTCTAGCGCTTCTTTCACTATAATTAGTTCCATAAATCATTGGCATATCTTTAAGTTCATCATATAAAATTCCTTTATCTGTTCTTACAGTATCATGTCCAGTATATTTTTTCCATAAGTATGTTGTTGGAAATCCATCAGATAAAAATATAATATATTTATTCTTTATGTCTTTAGTGTTTGTGTTATTATATAACATATCATATGCTACTTGAAGTCCACCTTCAATATTAGTGAAACGAGTCTTATCATTTCCATAAACATCATTATCACTATCAATTGTTTTAGTTATGTTTATAGTTTTGTCATAAACATCTTTATTGATTTTATTAGCAGTATCCATACTCTTACATTCTTGAATATCAGCAAGTACATGACCATCTCTATTAAATGCAACATATCCAAGTTGCCTTTTAGCATCAACATTATTTGAATTAGAAGCGAACGTTTCAACAAATTTTTGTCCAGCATTAAGAGCCGCTCTAAGTCTAGTAGTATCTTCACCTTCCAACTTATATTCAATCATTGTACGTGAAATATCCATTACAATAACAACAGCTAAATCTTGTTCTTTTGCTATTTCGGTAGTTTGAACTTTAAGAGCTATATCAAAATAGTTTTCAAGTTCACTTGGAGAAATTGTTTTACTAATCTTAACTCCATCTCCAACAGATTCACCACCAGGATTATCTATTTGCCTTTGATTATTATCATTTGCCTCTGCAAAAATATTTATTATTGGATTAATAAACATTAAAAGAGCAAATAATATTGCAAATATTTTATTTATCTTTTTCATACCATATCCCCCATATAAGAAAAATAAAATTATATTTTTTTGATTTTCTTTATTGGCCAAACTTTAAATATAACTTTACCAATTATATTTTCTTTTGTGATTGTACCAATCATTTCACTACGTGAATCAGTTAATACATCTCTTTCATCACTTAGTACGAATATACTATTATCACTTACTTGCACTGGATATTTAATATCACTTTCACCCTTTATAAATTCTTTAATATAATCTTCTTTTAATTCTTCTCCATTAACATAGACAATTCCATCTTTATCTATATTAACAAAATCACCTTGTACCCCAATCACTCTTTTTACCAATATTTTATTTCCATAATAGAATGCAACTACATCTCCAGTTTTAAAGCTATTACTTTTAATAGTTAGAACTATATCTCCATCTTCTAATAAAGGTTTCATACTTGAATCAGTTATCTCTATAACTGGCATAAATAATGTAGCTCCAACTGATGCAACTGCAACTATTATTATTAACACATATATAGTACTTCTAAGTAGTCTAGAAAAACTATGCCTATAATTTTCTCTATGTAATTCTTTTTCTAAATTTTCAACAGTTAGATCTTTATATGTAAGTTTCTTTTGCGTCTTTTTTCTTTTTTTTAACATATCTCTAAACTTATGCATTATTTTTTCCTTTTATTACTGCCAGTTTTCTTTTTACTTTTTGAAGGATTTTTACCCGTAACTTTATTTACTTTAGAACTGGAATTATTATTTGCCTTTAACAAAGCTTCTTCTTTCTTCTTATATTTTTCTTCAAGTTCTAACTCCTTCTTTTTTAACTTTTCAACTGTTTCCTTAATAAGTTTATTTCTTTGCAGCGTAGTTTCTCTTTTTAAAGATGCTTCCATTTTCTTACAATTATCTTTAATATTTTCATAATACTGATCAACAGCCTTTTGAGCACTTTCAAATACTTCATTTAGCTTTAATGATGCCTCAGCAATTGAACCACTCTCTTTTATTTTTATTCTTTTAGAATCAAGTTCACTTTTAAGATTTTTTACTTCAAGTTCTAATTCTTGAATTCTCTTTGCTTGTTCTAACATAAGTTCTAATAATTCTCTACGTTTTATTTTTTTTAAATCTTTTTGTTCCATAACCCACCTATCATACATAGAACCAGAAAAATAACAAATATTCTTCTTTTGTAGTTCTATATAATAACATAATAAAAATTTTTGTCAATGTTTTATTACAAAAAATTTAATATTAGTTTATTATATGCATTAAAATTTAATTTTCATGACAAAATAAAAGATATTATTCAAAAATAATACCTTTTATAAACTTTATTGGTTAGTTTTTAAATAATCTATAACTTGGTTATATACATCCATTCTAAGTCCTGATGTTACGCTTGTTATTTCTTGTGGAATTCCTTTTATAGTACCACTTATTTTACTTACATCATATTTACCACCAGTAGTACCAACTCTAAATCCATATCTTTCCCAACTTCTTTGAGCCACATCTTTATCATCAAATGCATCTAATAATTTTTTACCATTATCATTAAATGCAGCTATACAGTGACTATTCCAAATAGTTGGAGTTGGATATAATATTCTAATTTTATCTTTAACTTGATTCCATCCATCAGGATTAGCATTAGCAAAATCAATAACAGATTTTTCATAATCAACTATCATAGGCTTAGCACCCATTCCTGTTTTTAAAAACATTGAGAATAAATCAGCAGGAGTATTATTCATATAACCACTTTTTAAATAAAATTCACGAAGTTTAGGTAAAGCATCAGTTATACTAACTTGATTAACATCTCCACCTGCCATAATTGAAAGTAAAAGTCCATAATATGTAGCTCCTGGTGAAGAAGTAACTGGGTCTGTTGAACCTATATTAATACTTCCATATATAGAATTAAGTCCTATATCACTCCATTTTTTACCTTCAAGAATATAATTAATTAATTTATTCATATCAGTAATATAATAAACTGAATCTTTAACAGTAACAATTTTTTCTTTAATTAAAGCATCTACTACTGCATCCCAACTATATATAACAATTGGTGTATTAAGAACTAAATCACCATCAATAACTCTATCTCTAGGAGCTTCATTACCAGTTGGAGATGTTTTAAAATAATCATAATATCTTTGATCAGAAAAGAAAGCTAAATCATACTTTGAATTATCTTCTCTAATAAGAGGAGAAACTATAGTTTTACCATTACTCCAAGAATCTTGAACAAATTTAAATCCATACTTCTTAGCAAATATCTTATTTATTTCTTCATCAGCAAGTAAATCTTCTTTACCTCCACCAACTGCTCCATAAACATCAATTGTCTTATCAACAAAACTATCTTTATTTTTTACTGCTATAACAACTATAACAATAACAACTAATATTACTATACCAATTATTTTGGATAAAGCACCTTCTTTAAAATTTAATTTTGTTTTTCCATAATCTTCTTCATTATTCATTTTTTTCACTTCCTTTAATATCAATATCTTCAATATCAGCAGTTCTTTCAAATACTTTCATTTCAAAATCTAATTCTTTATCTTTTGCTTTGGCAATTAAATTAACAAGTTTATTACACTCAGATTCAATTTCTTTAACATAAACTGACATCTTCAATATTAATTTGTTTTCTACAAATGACTTTTCCTTTTTCTTCTCTATCATAATATATTTATTTACAATAGCAGTAGTAAAAGGTAAATAATAATCTAAGAAATTATATATTTTAGTAGCATTTCTAGGTCTACCTTCTAAATACTTAACTATTTTACTATAAAGAACAACTATTTTACCAAGTTTTTCTTTCATAGCTTCATCATTTATATTTTCCTTATAACTATCTAACTTCGACATTTCAAAATGATATCTGGCTATAGCTCTTGCATCATATACCCTAACATCTTTTTCTTTAAAATAGAAAATACCACCTATATATACAAAAGCACAAAGTATTAAAGAAATATATAAATAAAAGTTAAGTATTAAATAAAATATCATAAATGCGATTCCAGCAAGAACAGCACTTAACATGTATCTTTTCTGCAGCCTCATATTAATTATAACTCCTTACTTCTTTAAAAGCAGATTTTAAATTAGTTCTACCATCAAACACCTTAGCATTAGTAAGATTAGCAAGTTTAAGTAATTGTTCTTCTTTAGCATTACCAAACATAATACTATATACAGGCGTTTTTAAATTATTACTTGAATAATAAAGAGCTAAACTATCATAAGTAGATGTAACTGAATCTCCATCAGTCATAAGTATAACTGTTTTATTATAAGATTTATCAACATTCTCAAGTACCTTTAATGCTTGATCTACACAAGTATATATATTAGTTCCACCATTAGCTGCTTCATTAATAATATTAATAATTAATTTACTTGTATTAACACCATTATCAGTATACCAAGTATTTCTATTTTTAGAATCAAATGGAATAACATAAATCTTATCATTTTTAGAAAATTGTAATAAATCTTTTGAAGCTTCTTCACTATCTAATATGTAACTCATAGCTGAAGAAAGTTGACTCTTACCTGTTCCATACATACTACCTGAATAATCTAAGCAAAATGCAGTAGCTGATGGTTTTCTAAGTTCATCAATATATAAAGCAATTGCTTCATTCATTACTTTCTTAGATGGATATTTAAGTGGTATTAAATAATTATTAGTATTAATACCCCATTCACTTCTAAATACATCCTTATTTGCCCTAGTATTAACCCCTCCATACCAAGTTCTTTTGCCTAAACTTTCCATACTCTTTTGAGAAGTATCTGAAAGTAAAAATTCTTGTAATTTTAAAAACTTATCTATTTTATTTTGTTTTCTATCAACATAAGCAAAAGGTGAATCATTAATAGCTACTCCATCAACTGGATATATTAAATATAATGGCTCCTTATTACTATTTTCAAGAGATTTATTTATTCTTATTAAAGAAGATTCACTAGCTATAACAGCCTCATAACTACTATCCTTAAGAAACATATCTTCTAAGAAAGTATCACTACCAGAAACTCTTTCAACACCAGAAAATAATGATTTTAAATTATTAACTAATTTTCTATTCTTTAACATAGAACTTGTTAATATTTCAGGACTACCTGATAAAACATTTAAGAATCCTAAATATGAAGTCATACCTGTATTAGTTTTAGTAACAGATGACATTACATAATTTAATTTCTTATCTCCAATAGCTTTAACAATATCACCATTCTTTAAATCATCTCTAATTAAATTCAATTCAGTTGCCTTACTCTTTTTAACACCCATAACAATAGGATTAATATAAATTGATTTAGAGTTAGTAACCTTAGCATTTTCAAGCATATATAACCAAATAGAATTACTCATCCATACTGCATCAAAATTATTAGTATCTTCAAGCATATCTATAGCTTCTAAATCATCAGCATAAACAACATCAATCTTAATGCCTTCCTTTTTACCATATTTTATTAATTCATCCATATAATCTTTATTATCAGCATTAGACAAAATAGTAAAATCTTTACTTTTAAATATAGAAGTTCCACTAGGATTTTTAATAAAACCTAACAAGGATATATAAACAAAATAAACAATTAAAACTATAATTATAAATTTAGCAAATCCTCCAGATTTTTTTACATTTCCATAACTATTATTCATAAAACCAACACCTTATTTTCATAATAAGTATAACATATAAAAAAGAAAAAAAGAATAGTTTCCTATTCTAAAATTTCATATTTTTCATTTGTTTCATCATCTTTTTCATTTCTTCAAATTGATTCAATAAACGATTAACATCTTCAACTTTTTGTCCACATCCTTTAGCAATTCTAATCTTTCTACTTGCTTTTATAATATCAGGATTTTTTCTTTCTTCAACTGTCATTGATAAAACAATAGCTTCAGTTCTAGCCATAATTTTAGGATCTATATTAACATTATTAAGGCCCATTTTAGATGCTCCTGGTAATAATTTAAGTAAGTTTTCAAGTGGACCTAACTTTTTAATTTGTTTAGTAGTATTTAAGAAATCTTCTAAATCAAACTTACCTTTTTGCATTCTCTTAGCAGTACTCATAATCTCATCTTGATCTAAAGCTTCTTCAGTTTTTTCAATTATAGAAAGTAAATCTCCCATACCAAGAATTCTATCAGCTATTCTTTCTGGATAAAATTCACTTATACCATCTAGTTTTTCTGAATCACCTATTAACTTAATTGGAATATTAGTAAGATGTCTTAATGATAAAGCAACACCACCCTTAGTATCACCATCCATTTTAGTTAAAACACAACCAGTAAGTTTTAATTTATCATTAAATCCAGTTATAACATTAATAGCATCTTGTCCCATCATAGCATCAATTACAAGTAATTCTTCATCCGGATGTACAGATTCTTCAATATTAACAAGTTCATCCATAAGAGATTCATCTATTTGAAGACGACCAGCTGTATCTATTAAAATATAGTCATATCCTTTACTCTTAGCATATTCTATACCTCTTCTAGATATTTCTACAGGATTACCTTTTCCTTCTTCATAAACCTCAATATTTAATTGTTTTCCTATATCTTTTAATTGATCAATAGCTGCTGGTCTATAAACATCACAAGCAATAAACATAGGTTTCTTATGATGTTTTTTACGAACCATATTTCCTATTTTACCTATAGTAGTAGTCTTACCACCACCTTGAAGACCAACAACCATACATACAGTTGGCTTCTTATCAACAACTAATGGAGCACTATCTCCTCCAAGTAATGAAACAAGTTCATCTTTAAGAATCTTGACAAACATATCCCCTGGTTTAATACTTTTTCTAACCTCTTCACCAAGAGCTTTTTCTTTAACACTATCTATAAATTCTCTAACTATTTTAACATTAACATCTGCTTCTAATAAACAAAGTCTAATTTCACGAGTAATATCACTAATATTATCTTCATTTATTACTCCCTTTGATTTAATATTACTAACCACTTTTTGTAATCTTTCGCTTAAGTTTTCAAACATTTAAATCAATCCTTTCTTGCCTCTCTATTATAACAAATATAAATATTATTATAAAGAAAAATGTGCATTAAGCACATTATTTATTTCTTTTTATATTACTATTTCTATTTTCAATAAGTTTAATAATATCATCAATTTCTTTATCACTACTTTTATCACTAAGTTTATCAATTAATGAACTAATATTATCTTCAATATTCTTTACCATTTTATTACTAACTGGATCAGAATATTTAAGTTTATCAATTAATTTATTCTTATAGTCTTTTTTTAAATTAGATACATCATTAATTTTAGATATCATTTCATCAATGAACTTAGTATTATTTTTTGTATCATTATCAATCTTCTGATTTCTCTTATTAGCAATCATTATAGCAAAACACATAATAATATATATTATATTAGAGATAATTGTAAATGATAAAATAGTATTATATGATGCATTTTTAATATGATTAAACATATAATTTGCATAAAAATTAATTCCTAAAAATACAAATGTTCCAACATATATAGGAGTGCTTCTAATTAATTCTTCTGGTGTTCTATCCTTAACAATAATAATCATAACAATAGATAAAACAAATGATACTATTGCAGAAATCAAACAATATTTATAATTATTATAATTAAATAAAGTAATAAAATTATCAGAAATTTCATTTATTGTATCAGGTAAATAAACACTCTCTTTATAACTAACATTAAAATCAACAGCAGTTACTTTCATACCATCAACAGTTTCAGGTACAACTACATCCTTATCTTTACCTTTATAAGAAACTAATTCAACATTACCATTTTTAACATTGTATTCAAACAGAAATTCTACATAACTAAAATCAACTTTATCCGAATCATTTAAAATATTAACAGTTAACTCATTATTATTTTTTAGTTCTTCACAGAACTTACCTCTATAACAATTAATAGTGACATTTTTAAACTTTTCGATTGGTAAATATGTTATATTATCTGAAATATATATACTCTTAACTTTATCATTTTTAAAAGAGTCACTTATAGATGTTATTTTAATACCATCATAATCATATGGAATAATTAAAGTTTCACTAATTCCTTTATATTCAGTTATTTCTAAAGTACCATTTACATTATTATATGAAAAGTTTTCAATATTTATTGTATACTTATTTTTTTCACTATCGGCTATCTTTTCATAATTAATATTATTCTTTTTAACATATTCAAGAACATAATCATTATCATTAAACTTAACTTTAATATCACCATAATATTTTTTATTAGTAAGCGATAATATTAAACCTAATGTTATTGTAAATGAAATAGCTATTAAAATTATTTTTTTCTTCATTTTACTCTCCTACTTTCTTTCCACAGTAAGGACAAAATGCTGCTTCATTTGGTAACTTTTTACCACAACTACTACACACACTACCAGTCATATTATTACCACATTTTATACAGAATTTAATACCACTAGCATTTTCATATCCACAGTTACTACATATTGTAGAATTATCATTTTTAGCAAATGCACCAACTACATTTTTATTAACTGTATCACTTACTTTTGATGAAACACTACTCATAACACCAAGTCCAACACCCATATTAGTGAATTGACCAACTGCATTATTAGAAGCCATTTTATCAAGAACATTATATTGTCTTTCATCTTGATAACTATATCCTTCAGTTTCTCTCTTATGTGCTTTTGCTTCGCTATCAATCATTATACTCTTAGCTTTAGTTTCTTCATCAATTAATGTTACTTTTTGTCTTAATTGAGCTTCAGCAACAGCTACTCCTTGTTTAAAATATAGTTCTTTAAATTCAAGATATTGCTTATCATCTTCAGGTTTCATAACAGTAGTTACAAAGAACTTTTCAAGTTCAATACCAAATTCATCAAAATCATTAGAAAGTAAATTTTTAAGTTCTTCACTAAACTCATTTAAATGACTATCAATTTCAAATATACTTATTTCATTTTTATTAATAATTTTAGCAATATAAGATTTAACTTTAACAAGTATAAATGAACTAAAAAATTCATCAATATTTTCTCCATCAAAATTATCTTTAATACCAACTAATTTTAATAATAGTTTTCTTGAATCAACTACTTTAAATCTCATTTCTCCACAAGCACCTATTTGTATAGGAAACTTATATGTAGGTTCTAAAAATTCAATTTTACTACTAGTACCCCATTTTGATGATTTAATAGACTTATCTATAAAGTATACTTCACAATGAAATGGACTTTTACCACCTGTAGGTAAATTAATTAAATTTCTAAGTAGTGGTATGTTATTTGTTTCAAGTGTATATCTACCTGAACCAAATAAATCTAATGCCTTTCCATCCTTATAAAGTATAGCTTCCTGTGATTCATGTACAATTAGTTGACTACTTGTATTAAAATCAGTTTTAGGATACTTCCATACAATATTTTCATCATCTTTCTCTTTCTTTATTACTTCAAATAAAGCCATAATATTCACATCTCCATTCTTATATTATTCTTTTTCTAATACTACAACATAATCCTTATTATCAAATTTACCACATATCCAACCATTAACTTCAAAACTTGTTTCTATATTATACCAGATTTCACATAATCCATTTGAACCCTCTCTACTATCAAGAACATCATATATGTCATCTTTTCTAACAATTCCTTTTTCATAACTATAAACATCACCATTACTTCTTATATTAATATGATCAACAATTACCTTAATTTGATCTATTGATGTATCTCTATCATTTGATTGATTGGGAAGTGGTGAAGTATTTATAATAACACTAATTATTCCTATTATAAATGGTAATATGTAGAAGAATATATTTAATATTTTTTTATCCTTTGGTATATAGTTTTCAGTAAACTCTTTATTGTTTTTTAATATTTCTTCTTTTTCTTCTTTAGTAACAATAAGTGGTACTTCTTTAATTTCCCAAGAAGGCTTCATAAGTAATAGTGCAATATTAAGTAAAATTATAATATATGTAACAAATGTAGCTACATTACCAAAGTTATGAAGTTTTAAAATAAATAATAATTCTAAAAACACATTAACTATATACATATATTTAGATATTTTATTTGATTTTCTACTAGCAAATCCTAGAAAAAATGCAATTGCAGTAATTATACTAACTAATAATTGATATGAAAAAAAATTTTTACCCTCACTAATTAAACTATAATTTTCCCCAAGATAATTATAATAACAATATCCGCCATTTAAAAGAAGCATGCATCCTGCCATCAAAGCCGATAACACAAATGTAATTACGATATATGAAGTTGAACACTTATTTCTTTTTTCTATAACATCATATCTTTTAGATAATTCTTCTTGTTTTTCTCTTTCTTCTTCAAGCATCATTTGTTTGAATTTCTGATACATATCACTATCTATATCAGTAGATTTCTTATTAATGATTTTTCCTACTGCTGTAATTAAATCTTGCATAGAACCAACTTTATCTATACATAGTGCTTGTAACATTGAAAACTCTTCTGGTAATTCATAAGCATCCATCTTACTATAAACTGGAATCAATACTTTTTTCTTTTTATTTTTTATTAAGTCTAAATATCTACTCCACTCATTTTTAACCCATACTGAATTTAAATTATCAGTATTAGTACCTACTACTAACATAACTTTTGAACTATTAAGTGCTGAAAAGATATATGGTTCATATTCTTCACCAAGTTTATCAGCAAGAGTAATTCTAGCAAAGAAAACTTTATAATTTAAATCAGTTAATTTATTATATATATCTTGAGCAATAACACTATCGGGAGTTCTATCTCCATTTATATCTCCTTCTTTATAACAAATAAAGATATCATAATCTTCTTCATTATTAGAAATTTCAAGTGCTTTCTTTTGAATATTACTAATAGTTTTTGCTTCTTCTTTATATATGTTTAATGCATCTCCATAGGCTTTGCTAATTATTATTTTATAATCAGGATCAGTTAAAACAGATTCATACTTTGTTCTATGACAAGTAATCATTTTCTTTTTAGTTTTTGGATCATCTACATATTCAACACCATATCTACAAAGTATTAGTCCCCAATGAGCTTCTAACTGATTTTCATCTATTTCAAGTATAGTTTCATATACTCCATATGCTTTATCAAATTCATTTGATAGTCTTAAATTATTAGCTCTATTATATAAATTTAAAAGTTTTTCATTATCAACACATGGTAGAGTCATAGTGCTTTTACAATATAAACATTTACCTATATTACTACCTTCAACTACTTCTATATCTCCACCACACATCTTACATTTAAAGACCATTGTTACTGCCTCCATACTAAACATATTTTACCATAGATATATTTATACTTCAATTATAACTAAATGAATTTAGAAATAAAATATTTTTACATTAGGAAGAAAGTAAAATACTTTTAACTTATTCAGGTAATATTCAAAAATACATTACAATATTCATTAATAATTTATCGCATAATAAAAAAGAAAATGCATTAAGCATTTTCTTCATTATCATTTATTGCTTCTACTGTTTCTTCATTTTTATCATCTGTTAAGAATTTTTCTTCTAAAACTTCAGCAGCATCATCATCTAATAATTCATTTTTTAAAATTACTTCAATGTTATTATATTCTTTAGCACCAGTTCCAGCAGGAATTAGTTTACCAAGAATAACATTTTCTTTAAGTCCATGTAACATATCACATTTACCACGAGTTGCAGCATCAGTTAAAATTCTTGTTGTTTCTTGGAATGAAGCAGCAGATAAGAATGAATCAGTTTCAAGAGATGCTTTAGTTATACCAAGCATAACTGGTTTACCAGTAGCTGGTACACCACCTGCTAAAATAACAGGTTTATTGATTTCAGCAAATTCTCTTAATGGAACTGCAAGTCCTTCAATAAGATTTGTATCTCCTGGATCAATAACTTTGATCTTAGTAATCATTCTTCTAACAACAGTTTCAACATGTTTATCAGAAACATCAACACCTTGACTCTTATAAACTTTTTGAATTTCTTTTAAGATATATCCTTGAACAGTTGTTGGATCAGTAACAGCAAGTAATTCTTTTGGTGAAATACTTCCTTCTGTTAATGGATCTCCAGCATTTACCATATCACCCTTTTCAACTCTAAGTTTAGCATTGTATTGAGTAACATGTTCACGAGTTTCAACATCGTTTGTAATATATATCTTAAATCTATTATTTTTATCATCAGTAATCTTAGTAATCTTACCATTGATTTCAGCAATAGTAGCTTTTGCTTTAGGTATACGAGCTTCAAATAGCTCTTCAACTCTTGGAAGACCTTGAGTGATATCAGCAGCAGATGCAACACCACCTGTATGGAATGTACGCATTGTTAACTGAGTACCTGGCTCACCAATTGATTGAGCAGCCATAATACCAGCAGCTTCACCAACTTCAACAACATTACCAGTTGCAAGGTTAAGACCATAACATTTTTGACAAATACCATTTGGACATTTACAAGTAAGAACACTTCTAATTTCCATCTTAGTAATTCCAGCTTTTTCAATCTTGTCAGCAATTCTTTCAGTGATTAAAGCACCTTTATCAATAAGTACTTCCTTAGTTTCAGGATGTAATACTTTTTGATTAGAATATCTACCAACAATTCTATCTCTAAAGCTTTCAATTACACTTCCACTCTTTTCATCAGTGAATGCTTCAACTTCAATACCTTGAATAGTTCCACAATCTTCTTCTTTAACAATAATATCTTGTACAACATCAACTAATCTTCTTGTTAAGTATCCAGCATCTGCAGTCTTAAGGGCTGTATCAGCTGTACCTTTTCTAGAACCGTGTGTTGATAAGAAGAATTCTTGAACATCTAATCCTTCACGGAATGAAGCAAGAATTGGAATTTCCACTTGACCACCATCTGGTTTAGCCATAATACCTCTCATACCAGCAAGTTGACCTAATTGGTTAGCAGAACCTCTGGCACCAGAGTTAATAATCATTGAAAGTGGATTTTCTACATCTTGTTTTAATATATCACCAAGTTTACCTTGTACATTAGTAGTAGCATCAGTCCATAATTTAATAACTTTATTATGTCTTTCTTCATCAGTTATAAGACCACGTTTAAATTGTTTATTAATCTTTTCAATAGTAGCGTTAGTTTCCTCTATAATTGTTTCTTTTTCATGGTTAACTGGAATATCAGAAAGTGAAATAGTTATACCAGACTTAGTACTATATTTAAATCCTATATCTTTTAATTTATCTAAGAATATAGAAGTTTCAGTTGTTTTATATCTCTTAAATATTTGAGCAATTATTTTTCCTAAATCCTTTTTAATTAAAGCAGGAACACATGGCATTTTAGCTACTTCTTCAGGTAAGTTTTTACCTTTTTCAATAAAGAATTTATCTGGAGTCATAACTTCAATGTTTTCTTTACTTCCTTCTTCAACATAAGGATAAGTATCTGGGAATATTTCATTGAATAAAATCTTACCAGCAGTTGTTACTAAATATTTATCTCTTTGTTCATCAGTCCATACTTTATGTTTGAATTCCTTAGTTGGAATACAAATTCTTGTATGAAGTGTAATTTCTCTTCTTTCATAAGCCATTAAAGCTTCATTAGGATCTTTATATGCTTTACCTTCATTTGGTTCACCAGATAATTCTAATGTTAAATAATAATTACCTAAAACCATATCTTGTGATGGAGTAACAATTGGTTTTCCATCTTTAGGGTCAAGAATATTATTAGCACCTAACATAAGAAGTCTTGCTTCAGCTTGAGCTTCTTCACTAATTGGAATATGAATAGCCATTTGGTCACCATCGAAGTCTGCATTAAATCCACTACAAACTAGAGGGTGCAATCTAAGAGCTTTTCCACCAACAAGTACAGGTTCAAAAGCTTGAATTGAAAGTCTATGCAATGTAGGAGCACGGTTTAATAATACTGGATGCTCTCTTATAACATCTTCAACAACATCCCATACTCTTTCATCTTGAACATCAATAATTTTCTTAGCTGCTTTAATATTATGTGCTATACCTCTTTCAACAAGTTGTTGCATAACATATGGTTTAAATAATTCAAGAGCCATATCTTTTGGTACACCACATTGATACATTTTAAGACTAGGTCCTACAACGATAACAGAACGACCACTATAGTCAACTCTCTTACCTAATAAGTTTTGTCTAAATCTACCTTGTTTACCTTTTAACATAGAAGATAAAGATTTAAGTGGTCTATTACCTACACCAGATACACTTCTTCCTCTTCTACCATTATCTATTAAAGCATCTACTGCTTCTTGAAGCATTCTCTTTTCATTTTGAACAATGATAGTTGGAGCTTCAAGTTCTAATAACTTCTTAAGACGATTATTTCTATTAATAATTCTTCTGTATAAATCATTTAAATCAGAAGTAGCAAATCTACCACCTGGAAGTTGAATCATAGGTCTTAGATCTGGTGGAATAACTGGAAGTACATCTAGTATCATCCACTCAGGTCTATTACCACTTTCAAGGAATGAATTTAAACAATCAAGTCTCTTAACTAATCTAATCTTCTTTTGTCCTTGTGCTTTTTCAACATCTTTCTTTAATTGTTCTACTTCTTTTTCTAAATCAACTTCAGAAAGTAGTTCTTTGATAGCCTCAGCACCCATACCTACTTTGAATCCATCACCATATTTTTCATAATATGCTCTGTATTCTTTATCAGATAATGTTTGCTTTTTAGCAAGAGGAGCAATTCCTGGATCAAGAACTATATAACTTACAAAGTATAATACTTCTTCAAGTTCTCTTGGACTAATATCAAGAACAAGTCCCATCTTAGGAGGAGTTCCTTTTGCATACCAAATGTGGCTAACAGGACAAGCAAGTTCAATATGTCCCATTCTTTCTCTACGAACCTTAGAACGAGTTACTTCTACACCACATCTATCACATATAACATTCTTATATCTAAGTCTTTTATATTTCTTACAACTACATTCAAAATCTTTTGTTGGACCGAATATCTTTTCACAGAAAAGTCCATCTCTTTCAGGGTTTAAAGTTCTATAATTGATAGTTTCAGGTTTCTTAACTTCACCATAAGACCATTCTCTTATTTTTTCAGGAGAAGCTATACTAATACGAATTCCATCAAATTCATTAACTTCCATCATTATTCTTCACCCCTTTCATAAGCATCATCTTGATAATTATCAAGACCATACTCTTCTTCATACTCTAAATCTTCATCAGTAGGTTCAACATCATCAAAGTCATCTTCTTCTTCGTCTTTCTCTACATCTTCATAATCAGACTCAGGAGTTTCTTCTTCATGCTTACCTATTTCTTCAATTGAAACAGGAGCATCATCTTTATCTTCTTCGCTTTCTAAATCTTTAATTTCTTTTAAAGTTCCATCTTTATTAACTATTTGAATATCAAGACCTAATGCTTGGAATTCTTTAATTAATACTCTAAATGATTCTGGAACACCTGGTTGTGGAATTGGTTTGCCTTTAACAAGTGCTTCATATACTCTAACTCTTCCAACTACATCATCAGATTTAATTGTAAGAACTTCTTGTAAGATATGAGCAGCACCATAAGCATATAATGCCCAAACTTCCATTTCTCCAAATCTTTGACCACCAAATTGAGCCTTTCCACCAAGTGGTTGTTGTGTAACCATACTATATGGTCCAGTTGCTCTTGCATGGATCTTATCATCAACCATATGTACAAGTCTTATCATGTACATAACACCAACAGATACTCTCTTATCGAATTTTTCACCAGTTTTTCCATCATATAACCAAGTCTTATAATCAGGATCAAGTCCAGCTTCAGCTACTTCTTCTTGAATATCCTTTTCAGTAGCACTATCGAATATTGGAGTTGCATAATGTACACCAAGTTTCTTACCAGCCATACCTAAGTGTAACTCTAAAATTTGTCCTAAGTTCATACGAGAAGGAACACCTAGTGGGTTTAAGATAACATCAACAGGAGTACCATCTGGTAAATATGGCATATCTTCTGATGGTAATATTAATGAACAAACACCCTTATTACCGTGACGACCAGCCATCTTATCTCCGACTTGAATCTTTCTCTTCTTAACTATATATACTCTTACAACCTTTGAAACACCAGCTGGAAGTTCATCAGAGTTTTCTTTAGTAAATATTTGAACATCATGTACAATACCAGCACATCCGTGACTAACACGAAGTGATGTATCTCTTACTTCCCTAGTCTTTTCACCAAAGATTGCATGTAATAATTTTTCTTCACTTGATAATTCTTGCATTCCTTTAGGAGTAACCTTACCAACAAGAATATCGTTTTCTTTAACTTCAGTACCAATTCTTACAATACCATTTTCATCTAAATTCTTTCTTGCATCTTCACTAATATTTGGAATATCTCTTGTGAATTCTTCAGGTCCAAGTTTAGTATCACGACATTCAATTTCCTTCATTTCAATATGAACAGAAGTTAAAACATCATCACGAACAATTCTTTCATTTAGAATAACAGCATCTTCATAGTTATAACCATTATAAGTCATAAATGCTACAACTAAATTCTTACCTAAACCAATCTCTCCCATATCAGTAGAAGGTCCATCAGCAATAATTTCACCTTTATGCACTTGTTCACCTTTATGAACAATTGGTCTTTGATTATAACAAGTTTCATTGTTACTTCTTTGATAACTAATAAGTTCATAAGTATGCTTTTCAGTAGCACCTTTTACAATAATCTTCTTAGCATCAACATATTCAACTACACCATCAATATCTGATACAACAGAACATCCAGAATCTCTAGCAATAGCAGCTTCAACTCCAGTTCCAACAATAGGAGCTTCTGTAATCATTAATGGTACAGCTTGTCTTTGCATGTTTGCACCCATTAGTGTTCTGTTAGCATCATCATGTTCCATAAATGGAATCATACTTGTAGTAACAGATACTATTTGAGATGGTGAAACATCTATATAATTAACTTTTTCTTTAGCAACTATCATGTTATCACGATTAAATCTTACAGGAACAGTTGCATCAGTAATATACCCATCTTTATCAACATCAATTGTCGCTTGACTGATATAATAATCTTCTTCTTCATCAGCAGTCATGTAAACTATTTCATCAGTAACTTTACAATCAACTACTTTTCTATATGGAGTCATTATAAATCCATATTCATTAATCTTTGCATAACTTGCAAGAGATGTAATAAGTCCGATATTTTGACCTTCTGGTGTTTCAATTGGACAAATTCTACCATAGTGAGATGGATTAACATCACGAACTTCCATACCAGCTCTATCTCTTGATAAACCACCTGGACCTAATGCACTAAGTCTTCTCTTATCATTAAGTTCTGATAATGGGTTAATTTGTTCCATAAACTTAGAAAGTTGACTACTACCAAAGAATTCTTTTAAAGCAGCGGTTATTGGTCTAATATTAATTAATGACTTAGGAGTAACAGCATCAATCTCTTGAGTAGACATCTTATCTCTAATTTGTCTTTCCATACGAGCAACACCAATTCTAAATTGATTTTGAATTAATTCTCCTACTTGTCTTACACGTCTATTTCCTAAGTGATCTATTTCATCAAACTTACCAATACCATATAATAAACAAATATAATATGATAATGAAGCATAAACATCAGAAATAGTAAGTCTCTTAGTATCAATAGTTTGATCATTACCTATAACTTTAACAATCTTAGTTTCATCTTCTGGACTATATACAAGAATTTCTTGTATTTTATTATAAGTATCTAATTCTTCATTAATAGTTACTTCTTTAACACCATATCCAGCTTCAAATACTGACTTTAATTCTTCAAGTAACTCTTTTGTTATTTTAGTACCTTTTTTAACTTTAACTTCACCATCAACAACAATGTCTTGTGCTATTTTAACATTTAAAAGTCTATCAATAACATTTAATTTCTTATTAAATTTATATCTACCAACTTTACCTAAATCATATCTAAATTTATCAAAGAATCTTACGATTAATTGATTCTTAGCTGAATCTAATGTAGCTGGTTCACCTGGTCTTAACTTTTCATATATTTCAATTAACGCTTCATCAGTATTCTTAGTAGAATCTTTTTCTAAAGTATTAATTAAATATTCATCTTGACCAAATAAATTAAGTATTTCATCATCACTAGATAAACCTAATGCTCTAAGTAATGTAGTAACAGGAACCTTTCTAGTTCTATCAATTCTTACATATAAAATACCTCTTGCGTCAAGTTCATACTCTAACCAAGTACCTTTATTAGGTCTAACTTCACTTGATATGATATTTCTACCACTCTTGTCAACTTCATTTTTATAGTAACAAGATGGTCCCATAACAAGTTGTGAGTTAATAACTCTTTCTGCTCCATTAATAATAAATGATGCAGTATCAGTCATTAAAGGCATATCACCTAAAAATACTTCTTGTTCCTTAACTTCTCCTGTTTCATTGATAAAAAGTCTAGCTTTTACCTTTAAAGGAGCAGCATAAGTAACCTTTCTCTCACGACTTTCCTTAACAGAATATTTAGGCTCATCAAAATAATAATCACCAAATTCAAGTGATAATGAACCTGAAAAACTCTCTACTGGAAAAATATCTTCAAATACTTCCTTTATTCCTTCCTTTAAAAATAAGTCAAACGAATCTTTTTGAACTTCTAATAAGTTAGAAAGTTCTAGCGTAGAACGCTTTGTTGAGAAACTTCTTCTTTCTCTATGGTCACCAAATTTTACTGTTTTGTATGCCACTATTTCACCCCAATCCTAAATTTTTAAAGAACACAAATTTTAAAAATAAAACAAATGTACTGCAATATAAAATTTTACCACAACACTTTTCAATAAGTCAATAATAATTTATTAAAATTGTAAACTTATTAACATTTATTTGCTTTAAAAATAAAATATCCTTTATCTCTATTTATAACATTAACTTGAATACCATTTTCTTCAAGAATTTTTTTAATACTTAAAGCACCTTGATCCTTACGAATAACATAATATAATAATCCATCTTTTTCTAAATGATCAAATGCTCCCAATAATATTTGTAAAACTTTATCTTTACCTACTCTTATAGGTGGGTTAGTAATAATAATATCATATTTATCCAAAACAGCACTATAACCGTCACTTACATATGTTTTACCTTTAAAATCTTTATATCTCTTTATATTCATATTAGTTAGATGAACAGCCCTTTTATTAATATCAACCATTTCAACATAACTATCAGTAATATTACCAATCATTATTCCAAGAAAACCATAACCACATCCCACATCAAGAACTCTTTTATTAGTTAAATTTTCTTCAAAATAAGTTTCAAGTAATAATCTGCTTCCAAAATCAATACTGTTTTTACTAAATACTCCATTATCACTATAAAACATGAAAAAAGAAGAATTATATTTATAACTTAACTCTCTAATTTTGCTTTTTAAGTTCATATCATTTTCAAAATAATGACTCATAATTCTCCTTTATTTCCTATATCTCTTATATACGCAAAAAAGCCTTTTTAACAAGGCCTTGCAAAAATTAAGCTAATTCTACAGTAGCTCCAGCTTCTTCTAATTTAGCTTTTAATTCTTCAGCTTCACTAGCAGGAACTCCTTCTTTAACATTTCCACCAGCATCAGCAATATCTTTAGCTTCTTTTAATCCTAATCCAGTAGCTTCTCTAATTACTTTAATAACTTGTAATTTTTGAGCTCCAGCACTCTTAAGAACTACATTCTTAACACCTGAATCTGCTTCTTCTTCAACAGCAGCAGGAGCAGCAGCAACAGCTACAGCACTTGGATCAACACCAAATTCTTCTTTCATCATATCAACTAATTCTTTAACTTCAAGAATAGTTTTTTCTTTTAAAGCTTCAATAATATCTTTGTTTTCAATCTTTGCCATATTAATTATTTCCTCCCTCTTCTAACTTTTCAGCATATAGATTTAATCCAATACTTAAATTTCTTACATGTTCAATTAAACCACCAGCAAACATTGTAAGTAATCCTTCCATACTTGGAATAGTTGCATAATCACTAATAATCTTAGTATCAGCAAGTTCATTATCAATATATCCAACTCTAACTTCTAGTGCAGGATGTTCTTTAGCAAACTTACATACAATCTTAATTGGTTCAATAATTGAATCAGCAAAAAGATAAGCATTTGGTCCTTCCATGTAATCACTTAAAGCAATATTCTTATTTTTAAGTGCAATATTCATAAGAGTATTTTTATAAATTTTTACATCAGAATTAACTTCCCTTAAACTTCTTCTTAGTTCTGCAAATTCACCAACTGTTAAACCTTGATAATTTAATAACAAGAATGTTTTAGAATTATTAAGCTTTTCAGTTATTTCATTTACAGTAGCTTCTTTTTGTTTAAGAATCTTATTACTTGCCATATAGTCTCCTTTCATGTAATAAAAAAGTTTCCTCATGACAAGGAAACGATATAATCGTCATTATAATGTTTCCTCGGTAAGATTTATGTTTGTACTTACTGTCTTTGGTCACTTCACGATTTAGATTATACAATATAATTATTCATTTGTAAAGTACTTTTTATACAAAAATAAAAGAAATAGTGAAAACTATTTCTTATTAATAATTACTTTAATCTTAGTTGTTCTAGATGAATAGCTTAATTTAACATCATCACCAGTTACCATAACAGGAACTTCATATTCACCTTCTGTTAAATCACTTAGATCAACATATGCTCTAATATTATCACTAGATAATTTATCAAGTAAAGTTTTAACACCTTTAACAACAACATTAACTTTTGTATCACTTGCACTTGAAGCAAGAGCTCTATATTTATTAGTATCAAGATTTTCAAATGTTAATGGAATATCTTTAAATTCCTTAGAAGTTTCTTTTTCCATTACAACCTTAATTGTAATATTTGTATTAGACATACTTCTAACTCCGTTTGGTTTCTCTATTGTTTCTTGATATGTTTTATCTTTACTAAGTCCATCTACATTAATATTAACTTTAATTTCATCAATTGATTTTAAT
Source organism: Mycoplasmatota bacterium (assembly GCA_022774645.1). GTDB lineage: Bacteria > Bacillota_I > Bacilli_A > RF39 > UBA660 > CAG-1000. The sequence continues at coordinate 45,668 of JALFKQ010000012.1, read as the reverse complement.
GTTTCTTCATCACCATATAATGTTACAGTAGATACATTAGATGATATAGAACCAATAGCACTTCCACTAGCCACATCTCCAACAGGAACAACCTTAACAGGAACAACCTTACTTGGTGAAGTAACAGTTACAGTAGCAGTTACAGTTCCAGGAACAATTTCAATATTAGTTATTTCAGTACCCATTTCATCATAAGCAACCAATTTAACATTTTCAAGTTTATATTCTCCTGGTTTATCATTAATATTAAGTGCATTAACATCAACAAGTGCCTTAACACTAGCAACCTTTTCAAGTTTTTCTTTATAAGACTTAATTATTACTGTATCTCTATCAAGTTTAACAGAACTAATTACTAATGTCTCATTTAACTTATCCTTATTTAATATATCAGCTGTTATAGTTCTAGATTCACTTATCTTAGAATGAATAACAAGTGTTATTTTAGAAGGATCTAATTTATAATCGAGTTTAACTGGATTATTATATTTAAGTTTAACCTTATGAGTACCAGAAGTATATCCGCTTAAATCAAGAGTTAATTTATGTTCATCAACAAGTTGTTCAGCTAAATATAAACCACTCTTTTTACCCATAAGTACAATATCAGCAGTTTCAGGAATACCTTCAACCACATATTCTTCTTCATTATAATCAACAGTTATAGGTATTTTAGTTAATACAGTAGATTCACTACCAGTTAAATTAACAACACCATTATCAACTGCAAAGAAGATTAAAAATGCAAAGAATAATGATAAATATATTAATGTATTTGGATTATTTAGAAACTTATCTAAGCTTCCATTCTTACTTCCAAGTTTATCAGCAATAAAGTAAAAGAACTTTGAAAGTGGGACTACAATAACAATATCTATGATCTTATATAAGAAATTAAATATCTTGCCAAAGAACTTTCCTATACTAATTAGTAGCTTTTTCATCTTTATCACTCTCACTTTCTGCTTCAATATCAGCCTCATAGAAAGTTTCCTTTTTAGGCTGTAACTCTTCTAATAATAATATTTTAGCATCATCTAAAGATAAATTATAATTTAATGTACCACCAACAGCAATAGAAATTCTTCCAGTTTCTTCACTTACTACAACAGCTATTGCATCACTTGATTCACTAATACCTAGTGCAGCTCTATGTCTTGTACCAAGTCTCTTAGAAATTGATGGATTTAAACTTGTTGGAAAAACACTACCAGCACAAGTAATTTTATCACCTTGAATAATAACACCACCATCATGAAGTGGATTATTTGGGAAGAATATTGATATTAATAACTCACTACTAATATCAGCATACAACTTATTAGCTGGTTCAATATATTGAGCTAAACTATAATCTCTTTCAAGAACAATTAATGCTCCTATTCTATTCTTTTTAAGATATTCAACAGCATTAATAATTTCATATACAAGTTTTTCTCTTTCATCAACTGTTAATGTTTTGTGTCTTCCAAGTAATTGACTTCTACCAATACTTTCAAGTACATTTCTAATCTCAGGTTGGAATATAATAATAACCGCAAGTGGTCCCCAAGAAATAACATATTCTAAAATTATACCAACAGCATTTAAATGTATTTTATCACTTACAAATTTCAATACTGTAATAATTATAATACCTTTTAATATCAATGTTAGTTTAAAATTATTTCTAGCATACTTAAACAATTTATATATAATAAACCATAATATTAACAAATCCAATATTTTAGTAGCATAAGTAAATATCGCATCTAACACCTAAACTCACCTCTATTCATAAAAATAATTATACACTATTTAATATTCTATTTCTATATTTTTAATACTCATTTACAAAAAAATAATTAACCAAAAAGCTAATTATTAATTGTTATACCAAATATTGCATTATATATTTTAATAAATACTTTACGAATAAAATTATAATTTTTACTTCTATTTAAATATTTAGAATAATTATTTAACTCAGTATAATAATATTCATATAAACTATAATTATTAGAAGAATCAAGAACAACATAACTTATATGATGATCTCTAAGTCTTTTCATTAGCTTATTTAAATACTTAAATTTAAGAACTATAACATCTTCTTTACCAATAACATGACTAACATATTCAACTATATTAGCGTCTTCATCATACACTCTTATACTACTACCACAAAGTATTATTAAAACTGAACTACTATGAACTTCCTTTAACTTCATTAAAGTATCTTTCATAATTTTCCTTTCCAATACATATTTATTTTATAATAAACTATCCTATTCTAAATGCTGGTGATGTCCCCAGTTTAAGATCGGCTGAACCAGATCCTTGCCTTCCTGAACCATCTTTATTTATTCCCAAAAAGAAACTACCATTCAATGGAAAAGCAGAACGAAGCCACCACTCAGATGCCACTCCATTTAAATATTTTACTACAAAAGAATAATTTTCCCTTGTAACACCATTTTGTTCATAATAATCAAGTTGTCTTGTTAAGTCTAATATAGTACCTAAATTAGAATAATCACTATATATTTCTTCTCCAGTTAACAAATAAATTTTATCAGTCGAAGTTAAAACACTAGAAGGTGAATTCTCTCTCATAGATAATACCCTAGTATCAATTATACTATTTCTTAAAACAGCAGGTAACAAATTATATATATCATTATTTAAAAAAGTTCTCATCTTAGTACCAGGCCAGCCTTTTGAACTGTCAGCAGTGTCATTCATATTATGATTTGTTATAATGTCTGCAAACTCAAGTACAAATCCACAAGCAGTTTCAGAAAAACCTTCTGTAAAACACTCATCCGGCATAGTTGTGTTTGCTACCCTAATAATATGATTTCCATACTTACCTAAACTTATTTCTTTTTCATCTCCAACATTATACTTAGAATACTCACCTCCTTTTACAGCACTTATTATTGTTTTCCAAGAATCAGTATCAAAAGATTCAGGATTCATTACAAGATATAATATAAGATCATTATTAATAACAGAATTAGATGTATATAAATCTCCCTCACCATTCTTATCAGTATAATATTTACCATTTACAGATATAGTTCCTAGTTTTGAACCGGATTTTACTTTTCTACTTTCTAATACTGTTTTATCATCATCATTCATTAATGTAACAACATAACTAATCTTATTTGTATCATCAAATATACAACTAGATGATTCTTTAGTGTCACTTCCACTTACTGATACATAAGCATTCATACTAGTACCAAGTAAATCTTTTAAATTAATGCTTGGATCTTCAACATATCTTAACCATATATATAAATTATATGTTATATCTTTTCCTACTTCTATAAAATCACTATCAAATATTAATAACTTATTATTTTCTATTTTATCAAATGAGCCTTCACTTACATTTCCTGTACTAGATTCTAATTTATATACTAAATATTCACTCTTTAATTGTTCTGATATACTTTTGAAATTTAAATATAATTTCATACATCCATTTAATGTACTTTCACTATTACTAATAGTAAATTCTTTCTTATATGCTTCTGTTTTATATGTATTACTTCTAATAGGAGCCATATTATCTATACTTACACTTGTGTCTGTTACTTTTAAACTTAAATTACCAGTTACTACATTATTAGGATTTATATTTCCATTTTTTATAATTTCTGGACCTATAAAAGCTAATGCAATTGTTAATATTCCGCCTATTAAGATACAAATACTAATTATGACATATTTTTTGTCTATCTTCATATGTATTCTCCTATAATCTAAATAAATTATATTACAAAAAAAAGTAAAAAGCAATTGCTTGCTTATTTACTTTTTATTAATAATTTAATTGCCGTTTTCTCTTTTCCATCTATTATTACATTATAGAATACCGGAGTACAAATTAAATTAAGTCCAAGTGAATCTACAAAGCCTCTCGCTGCTCTTGAAAAGAAAAAACAGCTCTTTCATCAGTAGACAATAAAAACACTTTTTAAATTTCAATTTTTTCCAACAAAGTACAACTATATTAACTATAGAGTCATATTGTTAGCTGATTCTTTGATATTAAAATCATGATGAAGATTACGAACACCTAGATATCCACTAATATTATAGGTAATTGTTTCTTCATATGTATCATTTTTAATTTTTATGCTACATATTGTTTTATTATTAAAGATATTTTTTGTTTAGCTTTCGTAGTAGCAGTTACTTTGACATCTGTTGTTATTTTGCTAATAGCACCTGATTCTACGATACTATCAATAGTATATCCACCAGTTACGGATGTAGCTGTTTTATTTTTATAATCTTTATAAGTGTAACGATATGATGGCTTTACAGCAGCATCTATATTCCAGCTAACATTCTGATTAGCTTTAACAGTGAAAGTTGAATTTTTACCACTAGCTTTATCATCTTTAGTATAGGTTTTACCATCGTAAGTTAAGGCTAAATCTTTTTCATAATAAATGGTAGCTGTTGCACTTTTTCCACTAGGTGTTTTGGCAGTTACCTTAATTGTAGCACCATTAGAACAATTTTTTGGATTAGAAGAAACACTAATATCACCGGTATTTTTATTAATAGTCATACAGTTCGTATTACTTAATGAATAAGTAACTTTTCCACTAGAATTTTTAACTTTAGCTGTAGCTGTGGCTTTTTTTATACCATTAACATGAAGAGTATTTCTACTTAAGGATAAAGAAATTTTCTCTTCTTTCTTAGGCACTATTTTTTCCCACTTAGCATATAAAGTAGTATTTTCTTCTAAAAGAGCATTATTATGTATTGGAGTTTCATTTATATCATACCATCCTTTAAAAGTATAACCAGCATATGTAGGATTTTTTGGAAGGATAAGTTCTTCACCTTTATTAATAGTAATAGGAGCAACAGAACTACCACCTTTAGAGTCAAAAGTAATAGTAATTTTTTCAACTTTTGTTTCGTAAAGAGCTTTTAGTCTGATATTCTTATTAATTTTAGTATTAAAATCAAATGGTTTATCTGATAAGATATCTTCCTTTTCTTTAATACCAATTACTTCATACCAAGCAATAAATGATTCTCCCAAATCTTCTTGAACTTTGATGTCTTTTTCGTTAATGTTTTGGTGATATTTAACTTTAATAGTTTCTTCCTTATCACCATTATTAAAATCAAAAGTGACATCAAACTTTCGATTAAAAAACCATAACAAGAAAACAATTATAATAATTAATAAAATGCCAAATATAATAGTAATAATTTTTTTCTTATCTTTGTCAATTTTAGCCATACACTATTCCTCCTTTAGTTTATTATACTATAATAATTATAAAAATCAAAATTATTTTTATATTTTTTAAATGTAAATAAATTATTTTCTACTTTGTACACTTGAACCTTACACGACTTTAAATCATATACTTTTAACATATTACTAAAATGCTTCTAAATACTTTGCATATTTTAGATAATACAATATTTAATTTGATTAATCAACACACATGAATTTAAAAGATTAAGAACTATAAAAAATTAAAATATAAAGCATGGTTACAATATAATTGAACAAAAAAAAGATCATCGACTGTAACAAAAGAAAAATAAAAAGAAGCTATTTAGCTTCCACAATTAGTCTTATGGCTGTTTTTTCTTTACCATCTATTATTACATCATAAAATGCCGGGGTACAAATTAAATTGAGTCCTAAAGGAGCCACAAAACCTCTTGCTATCGAAATAGCTTTAATTGCTTGATTAACTGCTCCTGCTCCTACTGTTTGTATTTCTACTTCCTTAGCACCCTCTCTAAAAGAATTAGCAATACTACCAGCAACCTTTTGAGAAATACTTTTACTTGATACTTTAATTATATCCATGTTTTTCACCTCAATAATTTATATGAAATACCAAATAAAAAAAGACTAAAAAGTCTTTAACTATTCTTCCTTTTTACTAGTAGTTTTTTCACTACTCTTTTTAACAGGTTTTTTCTTTTTAATTTCCTTAATAGCTGTTTTCTTTGTAGTTTTCTTTTCTTTTGTTTTAGTTTTTTCATTTTCATTTAAAGAAACTAAATATGTTTCAACTTGTGGATTCTTAGTAATTATCATTAATAATGGTTCAAATAAACTAATTAATCCAAATCCCATAAAATAATATCCAAGAACCATACCAGAAACAGTTTCAGAATTAAATAAATCAGATAAAACTAATAAACTTAATAATGTTAGTAACACAGTAATTGATAACTTAACATAAAAATTAACATCACATTGATCCATTAATCTCTTAGTGTTATAACCTTTATTTAATACATTAGCAAGTGCATAAAGTAATACAGCATTACCAATGATAAAACAACTATCAGTAAAGTACTCATTAACAAGTACATAAGTACCTACTACTATATTAATAAGTCCAAAGAATAAAAATTCATAATCGTCACTTCTTCTATTAACAAAATATGCTACTAATGACATAAATGCAAACATATAGAAAAGTGGTGATGCGTATTCAATTGGTCTTAATACACTTATTTCAGGTATTTGTAGCATTATATAACCAATTACTACAAAAAAACAATAAAGCATAAGATCAATACCTAATAATGTTCTGTCAAATTCCTTAATTACAACCTTCTTCATAACTCCTCCTATTATGATTTAATTTTATATCATAAAGGTGTTAAAGTCAATGAAAAATAGTTCTATAAAGAACTATTTTAATCTTCCCTATTATTTCTTTCCCTATAACCAAAGAAATCATATTTTTCATCAAAGAATACATAAATAATTTTAAGTAAAGCAACTACTGGTGTAGCTATAACCATACCAATTATTCCAAATAAATATTCAAATATTAATAATGATAAAATAATTGTTATTGGGCTTAAATTCATTTTTTTACTCATAACAAGTGGTTGAAGTACATTACCATCAATAGTTTGAGTAATTAATATAAATACAAGAGTTAAAATACCAATTAAACTACTTTGAGCAAAACCAATTGCTCCTGCTACTGCAGCTCCCATGTATGGACCAATATATGGTATTAAATTAGTAACAACACATATAAATGCAACTAATATTGGTGCCTTTAATCCTATTATTGAGAAACCTATAACAGATACAACAAATAATAGTAATGATAACCATAATGTACCACTTACAAATGAATATAGTGAACCATCTAATTTCTCAAGTAAATACTTAACTTCCTTTCTACTACCTTTTGGAAATAATTTAATAAAACTATCAGTAAACTTATCAAAATCAAATAATATATAAAATCCTAATATTAAACTAAGAGCAATTTTACCTACACCACTTGCAATAGCACTAACAACATTAACAGCTGTTTCTGGTAAATTAGTTTGTATATCAGCTGCAAAATTTTCTATTTTTAAGAAGAAAGATTTCTTAATAGTATCTAAGTTTTCTAAACTTAAATCAGACAATTTAACAAATATATTATTAATCCACTCTTTTGCATCATTTGCAATCTTAGGTATAGATGATACAAGTTCAGTTATTTGTTCACCAAGTGATGGTAATGTAAGAGCAAACATTAAATATATTATTATAAGTAATATTGCATAAGTAATAATAACACTAAGAACTTTATTTATACCTTTATCTCTTAATTTATTAACAAGAGGATGTAATAACCAAGCAATAAGCCAACCAATAAATAATGGTGATATTATTGAAAGTATCTTACCAATAAATCCTAAAATCTTCCATTCTTTTAAAATTAATCCAAGAACATAAACAAGTAAAATAATAAAAAGAATATATAAAATATTTAAAACTCTATTTCCTGTTCTAACAAGTTCATTTACTTTTTCAGTATTAACTTTTCTATTTTCATCTTTTTTAAATCTTTCTAACATAACTCCTCCTTATATATTACAATTATAGCACAGGAAATATGAAAAAAAATAGTCCAAAAGAACTATTTCAAATCTTTTATTTTTTTAGATACTGTCTTAGTAAATTTATTTATATCTTTTTCATAAGTTTTATATAAATACATCATACCCATACCGCCAGCCATATACATCATTTTTTCGATAGTTTTAATAATATCACTCTCCTCGATATTATTATTAACAATATTATTTATTATTATACATTTTTAAATATGTATTTCTGTTAGTTGAATATGTAGTTTGAACTGATTCATTAAATGAATTTATACTACCAAGAATTACCAATGATTTCTTAGCTCTTGTAACAGCTGTATAAATAAGTTTATTATAAAACATTCTACTAAAACTATGAGCTAGTATTATAACAACATTATCATATTCACTACCTTGTGATTTATGAATACTAATCGCATAAGCTAAATTAAATTTATCATAGTCTCCACTCTTATATGTAACAACATTACCCATATAATTAATTTCAACTACCATTTTTCCTTCTTCTGTATAAATATCCTTAATGTATCCAATATCACCATTAAATACATTATTATCAACATCATTAATAAGCTGTATAACTTTATCATTTATTCTATAATACTTATCACCTATCTTATATTTTTCATTTTTACTATTAAATATATTAGCCATAAGTTCATTTAAAGCATCAATACCATTTATACCTTTATACATAGGAGCAAGAACCTGAAAGTTTTCAATACTAATTCCTCTTTCAATAGTTTTTTCACACATAGTAGTTAAATATAATTTAATATTAGAATCACTACTTTCTATAAATTTAAAATCACTATATTCATTACTAAATGAATCAAATTCTTTATAATTTTTTATATCATTAGCAAGATCAATAATATAACTACCATCTCTTACTCTGTATATAGTTTCTAATTTACTTTTACAAATATTATCAAAAGAAAGTAAATCATTTAATAAGTCCCCTGGCCCAATTGAAGGCAATTGATTTTTATCTCCAACTAGTATTAATTTAACATCATTTCTAAGTCCATGAAGTAGATGTAAAAATAAGAATATATCAATCATACTAGCTTCATCAACAATAACAATTCTTTCACTACTTTTATTATACTCATCAACTGTAAATGCACCAGTTTCTTTATTCCATTTTAAATATTTATGAATAGTCGATGCATTAGCACCTACACTCTCAGCAATTCTTTTACTAGCCCTACCAGTCGGAGCAAGTAAAGCAATATCATTATATTGAAGTTTAGTTAAATCTTTAAGTATATCAACAATAGCCTTAATAATAGTAGTTTTACCAGTACCAGGACCACCAGTTATAATATAAAAATTATTTTTAATTGAACCTCTTATCGCACTCTTTTGTTCATCATTAAAAACAATATTATTTCTCTTTTCATAAGAACTAATCAATTTATTAATTTTTTCATCGTTGTAAGTTTCTTTAATTTTATTAATATTAAGTATAGTCTTAATAATTTCATTTTCAGTATCATAAAAATTTCTTAAACCAACAAAATCATTTAAAACAACAATTTTCTTTAAATCTAATAATTTATGTAAATAACTCAAAAAAGAAGAACTAGTAAAAGTACCTTTAAAACACCTTTTAAGCCTAATAAACAATTCTTCACTCTTAACAATAGTATCTCCACTTTCATAACACATAAGCTCAATATTATGAAGTATTAATGCCATAATTCTATTTTCATTCATCTCACTATGATTCATTAAAAATATAGTATCAAGTTTATCAAATGAAATTTCACCTACTAACATATATATATTATTTTCTATAATATCAGCAAGTGACTTACCATAAGTAGTAGTTAAATCTATTGCTTCTTTCATAGTAAAACCATATCCATTAAGTTTAATTATTAATTCTTGATTAAGTTCATTTTCAACAATCTTATCATGCATTCTTCTTGATTTAGTTATAGTCATACCACTAACAGTCGCAAGACTAGGATAATCATTTTTAATAACTTCAATGGTATTAAGTCCAAACTTATCAACAATTCTTTTAGCGGTTTTCTCACCTATTCCATAAAACATACCACTACTTAAATATAATACTAAACTATCAATATCACTAGGCGGTTTTACTTCATAAGTTTCAACTTGATATTGAACTCCATATTTAGGATGATTAACAAGTGAACCATAGAATATATAATCAACATCACTATTTATTTCATTAAATGATCCAGTAAAACTAATAAGTTTATTAACAAAACTGCTAACATCTTCATCATTAGTTTCTCTCACTCTAAAAACTCCAACTTTATATGGACCACTATTACTTTGATATATAATTTTACTAATACTTCCAGATATAAATTTCTTCATACAGATATAATAACATAAACAAAACAAAAGTTATACAAAAAGTGTTAACTGTTTTTTAGTTAACACATATTATTTATTGTTTCAATGTAAAGTATCCAGGACTACTCGTTCCACCATCTATTCTAGCATATGTTTTATCTATTTTAGTTGAATTATAAGTTGTACCTTGGCCTCCTACAAGATTAGTGCAATCTCTAAACATACTAGTGCTAGAATAAACTTTATTTGTATTATAATTACTACTTACATATATAGTTTTTAAATTAGTAGTATCTTGAAACATATGACTCATATCAGTAACATTACTTGTATTAAAACTACTTAAATCTAAAACTATTGCTTGACTACCCTTAAACACATAACGCATATTACTTACCTTGCTAGTATTAAAATTACTTAAATCTAGTGTTGTGGCTTGGTTATCTTGAAACATACCAAACATACTTACTACATTACTTGTATTAAAGTTACTTAAATCTAGTGTTGTTGCTCGACTACCAGAAAACATAGAACCCATATCAGTTACATTACTTGTATTAAAACTACTTAAATCTAGTGTTGTTGCTTTACTATAAGCAAACATACCACTCATATCTGTTACATTACTTGTATCAAAACTGTTTAAATCTAGTGTTGTTGCTTTACTATCAAAAAACATATCACTCATATTTGTTACATTCCTTGTATCAAAGTTACTTAAATCTAACACTGTTGCTTGATTGCTAGAAAACATATCACTCATATTAGTTACTTTACTTGTATTAAAGTTACTTAAATCTAACACTGTTGCCCTACTACCAGCAAACATACCACTCATATTTTCCACTGAACTTGTATCAAAATCACTTAAATCTAGTGTTTCAGTATTAATATTAACAAACATACCACTCATATTTGTTACATTACTTGTATCAATTGAATTATTAAAATTAATTTCTTCAAGATTGCTGTAAATATCACATGTCATCTTTACTTTTTCAATCTTAACTTCATCATTTATAAGATTCATATTTTTTACAAGATTACCATTTTCTACAGTATTATTCGTTTTAGTTGGATTTGAAAGATGATCACAAGAATTATAATAAAACGAAAATAAATTAGAGGAGTTTTCAGGAAAAACAATCTTTCCATCACCTACTATTGTTAAATCATATAATTCTGAATTATCATTATTTGATTTAATATACATTTTAATAGAATCATTATTTTCTTTTGAAACATTATAATAATCAGAATCATCAATTTTTCTATTATCACTATAAAAAGTAATTGAATGTACTAAGCTTCTCTCTGTCAAACCTGACACCTCAAAAAAATCATTTCTAAGTGTACCAGCAATAACAGGCAAATCATCACTAGAACAAGATCCTTCTGATACTTTATCTATTGTAAGTTCATTTAAATTATTAAATTTACCACTTATACAATATGTATCATTACTAACAACAAAATTCTTTACATTTCCTTTTGTATCTAATTTAATATCATATTTTAAACCATTAGATTTAATATTTAACTTATTTTTGTTGTTAGAAACTTTATCGATTTTATTACCTTTCATATTTTCGGTAATATATTTTTTAGTTACTTCTTTATATACAGTTTTTACTTCCGTTAGAAATAACTCTTTTTTTGCTCTATTAAACATTTCTAGTACATTTGGAAGAACTAATATTACTAATAATGCTAGTATTGCAATAACTGCTAGTAACTCTACTAAAGTAAAACCTTTTTTATTCATATCATTAACCTCTATTCTACAAGATTATACAATAAAAAAGATACTATTTCAAGTATCCTTACTTATTAAATTTTTTAATCTTATAATTATTAAATATAAATAATACTATACCAAATATAGATAATATTATACCAATATTCTTAAATGGACTTTTATATGAAATTTCTATATTATGTTTCCCTTTTTCTAACTTGAATCCTAATGCAAATTTATTAACAATCTCAGTCTCTACTTCCCTACCATCTACTAAAACAGTATATCCTTTATCATAAGGTAAAGTAGTTACAAAATATCCATCTTCATTATTATTAACAGAAGCATAAATATAATCTCCCTTTGCTTTATCAATATTAACTTTTGTAATAGATTTATTAACATTCTTAATATCATCATAAGACATATAATATAATTTTAAATCTTCTATATGATATTCTCCTTTTAAAAATTCAACAGTTACAGAATCAATATTTTTATCAGATATAACATAAGTAAAGCTATCATTTCCATTATAATATTTCCATTCACTACATGTCTTTTTATTAATATCACCATTTATAGAAATAGCCTGATCGCCTATACTACAAGATTGTTTATTAGTAACATTAAAGCTAACAAATAATATTTTACCTTTAGCATCTTCTGGAACATTAATCACTAATTTACTATTTCTTTTCATAGAATATATTATATTATTTTCTATTTTAATATTAGTATCAACAAATTTAATATCACTTCTTCTTAAAAACACTTCTTTAATTTTGCTACTATAATCTTTCTTTTCTCCATCACTTACAACTACATTTTTAAGAATAACTTCATTATTATATGGAAAACTAAGTTTATTATAATTACTTAAATTATATGTATTAGAAGTTACATACATAAATGGAAGTACATCATTATTTTCATATAATCCTAAATTATTATAACTTTCTATTTTATTATAACCATAAATATTAACATTCTCACCAATAATATATCTATTATTCATAAACATTAAAAACATAAGATTTTTATTAGCACTCAATATTAATCTATTTCTATGCTGCATTTCCCTATCAAAAACATCAAATACAAACTTATTATATAAAGAACTATTTGTACTACTATAAGTATAATTTTGATACATATTCAAATTACAAAATATATTATTAGTATTATCACCAAAATTTTTAATAATAGATGTTCTATCAATAGTATTTACTTTACTCGCTAATTCTTTTATTTCTAAATTATCCTTATAATCATCAATTTTAATAAATTTATCTTCTCTATTAGTAAAAATACTATAAATAGTCAATATACAAGTTATTAATACTATAAATACTTTTTTTAGATTAAATTTAAATAATAATAAATATAAAAGTAATAAAGAAACAGCATAATCTAAATAGAAATAATTACTATAAGCACTATTACCAATAAATACTATTAAAAGTAATATAACACTATATCTAAATAGTTTTTTAATATCCACTTTTTTCTTAAATATCATTTCAAACATATAAGCAATACTATAAGAATATAGTGGTAACATTGGTATTAATACTTTAGCATCTATATACATAGTACCATTAAGTAAATATACTATTATTGGAAAAACTATTAAACAAGATAAAATATAAAATAAATATTTATTTTCTCTCTTCTTATCCATAAATAATACTAATAATGATATTAATGAAAATGATGTTAAACCTATACCATAAGCATTATATAACAAGAACTTAACATTAATTTTAGGAATTAAAATATCACTTAGCGTTACTAATTCAATATTAGTCATTCTACCTGTTAATATTACATATACAGTTGGAATTAAAAGTATTGATGACATTAATATACCAATAATAATTGGATATAAAAATCTAAAACCATCCTTAAAAAATCCTTTTATTGTTATCTTTTTATTTAAAGAAATATATTTATAAACACCATAAATAACGATAGTAATAATAGCTCCTACACTATAATAATAACTACATAATATTATTAATAATACACTTATACTTAATAACTTTTTATTATCATTCTTAAAATATTTATCTACACCAATTAATGCAAGAATTAAAAATGGCATATAATTCATAAACATTAAATGTCTATGTGAATGAAATAAAAGCGGACTAGCAGTAGCAAAAATTATACTTCCAAGTAATGAAACATTTTCTTTGAATTTAATCCTTAAAAAATAATAAAATAATATTACACTTATATATACAACTAATATCATTGCTATTTGAATATAAGTTGTCATACTTATAAAAGGTAATAAATAACTAAATAATATAATTGGATTTAAAAAACCATAATATCCATAATTATATATATTTACTCCACTTCCAAGATTTAATGCAAAATCTGGCAATAAATCAAAATTATTATAAAATAAAGTTCTAAAATAATCTGGTATAACTGAATGTTGATTAACCCAATCAAGTTCTGAACCATATATATATTTATTATTAATACTAAATATTATTGCAATAGTTATTATAGAAACAAGAATTATTATATTTATCCAATCCTTTTTATTTATTTTTTTCAACTTTTTCATACTATTTCCTCTTCGAAAACATTATAACACAATAATTATAATTTCTTAAAAAAAGTAGTATATTTTATAAAAAATGAAATATACTACTAATGAAAAGCATAAAAACTTTTCAAATTACTTATTTTAATTTTTCTATTTCTTATTTGTCTAAGTTTAATACTTAGACATTTTTATTTAAATATTATTTGTCTTCTTAAGTATACTTGTTGTTAATAACTTTAACTTATCAAATATATACATACTACATATAAATAACACTACGAATACTAAAATAGTATCTTTTCTTACAAGTCCTATATTAAAGAAACTATTTTGGAATATTGCACAATATGAAAATGCAAGTGTCAAGAATACCATTAATGCACCTCTTAAATAATTATAAGGTTTACATATATTATTTAAGAATATAAATCCAGTTGTTGCAGTTAAGAATACTGTTAATGTACTACAAAGTTCTGGTGATAAATTAAAGTTAATTTCAAATAAGTTAATTATTATTACATTAAATACAACAGTTATAGCACTAGGAATACTCTTTAAGAATACTTTAAGTAAGAAATTACCTTTTACAAGTTCAGTATTAGGTTCAAGAGCAAGTATAAATGATGGTATACCTATTGTAAACATTGTAATCAATGTTAAATGTATTGGTATAAAGAAATATTCTGTACTCATAAATATACATACTAAGATTAACAAAATAGTAAATATAGTTTTACTAAGAAGTAAAGATGAACTTCGCTCTATATTATTTATACTTCTTCTACCTTCTTTCAAAATAAGAGGTAAATTATCTATCTTAGAATCTAATAATACAAATTGACTAACATTTTTAGCAGCTTCACTACCATTAGCCATAGCAATACTACAATCAGCTTCTTTAAGAGCTAAACAATCATTAACTCCATCACCAGTCATAGCAACAAAATGTTTATCATTTTTAAGAGCAATAATTATTTTTTTCTTTTGATCTGGTTTAACTCTACCAAGTACATTATGTGTTCTTATTATTTCAGGTATTTCTTCATCACTTACTTTTGACATATCAATACTTTTAATATCTGTAATTCCAGCTCTTTCAGCAATCTTAGAAACAGTTATTGGATTATCTCCACTTATTATCTTAATATCAACACCTTGACTCTTAAAATAATCAAGAGTTATATTTGCATTT
Source organism: Mycoplasmatota bacterium (assembly GCA_022774645.1). GTDB lineage: Bacteria > Bacillota_I > Bacilli_A > RF39 > UBA660 > CAG-1000. The sequence goes on along the minus strand of JALFKQ010000012.1, from coordinate 29,939 downwards.
TCTTTTATCTTATCTTGAATTAAAACAAAACCCAACGGAATAACATCACTAATATCATTCAAATTACTTCCTTTTGCTAAAAGAAGAACTCTATAATCATTTTGATATTTATCTATATCAAACTTTTCTTTTGATAAATTTTCAGGGCTACCTAAAAAATAAACACCCTCATTAAATTTAACACCACTATATTTTCTAATACTTGAAAATGGCAAAGTATCAGAAACAGTATAATTATTCATTTTTTCTAAATAACTTTCAATTGATTTAAATGTTGGTGAAGGATCATCAAGAGCACTAACATAATTACTTAATATAGTTTTAATATTATCTATATTATTTTCTTTATAAGGAATAATATCTTTTACTTCCATTGTTCCCTCAGTAATAGTTCCAGTTTTATCCAAACATATAACATCTACTCTTGCTAAATTTTCAATTGAATATAAATCCTGTACTAAAACATTATATTTTCTAAGTCTAAGAACACTAACAGCCATAGCAGAACTTGTTAGAAGGACAAGACCTTCAGGTATCATACCTATCAATGCACTGACTGTACTCATTATAGAGCTTGGAATATTATGATTAGTAATACCAAGTTGATTTATAAAGAATATTATACCTACTGGTACAAGTAGAAAACTCAATATTTTTAACATTTTTTCAAATGAATTATATATAACAGAATTAGTCTTTTTAATGTATTTAGTCTCACTACTTATCTTAGATATATAATTATCTTTCCCAATATGTTTAACTCTAACAGTTGCATTACCACTTACAATAAAAGATCCACTTATTAACTCATCTCCAGATTTTTTAGTAAGAACTTTAGCTTCTCCAGTCATAAATGATTCATTTACTTCAACCATACCATCTACTATTACAGAATCAGTTACAACTTGATTGCCAATTCCATAAACACATATATCATCAAGAACTAATTCTTCTCTAGATAACTCTATTATATTACCATCTCTAATAGTCTTAATCTTTGTATCAGCAATGACATTTAACTTATCAATAGTTTTTTTAGCAAGTATTTCTTCCGCAATACTAATAATTGTATTACTAAAAATTACTCCAACAAATAAACAATTCTTAAGAGCATATAATATTCTTCCAGAAACAATACCACTTATAATAACTAAAGTACCCAAAAATATATTTAAAAAGTTAAAATATGTAAATACATTAGACTTAACTATTTCTTTAACAGTTTTAGTTTTAGGCTCATCAACATAATTAACTAAATTTTTACTAATTCTTTCATTAACTTCACTAGTAGTTAATCCCTTAATATTCCCTTTATTCATATTACACCTACTTAATTAAAATTATACTCGTTTAACAATAATTTGTCTATGAACAATATATTTACATGTAAAGAAAAATAGTATTATAAAATACTATTCAAAATAATCAAGCATCATTGCTTTTTTAACTTCCTTAACAGTTTCACTAGCTTTCTTTCTTGCTTTTAAAGTTCCTTCTTTTAATATATTAAATACATATTCAGGATTCTTAGCAAGTTCTTCTCTTCTTTCTCTAATTGGTCTTAATTCTTCTTGTAAAACATCATTTAAAAATCTTTTAATTTTCATATCACCTAAACCACCTCTTCTATAATGATCTTTAAGTTCATCAAGATTTTTATATTCAGGTAAATATTTTTCAAATGAATCTTCTTTACAAAATACATCTAGATATGTAAATACTATGTTTCCTTCTACTTGTCCTGGATCTTCAACTTTTATATGGTTAGGATCAGTATACATACTAAATACTTTTCTCTTTATTTCTTCTTCACTATCTTTTAAATAAATACAATTATCTAAACTCTTACTCATTTTAGCATTACCATCAGTACCAACTAATCTTCTTTCATTTTCAGTTTCAGGAAGTAATACATTTGGTTCAACAAGTACATCAGTATTATATATTGAATTAAATCTTCTAACTATTTCTCTTGCTTGTTCTACCATTGGAAGTTGATCATCCCCAACAGGCACAATATTAGCTTTAAAAGCAGTTATATCAGCAGATTGACTTACTGGATATGCAAAGAATCCAGCTGGAATGCTTTCCTCAAAGCCTCTTAATTTTATTTCTTCTTTAACAGTTGGGTTTCTATGAAGTCTAGATACTGTAACTAAATTCATATAATAAAATGTAAGTTCTGTAAGTTCAGGCACTTCTGATTGAATAAAATAAGTAATTTTTGAAGGATCAAGTCCACAAGCTAAATTATCAAGAGCAACTTCAAGAACATTATCTCTTACTTTCTTAGGATTATTAAAATTATCTGTTAAAGCTTGACTATCAGCAATAAACACATACATTTTATCATAATCTCCTTTATTTTGAATTAAAACCCTGTTTCTAAGAGAACCAACATAATGTCCAATATGAAGTGGTCCTGTTGGTCTATCTCCAGTTAAAATAATATTTTTCATAATTTTTCCCTCTTTCCCAAAATAAAAAGCCTCATCCAACTATTGGATAAGACTAATAATCTTATTTATGCCACCATTATAGTGAAATACTTATACTATCATATAAGGTCTTTTATTAACGAAGAGACACCTTCGTGCTAGCCTACTATAACTTTGGTAGCCACTCATCAGTCCATTCAGTAATCATCAATTACAACTTTTCACCAAACAATTGCTCTCTACAAATATCATAATCACTTACTTCTCTGATTCACCGTTTTTACGAATACATTATAAAATAATTTTATTAATATGTCAATATGTATAAATCTCTAGAAAATATACATACTATTAATATGCATGACATAAATATATTTTTAACATATTCAATTCTAGGATTCTTCTATGAATGTATTATTAACTTTATACAAGATGGTAGATTTAGTAGTGGTTTTATGTATGGACCATGGACACCAATATATGGTATTGGAGTATTGATAATACTATATATTTATAAAAAGTTAAAAAAATATACTAAAATAAAAAGACTTATACTTTTATCTATAATATCAATGATAATATTAACAGTCTTAGAATATATAATTGGTAATTTAGTAGAAACATTATTTAATCAAACATTCTGGGATTATAGTAAATATAAATTTAATTATGGAAAATTTATATCATTAGAATCATCTTTAATATGGATGATTGGAAGTATAATAATTATTTTTATTCATAAAAAGCTAAAAAAATACATAAAAAAAATACCAAATCAAATAACAATTATATTATCAATTATTTTTACTATTGACTTAGTATTATCTGTAATTAGAATTTCTTCTCTAAAGTAGGTCCCTTTTCTAAATCTAATTCTTGTCTTAATACTTTAACATTTTCTAAAGACATTGTAACAATTTCATATTCCCAAGAATATAAATTATCACTATCAGGATCAAGAGAACTATAAATCAAAGTTTCTTTTAAATTAGTAGCAAATGTATTAGGCTTTCTACATCTAATAATCATTCTAGAAAATAAAGCATCTCTAATTCCAGATTCACTAACTTCTTCTACAGAACAATATTTATTTAATATTTCTCTTTGTTTCTCGTTAGTTTCAACATATTTCATAAACCTTCCTCCTTTAAGTAAAAGATATTATAATAAATTTTATTATTTTTGTAAAGCAATACAACTTTAAATAAAAAAGAATAAAGATTTAACTTTATTCTTTTTAATATTTACTAAAGTGGCGTCCCCGAGCAGAATCGAACTGCTGACCTATCGCTTAGGAGGCGATTACTCTATCCTACTGAGCTACGAGGACACAATACAATTATAACATAAAAATAAAAGATTATTACACTAATTAGGTAATAATCTCATAAAGATAACAAAAGCTGTATATCTAATATCATATCTAAAAAACTCATAAAAGCTAACAAGTTTATCACACATACTAACAATCTTAGATTCTTTAAACTTAGGTTTCTTTCTAGTAATTGGATACATATGTGATAATATAATATCCTCTTCCATATCATTAACATCGAAATATTTAAGTGAATTATTAAGTGCCTCTACTGGATGTTTATTAAGAAATTGTTTATATCTATAATCATTTTTACTAACATCATCAGTAGTAAAGAAATCATGCATTAAAGCTCCTCTTGTACAAGAAATATAATCAAGTCCTAATCTTTTAGAAATAAAGAAACTCATTTTAGCAACTCTATTAATATGATTAAGTCTATTATCTCCATGATGTACTATCGTTTTTAACTCTCTAAATTTATTTACACTATAAAATTCACTATATATATCATAATATATTTTCTTATTCTCATTCATAATACTGCATTTTTATATCCATTTAGGAATATAAAGATTTCTTGTAAATCCCTCCATATACTTATTATATTGCTTTATTATTTCACCAACAATAACACCCAAAACATTCTTAGTACTTTTAGGTATCTTAAGTGTTGATAGTGATGAAATAAGCATTTTTTTAAATTCTCTATCATCAAAATATCTACATACTGCATTATTTAATAAAGAAATTAGTTTCAATTGATCTTTCTCATTAATATCAACAGTGAAAATAAAAGATTGATAAATCTCAATCACTTTATCACTCATATAATCTAATTCACCAAACTCTTCATTAATAATTCTATAATAATCTGGACAATATTTTAAAATAACTTTATTGTTAAGATAATTATTTTCCATACTATTTCACCACAAGTCTTATTATATCATTAAATGTAACATAAATCATCAATAATATCATAATACCAAATCCAACTAGATTTAAAATATATTCTAATTTTTCATTTGTTTTCTTTCTACTTATCTTTTCAATTAATAAAAGTAATACTTTGCCACCATCAAAAACTGGTACGGGTATTAAATTAATTATTGCAACATTTATACTTAAATATGCTGTTAAATATAATATAGTTTCAAATCCTTGTGATTTTACTTGATCAATAATAGTATATATACCTACTGGTCCGCTTAAACTTTTTAATTTAACATCACCAGTAAATAATGAACCTACAATTTTAATCATAGTTACTGCATTTGAATAGAAACCTTCAAATGCATAATTTACTGCATTCTTAAATCCTTTTTCATGTGTAGTACCACCAAATCCAATACCATACTTTCTTACTTCTTCACCATCTACTTCACTAATAGTAGGAGTAATAGTAATAACTTTAGTAGTTCCATCTTGTTTTTCAACAGTAAATGTATAACTATCTTTTAACTTTTTAGCAGAAGCTTCTAGTAAAAAATCATCTAATGAATCAATGTTATTTCCATTTACTTTGACAATTGTATCTCCTACTTCAAGACCTGAAATATATGCAGGACTACCCTCTTCAATTCTAGCAATTGTAGTATTATTAACAGGTTTTCCATATAACAAACCACTTATAAAAAATAAGAATATTGCTAAAAAGCAGTTAAAAATAATACCATTTAATAAAACTAATAATCTTCTTAAAAAACTTTTATTTTCAAGAACTCTGTTTTTCTTGATTTTTTTATTATCTGGATCTTCTCTTTCAGCCATAGAAACAAATCCACCAATTGGAAGTGCTCTAAGTGAATATGTTGTTTCACTATTCTTAGGTTTATATTTAAAAATTGATGGGCCCATACCAAGTGAGAATTCATCAATATAAACTCCACCTCTTTTAGCCGCAATAAAATGTCCAAACTCATGAATAACAATTATTAAACTTAAAATAATTATTAATATAAGTAATGTTAGTATAAAATTCATATATCCTCCTTAAAGATATGAAGCAACTATTGAAAATATTAAAATAGAAAATAATAAACTATCAAATCTATCTAATACTCCACCATGACCTGGCATAATCTTTCCAAAATCTTTAACATCATATTCTCTCTTAATTGCAGAAAAAACTAAATCTCCACATTGAGCCACAATAGACAACATTAAACTAATTAATATTACTATTAACATTTTTCCACCAAATACAGTTAAATAAAATACTGATGAGATAAAAGTACCCATTATTGCACCACCAACTGCACCTTCAATTGTTTTATTAGGAGACACACTTGGACATAATTTATATTTTCCAATTTTAGTACCAAAAAAATGAGCAAAAGTATCAGTCATTATAGTAATTAATAATATATAAATCAAATAATTAATATCAATATTTCTAAATATCATTAAGAAATTAAAAGTGATACCCAAAAATATAGAAAAACCAATCAAATATAAAGCATCATTAACATTATATTTCTTTTTATCATAAAAAATGATTGGTAACATTAAAGCAAATGCATCTATTGCTAATACCTTATAATCAATTAAAAATATATTAGAATTAACAACATTATCAAGTACAATCATTAAATATGTAACTAAACCTAATAATTTAATAAATAATGGTATTTTTCTTTCTCTTTCTTTTAAATTAATAATTTCATAATATCCAATAACACTTAAAACAGAAACCCCAATATAAAAAGGATAACCACCTATTATAAGTAATGGAATACAAATAATTAATGCAACTATTGCACTTATAACTCTTTTTTTCATATAATTTCACCATAACAATTATAGCACGACTGATATTTTAGCACAAGATAAATTATAGTATTAGAAATAAAGAGGTTATATTAATGCTAAATTACTTTTAATCTAAAATATAAATCTGAATCAATATTTTCATGACTTAAGTTTATTTTTATACTATAATTTCCCTTTTTATTTATTAAATTTGTAATATTGCTTTGATATTCTCCTTTATAAACTAAATCACCCGTTTCTCCTATTAAAGAACCGCCATGAATTTCTATTGTATTTATTTTAATATTATCTATTTCATTCATTACTTCATGTTTTAAATTTTTACATTCTGTTGGAGTTTTATTTCCTGTTAAATTTGTAAAACAGTAATAACCTTTAATATCTAAATTCATTTTTTCACCATATTCAATTTCTATTGGCTCAATATTATTATAAATTGTAGAATATGATGTTATATAAACTGTTTTTGGAATAATAGTAGTATTTTTTCTTATCTCAATATCAACTCCAATTATCTCATTATTAAAATTTAAACTATATATTGGATTGTAATATGGTATTTCAACATTTATAAATAATTTTCCTATAAATATTTTTATTATTACAACTGCTAAAATTAAAATTAAAAATATATATAAAATTATCTTTTTCATTATAACCTCACTTATTATATATCAAGTATAACATATATCTTATAAATTTAAAATTAAACTCAAATTTTCATTGAGTTTAATTACTTTTGAATAGTTAATTATACTATTAATTTAATGTTGCTGTTACCCCAGGTGTTTTATCATATTTATCTTTTATTTTTGAATCGAATATAATTAAATTACCCATTCCATCAGAACCTAATGTATATTTTTTAGATTCAGCTAAGCTCAAGTTAGCTATAGCATGTTGATAACTTCCTCTTACTATAAATGGACTTCTACCACACACGAATGTTACTGTCATAGAATTTTCCAATGTAGTTGTTGTTGCATCCACTAAATTTTGAGACAATCCTATACCTTTTTTAAAAATCCCTGATTTATCAATTATATTCCAATTTTGACTATTCATATCATAATTAACCATTTTTTCATCCCATTTTTGATACCCACTTCTATGTCCAGAAAGATTGAATGAAATCGAATCAACACCAGGAGCAATTGCCATCACATCGTAAGATTTTATTTTGGGAATAGTTTTCCAAAAGTTTGTTAATGTAACATGTTTTGCCGTTATAGTTGCTCCAGAAGTAATTGTTAATGTTATTTTTTTATAATTTGTTTCAACTGTTTCACTGGTTGCACCACCAAGGCCAGTAGAATAATAGACTGGTGAACCAGCAGTTATTTCATCAAACTCATTAGAAGTAATTTCATCTTCGCTTACACCAATAATTTTTTTGTTTTCATAATATGTTAAAATTTTTACATATTTTGTTTTAGATACTTTTCTTAAACTGGTATAATTTTTTAATGAATCAATAGTATCTTTTGGCAAAGTAATTATTGTATCATGTGTAAATCCCTTTAATAAATTATTATATTGTGTTTTAGTCATCTCAGCACCGTTAATATTTGTTAAGAAAATCTGCTCATTTTCTTTTGCATTAACTGTTATACCTATAAATATAAGTATACTTATCATTAATATTTTTTTCATATTTATCCCTTTCTTTTATATATATTATTTTATTTTTTTTACACTATCAAACGCCTTTCAATATATATAGTAGCTATATCTAGAATCAAACTACTATATATAATAAAAAAAGTAGTATACTCGCCCAATGAATAATACTACTTCATATACTTATACTAACATAGTTATTCTACTTTCACAATTGTTTTTTTATCTTCAAAAAAAATTTATACAAAAAAAGGAAACCTAAGCTTCCTTTTCACACAATTTTTCTATATCATCTTTATATATTAAAGTAGAATTTTTATATAATGAACACCATTTATCATCATATTGTAATTTTTGATAATCATCACTACATTTACCATTTTCAAATTTTGAAAATACTTTTGTTTTATTTTTATCAGTTTTCATACAACTATAATTTTCTTCATTATAATTATAAACCCAACTGTATTCTCCACCATTACTTTCAAATGTTGGAAATACTACAAGTTCAACACCAGATTCAAGAGTAATTCCTTCTCTCTTATCTTTATCTACTTTTTTATATTTAGTTTGTTCATAAGTAGTAGCTACATATACTTTATCTTTTAAATCACTTTCACTATTAATATCTTCTATCATTTCACTTGTATAAACTCCATCAGATATTAATAATTCAAGATCTCTTTTAGATATATTTATACCCATATTATTCTTATAGTATCCATTATCATAAGTATATTTTTTAGGGCATATAGCATCTCTATCACTATAACTCCCAATAGATATTGCTTTATTATTTTTACAATACCAAACCTTATATAAAACAGCTTTATAAACAGTTGTTTCATCATCAAGTTCTTCTTTTATTGATATTTTAGGAAATGTATTCTTAGTCTTTACAAGAAAATAATCTATATAAACTACACCACTAAAAACTACTAATAAAACAATAATTATTATAAATATTTTCTTTAACGACTTCACACCTATACCCCTATTCTTTTAAAGTAGCATACATAACAGCTTTAATAGTGTGCATTCTATTTTCAGCTTCATCAAATACTTTTGATTGTTCTGATAAGAATACATCATCAGTAACTTCCATAGCTGTTAAACCAAATTTAGCATTAATATCTTTTCCAATTGTTGTATTTAAATCATGGAAAGATGGTAAACAATGTAAGAATATAGCATTTGGATTAGCAATACCCATAACATCTTTATTAACTTGATATTTTTGTAATAAATCTATTCTTGATTTCCATATTTCATCAGGTTCACCCATAGATACCCATACATCTGTATATAATACATCTGCATCTTTAACTCCTTCTTCTACTGAATCAGTAAGTGTAATTGTGCATCCATTCTTAGTAGCTATTTCTTTACAAGTATTAACTAGTTCTTCATCTGGCCATAAATTTTTTGGACCACAAGCAACAAAATTAACACCCATTTTAGCACTCATAACCATTAAACTTCTAGCGCAATTGTTTCTAGTGTCTCCCATAAATACAAACTTTAATCCTTTTAAATGACCAAAATGTTCTTCCATAGTCATAAAATCAGCTAATGCTTGTGTTGGATGGAATAAATCAGTTAAACCATTCCATACTGGTACTCCTGAATATTTAGCTAAATCATCAACAGATTCTTGTTTAAAACCTCTAAACTCAATTCCATCATAAATTCTACCTAATACTTTAGCAGTATCAGCAACACTTTCTTTTTTACCAAGTTGACTTCCTGTTGGATCTAGATAAGTTGTATGCATACCTAAATCATAAGCTGCTACTTCAAAAGAACATCTTGTTCTAGTAGAAGTCTTTTCGAATATTAAAGCAACATTCTTGCCTTTTAAATATTCATGAGCTTCATGATTATGTTTCTTAGTCTTGAAATTTTTAGCTAAATCAAGTAAGTAACGAATTTCCTCCTCTGTAAAATCTAATAATTTTAAAAAACTTTTTCCTCTTAAATCTACCATATATATTTATAATTCTCCTTTCAATCTTATATACTTTCTACATCAATTATAACTATAACAAATAAAAAAGTAAACATTTTTAAAATATTTACTTTATTTTCCTAAGAAATTTCTAACTTCTTCATTTTTACTATTAAGTATCTCATCAGCAGTACCATATTCAAGAATACTACCATTTTTCAAAAATAATACTTTATCAGCAAAAGATTTTATCAAATCCATTTCATGTGATACTACAACAATAGTAGTTGTCCTCGAAAGTTCTTTTAATAATAATATAAAGTCACTAATAGTTGCTGGATCTAATGCAGAAGTTGGTTCATCAAATAATATTACTTCTGGTTTAGTTGCAAGTGTTCTAGCAATCGCAACTCTTTGTTTTTCACCACCACTTAACTTTGAAGGATAAGAATCTATTTTATTAATGATATTAACTTTACTAAGCAATTTCTTAACTAAATCATCTATTTCTTCATCACTACCCATTTTAAGTAACTTAGGAGCAAGAGCCACATTCTCTCTTACAGTTAAATGTGGAAATAAATTATAATTTTGAAATACCATACCAACCTTACTTTTTAAAGTAACATCATCTATTTGATTAATCTTAACTCCATTTAAAAATATATTACCAGAATTAACTTTATTAAGTCCATTTAAACATCTAATAAGAGTTGTTTTTCCACAACCAGATGGACCAATTATAAGTAATTTTTCTCTATCTTTAATATCAAAACTAATATTCTTAAATACATATCTTTTTCCATATTTTTTACTAATTTTATTAACACTAATCATTTACATCTAACTTCCTTTCAATTCTTTTAAGAAGCTTACTAACAGTAGTTGTAAGAAGTAAATATATTAAAGCAACAAGTATAAGTGGAAAGAAATATTCATATGTTCTTGATGCAATTATATCAGAAGCTTTTGTTAAATCAGTAATACCAATATATCCAGCAATAGCTGTTTCTTTAATTAAAGTAACAAACTCATTTCCCATAGATGGTAAACTTATTTTAACAGCTTGTGGAACTATGATATGTTTAAGAGTTTGTCTAAAACTAAGACCAAGAGATAAACCTGCTTCTACTTGACCATCATCAATACTATCAAATCCACTTCTAAGTATTTCAGCAACATAAGCAGAAGAATTAATTCCAAATGCTATCATACCTATTATAACTGAATCTACAGTAGAAGTTTTAAATATAATATAATACATAATCATAAGTTGTAAAACACTTGGAGTCCCTCTAATAATATTTACATATATATCAAATATCTTATTAAGTAATCTAAATTTACCTCTTTGTTTATTAGTATATTTAACAATAGAAATAATTGTACCCAACAATATACCAATAATTACTGCCCCTATTGCAATAATAATAGTATTACCAAGTCCTTCTAATATTAATTTATATCTTTCATCATATATAACACTTCTATAAAAATCATTATATATTCCATTTAACCATTCACTCATAACTTCTAATTAGAAGAATGTTTAATTATATATTCTTCTATTTTACCCTCTTTCATTAATCTTTCTAAAGTACTATTAATTTTATTTAATAATTTTGTATTTCCTTTTTTAACAGCAATGGCATATTTATCTGTAAATAATGGCACTGATAATACTTCAAGTTCTTCATTTGACTCAACAAGTTCATGAGCTGGTAACTTATCCATAACAATACAATCCGATTTATTAGCTTTAACATCTTCTGCTGCTGCTAAGAATTTTTTTTGTCTAAATAATTTAATATTTTTAAAGTTATCTGTTAAATATGTATCAGCAACAGTACCTAGTTGTACAGAAATAGTTTTTCCTTCTAAATCATCTTTACTTTTTATTTTATCATAACCTTTTCTAACAACAATTACTTGTTCACTAGTAGCATACTCAATTGAAAAATCAACACTTTTCTTTCTTTCTTCATCAATACTCATACCAGCTGCTGCAAAATCTGCTTTACCAGAATTAAGTTCGTTGATAATTGACCCAAAATCAACATCCTTAATTACTAATTCTTTTCCAAGTTTCTTTGCAATTTCATTAGCAATATCTACATCTACTCCAATTATCTCTTCTCCACTACGATATTCATAAGGAGCAAACCCTGACTCAGTAACCATAACAAGTTTATTGCTATTTTTTTCACATCCACAAAAGAATAATATAACAGTTAAACAAACAAAACATTTAATAAATTTCTTCATACATACTCTCCTAATATAAATTATAACAATATAATATTTCATTTACAAGAAAAATAGTTTATAATATTTATTAGGTGATTATATGAAAAAGATATTTACAATATTATTGTTATTTATTGGAATGATAAATATTAAAGCATTAGAAAATGAATATTTCAAAATAGAAATACCAAATGGTTATAAAGAAGAAATAAGTGAAAAAGGCCTATATAAATGGACAAAAGATGATAATTATATAACTATAACAGTATCAAATAATACTCAAAGATATGATATTTTAAGATATACTGAAGATGATATGAAAAAATATGAAGAATATATTGAATCATCAATAAACAAACAATTAGAAGAATATAATATTAAAGTTAATGTAAATAATGTTAAAAAAGAAAAAATAAACAATAGAAACTGTATAGTATATGACACAGTATGGCCAACAAAAGAATCAACTGGATATGATACTTATCAAAGAGGTTACACTTATACAACTGATAAATATATTATAATGTTAACTTATAGTTCTAATAAAGAATTAACTAACAGTGAAGAATTAAATAATATAATTAATAGTTTTAATGTTCTTGATAATGAAATAGTATATAATTCAAATACAAAAATAGTTATGACAGTAATATTTGCTGTTATAGTTGGTCTACTTGGATTTATTCTTTCAGCAATATTTAAAAAGCGTAAGTAATTACGCTTTTATTATGCAATATTTTTCTTTATTTTAGAAAGTATTAATTTTTCATTTCTAGATACTTTGGCTTGGCTAATTCCCATTAATAATGCTGTTTCATTCTGACTATATCCTTGATAATATCTATAATCTATAAGCATTCTATCTTCTTCATCCATCATAGATAATTCACTATCAATTAATATTTTATTTACTACTTCTTCTCTAGTATCAACAACACCCTCGTAAACAAATTCATCATTTACTTCTGTACTCTTAGTAAACATAACAGTTTCAATAACAGCAACCAAATCACTTTCACTCATCTCCATAAAGGAAGCTATCTCACTAAAACTAGGTTCTCTTTCATATTTAATCAATAATAATTCTTTAACTTTAATATATTTCTTATATATAGCCATATATTCTTCACTAACAACTATATTTCTATCTTTCCTAATAAAATCAATTATCTCACCCAAAACATATTTATAAGCATAAGTACTAAACTTAGCATTAGATTCACTTTTATATTTTTTATATGCTTTAATAATACCAATAGATCCTACTTGATATAAATCCTCAATACTATAATATCTTGTATACCTAGAAGCAATTTTATATATAAGGCCTTCATTAGCTTCTATAAGCTCATATATAATATCTCTCATATACTAAAAACCCCACTTGCTAATTTCTCATTCCTACTTCTAAAACAATAATCAAATAAGTCACTATTTTTAATATAATCATTTATATCATTATTAATATCACATATAACAACCTTACCATTAAATCTATTTACTATATTAGATATTTTAATAAAAGAATTAATAAAAGAGTTATCAATTAAATTAACATTAGCTAAATTTATTGAAACATTTCTAGCAGTAAGTTCAAGTACTATTGGTATAACCTCTTCTTCAAATTTAAAAATATTATTTAAAGTCAAATTACCAAGCAATCTAATAAAAAGTATTCCTCTTTTATAATCAATATCTATACCCATTTTCATCTCCTGAAAAAATAATATAATAATATTAATTATTATTAAAGCGATTCGACAAAACTAGATTTATTACTCACTATTTTTTTATAAAATATATATAATAATAATGAGATAATGACAATTGTAATAAATAAAACTATAAAACTATAATGAACAAAATCACCTGTCTTAGGATTTTCTTCTATATGTTCACTAAGTATTTTAATAGTGCATTTATTCTTTAAACAATAATTTTCATCAGTAACCTTTCTGCCATAATAATCAACAATAATATACTTATTTTTAATATATCTATAAAATGCTTTTTTAGTACTTTCATCTTTAATATATCCATCCATCTCATTATAATAATCAACAGTATATTCTTTAACAATTTTATATGTTTTATATAATTTATCAGTATATCTATATACAGGTATTAACTGAGTGAACTTTGTATTCATATCACTTGCAGTAATACTTAATACTTCATTATCAATATTAAAATCATTATAATATACATCATAAATATATGACTTAAAGCTAATTCGAATATTATTATCAATATCAGATTCACAATATATTTTAACATTAATTTTATTCGCATCTACTTTATCACTAAACTTAATATTTAAAGTATCACTTATATTAAAATAACTATCATAATCACTATCACTAAGAAAATCATAATCATTAACTAAATAATCATATTTAACTTCATCTATAAATATTTCTAATTCATAAACATTAAGATTATTAAAAACTATTTTTATAGAATCAATATCAGTACTTTTAAATCTATAATACTTATTACCCATATGTAATTCCCTACTAGGATAAGATTCAGGTCTAATAATAGTATTTTCACTCTTTTTTAAAATCATATCATTATAATCAATAATTCTATCAGTTGCCTCTTCTTCTCTTAAATATTTGATATCACTTATTTCCTCTTTATACCATAAATATCTATACTCCTTTTTAATTATTAGCTTACTCACATTAGTTGGATATTCACTACTCCATTCACTATATATAATATCCTCTGCATATACTTTTCCAAATAAAAAAAGTATTATTGTAAACACTAAATACTTCTTCATCTCTCTATCCCTCCTAATATTATTATTCGAGATAAATTTACAAAACACTTCTTTTTTTGAAAAAAACTTTTATTTTTCTAAATAATACACACAAGCATTATCCTTATATAAACATAAATCATTCTTTGAAGATCTATATCTAAATACATATAAACTATCTTTAGGTTTAATTAATATAAAATCTTTTCTTCTTTCAATTTCATATTTATAAGCTGTAAATGATTTACCAGTTTCTTTAATCTTAATTTGATTTGAATCTATTATTACTTCCATCTCTTTACTCTTATAATTTCCAAAATAAGCTGGAGCATTTATTATAACTAATACAAATCCTATAACATATAAAATTATCTTAACAACAAGACTCATTTTAGTTGGTTTTTTCCATATTCTTCTAGAAACAGGTGTCATAGTAAGAATACCAGCAATAACTATTAATAAAGAACCAAATGGACTATATTCAACATAAGTTAAACCTGCAATAATAGCCCATATTCCTAAACAAGTATATGCTTTTCCCTTACTTTCAGGATGTCTTTTAACTTCAGTAATTGAATCATAAATCCAACCAATAAAGAATAAACCAGCTGTAAACAAATATAAGAAACCTTTACCATATTCTCCTCTTGCAAATTTATGAATACCAAATATACCACCAAAAACAGTTAAAACAACATAATCTTTTTCATTACTATTTCCTTTAACAGAATCTTGTTTATCATATTCATTAAAATTAGAAATATATTTCTCATATTCAGATTTATATTTATCAACATCATTTTTATTTGCTAAACTAACATAATTATTCCAATAACTTTCATATAAAGAATTATATTTTTTAGAAGTAAAATCTTCACTTAAACTTCTAAGAAGTCCGATCCATATAACAGGATTATCAACAAATCTTTTAGATAAACTTAAATAACAATTATAAGCATTATTATAATCCTTAAAATTTAAATATGCATTTGCATTTTTATATTCTTGCTCTTCATCTATTTCTCCAACATTAATATGTTTAATTTTCTTAACTTCATCATCTATTAATATTTTATTTTTACAGTATTCACATATCAATTCCTTTTTAGCATCATCTATTTTCATAACAGCATTACATTTAGGACAAGTAACTTCTATTAATTTCATATTTCCTCCATCTATTAATAATATTATACATAATTAAAACAAATAAGTACATAAAAAAACTGCATATACAATGCAGTAAAATATAAATTATTTTTTTAATAATTTAGTTATTTCTTTAATATTTTTAATAAATATAATACTATCTATAATATTAGAAATTGAATATATAGATAAAATTAAACCTAAATAAGTAGTAATAGCAACAGTTCCTATAGTAGTTGGTTTTATTATAATTATTAAACCACATATAATAGAAATAACTGAGAAAATAAATATAGATAGCCAATTTTTATAACCATATTTCTTTAATAATAATGATATTCTAAAATCTAAAGTAGATTTAGTTACCATAACTATACCAACAAATATTGGAAATAATGTTTTCATTAAGATTGGATTTAATATTAATATTAAACCAATTAAAATTTGAATAATACCAAGAGTTAAAAATCCTGAAAAGAAGAAACTATCTTCTTTCTCTATTATAAAATAAATACCATTAATTATTAAAACTACTGATAAAATATATGTAATACTTTCAAAAGACATTTGTGGAAATATAATAAACATCATACCAAGTACAAACATCAATATTGATATTATAATAGAAGAATATAAAAACTTATTTAATTTTTCAATCATAACCTATACTCCTTTCTAATATAATTGTATCATTAAATGTTTATATATTCTATAATTAATGATGTTTTTCTTTCATTATTTTTTCCTAAATTCTTAGAAAGTATTGCATTAAATCTTACCCCTATTCCAACAACTACTGTTATAATCATTATTTGAATTAGAAAAACAAATATTAACGACGATTAACAACCGCACTACTACTTTTCATGTTTGAAACAAAAATACTATCAATAACATTATATAATGCTTATAAAACCATTGATACGATCATTGAAAGGACTATCTTTAAAATAAATATTATCTTTTTATTTATTTTAAATTTACAGAAAAATATTTATATAACAAACTAACAATATCTTTAAATATTAATCCTATAGAAGTTAAAAATCATATTTCTAAAGTAGTTAATAATAAGTAGCTAAAAAAAAGATACTATGTAATTTCATAATATCAGTTTTTTCTATAAATTAATCATTTTTATCAGTATCTTTTTCTAATATTTTACCTGTTTTAGCATCTAACTTATATTTATATTCATATTCACGAGTTTCAAAATTAATTTCATATTCATTATCGTCAAGTTCTATTTCATAATCATAGTATTCAGAAACTTTAGCATCATTCAAAACAATATTTTTAGCTTTATCTTTACTTATTAATTTAGAAGTATCTACTTTTTTATTTTTAACCTCATATTTTATAATATTACCATTTTTAGCATCAATTTCAATTTCATATTCAGCACCATCTGTTTCAAATTCTACTTCATATATAGGAGTTCCACCTTTAAATTCAAACTCTATATCATAATCATAATACTTTGAAACATTAGCTTTCTTAATAGCAATTTCTTCTATCTTATTTTTTGATAAGTATTTATTATTACTATTATTGTTATTATTGTTATTTTCTATTTCAATTTTAAGTATTTTGCCACTAACAGCATCTACTTCATAATCATATTCTATATTATTACAATGAAATTCAACATCATATATCATATTACCATTTTCATAATCATATTCTATCTCTAAATTAGTAACATTTTTATTTTCAACTTTAGCATGCTTAAATACTATATCTTTTACATTATCTATACTTATATATTTAGATGTACTAGCACTTCCAATAGTACTTACTTCATCATTTTTATTTATACTACTGTTAGCTAATATATTAAGATCATTAGTACTTAATTTACATAAATCTTCAAATTTATATAATGAATTTTTATTTATAATGCTTTTAATTAATTTAACTTTAGATACAGAAATATTATATTTTTTTGATAATTCATTATCATAATCATTAGTATTTGTATTAAGGGTTAAAATAGATGAGTTAACTTTTTCATTTTGTAACTGACTATACACATCATTTGCTAGTTTATTAACATTATATTCACCATGTACTAAACTAATCAATATTGAATTTTCATTATCATTAATATATCCATTTTTTACCATTGAACCAAATATTGCATTCATTGCAACTAAAACATCAGTACCTTTTAAATTCATATCACCTATTACTTTAATCGCATCATCATTATTAGTATTAACACTCACTACCTTATTTTTAGAATTAATACTAAGTTCTAAACTAGGATTAACATCAATACCAATAACAGCTATATCACTATTATTTCTAAAGAATATAAGCCCCATAAATAACATAATTACACATGCAAAACCTAAACCTAAACCATAAAATAATTTTTTATTACTTTCTTTTTTCATATTTAATACAACTCCTTTATTGTTTTTTACTTTATCAGCAACATTATTAAAAGAAGAATATATTAAATTATCAAATATATTATATAATTCATCTTTTATATCCTTATTTTTCATTAATTGCCTCCTTATATTTATTACGAACTTTTTTAATAGTTCTATTATATTTTGAGAGTACTGTTGATAACTTTAAATTTAACATTCTTCCAATCTCTAAAAAAGTAAAACCACACATAGAATTTAATATTATAATTTGTCTTTCTTCATCATTAAGTTCTTCTAATATTGTTTTTAAAAGAACTTTATCATATGAAATATCTTTAGTTTTAAGTAAATGTTCTAATGTATCTATATTGTCATAATTCATTCTTTTATTTTTTCTAATTTTTTCTAAAGATAAATTTCTAGTTATGGTTATAATCCAAGATAATGGCTTATTTTTAGAAGAATATAAAAGAGCATGTTTATATATATTAAGATAAACATCTTGCATTACATCTTCTGCTTCAGTAATATTTTTTAAAATAGAAAACGCATATCCAAATACAATTGTTCTTGTATTATTATAGAGCATTTCTAGAGCACTCATATTACCTTTAGCAATATCTTTAATATAATTATCTAATGATATATTGTTATCTAACTTCAATATATATTGCATATTTTACTCCTCTCATTATAATAATGTTTTAAACAATAAAATTATTGCATAAAATTTGAATTTATATATTTTTTTACTTTCCCATGTCAATTTGAATTATTAATCCAAAGTAAACTGGTAATTACATTTTTATATTCACAACTTAGTAATATGCATATTATAAATATACTAATCTTTTCCATTATTCATCTTTTCCTATAGAAGTAACTTTATAATCTAACTTATTTATTGTATCAATTATATCTTCATCAGGAATACTGACACTTGAATATATTGTTGCTGTTTTGTCTTTTAAACTAACTTTTACTTTAGTAATACCATCTAATTTTAATAATGATTTTTCTAAACTTGATGAACAAGCACTACATGTCATACCCTCTATTTTTAAAATTATTTTTTTAATATTTATTCTTTCTACATTGCATTTTTTGTTTATTAATCCAGTCAATAGTATCTTCAATTGTATTTTTCATATTTCTATTTTTAAAACCTAATTCTTTTTTTGCTTTTTTATTACTAAAGTTTGAATTTGAAGATAATGTATATAATGAGTATTTTGTGAAAAGAGGTGTTTGTTTTTTTAAATTATAATACATTTCAAATATAGGTGCTATTAACTTTGCAAGACCTATTGGTAGTACTAATTTAATTCTTTTTCTTCCTTTCACATCACAAATTAAATCAGATAGTTCTTTAATAGTTATATATTTATTAGATAAGATATAGCATTCACCATTATTATCTTTTTCACAAGCACTAATAATACCATCTACTACATCTCTAACATCAACGAAATCATATCCTCCTTTTACACAAGCAAATAGTTTACCATTTGATACTTCTTTTACTAATTCAGTTAGATGACTATTACCAAAATCATTTGGGCCTATAATTCCCGAAGGATGAATAATACAAGCATTTAAATTTCTATTTTTTACTGCTCTCATTACATACATTGCTGCCTCTGCTTTTGTTTTTGCATATAGTCCATAAACATCATTTGGATTAAAATTATTTACTTCAGTTATTAACTCATTATTATTTTTTTCTGGAATTGCATGAACACTACTTATATAGATAAGTTTTGCTTTTGCTTTTAAAACTTTATCTATTATATTTTTAGTGCCATTAACATTAACATCATATATAAGTTGATTATATTTAGATTTTATATATACTACTGCCGCACAATGAATTACATATACTTCATTATTATTAATATTTTCAAAAATAGGTGTCAAAGATTCTTTTTTAGTTATATCACCATAATATATCTTGCATTTTAAATTTTCTAGTGATTTTATGGAATCATTTTTTAAAACAAATGCCCTAATTTCATTATTACTGTCCTTCTCTAATCTTCTTATAATATTGTTTCCTAAAAATCCATTTGCTCCTGTTACAATATAAATTTTTTTCATAATATTCACCCCACTATATTTCTTTTTAAAATTACTAATAGTTCATTATTAAAACCTTAATAGTTTTTTGTAATATTTTATTGTTGTTTATGATAATTTAAATTATTATAATCATAAATTATATACTGCATAGTATTATTGCATTCTTTTATCCATATTTCTAACTTTTTATAAACTGTACCTTTATGTTCAATCTATATATTATTTTACCATATTTATATTAAATTTGTATAAATTATATTTTTTTATTATCTTTTAACAATGTTATTAAATAATATAGTAAGAAATTAATTAAATTTTTATAAGAACTTTCCTATAAGATCAAAAAAGAGTTAGATTAATAATCTAACTCATATTTTAATTTATTTATCAAATATGATACTTGCTTTTACTTCACCATCACTTTTAATTTCATTAACTTCATTATTTTTAATCCAAGAAGCATATAAAATTATATTTTTATATCTTTCATAACCATTTTCTTCTTTTATTTTAGTATTTTTTTCAAATTTTTTATCTGTGTTTTCATTTATTATTTTATATTTTTCTCTATGTTATCCTCTTCTCATCACTCTTCATACCTAACATCACTCATATAATTAAATCCACTTATAAAATAATCATACGAATACTCTTGAGCTCTATTTTCCATAATATCATTTATAGGTATAAGAGTATAATCTTTTAATATTACATATTTATATGTGAATGTTAATACCTCATCATAATAATTAGTTAACATATTAATTTTTACTGTAGTAGTAATTTTTTTGTTTGAATTAGTATCAAAATAGCTCATTAATTCATAAAACCCTTTATCAGTTTTAAGAATTCTTTCATTATATATTCTAATTACTTTTTCTCCCTCATAATTACCACTTACTTTTTCAAGAGTAGGATACTTTTCGTTTCCATAATTTTTGACATATAAAATATTATCTTTTACATAAGCATATTCTGACATAAAATCATAATCAACTTTTTTTGCCAAGAAACTCAGTTGAATAGTTCCATTTAAGATAGTCACTAAGTCTATAATTTGCATTTAAATACATATCATAACTATCTATAATTTTATTATCTGTATTATTATCATGTAAAGTATATATTCTATCGTTATAATCATAAAACTTTATATCCGCTCCAAAATTCGGACTAATATTCATAACCTTAATACTTTTATCTATATCATATACTTTTTTGTAAACAAATTCACCATTATCTAATTTATTAGGATTAAATATATATATAGAATTATTATTTATAAATGAATATTTACTAAATGAAGTATCTTCATTTAAAAACTTTCCATCATTTAATTTTTTATAATCTTTATCTAGATATTTCTTTTTTAGTGCTTCTATAATAGACTGTGCTTCTGGAGGTGTATGGTCTATTAACATTGGTTTATTACTTATAATAGCAATAATAATTATAATAGCTATTAATATAATAATTCCTATTATGGCATAAATTATTTTTTTATTTTTCTTTGTCATATTAACCTACTTTTCTATAATGCCACTTGTCTTTTTTGAATACATATCATCAGTTATAGGTTTGTATCTTTCTCCATCATAATCATCAGTAAATCCATTATATGCTTTATATATTTCATTAGTTTCAGTATCATATACTCTTTCATATCCAAGTGTTGCATCACTTTGCTTTTGACTCATGATATCAAAAGATGTATTTCTCTTATTCCATGAATCCATTATTCCATCACTTATCTCGTTTCCTATAGCTCTAATGTGTTGAAAGTTCTTCATAACTGCATCTTGTTGTTGATTAAATCCATTTATAAATGTATCTGTAAATTTTAGTGAAGAACAAATAGTATTCAATGTGTCTTGCCAATCAATAAATTCATCTTTTGGTGCTGTAATAAAAATAGCATCATATACATTTAAGTATTGTATATCTATTTGTTTACCAGATATTATATTTTCTGATACATAATAAGAACCCACATCATATACATAAGCAGTAAATATTCCTTCTCCCTCTTTACCATTTGCATCTTTAAATGTAGCTCTTAACATATCTCCACCTAAACTAGCTTTACCTAAATTATCAATTACAGTAAAATCAGTTAATGTTGGAAATGTAAATGTGCTAGTATTATTTAAAGTACCTAAATCATTAAAAATTTTATAAAATCCTTCCGTATTTTTAGTAGCTATTACACTAGCTTTAGCAAATGGATTATTCGGATAGTATTTTTGTTGCCATCTTTTAGCGTCTTCAGATTTGTTATACCCTTCAGTTTTCATGTTTAAGAAAAACTGATAAGCAGGATTATTTGGATCATACACTTTAATAGTATAATGGATATAATCACCAATTGTATCAACTTTCCATCCCTTTGGTTTCTTTATAGAAAACTCATTGATTGAATAATCTTCAAATTCTATTTGATTTGCTTTAGATTTGGCTATTTTAATATTTTTATCTGGATTATAAAATACTCCTTTACCATTACTACCACCTTTAGTAAGCAAAATAATTCCTCCTATAATAACAAAAATAACAATAACAATTATAATAAGATTTTTTTTAGAAATATTTAGTTTTCCAATTTTCATAATATCAGACTACTCCTTCCTATTTATAATTATAATTTGAAATAGTACGAAGAACAACTATCTTACCACAAAAAACATTGTTTTTGATGGTAAGTGGTTTGCTATAGCCTAAATATGTTGTATAATACTTTCAAAGGAACGATGTATAATGAATTTTAAAGAAGTTTTAAACAAATATCTAAAAGAACTAAATTGTTCACAAAAAATGTTATCAGAATCTTCAGGTCTATCTGAAACTGTTATTAGTAGATATAAAAGTGGCGAACGAACTCCAGTTAAAAATAGTGAGCAATTAACTAAATTAACTACAGCAATTTTTAATATTTCAAAAACAATGAGCAAAAAACAATATACTCTTGATAAAATAGAAAATGATTTCAATAAAGTATTACAAAATGATAACTTTGACTATACTACTTTAAGTAATAATTTGAATATTTTAATAACATCTTTAAAAATTAGTATTAATGAAATGTCAAAATATATTGTTTTTGATTCTTCACATATTTCAAGAATTAGATATGGTAAAGCAAAACCATCTAATCCAATAGAGTTTTCAAATAAAATATGTACTTATATATTTAATAGATATAATAACCCTGATGACATAAATAACTTAATGACAATTATTGGATGCAAAAAAAATGACTTATCAAATAACAATTTTTATAATACATTATTTACTTGGTTAACAAGTGAGTCAATACAAGTTAAAAATCAAATAAATGACTTCTTATATAATCTTGATTCGTTTAATTTAAATGATTATATTAAAGCAATAAAGTTTGATGAATTGAAAGTTCCAAGTATACCTTTTTATAAAGCAAAATCAAGACATTATTATGGAATTGAAGAAATGAAAGAAGGAGAACTTAATTTCTTTAAAGCAATAGTTTTATCCAAATCAAAAGAAGATATTTTTATGTGTAGTCATATGCCAATGGAAGACATGGCAGAAGATGTTAGTTTTGGAAAAAAATGGATGTTTGCAATTGCTATGTGTTTAAAAAAAGGACATCACTTAAATATTATTCATAATTTAGATAGACCTTTTAATGAAATGATGCTAGGACTAGAAAGTTGGATACCTATTTATATGACTGGTCAAATATCACCTTATTATTTAAAAGATTCAAAAAATAGTGTGTATAACCATCTAGATTATGTTTCAGGAAATGTTGCGCTAACCGGAGAATGTATTAAAGGTTATCATAATAAAGGAATGTATTATTTAACTACTAATAAAAATGAAATAAAATACTATAAAGAAAAAAGTGAACTAATCCTTAAAAAAGCTAAACCACTTATGCAAATATATAGGGAAAATAATATAAAAGAATATGAACTATTTTTAAAAAATGATGAAGAAATACCATGTGATAGAATAAGATATCTTTCATCATTACCCTTATTTACAATTTCAGATAAACTATTAAATAAAATATTAAAAAGAAATAAATTTTCAAAAACAGATATTGATAAAATAATTAAATATAAAAAAGAAGAATTAAAATATATGAATAATATTTTAAAAAGAAATAAAGTAAACGATTATATTTATATAATTGAAGAAAATGAGTTTAAAAATGATCCACCTTCACTTTCACTAAATAATTTATTCATAGATAAAAAAATAAAATATACTTATAATGAATATATAGAACATTTAAGACAAACAAAAGAATGGTCAAAACAAGAAAAAAATTATGAATTAAATCATGTAAATGATAAAACATTTAAAAATATAACTATAACATTTATTAAAAATCATTATGTGATTATATCAAAAAGTTCTAATCCAACAATACATTTTGTTATTGAACATCCTAAATTAATTAAAGCAATTGAAAATTTTAGTCCTATTGTAAAATATTAATAGAAAAATTAAAACACCTAGAATTAACTAGGTGTTCTTTTTTATCTTATAGGAAAAATAAGCAATAGTGTGTACTACTTTATTTAACTTTATTAGCAAGTTTAATGACTGCTTTAGTATACTTCATAAGCTCTCTTTTGTTTTTAAATCCGCAAGTCATTGCATAATAATCACTATAACTATCATCTTCTTTTATTAACTTTAACTGTAAAGATTTATCAATATTATAATTTTCTTTAGCAGATAAGTTAGATAATTTAGAATAATCTTTAACTGTTATATTATAAAGTGGATCATTACTTTTAAACTTATCATATATTTCATTTGATATTATACAATTATCAATGAGTTCCTCATTATTCTCAAATTCTATTAATATCTTGTTTTTATCAGGATATACTGTTACATTTTTAACTCTATCAATGTACACTGCTTTACCATCTTTTATTTTACCTACATATGGTCCTTTTAGTGATAGTAAAATAATAATTATAACAATTAGAAGAACAATTGAAATAATTATAATTTCTTTTTTAGATAGTTTCTTTATCTTTAATTTTATCTTTTTCACATTACCATCCTTCGATTTTATATTTAAAAAAGAGTTAGAGAAAACTCTAACTCACATTTTAATTTGTTTGTTTTCTTCTATAAAAGATTCCAACTCCAACAATTCCTACGATTGATAAGATTGCACTTATTATATAGAATCCAATATTATCGCCAGTTTGTGGATTGTCAGTAGGCACTATAACTTTTGCCACATTGAATGTTGTAATTGCTTCTCCACCATCATTGAATACAACTTTTAAAGTGTGTTCTCCAACTGATAATGTATCAACAAATTCTTTCTTTAATGTAATTATTGTGCTTCCACTTTCTGCTGTATAATTTTTAGGATCAACTAATTCATTATCAACATATACTTTACCAGCATCAAATAATCTAAAGTCAGCATTTATTTTAAATTTAGCTTCATTATTTTTAGTAATTGTATATTTTTGATTAGCTCCTTCAGTTACTTCATAAACTATTTTTTCAACTACAACTTCTAAATTGATATTAGATGTTATATTTGTAAGTTTTAAAGTATTTCCAACCATATCAGCAGTTTTGTCAGTTCCATCAACTAGAACTTTAACTAACTTATATCCACTATTAGCAGTTATAGTAAATTCTTTATCTTCACCATAACTTACTGCAACTACTCCGTTTGGAGTAATAGTAGCACCATCTACATCTTTTACAGTTACAGTAAATGGTATTTTCTTATAACTTACAGCAACATCTTTTTCTTCATTTACAGTAAGTTCTATTGTATTACCAGTTACAGTAGTTTCTACTGTATTTACTAATACTTTATCAATCATATATCCAGTATTTGGTATAAATGTTATTTCAACTTTAGTTCCTTCAACAGCACCTATTATACTTGGTGTAATTGTTCCATTTCCACCATCAACTGATGTTATTACATTAAATGTATTTTTAACTACAACCTCAATATCAATATCAGTTATTGTTTTATAGTTTGTAGTATCAGCTGGAGTATATGTTGCTTTATAAGTATGTTTTCCAGCTGTTAATACTATACTTGCATCATTCCAAGTAAATCCACTAGGTAAAGTTACATCATTTAACGTTTTTCCTTTTACACTAGTAAGATCAGTTGGTACTGTATAGTTTGGTGTTGCTTGAGTGATTGACCAATTTAAAACTAAATCTGTAGTTGTACTATCTTTCCACTCATAATTATTTTTATCTTTTAGGGATACTGTAATGCTATAATTTCCAACATTAGTAGCCTTAATATCGCCAGAAGAATTCATCTTATTTAAATCAAAATTACTATCTTGTGGAACTATTTCATCACCAGTATATTCAAAAGTATCTTTAACTAAAGTTACTTTTTCAAGTTGTACTTTTTTAATAGTAAATGCTACACTAAATGTTCCAGTGTAATTTGCATCTGTATCAGGAACTTTATATGTTACTGTATAAGTACCAGCATTTGTAGGTGCTGTAGCACTATTATAATTTGTAGAACCAGTTCCTTTATATAATACTTCTAAATCACTAACATTTACTGTTCCATCATTAACACTAATTGTTCCTGTTGGCATTTTAGGTGTTCCATCATAAGTAAATGTTTCATTATTAGAAAGTCCTGAAATATTTACATCAGTTTTATTAACAACATGAACTTTAAAATCTTTTGATGTTTCTTTCCATTCTGGAGTATTATCGCCACCTTTTTCTACTGCAGTTGCTGTAACAGTCATTACAACATCACCTTCAGTAGCTCCTGCTACATATTCTTCATTTGTAGCATCATATGTAAGTGCTGTTCCTGATTTAATAGTAAAATCAATGTTTCCTACATTTCCAGTTACTGATTGTTCTAAATAACCTTTTGTTATAGAGCCATTAACTTTTACATATTGATCTGCAATTGCTAAAGGTTGTTCTGCACTTGTTACTGTTAGTTTTCCAAATGTATGAGTTCCAAATGTATAATTATCAGTAATATTATCAGAACCTCTCATAACTTTAACAGTAAACTCATTATCAGATGTTCCTACATATGTTTGACTTCCAGTAAATTCTACTATTACCTCATCACCAGCTACAGTTTCACCTGTTACTGTTTTATTATTATTAGTTAGTGGATTACCATCATATGCTTTATTAGCATCATCAGATGTTACAGTAATCTTACTATCTTTTTTGTTTACAGTTAATTTACCAGCAGTTTTTACTTTATTAGAATAACAAGCAGTTACATCAACACCCTCAGCATTTGTTATAGTAATTTTTCCAATTGTATTATTTTCAATAGCTGTATCTTTAACATCTCTTACTTTACCAGTAATTTCAGCAGTAACTTTATCACCATTAGGTAATGTTTTATCAGCTACTGCACTAGCATTATTTGCCCATAAAACATCATAAGCATTATTTGTGTGTTCTGAACCATCATATGTAAATTCGCCATCGTGACTTTTTACTTTTACTTCTGTAGTAATTGGTGTGATTTCAAAATTAACACTACTTTCACTTTCAATATAGTTTACACTTGTGATTTTTACATTCACTTTATATTTACCTACTAATATAGGTAATGTATTTCCTACATTTTCATAATTTCCAGGAGTTGTTTCTTTTGAATAATAAATTTCATATTCATTACTTCCTAAAGATTCTAATCCTGTTATACTTAAAGTTGGATTACTATTATATATCCAATTACTTGGATAATTAATTACTACTCCATCATAATTTTTCTTTTCAACTTTTAATGTAACTGTTGCTGTATAAGTTTTATCATGTTCATCAGTTACAGTAATTGTTGGTGTGTATGTTCCAGCATTAAGACCAGATTTTGCTTTAATTTTAAAATCATTATTTATTGCATCAATACCTATTGTTGGTTGTGTATCTCCAATGATTTCAAATTTTTCATTACCAGTTACTGTTACATTAGTAATTTTTAACTCAGCAGCACCAATATTAGTAATTTTAATTGTTGCTTCTGGTCCATCAGTATATCCAAATGTAACATTTGGTAATGTAACATTATCAACACTTAAACCTGTTTTTTTAGCAAGTTTAATATATTGTGGATAACTATTATCTGAACTAGCTCTAACATTTGTAACCAATGTTGTTCTATCTTCTAGTTCAATTACTTGGTTACCATCAGTATAATATAATTCTGTATCATTTGGTATTACTTCTTTAATTTTTTTCTCACCTAAAATATTAAATCCTAGTTTAACACCTTGACCTTTTACCATAAGTGTTTCAAAATTGAAGTTTGCCTTCATATTAGTCTTATCAGATGAAGGCATCATAAATATTGCGCCATCTACTTTTCCAACTTCAAAAATACCTTTTTTAACATTAACATTTAAAGTAATGTTGTGCTGCTTAGCATAATCATCACCAAATACATCAAATATATATTCATCCCATGAATTTGTTCCGGTAACGGCATAAGTTCCTCCATCAATTGTAAGACCATAAGTCTTAGGTAAATTTTTTAATTCTTCAGCCATATCTATAGTAGATATTCTTACCCTACCATCAAATCCTACTCCAGTTATTTTTCCACTATTACCATTGCCACTATCTTTAATTGTTAAATTACTTCTAAAATTATAATTATTTTCATCTTTATAACCATAATAGAATATTAAACTGCGTTTTGTTACATCAAGAGTATTACCTGCTAAATCTAAGGTAACATTACCTAAAACATAAAGTTCAAGAAAATTTGTCAACTTAATATCATTGCTTAATTTAATAACAGTGTCTTTGCTATTATTAATTTGATTAACAGCATCTCTTAATGTTGCTTCATCATTAGCCATTATTGTTTGAACTTCTTTTTTCTTAACTGTAATTGGACCCCAATAAGCATCAATTGTATCAAGTGTTGCTGTTCTATTTGCTATTTTAGTGCCTTCTCCATCATGATACTCTATAATAGAATCAGCGTCAATTACCTCATCAACAGTTAAACTACGGCTATATAGCAAATATGTTTTATAATTTGCATTTTTGCTTTCTTTAGTAACATTTGAAAATTTTATTGTTTTATATGCTCTAGTATCTACCATTTCATAAAATCCAGTAACTTTTAGATTTTTAAAAACTACATTATTAAATCTGTAATCACCAGCGGTTTGCCAAAAACTTTTAAAATCTTCTATATATTCAACATCTATACCATCCA
>JALFKQ010000032.1 GCA_022774645.1 Mycoplasmatota bacterium | reverse complement strand
ATCTACCATTTCATAAAATCCAGTAACTTTTAGATTTTTAAAAACTACATTATTAAATCTGTAATCACCAGCGGTTTGCCAAAAACTTTTAAAATCTTCTATATATTCAACATCTATACCATCCATTTCAAAATTAACAGTATATTTAGCCTCCATAATTTCGTTGTAGATTGGTGGTTCGCCTGTATCAGTTAAAAGATTAAGTTTTGCTCTTTTAAAATTATTTGAATTAATGAATTTTAAATCCAAAGTATTATAATAAATTAATTTTAACTTATATTGTTGTGGTATAGTTAATGTAAAGCCATTAAAATCCAAAGTTTTAGACATTTTAAGATTGAAAGTTGTACCAAAATCTTCTCTTAATGTAATGTCACTAGTAAGTTTAACTACATCTGTTACACTATCATTCATTTTATCAGTTAGTTCTGAATAATTCTTAACTTCTGCAGTTTTTGTTTCTGCATTTACATTAGTTAATCCTGTGGCAAAGATTGCTACTAATGTAAATAATGTCATAGTCAATTTTTTGACTAAATTAGATTTGCTCATCAAATCATTCTCCTTTCCATTACATTATATCATATTGTTTTTAATTGTAAAACATATTTTTAACATTTAAAATTTAAAATTATTTTCGTTATTATTTGAAATGAATAATTACAAGATTTATTCATATTTCCATTGGATTTTATATTAAATAATTATTCCATATAAAAAGTTTACATTTTTAAGTAAACCATTTAAAATATTACTTCATCAATTATTCCATTATTACCTTTTTTTCTTACTTTTATTTCTCTAACAAATCTTTCTAGAAACATCTTTTTGTCATGGTTATTTAAATGTATAAAATTATTTTTTAAATTGACTATAACTTCTTTAATAATTTTTTCATTAGTTAGAGGTTTTTCATTTAAATGTTTTAAATTTCTATAGCCTCTTATCTTAACATTCTTTAGTTTAGGAAGTTCAATAATTTTATTTTCTAAATCTAATTCAATATTACAATAATTGTTATTTTTTTATGGAAGATGAACTCTCCTATAAGATAAAAAACACCTAGTATTAACTAAGTGATTTATATCAATTTTATTGTTTAAGATGTCCTGTAACAACATCTTTTAAATTACTAAAAAATATCTTTAAAAATGTTGCTTTCTTTACTTCATCGTGAATTACTAAATCATAAGTATAAGTATTATTATCATATTTTAATATTAGCTCTCCTACTTTACTTCCTTTTTCTATAGGTGCTTTTACATCATTAAGTTTTACTTCAGTAGTATATTTTATATCTTTTCTATCTTTATCAACAATAATTTTTATATCATTCTCTAAATAATATTTATAATTTCTATTTTCACTACCTTTTATATTTATTATTCCAGAATAATCTTTCTTATTCAATATAGTTTCACTACCATACATACTATATCCATATTCCATCATACCTATTGTATCACTATTTCTATTATCTTTTGAATTACTTTTCATAACAACACTTATAAGTCTCATGTTATTTTTATTCATAGTTGCAGTTAAACAATAACCTGCTTTATCAGTATAACCTGTTTTAAGGCCATCTATGCCTTTATAAAACTTAACAAGTTTATTTGTATTAACAAGCCAATGATTTTCACCAGAAACCGTTATATATTCCTCAAATGTACTTGATATTTTAACAGCCAGTTCATGCTTAACAAGTTCTCTTGCCATAAGAGCCATATCATAAGCAGTTGTTAAATGACCCTCTTCATCAAGTCCATGAGGATTTTTAAAAGTAGTATTTTTACAACCTAATACTCTTGCTCTTTCATTCATCATATTAACGAAATTTTCTACTGTACCACCTATCTTTTCAGCAATTGCAACAGCAGCATCATTAGCAGAAGCAATACCTATTCCTTTTAATAAATCAATAACTTTAACATTACTCCCAGCTTCAACATATATTTGTGTTCCACCCATACTTTGAGCTCTTTTAGATATTAAAACTTCATCTTCTAAATTAATTTTACCATTTTCAATAGCTTCCATTGCAAGTAACATCGTCATTATCTTAGTCATAGATGCTGGTACCATTTTTTTATCTTTCTCTTTTTCAAATAATATTTTTCCAGTACTTGCCTCAATTAATATTGCTGTTTCACTATTTTTAGCAAGACCAATATCAGTTGCTCTAATATTAAATAACAAAAACATAAACATAAAACAAAATAAAAAGATTTTTTTCATACATTATTTCACCAATAAATTATATGAATCAAATCTTTTAATATTAATATTTTAATTATCTTTTTTAGTTATTTTTTTAATTACATCTTCATTAATACTTTTACCTTTTATAGCTTCTAATACTTCAATTGGTAAACAGAATATAATTGTATTTGATTGATCACTACTTATATCATTAATAGTTGATAATGTTCTTAGATGCATAGCTCCTGGTGTACTAGACATAGTTTCAGCAGCAATAGCTAAATTCTTAGAAGCTTCAACTTCACCTTTTGCTTTTGTTAAAATTGCTTCCTTTTCTCTTTCAGCTTCTGCAGCCTTAGCAATTACTCTCTTCATTTCTTCTGGTAAACTTACATCTTTAAGTTCAACATTTTCAACCTTTATTCCCCATGGATCTGTAGCTTCATCAATAATCTTACATATTTCAACAGAAATCTTTTCACGTTCACCAAGTAATTCGTTTAAAGATACACTACCTACTACATTTCTCATAGTAGTTTGAGCAAGTTGACTAACTGCATAATAGAAATTTTCAACTTCAAGAATAGCTTTTGAAGCATCAAAAATTTTATAATAGATAACAGCATTTATTCTAACAGATACATTATCTTTAGTAATAGCATCTTGTTCAGGAACATCTACTGCTTTAGTTCTTATATCAATTTTCTTATAAGATTCAAATATAGGTAAAACTATATTCCAACCAGGATCCATTATTTTACTAAACTTTCCTCTTGAAAACTTAACTCCTCTTTCATATTCATCAATTTGTACAATACTTCTAAGTAAAATAATTACAACTATAAATACAATGATCAAAAATAAATAATTCATAAAACCTCCTACATAATACTATTGTTTTGATTAATATTATTTTCTATATTATTAACAGCAGAAACATTTTCAACTTTATTTGCATTTACATTTACACTTTCATCAAAAGAATTTGCGAAATTTGTAAACTTAGAAACATATTGATTAACTTTTTTAGTCCAAGCATTTTCTTTCATAGCCTTACCACTTATAATAGCAATAATAAATCCGAATTTAGAGAATGTAACTAAGTATTTAATAATTGAACCGATAGAAGCAACTACCGTTGTTACTGGAACTACGAATTTACCTTGAAATTCTACTAAATCAATTTTATTACTATAAGATAAATATGAATTAATAATAGAAATAATATTATTAAATAATTTAAATATTAAATCAATACCATTAGATACTAAATCCCATCCTAAAAGTATTAATGTAATACCAGCCATAAATGAAACTACTTTTATAATTAATGGTTTAATTTTATCATTTAAATCACAAAAAATAATCATTAAAATAGTTACAATCATTAATGTTCCCCATCCTGCAAAAATAGATGCAACTAACATTAAAGCAGCTAAATTATTATTAATTTTTACTTTTCCCATACACACTTCCTCCTATGATTTAATTATATAATTTTATATACTTTTTTACAATAAAAACCTATATCATAAGATATAAGTTTATTCACTATATACATTATCATGAACATTATATTCACAATCTGTTTTTACTTCATATTGAGAATCAATTACCCCTCTTGACACAACTACATTATTTAAACAATATTTATCTATTGTATCAGTATATTGAATATAATTATTAAGAACTAATTCATCAACATTAACCACAACAGAATAACCAATTTTAGGCATTAACTCTTTATCATCTATATAAGATTTAGTAGCTACAATAATATCTTTTTCAATATTTTTATATACTTTATCTTCATCTTTTTTAGCAAGAAAAATAAGAAAAATGCATATTAGTGCAACAATTGAACCCCATATAGCCATGATAGTTTTATTCATTATTCATTACTTCTTTCATAACCAGATGTAGTATAACCAAGACATCTAATATATGGAACTATTGTTGAAGAATCTCCATTATTAATTACTTTAGAATATCCACTACATTCTACATTACTTTTACTATAAAGTTTAGAAATATAACCACCATTATATAGTGTTGATAATTTAATAATAACCATATCTTCTGTATTATCATCATATTTAGCATCATAATACTCCCTTGTAGCAACTCTAAGTTTATCTTCAAGTCCAGTATAATAAACAGTATTATCTTCAGTAGTAGGTTCTTTTATAAGCGGATTATCATTTTCACCTAATAAACCAAATCTATTAAGTCCAATACAAGCAATAGCTAAACATATAAGAAACAATAATATAATTACAAGTTCAACTCTAAGTCCCCATCCATTTTTCTTCATATTATCACCTTTTTCTATAATAATTATATATTAATATAAATAATTTTTCTATAATAATTCTTCAATTTTACTTTTTAAATCTTCATCATTAATATTATTAAGTAAATTAATTATTTTAGAATTTCTATCATTAATCTTTAATATCTTTTCATAATTAATAATCTTATCATTTATTTTATTTAATAATTTAGAAGCATAAGCTTTACTTACCGAATATAAATCAGCTATTTCCTGCATAGAATAATCTTCAAAATAATAATATTCAAAATAGTTTCTTTCTTTTTCATTTAATAATTCTTTATATATTTCATATAAAGTTGTTATATATTCTCTATTATCCATTAGAACTCCTTAAATAAACCATAAATATATTTTTCTATATCAAATGGTATTAGATCAGTTTCTTTTTCACCTAATCCAACAAATTTAACTGGAATATCCACAAGTTCTTTTATAGCAAGTACTATACCACCTTTTGCTGTACCATCTAATTTAGTAAGAACAATACCTGTAATATTAGTTATTTCTTTAAAACTCTTTGCTTGTGTTATTCCATTTTGGCCAGTAGTTGCATCAATAACAAGTAAAGTTTCAACTGGATTTCCTGGCAATATTTCACCAATAACTCTATTCATTTTTTCAAGTTCTTTCATTAAATTAGCTTTGTTTTGAAGTCTACCAGCAGTATCAACTAAAACTAAATCATATTTTTCATCTTTAGCTTGCTTAACTCCATCATAAATAACAGCAGATGGATCTTTTCTATCATCCCCATAAAACGAAACATTAAGTTTGTCTGCCCATTCTTTTAATTGATTAACAGCACCTGCTCTAAAAGTATCACCAGCTACTAACATAACTTTCTTACCTTCATTTTTATATTTATTAGCAAGTTTAGCAATACTAGTAGTTTTACCTACACCATTAACACCAACAAATAAAACAACATTAGTTTCACCATCTTTAATATTTAATTTAGAACTAAGTAAATCATTGCCAACATAAATCATAAAAAGCTCATCAACAATTACTTCTTTTAAATATTCAAAATCAGTAATGTTTTCATGTTTAACTCTATCTTTAAGTCTATCAACAAAATTCATTACAGTATTAACACCAATATCAGCAGTAATTAATATTTCTTCAAGTTCATCATAAAACTCATTACTTATTTTAGTATACTTAATACCAAGTAAAGATAACTTATTAACAAAATTATCTCGACTTTTAGATAATCCTTCTACATATTTTTCTATTTCTTTAACTTCTTCTTTTTGTTCTTCATTAACATTATTTTCAACATTAATTTCTTTTTTATCTTCCTCTACTTCTTTATTAAAAATATTTTTAATTTTACTGAAAAATCCCATTTATATCACCTACCTGATATTATACTATATTTATTCGATATTTACGAGAAAAAACAGATTGCTAGACAAAAATAATAAAATTTGATATAATTAATAACACGAGTTAACTTTTTTGAAGGGATGATTAATAATGAATAGTAAAAATAAAGAAACTTTAATATGCGCCTTAGGTGGTCTTGGCGAAATTGGTAAAAATATGTATGTAGTAATGCATGAAGAAGAATTATTTATAATAGATTGTGGAGTAATGTTTCCAGAAGATGATTTAATGGGAATAGATTATGTTTTAGCAGATTATAATGTTCTAAAAACAATGCAAGATAAAATAAAAGGATTAATTATCACACATGGTCATGAAGATCATATTGGTGGTATACCTTTCTTACTACAAAATATTGAAATACCTGTAATATATACACCAAATATAGCTGGTAAATTAATAAAAAATAAATTAGAAGAAAGAAATGTTAAAATGCCTAAAATGATACCAGTAAATGAAGATTTACATATCAAAACAAAATATTTTAATATAGAATTCTTCACTACTACTCACTCAATACCAGATTCATTTGGTATGGCCATTAAAACACCAAATGGAACAATTGTTGAAACAGGAGATTTTAAATTTGATTTAACACCTATTGGACCAGTAGCTAATATGGGTAAAATGGCAGCTATTGGAAACGAAGGTGTTACACTACTTCTAAGTGATTCAACAAATGCATTAGTACCAGGATTCTCAGCAAGTGAATCAGTTGTTGATGAAGCTCTTGGAGAAATATTTGCAGAGAACACTACATCAAGAATAATATTAGCAACATTTGCAAGTAATATATATAGACTTACTCATATAGTTGAAACTTGTAAAGAAAATAATAGAAAAATAGTAGTGTTCGGAAGAAGTATGAACACAAGTATAGAAATAGCTAAAGAATGTGGATATATTAAAGATAGAGATATATTTATAAGTAGTGATGAAGCAAATAAAATGGATCCATCAAAAGTTTGCCTTCTATGTACTGGTAGTCAAGGAGAACCACTTGCTGCCTTATCAAGAATTGCAAATGGAAATGACAGAAACATAACACTAATGAAAGATGATACAGTTATATTCTCAAGTTCACCTATTCCAGGAAATGCTATGTCAATTAATAGAATAATTAATAAATTGTATTTAAAAGGAGCTAAAGTATATACTAATACTAGTGAATATGATGTTCATACAAGCGGACATGCTAAACAAGAAGAGTTAAAATTATTATTAAGACTTATTAGACCAAAATACTTTATGCCAATGCATGGCGAATATAGAATGCTTGCTTCACACACTGACTTAGGGGTTGAATGTGATATTCCAAGAGAAAATACATTCATCTGCAAAAATGGTGATATACTTGCTATGAAAGATAACGAAGTATATAGAAAAGGAAGTATTCCTATTAATGATATATATGTTGATGGAAGCAGAATTGGTGATGTTGGAGTATCAATCATAAAAGATAGAAAAATAATGTCTACTGATGGAGTCTTAATAGTTATATTAAACCTAGACTTACAAAATAAAAAAATGTTAATAGATTCAAATATTACAACAAGAGGTTTTGTAGTAGTAAATGATAATCAAGATTTAATTAAAAAGATACAAGATAAAACAACAATAATAACATTAAATGAACTTGAAAAAGATAATTTCAACCTAACAGACTTAAAAAATAGAATAATATTAGAAATCAATTCATATGTAATAGAACTAACTGGAAGAAGACCTATTATCATACCAATGATTTTAAGCATTTAAAAAAGACTCTAAAGTCTTTTTTTATTTTGTAAGTTTTCTTTCAAAACTAATCTCTACATTTTCATTTTCAAAATCTTTGTAAATAACACTTAATTCATCTGCTTTGCCTATATTATTAAAATGAACTTCACATAATAAATATCCTTTATTAATAATAGTTTCATAATCATGACCAATCAAATCAGAACAAGTTGGAACTCTAAAAGTAACATACTTACCATCATAAGTACATTTATATAAATGACTATGACCTATAAAATTAAATAATACAACATTATCAATCACTTCATTAATAACCCTAGATATCTCATGCTTTAAAGATATATATTCATCTTTTATTTTATAATAACCACTTCTATATCCAATAACATCAAAATCTTTTCTACTTTGCATATCATCAAACATATCATAACCTTCAACAATTATAGGAAAAGCTTCATGATTACCAAGTAATATATGATTACTAATATTTTTATCAAATGGATAATCATTTAAAACATGCTCTACTTGTGATACAGTTGAAGAATATTTAGGAAAACATCTACTATAATTAGCATGACATCCTTCAACAAAATCCCCTGATACAAATATATCACTTATACCATTCTTAACTGCATCATTATATACATCACATACATAACCCATATTTTCATATCTACTACCTATATGTAAATCAGATATAACTATAAATTTAAATGTATTACCACAATCAATAGAAGAAACAGCAGACACAGGAGAATCAGTAAATACAATCTCATCATTAAGACCTCTAAGCCTCATAATAGAAGTTCTAATATCAACTTCACCTTTTCTCTTATCAGATAAAACATTACTTTTTAATACCTTATAACCCTCAATTAAAGCTCTTCTAACAACAGATAAATATATTCTTTCACTATCAAAACCATATAAATATAATTCATAATACATAAACTTTAAAAAATTAATATAAGCTTCAACACTAATACCAAGTAAATTACATATTTCTATACAACTCTTACCATCACATATTAAATTAAATATAATATCTTTTCTTCCACCAAAATTATTAATAATCCTTCTTTTCTTTTTTCTCTTTAAAAGCTTATCAATTTTACCAACAACCATGTATAATTTAAGATCACAAGATAAAATATAATCATTTCTAGCCTTTTTAAGTAAAGTAATAACAAAGCTTTTTTCTAGATTTAATTCTTTTGATATCTCATCAATATCTTTATCTTCAAGCACTAAACTACATACTAAATCATAAGCACTATAATTTATTTTTTCCATAAACCCTCCAATTATAAAGAGAGCGATTAATTACTATCACTCTCTAAAATATATAATTTGTTATTCATATCTAACATAAATCCATTAGGAGTACTTCCTAAAAAATATGGATATTTATAATCATCATTCTTAAAAGTTATATATCCAGCACTAGCAATAGATGGTAATTCATAATAATCATTAAATGAGTCTTTAATTTCATTTAAATAACCCTTATCATTAGACATATTATTATCACTAATAAAATTACTATAATATACATTAGAAGATATACCATCATTAGTATATAAAACTAATAAATAAGTTTTAGCATTCTTAATAACAATAAAATTTTTTAAGTACTTATATTCTAATTTTATGCTATCCTTAGTATTTCTATTAGTAACAGTTATAACATCATCATTTCTTACAAAACTAAATTCAAATAATTCAGTTTCATCAATACCCTCATAAGTTCTTTCATTTTTAATAACATAACTATTATAATTTGGATAATGTATTTCATAATCATAACTCTTAACTAATTTAGTTTCATAATCATAACACTTTTGATATTCATCATATCCTTCTACAAATAAATTAAAAGGAAGCATCATTAATATAAATGTAGTAATTAAACCAATAACAACAAATTTATTATCTTTTATCTCTTTATTCTTTTCTTTTAAATCAGTTGTTCTAAGCACTAATAAAGCACTAAATATATAATATAAAGTAATAAGCATAGATACAAATATAGTATAAACTGTAATACCTGTTGTTAATGTGCCAACAGTACAGTCTTTAACTAAATTTATATCTCCTATCATAAGTGAAAAATCATATAATCCATGTAAGAATACAACAGACCATATATTTTTACTTCTATAATATATTGAACCAAAAAGTACACCAATAGATGTTGCTTGTAATACTTGCATTAATGTTTCAAATAAACCTAGACCAGCAAATACATTAGTTATATGCATAAATCCAAATATAGTTGCTGAAAATATTATTGATAAAATAATATTCTTTTTAGTATCTCCAAATCTTTCAATAAATTCATTTTGAAGCCAACCTCTACATAAAAATTCTTCAGCAATACCTATAAAAGTACAATATAATAATAAATTAATAAAATTAAATATATTAAATTCACTTAAAGACATTATATTTCCATAAAGACTAATTCCAATAATAACAAGCATTGGAATTCCAAGTAAAACAGAGTCTTTAAACTTCATTTTCTTCTCAGTAAAAACATAAGAATTTTTAAATAAAAGCATAACAATCAATATAACAAAAGCAAATAATATTTCAAATAATAATTCACTTCCATATTTACTATAATTAATACCATAAGCAATTAAACTTGGTATTGATTGACATAAAATATCTACAAATATAAATACAAAAATCATAGATATAAAATACCAATATATATTTCTCTTCTTTTTATTCTTTCTCATAATTCACCTATTTTTTATCCTCATCATTAAGAATTTTTAATATTTTATTCTGATTAGAAATAATCTTACTCATTTGATCATGTAATTCTTCTAAAATAAGTTCACTTTTCAAATCAGTTTTATAATCATTTTTACCTCTTAACGAATCCTTTTCAGCCGCTCTATTTTGACTCATCATAATTATTGGTGCTTGTAAAGCTGCTACACAAGATAAAAATAAGTTAAGTAATATAAACGGATATTCATCAAAAGCTTTACCTTCACAAAGAATAATACCATTTACTATCATCCATACCGCTAAAAATATAA
This sequence comes from Mycoplasmatota bacterium, assembly GCA_022774645.1. Taxonomy (GTDB): domain Bacteria; phylum Bacillota_I; class Bacilli_A; order RF39; family UBA660; genus CAG-1000. The sequence continues at coordinate 148,636 of JALFKQ010000032.1, read as the reverse complement.
TAAATCCTATTATGAAACCCCAACTACCAGCTCTCTTAGTTATTTTATCAGCTAATCTATCTTTCCAAGTAGCATTTTCTTCAACATATTTATCAACATCAACAGCTATTTCTTCATCAAACAGCATTTCCATTAATTCTGATTCATCTCTATCTTCTAATGCTCTATTTTTAAGTAACATTTTAACAATTTCTTTTTTAGTCTTAACTTGTGTCATATTTTATTTACCTCTATATAAAATATATAACAAATAAATAATTTTGTAAATAAAAACACTATTTAAATAATTAAACAGAGTTTTATTTTTGTTTTCTTGATAAAGCAAATCCTCCCATATCTTCAATAATATCATCAAGTACCGTATCATCTACTTCACCAGTCTTCACTTTATCATCTAAAATAATTTGTTCTTTCAAGTCATCAATTGATTTCTTATAACTTTCTTTTTTAATTTGTTTAAGAATTTCATCTTTAAGAGTATCTAAATATAATAAAAATTGTATTTCAGAACTAATAGAACTATCCATTTTTAATATAACATCATCAGAATTTTTTGGTTTTACATCTAAATTATTTGTATAAGAATTAATTCTATCTACTAATTCCATTCTATAATATGTTGCAGATTCATTATCTAAATTACTCATTAAACTACGAATCTCTTTTACTTTTTCAACTATTTCATTTTTTAAACTAACTCTATCATCTTTACTTAAATCCTTACTTTCAGATTCATTTTTTTCATCATCTTCTACTTTTTTCTTTTTTATTTTATTGTATTCACTAACACTTTCAATAAGACTCTTACTAGATAATACAACAGAAGCTAATGTAAAAATAGCAGGAGGAATTGCAACAGAACCTAAATATAAATTTAATGACAAATCAGATAATGGTGCACAAGCTATTGAACATAACAAAGTCGCAACAGCAGTCTTAAGTATAAAAGATGAAAGCACTCTCATATTCTTATAAAGATTTTTCTTTAATATACCACTAAATGTTTCAAAATTCTTATGCTTATATTTTTCCACTCTTCTCTTTATTCTCTTACAATTAGCAAACTTTTCAAGAGAAAGAAATTCTTGATATTGTTTCTTACTTAAACCTTTCATATCAAAATTACAAATATATTCTTCCCCAAGTTTATCAAACATTGTAATAGAAAAATTAAAATCTACAGAACAAAAAGATTCAAAATTATCAACTTTTTCTACATTCATTGAAATAATTTTTCCAAGAGAAATATCATTTTTTATACCATATAATATGTCTTCAACATCACCATCATATATTTTATGACCAACAACATCATCACTTTCACAACTGATAAAACCATTCTTATTTACTTTGTAATCTATTTCTTTCATAATTCTCCCCCTTCACAAGTACTGCATATTATAACACTTATGATACATTAAGTCAAAATAAATTAAGACAACAAAAAACCACTATTTCTAGTGGTTATGTCCTATTTGGTGGAGAATACCGGACTCGAACCGGTGACCCTCTGCGTGCAAGGCAGATGCTCTAGCCAACTGAGCCAATTCCCCATATAGGTAGGCACTTGATAACAATCAAGCATACTAATACTACCATATACATACTTAAAAAGTCAAGTATAAATTTATTATTTTGATAAAATATTAACTATTTCTAAAGCTAATTTAAGATTATCATGTCTAATAACATTATTTTCAACCTTAATTAATGGTTTACTTATATTTTCAATCTTAATATTTTCACTATCAATTAATACTAAATCTTTTTGTTCAGTTGTCTCATATATCTTTTGAGTTTCAGCACTTATTTCTTCATTATTAGTTACAACAATATCAATTTTTCTTTTACCAAGATAACTGTTTAATAAATTAATATGATCACTAACTTTAAAATCATCAGTTTCCCCAGGTTGAGTCATAACATTACAAACATAAATAATCTTAGAATTAGATGAATCAATAGCATCAATAACTTCCTTACATAACAAATTAGGAATAATACTAGTATAGACACTACCCATACTAAGCAATATTGCATCACTCTCTTTAATCTTATCTATAACAGCACTATTAACCCTAGGTTCATCTTTATAAAATACTTTCTTAATTTTTTTAGGAGACATCGTAATATTATGTTCACCTTCGATAATACTACCATCTTCCATTTCACCCATAAGAACAATATTATCATCAGTAAGAGGTAACACTTCACCTTTAAGATTTAATATCTTACTTATTTCTTTAACACCACTACTTAAATTACCGCAAATATCAGACATAGCTGTTAATAATAAATTTCCTATATTATTTCCATTTAAATCACAATCACCTTTAAACCTGTAGCTAAATAATTCAGAAACAAAATCTTCTGTTTCACTAAGAGCAATTAATACTCTCCTAACATCTCCCATTGCTGGTATATTAAATTGTTCTCTTAATTTTCCAGTATTTCTTCCATCATCAGCAACACTAACAACAGCAGTAATATTAACTGGAAATTTTTTTAGGCCACTAAGCAACACTGATTGCCCAGTTCCCCCACCTAAAACTACAACATTTTTATTCATCTCTACTCCTTGTCAACAAAATATGCATAATATTCTTCAAAACTTATCTTTTCACTTTCAATTATTGAAGCAGCAGTTGTTCCAACAAATCTAAGTCTCCAAGTATAAGAATCAAATAATGTAATATCTTTCTTATCTTCCGGATATCTAAATATAAATCCATATTTATATGCATTATCTTTAAGCCATTTATACTCTTCACTTTCTCTTGGCTTATCAAATACTTTATTATATGGAACTATTTGAAAAGATATTCCTGTTTGATATTCAGAATGTCCTGGTCTAGCCACATTCTTATCAGCTTCCTCATATCCATAATTATTTTTATAATTATTAAACATCTTTTCTTGATCAGCATAACTTCTATAACCATCAGAAAGCACAAAAATATATCCTTCATCTTTAGCTGCTGAAATTAACTCTTCGATATTACTAAGTATACTCTTACTTATTTTAACACCACTATATGAAATAGATACAGGTACATCAATAATATCATCTGGTTCATAATCTTTACTTAAACCATATAGCCTATTAACAAGCATAAGTTCATTCTTACTTGTATCAGTTTCTTTTTCATTATCAAGCCACTCTACATCAGCTTCAGTATTAACTATAGCAACAATATGAGTAAAAGTATCATCTTTATTTTTAGATTTATAATCTAAATATTTAGAAAGATTTTTATATATAAAATACTTTTCCTTAATAAATAAAACAATATTTTTATTATATTTAACCTTTAATAAAGATTCAATTTTATCATCACTCAATTTATCTTTTATAACTTTAATCTCTTCCTCATTATAACCAACATTTAATAACTTATATTCATCTGTTTTTTTATAATTATAATCACTTATCATTTTAATACTAAAAACAATTATACTTACTAATATAACTATAAACACAAAGAATCTATAATAATTAAACTTTCTAACAACCATTTAATTCCTCCATAATAATTATACTAAAAATTAAAGAAAAATCATATAAACATAACAAATATATACAAAATATGACACAAATTATTTAATAAATAAAAAATATATGATAAAATCAAGATATAAACATAGAAAGGAGTTAAATATGTACGGAGATTATAGTGTATATGGAGACAGCATATCAATGGATTCAAGTAGCTTATTAGGAGGAGCTTTATTAGCTAGTTTTGGCACAATGATGTTAATATCTTCTGCTGTTGGATTAGTAATGTTAATATCTATGTGGAAAGTATTTAAAAAGGCTGGTAAACCAGGTTGGGCATCAATTATACCTATTTATAATATTTATACAATGATTCAAATAGCAAAATTACCAACTTATTACTTATTATTATTTATGATTCCAATAGCTAACATTTATGCAATGTTTAAAATTTATATTGAATTAGCACATAAATTCAACAAATCAACTGGATTTGGAGTTGGATTAATATTCCTAAGTGTTATTTTCTTCCCTATGTTAGCATTTGGTGATGCTACATATGAAGATAGTATTATTGAAACAAATAATAATGTTCCAAATAATAATACAAATAATGTTGTAAACAATAATTTAAATAATGTAAATAACACTGTTGTTGAACAAAAACCTGTTCAAAATACATTTATTCAAAATGACACACCAGTAATGCAACAACAACAAACAATTACAACTAGTTCATTAGAAATTCCAGAAGCTGAAGAAATGAAACCTGAAATTCAAAGTGAACCAGTAACAACAGTTACTGAAAACAAATTTGTTTCAAATCAAATTAATATTCCAAATTCAGAACCAGTAAATGATATAAATAATAATCAACAATAAAAAAATTCACAATTGTGAATTTTTTATTTTCTTTCAAATGTTGTACCTTCTCTTGTATCCTTAAGAATAATACCCATTTCTAACAAATCATTACGAATTTTATCAGCTAATTCATAATTCTTGTTCTTCTTAGCTTCATTTCTTTCTTCTATTAATTTTAGAATTTCTTCGTTAGACTCATCACTTGTATTATTACTTTCAGTTAATGATAAACTAAGAACCTTATCAAAATCAGAAATAAGTTTATATTTAGTACTTTCATTAGTATCTAACTTTAATACTTCAAATACAAGAGTTAATGCATTAGCAGTATTCAAATCATCTTCTAAACATTCCTTAAACTTTAAATCATATTTATTATAAACATCATTATCAATTTCTTCATCCTTTTTAAGACTTAAAACCCTATTTTTAAGTTTCTTATAAGCAGTTTCTGCACCATCTAATGAAGGATAACTAAATGTTAATTGTTTTCTATAATGACTTTGTAAACATAAGAAACGATAACTAAGTGGATCATAACCATTTTCTACTAATGTATCAACAGTTAATGTCTTACCATGACTCTTACTCATCTTTCCACTCTCATCATTTAAATGTTCACCATGAACCCAATAATTACACCAATGATGTCCTAAAAAACTTTCTGATTGAGCAATCTCATTAGTATGATGTGGAAATATATTATCAACACCACCACAATGTATATCTAAATGTTCACCCAAATATTTAATACTAATTCCAGTACATTCAATATGCCATCCTGGATATCCTAATCCAAATGGGCTTTCCCATTTCAAATCTTGAGAATCAAATTTAGATTTAGTAAACCATAAAACAAAATCAGTTTTATTCTTCTTATTTGTATCAACATCAACAGAATCTCTTACTCCTTCTAATAAATTTTCTTCTTCATGATTTGTAAGAACATAATATTTATCTAATTTACTAGTATCAAAATAAACATTGCCACCAGCTTCGTAAGCATAACCGTTTTCTAGTAACTTTTCTATTATTTTAATATATTCATCAATATTTTGTGTAGCAGGACAAACTAACTCTGGTTTTTTAATATTTAATTTTTCAAAATCTTCAAAAAACTTATCTGTATAGAATTTAGCAATTTCAAGCACAGTTTTATGTTCTTTTTTAGCAGAACTAACCATCTTATCATCGCCACTATCAGCATCACTAGTTAAATGACCTACATCAGTGATATTCATACATCGTTTAACATTATACCCTAAATATCTTAATGTCTTTTCTAAGATATCTTCCATAATATAAGTCCTTAAATTCCCAATATGAGCAAAATGATATACTGTAGGACCACAAGTATACATAGTAACAAGCTTATCATTCCAAGGTTTAAATTCCTCTTCTTTATGACTAGCTGTGTTATATATCATTAATGACATATGTTTCACCTCTTCCTTTAACAATGATTTTAACACATTTTATAATAATATTCTATGATATAAAACAAAAAAGATTGAGAATATTCAATCTTTATTATTTTTTATCATCAGCTTTTTTTATATCTTCTGTATTACTAAATAAACTCTTTCTAACTTTTTCTTCTATTTCTTTATACATAGCTGGATTGTTTTTAAGAACAAGCTTAACATTTTCTTTACCTTGTCCAATCTTTTCACCTTTATAACTAAACCAAGCTCCACTCTTATCAATAATACCAATGTTAGAAGCTAAATCAATTATTTCTCCAGTCTTAGAAATTCCTTCTCCATACATAATTTCAACTTCAGCAGTCTTAAATGGAGGAGCTACTTTATTTTTAACTACTTTAATATTTGTTTTATTACCAAGAACATCTCCACCTACTTTTATTTGTTCTCCTCTTCTTACATCAAGTCTAACTGTTGAATAAAACTTTAATGCTCTTCCACCAGGTGTTGTTTCAGGATTACCAAACATAACTCCAACTTTTTCTCTTAATTGATTAATGAATATACAAATAGTATTTGTTTTATTTATAACACCACTAAGTTTTCTAAGTGCTTGACTCATAAGTCTTGCTTGAAGACCTACATGAGAATCTCCCATTTCTCCTTCTATCTCAGCTTGTGGAACTAATGCAGCAACTGAATCTATAACTATAATACTCATAGCTTCACTTCTAACTAATGCTTCAACTATTTCTAAAGCTTGTTCTCCTGTATCAGGTTGAGATAATAATAATTCATCAATATCTACACCAAGCTTTCTAGCATAAACTGGATCTAGTGCATGCTCTGCATCAATAAAAGCAGCTCTTCCTCCTGTCTTTTGTACTTCTGCAATAGCATGTAAAGCAATAGTAGTTTTACCACTTGATTCAGGTCCAAATATTTCAATAATTCTTCCTTTTGGAAAACCACCAACACCAAGGGCTTGATCAAGTAATAATGAACCACTTGATACAACATCTATATTTTTAACTCCTCTTTCTCCTAATTTCATAATAGCACCCTTACCGAATTGTTTTTCAATATCAGCAAGTACTTGATCTAAAGTTTTATCTTTTTCTTTTTTCATAAGTTTTTCTCCTTCAGTAATTTAATTGTAAAATAAAAAAAATGCTTTGTCAACACTTTTTTTACAAACAATTGTTTGACTAAAATTTAATTATTAATTTTAATACTATTTGATAATTAAATTATAGTACTTCTAGTATACTTGAAAACTAAATTTTACCAGTAAATACCTATATAAAAATTGAATTTTAAGAAAATAAAAAAATATTTATTTTACATCAAATAAATATTTTTTATTCTTAACATAATATTGAATACCACTAATAACTGATAATACGGTAGCAATCATTATTATAACTCTTGATACCCAATTAACTCCTAAAAGTGAAAATGGTAAATCATAGAAGAATAATAATGTTATACCAACTAACATAAATGCTGTTTTAAATTTACCTGCTTTACTAGCACCAACAGCACCAGATTTTTGTCCTGCTACCATTTTAATAGAATCGACGAATATATCTCTTGAAACTATAACAACTGGAACAACTACACTTATGTATCCTTCAACTGCTAAAACTATTAAAACACCATTAACTAGTACTTTATCAGCAATAGCATCCATAACTTTTCCAAGATCAGTAACCAAGTTGTATTTTCTTGCTAAATAGCCATCTAAGAAATCTGTAAGAGAAGCTATCATAAATATAATACCACATATTAAATATTTACTATTAATAATTACATTAGCTATCTTAAACTCTGGAAAATCAACACCAATTTTATCTAATGGAAATATTATCAAAACTAGTAAGAAAATAGATAAAATAATTCTACATAAAGTAATCTTATTAGGTACATTCATAAATTAAAATCTCCTTTCAATTAAATTTTCTCGTAAATTATTTATTTCCACTTTTCTATCAGTAATAAATTTAATAATCATAAATACAAGTAATATAAGTATTATGATAGAAGCAGTATAAATAATTATATATTTGATATTATTATTTTTTCTTTTAATTGTATATGGAGAAACTATTTTATTATCTTCTTTTTGTTTCTCTAAATTTTTAAATTCTCTAGTTTGTTCTAAAATCTCACTAATAGGTATTCTAGATGTATAACCGAAAATAAAATCATTAAATTTATCAACAATTTCATCTTCATCTAAATTTAAATATTTTGCATATTTCTTAATAGTTTCTTTCAAGAAAAAAACATCTTTAAATGCATTAGCATTACCATCTTCTAAATTATCAAGTTGGCTTTCTGTAATATTTAAATCTTTTATAACTTCACTCTTAGAAATACCAATAGTTTCTCTAGCTTCTTTAAAACTTTCTCCTATTTCTTTCATATTTCTCCTGTTAATAATGATAATTTTTAATAAGCCATGTTCTGTACCTAAAAGGTGACAAACATTTATCTAAGGATTTCTCCTTCACTTACTCCTTTATTAATTCATTCGTAAGCACTCCCCTACCAAATTTGGGTTTCTCACTCGTGGGGTTTACCGCGTTCCACAATAGTTATTCCTAACTATCTCGTCTCTATGGCACTTTATGGCTAATATAATCAGTTCTTGATTACCTCGCCGCCGTTAGTACTAAAAGTACTACCTAGGGTTATTTATTCCCCTAGCACGAACACTTTCATTCATTCCAGAATGAGTGAGCATGGACTTTCCTCTACATTTTAAATGCAGCGTTTGTCTAAAAAATTATTCACCATATACTACTTTTTCTAAATCACTAATTCTCTTTAATAAATCAACATTAGTGACACCTTTATTAGAGTTAGCTATTTCAAGTGATGCCTTTAAATTTCTAATTTCCGCTTTTAACTTAGCATTATCAGATTCAAGAGCTTTAATTTCAGTTACTAACCTTTTAGTAGTAGCTTCAAAGTCAACATAATCTTTAATAACTAAATCTAAAAATTGATCTACTTCTTGTGGTCTATAACCTCTAGCATCTATTTTAAAATCCTTTTCTAGTATTTCTCTAGCAGTTAGAAATCTCTTATCATCATACATACTTTTTAGCCTCTCTTCCAATATAATTTTACATCAAAAAATATATGTTTGTCAATTCAAAGAAAAAACAAGTCAGTTGACTTGTTCAGCATAAGCTAATATACATAAGTTAATATCTTCATCTAATCTTTTAAAATAAGTATTTATATCTATTGTTCCACCTCCATATATATGATAAAACAATTAAAATACTATTTCATTAGATTCGACAAAACTAGTTTTATTTTTCAAATATATCAGAAAATTGATTATATATATCAGTATTATCAATTTTATCAATATTAGATATATAAATATTATATATAAGACTATTATATCTATTTTCATTAATAATATTATTAAGTAATTTATAATCCATTTTAAAATTAGTAACATGTTTTCCACTATTATATACTAACATAGTAACAGTAGTTTTATCATCATACACACTATAACTTGAATTATATAAATTATTATAAATACTTAATAAATCATTAAATTTTATATTACATTCAGTTATATTTCTACTTTTATATTTATATTCACATTTATTAAAAATATTTTTAATAAATTCAAAATCATAAAACTTACTATTTATATATGTATCACTATAAACATTATCAGTATATTTGACAATATTTGTTTGATTTTTATTTATAGTATAAAACTTATTATTATATTTAAAATATTTCAAATTATATTTATCAATTTCAAATCCTTCAAATTTACCATCAGTTTCATAAATAAATTCAAAATCACTTAAATCACTAGAAACTTTTACAGATAAATTATAATTATTTTTTATATTACTAAAATATTCATTTACATTCTCAACTGATATGTTTGGTTTAATATCAGCATTTTTTCTTCTTGAACTTCCATCTGAAAAAATAGAATTAATTAAAACAAATATTATAGCAATACCTAATATTATTAGATATACTTCTAACATTTTAGGAGATCTTGCTTTTTTCTTTTCTTTTCTTTTTTCTTCAAACTCTAATATTTTTTCTAACATAATTTTTCTCCTAAAAGTTTATCTTTTCCTCTACCATTAATAAAATCTTTTGCTTGCATTTCTTTTTTACCACTAGGTTTTAATTTAGTAATAATAATTTCCTTATCACTACATTTAACCCCAATACCATTATCATATAAAGCAATTATTTCACCTATTTTACCGGTAGTTTTATCGCCTATTTTGCTTTCACATATTTTAATTATTTCATCATTTAATGTTGTATATGCTATTGGAAAAGGATACATACCTCTTATTTGATTGAATACCTCTCTTGCAGTTTTATTAAAGTCAAGTTTTTCTTCTTCTCTTTTAATATTATATGCGAATGTAACTTCACTTTCATTTTGCTTAGTTCTATTACAAGTACCATCAAATATAGAAGGAAGAGTTAGAAGCAATAAATCTCTACCCATAACACTTAATTTATCATGAATAGTTCCAACATTATCACTATCTTCTATATTAATTTTCTTTTGAGTGATAATATCTCCATCATCCATTCCTGGTGCCATATACATAATTGTAACACCAGTTTCTGAGTATCCATCAATTATACACTTATGAAGTGGACTTCCACCTCTTAATTTAGGAAGTAATGATGCATGAACATTAACAGCCTTATATTTAGGAGTATCAAGTAAAATACTAGGTATTATTTGACCATAAGCACAAGTAATAATAATATCTGGATTATATTTAAGAATTTCTTCATATTCATTTCTAATCTTTGTTGGCTGAAATACAGGAATATTATGTTTAATTGCACACTCTTTAACAGGTGGATATTTTAATTCCTTTTTTCTTCCAACAAAACTATCAGGTTGAGTAACTACCAAAACAACATTTGTATTTTCTATTAACATTTCAAGTACTGGCACACTAAACAAAGGAGTACCCATAAAAACAACTTTTTTATTTTTCATCTTTTCACCACCTAAATTATATTAAATATTTACATTTATATCAATAGTGACACTACCATAATTATTTTCATTTATCTCTTTTAAAACTTTCATAAGTAAATCATTTTTCTTGTATTTAATCATAATATTAAATCTATATTTATTTTTTAGTTTAACAATAGATGCCACACTTGGACCTAAAACTATATAACTAGAATCTAAATTACTATCAAGATACTTTTTAATAGTATTAGCGGTATCTCTTGATTTTTCAAATGAATCACTAATCATAGTAAGGTTGCAAATATAATAATATGGTGGATACATTAACTGTTTTCTAATGTTCATTTCATAATTAAAAAAATATTCGTAATCATTCTTAGTAACAGCAGTATAAACATAATTAGTAGGATTATATGTTTGAATAATAACTTTCCCTGGTAAATTAAATCTACCAACTCTACCAGCAGTCTGACTTAATAATTCGTAAGCTCTTTCACTACTTCTAAAATCTGGCATAAGTAATGCAGAATCACTATTAATAACACCAACTAAACTAACATTTTCAAAGTTAAGTCCTTTTGAGATCATTTGAGTACCAACTAAAATATTATATTTACCACTACCAAATTCACTTATTAATTTTTGATGAGAATTTTTAGTACTAGTAGTATCAGCATCCATTCTAAGAACTAGAACATTATATTTTTTAGATATCATTTCTTCAAGCTTTTCTGTTCCAAGACCAAGATCTCTTATCGCATCTTCATGACACTTAGGACATATATCACTTTTAACAACTCTATATCCACAATAATGACAAGAATAAGAATTACTACTTTTATGATATATAAGTGATATATCACAGTTAGGACATTTATAAACATATCCACAATTAGTACAAGATAAAAATGTACTAAAACCTCTTCTATTCAAAAGAAGAATTACTTGTTCATCCCTACTTATACAATTTTTAATTTCTTTATCAAGTTTATCACTAATAATATAATTATGCTTATGTGATTCTTTTTCCATATCAACTATTTCAATACTAGGAAATTTCCCACTTATTCTTTTATTTAAATTAACTAAATGATAAACATTCTTTTTAGCTCTAATATATTGTTCAAGACTAGGTGTTGCACTTCCAAGTACAACCTTAGCATTATTATATTCACCTCTTAGAAAAGCAACATCAATTGCATTATATTTAGGAGTATTCTCTTGTTTATAAGTCGTACTTTGACATTCATCAACAATTATAAGACCAATATTATTAAGAGGTACAAATATAGCACTTCTAGCACCAACTACTAAGGATACTTCATGATTCATAATTCTTCTATATTCATCATATTTTTCTCCTTCACTAAGTGAACTATGAAATACAGCAACACTATTTCCAAACACTGATTTAAACCTAGATACAATTTGTGGTGTTAATGATATTTCAGGGACAAGAACAATTCCTGTTTTACCATTACTAATTGTTCTTTTTAATAATTCAATATATACTTCTGTTTTACCACTACCAGTAACACCATATAATAAAAACCTATTATCATTTGATAAAAGTATTTCATTAACAGCACTCTCTTGAAAATCAGTAAGCTTTATATCCTTCGCTTTTTCATCTAAAAATGATACTTCTCTATTAACCTCTATTTTATTTTCTAAAACAACATTATTCAAAATTAAATTCTTTAATGAACTAGAATTAATTTTTTTCTTATTAATATCATTTTTCTTTAATAATTCTATAATTTCAATTTCTTTTTTACTTCTTTTATGTTCTAAAACATATTTATCAATATCAGTTTCTTTATTAAGAGAAATAATAGTCTCATATTTTCTATTAATATTTGTTTTATAAGAAGCTTTTAAAGCTTTTGGTAACATTACTTGATAACAACTTATTAAATTACATAATAAAGAATTACTTAAACTTTTTCCTAATTCAAGTAATTCATCATTTAAATAAAAATCACTTTCTTGTATCTTAATAACAGATTTATAATTAACATTTTTTTCTTTATTATTATGAAGTTTTAGCACAAATCCTTCTACTTCACTATTTCCAAAAGAAACTATTACTTTATGACCAACTCTAATAATATCTTTTAATTCATCTGGAACAATGTAATCAAATACTTTATTAAGTGATTTAACTGAATATTGTATTAATACACTAGCAAGCATTATATTCCTTTCAAAAAAGGATTATTTTTAAGCTCTGCTTCTACTGTTGTTTCTTCATCGTGACCTGGATATATTTTTACATTAGTAGACATATATTTAAATATTTTTAAACTATTAAACATACTTGATTCATTATCCTCTTCAAAATTACCAATAGTGCCTTTAAATACAAAATCGCCTGTAAATAATATATCATTTTTATCAAAATAGAAAGAAACACTATCCATAGTATGACCATAAGTTTCAATTACTTTAAATTCAAAAGTATTTATTTTAACATCACCTTTTGTTTTATAATCAACTATTCTAGCAGTAGGATATATTTCTTTAAAAGCTTCCAAACAACCAACATGATCAAAATGATAATGAGTTATTAATATTCCTTTAACTTTTAATCCTTTTTTATTAATTTCAGTAAGTATTTTTTCTTGATCACTACCTGGATCAACCACTAAACAATCAATACCATTATGTATTATATAACAGTTTTCTTTTAAAAATCCTGTAACAACTCTAATAACATCAACCATATTATTCCTCACTTTCAAACATATCAATTAATTGATCGAGTTTATTAATAACTTTATATCCATGTGATTCCATTTCCTTAGAAAATCTAACAGCTATACCACCATTATCTTCCCATTCTTTTAAATTACCAGAATAATCATCCACAAGTATAGCTCCTTTACTATGCACGACTTTAGTTTTAGATATCTCTTTTGGAACCATTATAATATTTATATCATCAAAATATCTTCTTAAATAATCTACTTTAACAATACCCTCTGTTAAAGAATTAATATGAGTTAAAAAAGATATTTCAAATAAACCACTATTTTGTAACTTCTTAATACATTCAATTGAATCATTTAAAATATTTTTATCATTAACAACTTTAGTAAAATCATAAGAAGAGAAAAATATAGTTATCTCTCTTTGACTAGTTACATCAGCTCCACTTTTTTCAAGTGCATCATAAAGTTCAGGAATAGTATCCATTACTACTCCATCAAAATCTATATACAATCTTTTCATAATACTACCTCTCTATAACAATATAATATTTAATTAGCAAAATGTCAATAAAATATATACAAATGTTTGTTTGTATATATTATCAAAAAAAGAAACTAATTACTTAGTTCCTTAATATTACCTTCACTATCTAAAACAGTAAGATTATTTATACAAGTATTATTTCCATCAGTAAGAGAAATTCCTTTAACAACATAATCAAGTTCTACTTGATAAAATGCAGATTCAACAAATAAACCTTCCTGTAAATCAGTTCTATATACTTTACCATCTTTTGTTAAAACAACAAAATATTTTTCATTACATTTATCATTAGACTCAATATACATAGGATCATTTATTTCATTAAATTCTTTAATCACTTTTCCATCAAGACCAACAAACTCTAATTTATTATCATCAATTTTTAGTATTCCAGCTTCAGCTTCATCATTTACATAATTATACATATCATTAACATTAACACTTATTCTATTACTAAAATAATATTTTTTATTATCTTTAATAGTACACTCATAATCAGCTATACATTTAATTTCTTCTTTTACCTTATTAGTTGTTTTATTATTATCAACAGCATTATTAGTTTTACCCTTTTCATCTTTATAAAAATAAATACTACCAATAACCAATATTATTAAAAATACATATATCAAAATCTTTTTCATAACCACCATTTATTCCTTTATATATTCCCCATCAAGAGAAAAGCTCTTAGTATCAGTTATTTTAACAGATACAATATTTCCAATTAAAGATTTAGGCCCTTCAATATTAACTAATTTCATATTTTCAGTATAACCACAAACCTTATTTTTATCTTTTTCACTTTCACCTATTACTAAGCATTTAACAGTAGTACCTAGTAACTTTTGATTTCTAAGATTACTATATTTATTAACTACTTCATTTAATCTATGTAATCTATCCATTTTAACTTCTTCCGGTATAGCATCCTTCATTAAAGCAGCAGGTGTATTTTCTCTTGGACTGTAAGCAAATGTAAAAGCTCCGTCAAATTTACACTCTTCTACAAGATTTAAAGTTTCAAGAAAGTCTTCTTCTGTTTCCCCTGGAAAACCAACAATAATATCAGTTGTCACACTAGAATCAGCAACCTTTTCTCTAATACTATTATATAGTTTTAAATATTCTTCGCTTGTATACTTTCTATTCATAAGTTTAAGAATTTTATTACTACCAGATTGAAGCGGTAAATGTATATAAGGCATAATATTATCTCTTGAAGCAATAACATCTATCATCTTATCAGTAAAATCCCAAGGATGGCTTGTAACAAATCTTATTCTTTCTATTCCTGTATCACTAACATCACTTAATAAATTAGAAAGATCATAATCTTTATACAAATCCTTACCATAAGCATTAACATTTTGACCAAGTAATGTTACTTCTTTATAACCATCACTAACAAGTTTCTTTACTTCTTCTACTATATCTTCATGTTTTCTACTTCTTTGAGTACCCCTAGTATATGGAACTATGCAATAAGTACAGAATTTATCACAGCCATAAATAATATCTATCCAAGCAGAGTATTTACTATCTCTTACAACTGGTACCCCTTCAACAACATCTCCTTCATAACTAAGAACTTCAATTTGTCTTTTATCAGTATCAATCTTATTCTTAATTATTGAAAGCATATTATCAAGATTATGAGTTCCACATACAAAATCAACATATTTATATTTATTTAAAATGTCATTAACTACAACTTCTTCTTGAGCCATACATCCACATAAACCAATTAATAAATCAGGTTTACTTTGTTTTAAATGCTTAAGAACTCCTAAAAAACCAAATACCTTATCATGAGCATTTTCTCTTATCGCACAAGTATTTAAAATAACAATATCAGCATCATCAACACTTGTTCCTTCACTAAAGTCAACACTTTTAAGCATACCTTTAATTTTTTCAGAATCGTGTTCGTTCATTTGACAACCATAAGTTCTTACAAAAAACTTTTTACCATTACCAAATTTATCAAACTCTTTATTATATTTAACATATTTTATATCATTTTGATTTCTCTTTTTAGCATCTAACATATTAGGTGTTTTCATCACTCATCAACTCCGAAAGTATTATAACATAAAATAAAAGAAAACAATAGTTTAAATACCATTGCTTTCATAAGTATAATTTTCATCAATTTTAAATCCATTACTATTTAAAAAATTAACTACATCTTGAGCATCAGAATAACCAACTGTATCATTAATATATTCATTCTTTCTAACAATAAATGTAAATGGAACACTACCAGAAAATCTAAATTTATCACTATCAATATCAGTTAAAACATCATAATCATTATTTGATAAAAGATCTGATTCAAAGAAATATAATCTAATATTATATTTTCTAGCAATATCTTCAATAACTGGTTTATATGCTATACAATGTGGACATCTTGAACTTGCTATTACTGTAACAACTTCTTTTCCTTCATTAATGTCTCTCTTCCAATTAGACATATTAACATCAGTAACTTCATCATCAATAATTATTTCTTTTTCAGGAATAATGTTATCATCTAAGTTACCACTATCTCCATGATTATCATTCATGCTACCATTATCGCCATGATTACCTTCTATTTTTTTACCTGTTTCTAAATCATATTTTGTACCATCTTTACAAGTACAAGTATTATTTACAACTCGATAATTATACCCACAATAATTACGACAACTGTTTACCTTATTAGCGAAATCCGTTCCTTCAGTAATACTACCTATCATAAATAAAATAAATAATACTATAAATAATATTGCTTGTAACCCAATAGCCACAACAGAAGAAATAATAATCGACTTAGATAAAGCTTTATCCTTTTTAGAATAAATACATCCAACAATTATACCAATGATTGGAAATAAAAAACCTAATATACAAAATAATGTTTTTTCATGACCATTACCATTATTAGTTACATTTACACTACTATTTAAATCATTACCACAATTTCCACAATATTTAGATCCATCTTTATTTGATGAACCACATTTATTACATTTAATCATATGATCAACTCCTACTATAAACATTATAAATAAAAAAGTATAAAATTACAATTATTAATAAAAAAAGATTTAAATTACTTTAAATCTTTAAGTTCGAATATTACATCTCTTAATTCAGTAGCTCTTTCAAAGTCAAGTCTAGAAGCAGCTTCTTTCATTTCAACTTCAAGTCTATGAATCATTTCATTAAGTTCCCTCTTAGAATATTTATTTTTTTCTATCTTTTCTTCTTCTACTGAATTACTAATTGCTTCTTTAATCTCTTTTTGAATTGTCTTAGGTATAATATTATGTTCTTTATTATATTTTTCTTGAATAGCTCTTCTTCTAGCAGTTTCTGATATTGCAGTTTTCATCGCATCACTCATAATATCAGCATACATTATAACTTTACCATTACTGTTACGAGCTGCTCTACCAATTGTTTGAATTAAACTTCTATCACTTCTTAAGAATCCTTGCTTATCCGCATCCATTATACATATTAAAGATACTTCTGGTATATCTATACCTTCTCTTAAAAGATTTATACCTACGATAACATCAATCTTACCAAGCCTTAAATTTCTAATAATATTAAGTCTTTCAAGAGTTTTAATTTCATTATGTAAATAAGTCACCTTATAACCAAGTTCTTTCAAATACGAAGTTAATTCTTCACTCATTCTTATTGTTAATGTTGTTATTAAAACTCTTTCATTATTTTTAATTCTTTCATTTATCTCATTAATAATATCATCGATTTGATTCTTAGTACTTTTAACTTCAATAATTGGATCTAAAAGTCCAGTTGGTCTGATTATTTGTTCTACACATTTATTATTAACAAGAGAGAGTTCATAATCCCCTGGTGTTGCTGAAACATATATTACTTGATTTAACTTTTCTTTAAATTCTTCAAATTTTAAAGGCCTATTATCCATCGCACTAGGTAATCTAAAACCATAATCAACAAGAGTTTGTTTTCTCATATGATCTCCATTATACATACCTCTAACTTGTGGAAGTGTTACATGACTTTCATCAATAACAAGCAAAAAATCATCTGGAAAGAAATCAATTAATGTAGTTGGTGTTTCCCCTTTATCTCTTAATGATAAATGCCTACTATAATTTTCAATACCATGACAAAAACCAGTTTCCCTAAGCATTTCTAAATCATACATAGTTCTTTCCTTAAGTCTTTGTTCTTCTAATAATTTACCATTATCATGTAATTCTTTAAGTCTATCATTTAATTCAGCTTCAATTCTCTTAGTTGCTTCAATCATTTTTTCATCACTTGTTACAAATAATGAAGCTGGGAATATACTAACAGTTCTTACATTAGAACTTACTTTACCAGTTAATGGATCAAAGAATGATATAGTTTCAATGTCATCACCAAACATACTTATTCTAATTCCACTTTTCTTTTCACCAATAGGTATAAGTTCAATAGTATCTCCCTTAACTCTAAAAGTACCTCTTTTAAAATCAAGTTCATTTCTTTCATATTGCATACCTACTAGCTTTTCAAGAATAACATCTCTATCAATAGAGTCCCCTACTGAAAGATTTAACATTTTATTAACATATTCTTCTTTTTCACCAATACTATATATACAAGAAACACTTGATACAATAATAGTGTCTCTTCTATCTATAACAGCTGCAACAGCTGCATGTCTAAGTTCATCAATCTCATCATTAATAGATGAATCTTTTTCTATATATAAATCTTTACTTGGTACATAAGCTTCTGGTTGATAATAATCATAATATGATACAAAATATTCAACCTTGTTCTCTGGAAATAACTCTTTAAATTCAGCATATAATTGTCCAGCAAGTGTTTTATTATGAGCAAGTATTAATGTTGGCTTATTAGTTTCTGCAATAATATTAGCAATAGTAAAAGTTTTACCAGTACCAGTAGCTCCAAGCAAAACTTGATTCTTTTTTCCTTCATTTAATCCATCTACAAGTTCCTTAATTGCTTCTGGTTGATCTCCACTAGGTTTATAATTACTTACAAGTTTAAACATAATATCACCCTTCACATATTATACTACTATTTTTCCCACAAATACAATATATATTACAAACTGTTGTTTGTCAATAATAAATAGCTATAACATCTTGCCAGTTAATGGATCAAGTGGTGTATTATATTTATCATATATTCTAGATACTTTTTCCATTTCAGCATCAACCAAATCCATACTATAACCTTCTGCTTGTCTAACATTTTTTATAATTTCCATTAATTGTTCTTTAGGAATTCTTTTAGCTTTAAACATATTTAACATTTCTACTTCACTTTTTCCTTCAAACATATTACGAAAATCATAATTAAATATTTCTTTATCTCTCATTTCTTGAGGTAATGTACCATCTTTTGGAGATTCACTAGAATTAGAAACAGTCACAATTGCTCTATCTATAGATTTATCACTTACATCTTTATTTAAATATGATAAATCTCCTTTAAAAAAGCTAATATCAGAATCATGTTCAAACACAGTTTTATAATCACTAAATGGAATCATAAAATATCTATATAAATCAAGAGCTGTATAATCTTTATCAATAACTTTATTTCCCTTGCTTTTTACACTATCCCATGTAGGATCCAAAGCATAAAGACCTTTTATACCATACTTCTCATCTTCTACATAAGCCATTGATCTACTATGATAACCAAGTAATGTTTTATCATCATCTTCATAACAGGTGACACCAAATTCTCCTATATTAATATTAGAATCTAATTCTCTAAATATTTCTTCAAGCATATTTGTATATCCAGCACAAACAATATGACCTGTCTTTATTATTTTAGTTGGATTTCTAGATTCATCAGTGTTAACAGGTGACTCGTTATAATTAAATGTTTTTAATATATCATAGGCAAAAGCTAATTTTTCTACTGGAGACAATGGATAATCATTAATAATTTTTCTATACCACTTCATTGATTCTACAAGACTTCTAAAATCTTCCCAATTAGACATAGACATATATTTTTCCCTCACACTAAGTGAAACTTTTTCATTAAGTTTATCAAGTTTAGAATAATCTCTATCTATATAATTAAATGGTTCTTTATAATTAATAGACAAATTCATAATAATACTTTCTACTTTTAAACCTCTTTTTATAAAAAAATCATATAAATCATTTGCTATATCAACATTACTATCTTCAATATTAATATTAACTATTCCATCAATAATATTAAAAGAATATTTAGCATTATCACAATTTACTTCAACAAGTCTATCACAAGTTTGCATATCTTCATCAAAAGAATCAAATATCTTTTCAAGACTCTGAATTGTTAATTTACCAGCTGTTACCTTAATATTTCTACTCTTTTCAGATTCATTTGATGACATAAGTAAATCAAAATCAGGATTCAAAGATGGCAATTTACTCTGTGATAATTTAATATTTCCATAAAAACCATAAGTTTTTCCATCTTTTACTATTCCAATATATTTTGGATTATTTTTACCATCTAAAGGAAAAAATCCCATTTCAACATTACTTACTGTTGTTTGTTCTGAAAGAAAATCAAGTTCTTCTAAAGACAAAGAACCATAATTATTAATATTTAAGCTTTTTAAATTTGGTAATTCTTTTAAAAAATCAAAATTATCTCTTAAAAAAGTACTTGGTAAAGAAAGCTCACTTACATTTCTAGATATATGTGATGTTAAACCTTCTTTAAATCTATCAAAATCATATAAATAAGTAACTGTATCATTTTCACATTTAACAGTATATTGGGGAGTCTTTTCACCTTTTACATAACTTACAATGTTACTAGTCTCAATACCTAATTTTTTTAATGTAAGTTTAGACTCACAACTTTCTACAAAATTATATATATCTTCAAAATTATTACTATCATAAAAACTTGAACTAAAATTCTTTTCTATTATCTCTTCAATTGTCATATATCTCACCATATTAATTTTAACATAAAAAAAGTAAACTTCATATATAAGTTTACTTTGGACAACTAGTAAGAGTTAAAGGTATTTTATAAGTAATAGTTTTACCATCTTTACTTGCTAATATTTCTATATATAAATCATTACTACTAAATGTTTTACAACTAGATTCATAATTATCAACTGCAAATTCTAATTCACTTAAATAATCATCTAATGTAATTAATTTCTTACTTTCACTCTTATATTCATCTATCTTCTTAATAATATTATTATGGCTTTCATATAAAGTACTACTAATAGAGTCATATAAAACTTTATCTTCTTTACCACAATATTTAATATTAGATACATATATAGATGATTTATCTTTATTATAAGATATACTTCCTTTAATAGTAAAATCATCACAAGTAGTAGTTAATGTTTTAAATTCAAAATCTTCATTATGAGTAAATATTATAATAAGTAAAATTATAAATAAAACTATAACAAAACCAATAATAAAATAATATGGTTTTACTTTTTTCTTATTTTCTTCTCCATCAAGTAAATCATTTATATCAATATTAAAATCTTTACTCATTTGTTTTAGTATTGATATATCAGGAATATTCTTACCATTTTCCCATTTGCTAACAGCTTGATAAGTAACATTATATTTATTAGCTAAGTCTGCTTGTGTTAAATTATTATTTTTCCTAAGTTCTCTAATAAATTTTCCAATCTTTTCTTGATTCATATTTACTCCTTCAAAAATATTATAACATAAAAAGAAATACTTTCGTATTTCTAATTTAATTCATCTAAAAGTTCAATATTATTTTCTATTTCATCTATGTAATTATTACCTATTTTATTAATAAGATTATTTATTTTATTAATAAATTCATCATTAGAACAAATAAATATCATAACTTGTCTTTCAAATATATCTTCTACATCTTCAAAACCAAGTTGATAAAAATAATATAAATTTTTAATTATATCTTCTTTATTAGATATTATTTCAGAAAGTATATCATTTCCATATATTTCTTTTATTTTATCATAATCAATATCCATAGTTTACTCCGTACTCATTTTTAATTGTTTTTGATTATTTTTTAACTTTTCATAATTTCTTCTTGTTTTACCAAATATAATATTAAATTTACCATTAACTATTAAATCTTCACCAATAGATTCTATATATTCTTTTCTTTCAATTATTTCTTCTAATCTTAAACTAAGTATTGATGAACTATTAATTACATATGGAAGTAAACCCTCACTTTTTAAATATGGAAGAACTGTTTTTAAATAACTTACTCTTTTACTTATTATTAAATCTGTAACATATTCTATACCATAATTATCTTTTACATAATCAATTGATTCTAGTATAGATTTAGATTTCATAACAAACATACTTCCACTAATTTTTAGATTATATTGTTTACATATTTCTAATATTTGTTTCACTTCACTAGGTTTCTTACAAAACATACTATCTATTGGTGAAACATTAAATCGATTACATATTTCAACAATGTCTTTTACTTCTTTTGCTGTTCTTTGAAATACTGTTCCTTTTAACTTAATTCCATATTTTCTACATACAACTATTAAATCTAATATTTCTTCTTTAGTTCTTCTAAATATATTACCTTCTGGCTTAATTCCATTATTATTACATAAATCAATAACACTAATTATATCTTCAATAGGTCTCTGCGTCAAAATACCTTTAAGTTCAATATTATTTTCTTTACATAAATAAATTACTTTTTCTAAACTACCAACAGATGATTGAAAAACTGCTCCTTCTGGCTCTATATCATATTTTCTACATAACAAGATTATTTTTTCTACTTCACTTGAACTACCTAAAAAAACAGTACTTGTTAATTTAACATTATATTTTTTACAAATATCAATAGTTCTTTGAATTTCATCTGAAGTTTTTGAAAAAACACTACCTTTTGGTTTAATATTATGTTCTTTACATAAATTAATAATCTTTTCAATTTCTAAAGGACTTCTTAAAAATATCGTACCTTTTGGTTCTATACTATTTTCTTTACATATTTCAAATATTTTCTCAAGTTCTTTTGCATTTCTTAAAAACATAGTTCCTTCAGGTTTAATACCATATTTTTTACAAGTAATAACTATATCTTCTAAATCTCTAGGAGATGACTTGAAAACACTTCTAACAATATTAACACCATTTTCTCTACATATAAGTATATCCTTTTCAATATCATTAATACTTAAAGATGATATAGCAGCAGATGTTATTAACCTCTCATCATCAAGCATACTCTCTATCGCTTTAATTCTTTCAACCGGTACCCTTAATATAGATGTTATATTACTTAAACACTTTTTACCATATTTATTTAAAACATATTCATAAGTTTTCTTTAATTCATTAGGATCAACTCCTAACATATGAAGAGTTGAAACAACATCTTTATTTTTAATAACAGAATTCTTTAAAAAGTTATAATTTTCTTTAACACTAAACAAATCAGAATATAAAATACTTGGACACTTTTCAATATTTCTAGCTGAAACATTAAGTTCACCTATTAAATAATCAAGCATATTTTTAATACCAAAATATTCACCTCTTGATAATATTTTTTGATTATTCTTTAATACTCTTTTAGGATCAACTCCATATTCAGTCAACAACTCACTTAAATCAAATACATCAATCATAACTTACTCCATATTCATTTTTAATTGTTTTTGATTATTTTTTAACTTTTCATAATTTCTTCTTGTTTTACCAAATATAATATTAAATTTACCATTAACTATTAAATCTTCACCAATAGATTCTATATATTCTTTTCTTTCAATAATTTCATCTAATCTTAAATCTAATATTGATGAACTATTTATAACATAAGGAAGTAATCCCTCTTTTTCAAGATAAGGTAAAACCACTTTAAGATGTTCAATATTCTTACTTAATATTAAACTTGTTAAATATTGTTCTCCATAATTACTTTTAACATAATCAATTGTTTTAGATAACTTTGAAGGTTTAACTTTAAATATACTACCTGAAATTTCTATATTGTTTTCTCTACATAATCTCAAAGTTTCTTCAAGTTCAGGAGCAGTTCTTCTAAAAACGGAACCTTCTTTCTTTAAACCATATTTCTCACATACTTTAATTGTATTTTCTAAATCTTCTGATGACCTTTGAAATACTACTCCATACGGAACAACTCCATATCTATCACATATTTCTTTTATTTTTATTACTTCATCACATGTTTTATCAAATATAGTTCCCTCTAATTTAATTCCATGCACACTAGTTATAGAAATTAATCTTCTTAATTTATCTGGAGAACATTTGAAAGTGTTTCCTTCTGGTTTAATTCCATTTTCTCTACATATATCCAATAATTCTAAAATCTCATCTTCAGTTCTTTTAAATATCATTCCTTGTGGTTTTAAATTATATTTAGCACACAATAATAATATATTTTCAAGTTCAGGAGCAGTTTTTAAAAATACTGAACCTTCCGCTTTAATACCATATTTTTTACAAACTTCAATAATATCAATTATTTCATCTTTAGTTCTTAAAAATATCATTCCTTCTGGTTTAATTCCTGTTTCCTGACATAATTCAAAAATACCTTCTACTTCTTCTGGAGTTCTTCTAAATACCATTCCGTCCGCAACAACACCATACTTATCACAAATAGACTTTATTGAAGATATTTCATCTTTAGTTCTTAAGAATATATCACCTTCACATTTTATACCAAGTTTTCTACATAATAATATTACTTGTTCTAAATCACGAGGTTTCTTTAAGAAAACAGTTCCTCCAGCATTAATACCATATTTATCACAAATTTGTTTCATAGATTTTATTTCATCAAATTTTCTTTGAAATATCGTACCCTCAGGTTTAATACCATTATTAAGGCAATAAATAACTATATCCTCAAGTTCACTAGCCTTTCTAAGTAAAACATTCTTAGTCATTTTAATATTATATTTTTTACAAACAGAAACTATTTTTTCTATTTCATCAGCTGTTTTATAAAAAGCAATACCTACTGGTTTAATACCATATTTTAAACAAGTATTAATTATTTCTTCTATTTCAACAGCTGGTCTTCTATAAACATTACCATTAGGTTTTATACCATACTTATCACATAATAATTTAATCTCTTCTATTTCAGAAGCTTCTCTTTGAAACACAGAGCCAGTTATTTTAATTCCATGTTTCTTACATACATCTATAACCTCACTAACAGAATCAGCAGATCTTAAAAATATGTTTCCTTCTGGTTTTACCCCATTTTTTCTACACATAAATATTATTCTCTCTACTTCATCTGCAGTTCTTTGAAATACTGTACCTACAGGTTTTATTTCATACTTTTTACATACATTAATAATATCTTGAATTTCATTTTCTTTTTTTCTAAATATTATTCCTCTTAAAGGTATTCCATTTTTATTACATAAATCAATAGTCTTTTTCATTTCATCTATACTTAAACTAGAAATAGCTGCTGATAAAACTAATGACTTATCATCCAATAACTCTTCAACTTTTTTAATTCTTCCGACAGATATTTTTAATACCGAAGCTGTTCTTTTAACAAGCTTAATACCATAGTTTTCTCTTAAATATTCAAAAGTTCTTTTTAATTCATTTGAATCAGTATTTAATATATGTAAAGTTCTTATTATTTCAAAAGGTTTAAAACCATTATCAATTAAATATTTATAATTTTCTCTTAAATTATTAACACCATAATACAATACACTAGGAGTTTTTAAAATATTTCTAGGTGATACAGAAAGTTCATCTATTAAAAAATCCAAAGCAGAAACTACATCATCATACTTACATCTAGATACAACCTTAGGATTATTCTTAACAAATGTTTTACCATCTATACCATATCTATTTAATAACTTTTCTAACACTAACTCATTCATCATTATTTCCCCACTTTTTGTATTTTCAATGTTTTATAATTATTACTTTTCTTTTGTATTTTTCTAACATATGGTTTAAACATTTTCTTAACATGATAATTTATTATACTAGTAATATCAAACTTCTCACCATAATTATATCCAAAATGATTAGTAACTGGTCTTACATATACACTTTCAATAATACCAGTTCTTTCATTATAACTATATACAAGTTCATAACCTTGATACTCATATAAAATACCATCTACATTTTCACCATCACTAATATATCTAAACACAGGTTTACCATAGCTAACAAATTCATTTAATGATAGCATATCATTATCTTTAGATATTTCCTCAGATGAAGACATAACTACATTAGAATCTTCATCAACAGATAAAAACTCATCATTAGAAGATTTTAATACAAAAGGATCATTTTCTAATCTATCATTTGCTTTAATATAAACAGAAAAACTTTGATTATCAAGTAAAGATAAAATCATTTTATCCTTAACAGGATCACTAAAAGTAATATTTTCAAGAATAGAAATATCTTCTAAACAATATTTACCATCAAGAGCCATTTTAATTAAATTATCACATTTATCAGTCATCTTTCTTACATAATTTAAATCAGCAGACTTAAGATTAGTTTTACATCTTATACTAGCTATACTTGATTTTAATTTTAAATAATTTTGTATCTTTTTAATTGCAACTATTTCATCTTGCTTACTGTATACAGAATTTACAATTTCATCCTTAACAGTATCAAAATTACCTATAAATATTGAATCATTTAATTTAGATAATAATCTACATTTTAAAGTACCACTATCAGTATAACTACCAGGTAACTTACTAATTAATTTTTTTATTTTAAAATATTCAAGATTAACACTTTCAAAATATTTTTTTACACTTCTTAAATAAGATGTAAAACCATCAAAAGTATTTTCTTCTAAAGCTACAGACAAATTATAATTATGAAGTTTATATTTAACATCATCAATTACATTATCAAGATAAGGTGATGACAAAACTGAATCAAAAGGTGAAAAATATGTGTATATAGAACCATTTATTTTATTTTGAACTAAACGATCATAAGAAAATTGTAATTCATTTAAACTAGTAATAAACTCATCACAAGAACAATCATAATTAAGATTGTTAGAATAATTACTAGGAATTCTATTTCTAATTTTAAAGTCAGTTTCATATTTTTGATAACAAGCATAAACAGAAGTATTAAATGCTTTAACCATTTTATCTAATTCACTATCATCATTACATCTATCAATAAAAACAACTGTTGAAAAAATATCAACTATTTGTCTTTTTAAAGTTGAATCCTTACAATTCTCAAATCTACTTTTCATCATACTTAAAACAGTACTTTTTCTATTAATAAAATCAGTATTGTTTAAACTAGATTTCAACACTGCAAAAGCTTCATTTAATAATGTGGCCTTTTTATTATAAAATTCTATGCTTTTTTCATCCTCAGATGCATGCATATCAGGATGACATTCTTTAATTAACTTTCTATATTTTGATGTTAATTCTTCCTTAGTAAATGGTTTATTGAGATCCATTTTCAACATCAATCTTGCTTGTTTATTTGTCATTATAACCAATCCCCCATATAAACTTAGTACATTATATCATATTTGATACACAAAGTCAATTAAAAAGAGTATTATCCAATACTCTTAGTCAATGTTTTACCTTTTTCTAATGAAATTATATCATCAATATTACCAGTACATTTAAAATAACAATAACCACTAGAAACAGCAGTTTCAATATCATCAAACTCATCACATAAAATATTATCTTCTATATCTATACAATAACAAATCCATTTATTCTTAGAATTTTTATATCCATTTTCTTCTAAATAAGCTAAATATTCAAAATTATCATTCATATTAGCAAGATCATTATCAATTATTAAATTTAATCTTTTAGTACTAAAACTATAATATTTAGTTCTATCAAAAACTAAATCCCCTTCTTTCTTCTCTTCATATTCAGAAGTAAAGTATCTTTTAACGGTAACATCATCTATAGAACATTCATATAAATGAGAATGATTAGCAGTTTCACTACATTTAACTTTTTTAGCACAACCACTCATATTTAATACTGTTAACATTGCCATTAAAAAACAAGTAGCTTTTATTCTATCTTTCATATTAACACCCCTAATCAGTACTGCATATTATAATATCAAAAAAGAGTTTAGTAAACAACCAACTCATTTTCAATAGTATTATAAGCTTTAGTAAAATCAATATCATCAATACTTAAATATTCATTAATACTTTTACCATTAGCAGTAAAATATATATCATACTCTTTAATATTCTTTCTAATAGTATATGCTAAACTATTTAACATAAATAATCTAAGTTCATTATCATCTTTAAAAGTAAAGTTTTTACTCTTAACATTACCTAAACCCTTAACAAAATCAGAATTACCTAAAAAATTAACATATAAAACATTATCACTTGGTTCACTAGTTTCTAAATAAAAATTAGCTCCACTCCAAAAAGATAAAGCATTAGCAAGTTTACTTATATTTAAATTCTTATCATATTCATATTTCATTTCTTTAATTTCATTCTTACTAACAACACCATATATACTAATTACTTTCTCACTACTTTCACAACCACTTAAAGTAAAAATCATAACAATTGACATTAATAATAACAATAGTTTTTTCATATCTACCTCCATATTTATATTAACACATTTTATTAATTAAAAAAACAGTTTTCACTGTTTATTCACTAGATAATTTGTATCAACACTTTTATCAATTTCATTATTTATTTCATCTTCATCAACTATAATATCATAATCATCTTCATTATTAGAAACAGGAATCTTTATCTTTTCATCTCCTACTATTTCTATACCAAGTTCCTTAGATATTGTATATTTAATAGTTTTATCTTCATTACTAACATCTACACAAGTAGGATTCTTAAGACTTCTTATTATAATTTCTGATTCATCATTTAGTTCAGTATTCTCTCTTACTTTAACTTTAACCTTTTCTTCATAAAACATCTTTCTACTTACTACATCTGTTTTAGTATTATTATCATAACTATACCAAATATTTATATCATAACTACCATTTATTTTAATATAATCATTATCTTTCTTACCCCTTAAGTTATGATTAATAACCCAACACCCAAGTACATTATTAATATCTTTATCAACAACTATTTCATAATCATTTTTAAATACCTTTTTACCTTTACCTATAATAGTTTTAGTAACAATCTCTTTATAATTATTAAACATGACATCCTCCTATAATAGAATATGCTATAAAACCACTTTTGATAAAAGAAAAAAAGAAAGACATTCGTCCTTCTTATGAAATAACTATTCAGCTCCCCAAGTAATACAACCGTTTTCTACATTCTCAGTATTATTCTTGACACAAGTTACATCATCTGCCCAACCCCAATTAGGTTTATATGTGCTAAATTCACTACTCTTTGCTTTTTCTTTAATTTTTATCATTTTGAAGTTATTATTTGCAAAAGCAGATTGTTCTATTGATGTTACACTTTTAGGTATTATAATACTTGTTATTTGATTATATTCAAATGCATTAGTTCTTATTGTCGTCACACCTTCCGGTATTATTACACTAGTTAATTGATTATCTTTGAATGCAAAATTTTCTATTGTTATTACTGTACTTGGTATTATTATTTTTCTTAAATTAAGAGACTCAAATGCACCAGCATAAGATGAACAACTTGACATTACTTTTGATATACTTGTAATAACATTTCCATTAACTTTGCTAGGTATTATTAACTCTAATGGACAGTTAACATTGTTATTAGGATTATATTTTTTTATAGCCCCATTACTAACACTAAAACACTCATCAGGTGGTGTTATTAGGTTAGACATCTCTTCTATTTTATTTGAATCATTTAATACTATTGTTGTGGTAAATTGAGGTAATGTTATATCTGCATATATTACTTTGCTATCAATTACATCAGATTCTTTCTTTTGTTGTATTGATACTCTTCTTGTATCTAATACATTTCCACTACTATTTTTTACAAGTAATGTATGTGAGCCAGGTTTAATAGCATCTATCATTACATAACCTGAGTCATCTGTTGTTCCTGTCTTTGATTCATTTTGTAATTCTATTGTTGTATTAGCTATTGGTTCATTATTTTTATTTATAACCTGTGCATACATTGTGTATTCGTTATCATTAGTAGTTGTTGTTTCTTCAATATTTAATACTCCATTTAACTTTTTACCTTGATTATAATTTTGATCTTTATTAAGTTCCTTAAATGTTAATGTTAATGAAAGAGTTTGTATTTCACCTGGATATATTATTATATCTCCCATAATTAAATCAGAAGAAGATGGCACTACTTGATTTTCTAAATTTATATATGAACAAGTGTCAGTTGATGATTCACAATTTAAATCAAATACTAATTCATCACTTGTAATTGTATTTGTTAATTCTTTCCATTTTAAATTATATATTGCATCTAATGTACCAGTATTTTTTACTGATACTGTTTTCGTTATTGTCCATCCAGGTTTAATATTCTTAGCAGTAATTTCTGGTCCATCTGTGTATTCTAACTTTAATGTTCCTGCTTCTACTACCATATCTTTTGCATTTTCATTACCACTTACAGTTGTAGTAAAATAAGAATAAGAAAGTCCTACTGACATAAAAAATAACATAATAATTCCAGTTATAAATAATATTCTTTTTTCTTTCATATACATTCCTCTACTCTGTTAAAATTATACAATAAAAAAGATACTATTTCTAGTATCTTATATTATGAATTTAAAGACTCATTTAAATATAGATTTTTATAAAATTCACATGTTTTTAACAATTCATTATGTTTACCTGTAGCTATAACTTTACCATGATCTACAACATGTATAATATCAGCATCCATAATAGTGGAAAGTCTATGAGCAACTATTATGACTGTATGATCATTTACTAAATCATCTATTGTTTTCTTAATATAATTTTGACTATTATTATCAAGAGCAGAAGTAGCTTCATCAAATAATATTATCTTACTATTTCTTGATAAAGTTCTAGCAATAGATAATCTTTGTTTTTGACCACCTGATAAATTAACTCCACCTTCTCCTAAAACAGTATCATAACCTTTAGGAAGTGACATTATATAATCATCTAAGTATGCCATTTTACAATACTTTCGAATCTCATCTAAAGTAAGATTCTCATCTACAATAAGGAAATTCTCTTTTATTGTTCTATTAAATATAAAAGGCTCTTGTCTTATTATAGATATATTTTTTCTAAGTTCACTTTCTTTTAAATCTTTAATGTTAACATTATCAATAAATATCTTTCCTTTATTTACATCAAATATTCTAGTTAATAAGTTAAATAATGTACTCTTACCTTGACCAGAAGCACCTACAATAGCTATCTTTGTATTTGGCTCAACTTTTAAATTAAAGTTGTTAAGTGTATCTTCTTCATCAGGATAAGCAAATGATACATTCTTAAATTCAATTACCCCTTTAACATTTTCTAATTCTTTACCTCCGAACTTTTCATCTTCAAAAAGTCTATTTTCTAAAATATCATTAACTCTTGAAACAGATACTTTTACTTTTTGATATGTTTGAGTTAACTCATTAATATCTTCTATTAAATAAGTAAATCTATAAATGTAGTATGTCATAGAAACTAAAAATGATAATGAAATTTGTTTATAGTATAGTAACACTATACTAGTAGCTATAACACCACATTCAAGAACTGATTTTAAAAATCTTGTTCCTATATCAAAATTCTTTTTAGTATCAATTTCATATGCTGACTTATTAAATATTCTTTTTACAATTTCAATTGCATTATTAACTAAATTATTCTTAACACCTAATGTTTTAATCTCTCTTATACCTCTAATTGACTCATTTGTTAAAGATATAAACTTATCTTGTTCCTTTTTCCTATCTTTATGTATCTTTTCTAATATTGGATTATACTTCTTTATTATTAAATATAATATAACTATACAAACTATTATTTCTAAACCTATAATCCAAGAATTTATAAATATGTATATCAATACAACAAATGATGTAACTAAAACAGTTACCATATTTAATAATCTTAAAAATACAAAACTTAATGTATTAGCATCATTTGTTATACGATTAATTATCTCACCAGAAGACATTTTTTCAAATGCTACTGCTGGTAAGTTAAGAGCTTTTTGATATGTATAAAACTCTAATTTTCTTGTAAGTACACTTTCTAATTTTGATAATATTGATTTAGCTTTTAAATAAAGTATACCATCTGTAGTAATCTCTAATAGAAAATATATACCAATATATATAAGTGCATACTTAATATTCATTTCTGTAATACACTCAATACTTTTACCATTTAAATAACCAGTAAATATCTCACAAAAACCACATATAACAACTATTACACTTGCTAAGATAAGTTTACCCTTTTCATCTTTCATTAACTTAATTAGAGGCATAAATTCTTTTAAATCTTTCATTTCTTACCTCCAAAAAAAGACTACTCAAATAAGAGTAGTCTAACTAATTAAATATTAACCGTTATAAAGTTTGTGGAAAACATTGAAGATTCCCACTTCCTTTATTAAAACTCTTATCATTAAAAACATATAAATTCAAATTTAAAATCTTCATTTTTCTCCACTCCTTTCTCTTTAAATTCAACAAGAATATATCACAAATTTTTCACAAAGTCAAATATACATTTAAAATAAAAGGAAATTTATGTTATTATTATTATAAGGAAGTGATAAAATGAAAAAAAGTTTACTTGGAATATCTTTACTAACAATAACTTGTCTATATGGTTTACTTGGTATCATAATTATACCTATAACTTATATGGCTGGAGTTGACACAATAATAGGAATTTATATTACTATTGGTATAATAGTTTTACAATTCTTACTAGCTCCATTCTTCACTGATTTATCAATGAAATGGTTCTATAAAGCAAAGTTCAATGAAGAAATTCCAGAATATTTAAAAACATTTATTACAGAGTTATGTAATAAATATAATGTTAAATATCCAAAAATAGGAATAATTCATGATGGAGCTCCAAATGCATTTACATATGGAAGAACTAAAAAAGATGCAAGAATTGTTCTTACTGATGGAATATTTAATTTACTAAATGAAGAGGAAATCAAAACAGTAGTTGCTCATGAAATAGGACATATTGTACATTATGATATGTTATTTATGACAGCAGTACAAATAATACCATTAGTACTTTATGCAATATATGAAATGTTTGCTAATTCTGATGTTGATGATAAAAATGATGCAATTGTTAAAGTAGTGTTTTCAGTAATTGCTTATATTCTTTATATAATATCTGAATATATTGTATTATGGTTATCTAGAACAAGAGAATATTATGCTGATAGTTTCTCTATTGATGAAACTAAAAATCCAAATGGTTTAGCAGAGGCACTTGTTAAAATAGGATTTGGACTTAGTACAGCTAAAAAGAATGGAAAACATAATCCATCTAAAAATAGTACTCTTGGTATTAGTGATGTTAAAGAATCAAAAGCTATGGCTATAAATTGTATAGAAAATAATACAGTTTGTAAAGATAAAATAAAATCAGCAATGAAATGGGAAATGTGGAACCCTTGGGGAAAATGGGCAGAACTTAACTCTACTCACCCTCTTATTTCTAAAAGATTATTAGCTATATCTAAAAGATCTAAAGAATTTAATCAAGAACCTTATATAGTATTTGATTTAGTAAAGCCTGAATCTTATGTAGATGATTTCTTATTAGAATTAATTGTAAACTTTATGCCATCTATTTTAGGAATAATAAGTATAATATTATATTTCTGTGATAAAAGTTTAAAAGTTATTGCTACTTGTTTATTATTTACAGTGATAACATCATTTATTAAATTTAAAAGAAGACATAGAAATAATTATAAAGAAACAACTGTTTCAGAATTATTAAGCGAAGTTAAAGTATCAAATGTAACAGCAATACCTTGTATATTAAAAGGAGAAATAATCGGAAGAGGAAATCCTGGATGTATATTTAATGAAGACTTTGTAATTAAAGATGAAACTGGCATTATATTCTTAGATTATAATCAACCCATTCACTTTGTTAATAAATTATTTGCTATATTTAAGAGTGAACAATATTTTGGAAAAACAGTTATGGTTAAAGGCTGGTATAGAAGAAATCCTGTACCATATGTAGAAATATATGAATACACAGTTGATTCAAAAACTAAAAAAATATTAACATATGGTTTATCTTTATCAATATATATAATACTTATAATATTGTTATTTACATTAATTATTTAGTCAAATAAAAATATGGATTTAAAATCCATATTTTTTAATTGTTTTTAAGTTTAATTACAGTTATTAATGCTAGTAAACTTACTACAAATATAATTTCTAAATAATAATTAGTTGTAACACCTGTTCCACCAACATACTCATATACATATGTAACTGTTTTAACAGCATATTCATATTCACCAGCCGTTGCATCACTATCTTTATCTACATAAACAAAATCATATTTACCAATACTTTAGATATGTAGTTTCATATTTAGCTCCTACTTTATCAATAGTACTAATACTTTCTTTTAATTCATTACATTTTGTATCAACATATCTAACTATTACTTACTAGAAAAACTTTTAGTAATGTTTATAGCTTCATCTCTACCACTATCAATCATATAAGGTTTAATCTTAATAGTAACCTTAGTATAATGATTATCTTTTTCTAGTTCTAATTTCTTTTGATTTGCTTCTTCTAATGTTAAATTTTTAAAAGCATCAACTACAGTTTTAATATCAGATCCAACATATTCTTCTCTTAGAGCATCTTTAACATCTGCTTTAACACTAAAAAAAACAAGCCCGAAAGACATAAGAACTACAAGTAATTTCTTACTCATTCCAAAACCCTTCCAAAATTGAATTATAAAGAAAAATTATCAACTATTTTCCTTTTATAGCTCTGTGTACTACTATAAAATTTAATTATTGTCAATCTTTTTTCTCCTTTCTTTCTAACTATATTTTATGTATTAAAAACTATATTTATAACAATAACAATTAGACAAAAATCTACTATATATTTAAAAGAATAAAAAATAAAATATTACTCATAATAAAAATATGATAAATATTGATAAATTATATAAAATGAAAGAACATGCTCCTGATCTTCAAATAAAAGAAGAATCTTTTGGAATGTCTAAAATTTATATAATAAATATACAAACTGTATCTTCTTCTACACTATCAAATCATTTTATATTAGATTATCTAGCAAAAAGAAGTTTAATAAAAAGTGAAGTTATTTCTACATTAAAAAATGATATACAAAATCATATACCATCAATAAGTTTTATAGAAATAGAAGAAAAAGATATAACAGAATATTTATATAATGGATTTACTGTATTAATATATAAAAATGAAGTAATTGCATTCGAAACAAAAGCTAATTTAGATAGAGGCATTAATGAACCTTCAAGTGAACCAACCCTCAAAGGACCAAAAGATTCATTTAATGAAAATTATAACACAAATATAGGTCTTATAAGAAAAAGATTAAAGACTGATTCACTTCATATAAAAGAATTAACACTTGGTGCTAAAACCAAAACAAAAGTAAGTATAATGTATTTAGAAGATATGGTTGATAAAGAATTACTAGAAGAAACCATAACTAAAATAGAAAGTATTAAATCCGATAAAATATTAGATACTTATTATATAAAATCTCTTATAGCAAACGAAAATAAATCAACATTTCCATCTATAAAATCAACTGAAAAACCAGATACAATAAGTAAATGTTTAACAGAAGGAAAAATATGTATAATATCAGAAAACTCTTGTAATGCTTTAATAATACCTACATTCTTTATGGATTATTTCTATAATGATGAAGATAATTATCAAAAAAAAATATATATTAGATTTGTTAAAATAATAAGAATTATAGCATTATTTATAACTATATTTATGCCAGCTATATATTTAGCAATAATTACTTATGATCAACAGATATTACCAACTAATTTATTAATAAACTTTTCACTTCAAAGAGCTTCTGTCCCATTTCCAGCTTTAATTGAAGCATTTATTTTAATGTTTACTTTTGAACTTCTATATGAGGGAGATGCATTAACCCCATCATCAAGAGGTACATCTCTTTCAATACTTGGAGCCTTAATATTAGGAGATTCAGCTGTTAATGCTGGAGTAGTTTCCCCTATTATGGTAATAATAATTGCAGTAACCGCGATAAGTTCAATATTCTTTGTATATTATGATTTTCAATCATTCATAAGATTTTATAGATATTTACTTATGTTCTTAGCTTCCTTCTTAGGCATAGTCGGAGTATTATTTGGATTCATATTTATAATAACTAATCTATGCAGTATTAAATCATTTGGTAAACCATTTATGATACCAATAAGTCCTAATCTAAATATTAAAAATAAAAAGAAATTAATAAAACAAGGTTTAATATTACAAAATACAGATAAGGAGAATCTATGAAAAAAATAATACTTATACTCTTACTTCTTACTTTAACTGGATGTAAAGACTATACAGAAATAAATGATTTAGCAATAGTAAGTGGAATAATAATAGATTATGTTGATAATAAATATGAAATAACAAGTGAACTAATTATAAATGATAAAGAAAGTGAACTACAAATTCTAACAACAAAATCAACTTCAATAGATGAAGCAATAAAAGAAATGTCAAAACTAACTAACAAAAAAGTATTCATACCACACTTAAAAATATTAATAATAACAGATAATATATTAAAAAGTGATATTGATTATTATGATTATTTTCTTAGAAATTCAAAATCATCTATGAACTTCTTTGTTTATTATATAAATTCAAATATAAAAGATAAAATATTTAGAATAAATGATAAAACAGCATTACATATAGAAAAGATGTTAGAATTTAATAAACAAATATTTTCTTCCTCTACACCACTTTCATTTATAGATTTGGTTTATAAAAAACTAGAACCAGGTATAGATATAATATATCCTAGAATAGAAATAGTTAACAATAATGAAAAAGATATACTTTATTTATCTAATCAAATAAGTTATCAAAATAACAAAATAATAGAATTTACAGAAAACGAATCAATAACATACAACATATTAACAAATACAATAGATAAAAGTTCAATAACAGTTAAATGTGATAATGAAAAATTCACAATGCAAATACAAGATATAAAAACTAAATATAAATGGAAAAATAATATATTTAATATAAATACAAATTTAAATGCTAAAATAACAGATTATGAATGTAAATACGATTTAAGTGATATAAACTCATTAAAAAAATTAGAAAAGTTAAGCAAAGATTATATGAATGATGAAATAAATAATTTAATTAATAAAACCAAAAAATATAACAATGACATATTAGGTATTGAAAACTATATTTATAAACATGATAAAAATTATAACAAAAAAACATTTAATTTAAACAATATAAAAAATAAAAATGATATAACAGTTAACATTATATCAACAGGAGAAATAAGAAAATGAGAGATAAAAATGAAAAAATAAATAGTTTAGGCCTTTCAACATTAATAATATCATTAAGTGGTTCAGCATTCTGGGGAATATTAACATCATATATGTTAAGTAAATCTAAAAATGCAACTATTATTTCAATGTTTATTGGTTTTATCTTAGGATTAATAATGTCAAAAATACTATTATCTTTTTATAATAAATTTCCAGATTTATCACTTACTAATAAAATTAAAAAAGTATATAAAAAGTTATCAATACCTATAAACTTTATAATATTAGTTATATCAATATTTATATATATTTTTTTAGCATATAGATTATCTAATTTCTTATCAAGTCAATATCTAATCGAAACACCAAGTATATACTTTTATATAATGATATTATTTCTAACAACATATACGGCTAATAAAGGTATAGAAACAATTACAAGAGTATCACTTATAACATTCTATACATCACTTATTATGTTTATATTTGATTTTATTAACTTAATTCAATATATAGATATTAAAAACTATTTACCACTTATAACAGTAGATTATAAAAATATATTAATATCAGGAATAATATATGCTTTATTTTCAACAATGCCTCTCTTCTTCATTACAACTTGTAAAAAAGATTTATTAGTTGATAAAAATAGATTTAATAAATATTATTTTATCTTTTATACTATATCGTTCTTATTAGTATTCGGAACTATATTCGTAACACTTGGTATATTTGGTTCAAACCTAGTAAATATGTTTGATTATCCATTATATACAGTTCTTAAAAAAATACAAATATTTTCATTTATAGATTCAATAGAAAACATAACCGCATCTCTTTGGATATTCTTTACTATAACAGCTTGTTCAATATTAAATTTAGCTATATTCAATAATATAAAAGAAACATTTAATCTATCAAATAAAAATATTATTTATAAAATAATACCAACAATAATAATATTAATAATACCAAAATTTTTATTTACTAATAACAGTTATACTGAAACATTTAGTTATATAAAAATACCAATTATTTTAACTATAGCATTATTAATAATTATTACCATAACAACAATTATTTTGAAATTTAAAAGGGAATAAATTTAATTATTCCCTTTTCTATATACTTTAGTTAATTTATAAGCTTCCATCTCTTCTTTATCAAAAGGTTTAAATGTAGCTTCAAAATATCTTCCATCTCTATAATATGTATCTCTTTTTACTTCACTATGTTTAAAATTAAATACTTCAAGAACATTAAATTCTCTTTCAGGTACATCACATAATCTTTCAACATTTAAATCTACATAAGTTTTAACAAGCTTATTAGCAATACTACCATGAATAAATCTATTCTCAGTACCATTTGACATAGAACCATTGAATATTACTCCTTGTTCATCACGAGCTATTAACATTTCTACTATATCATAGCTTCCGTTTGGTCCGTATTCACTATCAGAAACTTCTTTACATCTTCTTAAAACATCTAAATAGAAGTCTCCTTCTTCTTTACTTAGATTTTGATATCTAAAATATAATTCATAAGCTAGTTCATCTTTAATATCCATAATTTAACCTATCCTCCCACTTAGTCCACATATTATAACACATATTCATCAAAAAAGAAATAGTTTCCTATTTCTTAAAATGAATCTATATTTACTCTTACTTTTTTAACACCATCATTATAAGCTTTTGCTTGAATTAATGTTTTTACACTAGTAGCAATCTTACCACCTTTACCAATAATTCTTCCCATATCAGCTTCAGCAACAAGTATTTCAATTGTTTTATCATTATCAGATTCAAACTCTTGAACTTTTACTAAATCTGGTTCTTTAACAAGTCTTTTAACGATTAATTCAGAAAATTCTACTAAACTCATTTATTTTCTTTTTGAATTATGGAATTCTTCCATAACACCTACTTCACTTAAAATATTTTTAGCTGTATCAGTAGGTTGAGCTCCTTCCTTTAACCATTTTAAAGCAGATTCTTTATTAACATTATATTTTTCTGCTTCAAGTGGCATATAAGTACCGATAGATTCAATAACATTACCATCTCTTCTAGCTCTTGAATCAGCTACTACTAAACGATAATAAGGTCTCTTCTTAGCACCCATTCTTTTAAGTCTAATCTTAACTGCCATTTTAATTCCTCCTTTGTGCTTTATAATATACTACAATATAAAAAAGAAGTCAACCTTTTTTGGTTAACTAATTATTATTCTTAAATTTATATCCCTTAGTATATGTTATTAATTTATCACCTTCAACAACATAAGCAGTTTTAGCTACATCAAGAATTGGAATATCACAAGATGAATCACTATAAGCACTAACAATAACAGCATTAGGAATTACAGTGGCAAGTCTCCTTAACTTTTCTGGTCCTTTACAATTCTTACCAATTATCTTTCCTTCACCATCTGTTTTAGTTGCTATAACATATTTAATACCAAGTCTTTTACAAAATTGAGAAACCCATAATTCATAAGAAGCACTAATAATAATATCATTAACACTTCTTCTACTCATATACCAAGGTTTAATCTTTTTCATATGTGAATCAACAAAATCATTTATAAACTTAGGATAATTTTTAATTTTAAATATGAAAGACAACATAGTTTCTTTAACTCTCTCAAATTCAACCATACCTCTTTTATATTCCTTTTCAAGATTCTTTGCTTTCTTAAGAGCTTTCATTACTAAAAAAGGATGTTTCTTAAATCCATATAAAATTATATCTCTATTAGTATCACCATCATAAATTGTATCATCAAAATCATATATATTCATATAATCACCTACTTTATAATTGTATCAAAAATAATAATTAAAAAAAAGAGATAATTATCTCTTTATTAACCTTCACTTCTCATAAATGTTTCATATTTTTCCATTATGATCTTTGGATCTCCTTCATCCTTAATAAGACCATCATGAAGCCATATAACTTTATCACAAAGTTCTTCAATTGTCTTACTATTATGTGAAACTATAACAACTGTTCTCTTATCATCACTTATAAGTTCTTTCATTTTATTATAACTTTTTTCTTTAAAATGAATATCTCCAACACTAAGAACTTCATCTATAAGCATAATATCTGTTTCAAGTATTGCAGTTATTGAAAATGCTAACTTAGAATACATGCCACTAGAATAACTTCTTACTGGTTTATATATAAAATCTCCAAGTTCACTAAATTCTATAATATCATTTATTTTTGTTTCAATTTGTTCTTTAGAATATCCAAGTAACATACCAGATAAGAATATATTTTCATATCCAGTTAATTGTTTTTGAAAACCAACTCCGATTGAAAGTAAAGATATACTATTTCCATGTAAATTAATACTACCAGAATCAGCACTAAATATACCAGATATAGCTCTTAATAATGTACTTTTTCCACTACCATTTCTACCACAAATACCAAGTATTTGACCCTTTGGTACTTCAAAAGATACACCTTTTACTGCCTTAAATATTTTTCCAGAACCTCTAGCTTTAAGACCTCCTTTTTTCAAAGAAAATCTATTCATATCCCTATAATACACATGTAAATCTTTTACACTTATTGCTATTTCTTCCTTTTTCATTATCTCATCACCTTTACATATGTATTTTCATATTTATAAATAGTATGAATTCCAAGCATTGATAATAATATACCAGCAAGGAACCATATAAGAGTCCACATACCTACTGGAGCACTCTTATAAATTAATACATTTCTCATATTATAAATGAAATTAGCAAGTGGATTTAAATCAAGTAATATTGTTCTATATACAGCATTATGTATTCTAGTACTTATATCATAAAATATACCTGTTAAATAAAATACCATTCTAAGTCCAATATTAACTAAATTAGTTAAATCCTCAGCGAAAACACCAAAATGCATTACTAATGTACAAACACCAAAAGTAAATACCATTGTAGTAATAATAATTGGAAAAAACCAAAGTACATTCCATGTTATTGGTACTTTATATATAATCATAAATATAACAACTAATAAAAATGAAACTGCCATCTTAAAAGTATTAACACCCATCTTTATTAATAATAATACAAACTTTGGTAAATAAACCTTTGTAACAGTATCCCTATTTGATGCGACTAATTTAACAGATGTAGTAACCATCTTATTAAAGAAATTCCATATAGAAAGTCCAATAAAAACAAATACTGGAAAATAATCAACACTTGATTTAAATACTATTGTTGCTATAAAAGTATAAATAAGCATAAAAGCAAGTGGTTCAAGTATCATCCATAAAAATCCTAAATATGAATTTATCACTTCTGTTTTAAGTTCAGCCCATGTTGCATACATAATATAATTTTTATACTTCTTTAAATCATTAAAAAATCTTTTCATTATCTCTCCTCAAGTTCATATATATTTTAACATATATTTAAAATAACATCAATAAAGACACATCACATGATGTGTCTTAGTATCAATTTAATATCATTACTACTTTGATGGTGTTGGAATTTGATTAATATCATTTTTTGGTTCTTGAAGTCCTAAATCTTTTTTTATTTTTGTTGTTGAAACGCCTTCTGTTCTATCTAAATAAACAACTTCACAGTAATCTTTCAAATAATCGAATCTATCACTTCCAGCCCAGTCACTTCCCATAACTACAACATCAACATGATATTCTTTAACATCATTAATTTTTTGTTCCCAATTTTCTTCAGGAATAACTAAATCAACATATCTAACTGCTTCTAACATTTTTTTTCTAGTTTCATAATTATGATAAGCTTTTTTACCCTTAATTTCATTAAACTCATCAGTAGATAATGCCACAATTAAATAGTCCCCTAATGCCTTAGCTCTCTGTAATAATCTGATATGTCCATAATGCAATAAATCAAATGTTCCATATGTTAAAATTCTTTTCATCTATACCTCCATTTACATTCTAACATTTATTATATTTTATTTCAATTTATCATTAATTATTTTATAAGATACACAACTAGAAATAATATCAAATCTTTCAAATTTATCATTTATAATACAATTCAATATTTCTTTCTTAACAGGTAATTTAATATTCTTTAAATAAACATAATTAATATTATTCATTAAAAATTCTCTATATAAATTATATATTTTCCTTTTAACACCATCTTCATAATAATTATAATTATTTATAAATGTAAATAAATCATGAGTTATAGCAAATATTATATAATAAGTTTTATATTTCTCTTCAATTACTTCTAATATTTCATTTATTTTTTTAATTCTATCTAAAACATTATTATAATCAAAAGTTGTAGTTATAGATGTATTCTCACCATAAACATACCAATCATAAACAGGAGTATTTATAATACCAATTTTATCAAAATACTTATAAATTCTTGCCATAAATAGTTTATCTTCATATAAACCACTTACAAATTCAATTTTTGATTTTTTTAATTCTTTTAAATTATATAATTTAGCAGTACTAATAGTATCATTAAATAACACATATCTCTTATTTCTTTGATTAATATAATTCTTTTTATATAATCCTCTATTCCAAAAAGTAGCTTTTTTTGTATCATTATTTATTCTTCTACATAAACCACTAACCATATCCAGTTTATTTTTTTCAGCAAAATAAACTAAATTATTTAAAGCACCTTTACACATTCTATCATCTGAATCAATAAAGAAAACATATTTACCACTTGCATTCTTTAAAGCAAAGTTTCTAGTTAATCCAGGACCCTCATTCTTCTTATAAAAATATTTAACTCTATCATATTTACTAATAATATCTTTTGGATCTTCATCTGAACCATCATTAACTAATATTACTTCATAATTCTTATAACCAGATTTTTTTATTGATTTTAATAAATTATCAATTGTATCCAAATTATTATAAAAAGGTACAATAATACTTACTAAAGGTTTATTACTAGAAAATAAAGTCTTTAGTTTAACTTTTATATATTTCAAATTTATTATCACATCAAAAATTGCTTTTTTATGTCTTAAAAGATATTCCTTAAAATAATTTCTATAAATAACACCAAGTTTCTTTTTAGCAAAAGAAATAGAATTCTTTATAAAATCTTTTAATCTATTTTTAAAACTTGATCTAACATAATCTTCATTCTCAATCTTATCAAACAAACCTAACCATTTATTAACAATAGTATCATTAGAAAATTTTTCTTCTATTGAATAAAAATCTTTAGTATCAAACTTTGTATCATTATTTAACTTATCAACAAATCCTTCTATATCTGATGTTTTAACAAGTTTAATAGTACTATAATCTTTAAATTCCTTTAAAGCTGTAAACGAATTATATAAATAAGTTGGTATTCCATAATTAGTACTTTCAAGTAATATTAATGCAAAACCTTCGCTTAAACTAGTAAGTATTATTCCTTGTTTATCTTTATACATTTCATCTTTATCATTACAATATCCATGTACAATTATCTTCTTTTCTAATTTTAATTTTTTAATCTCAGCTTCAAATTCATTTCTTAATTTACCATCACCATAAACATGTAATTTATAAGACTTATTAATATTTTTACTAGCAAATACTTTAATCGCATCAAAAACATTCTTATCATCGTCTAATCTAGATATTAAAGCAAATTCACCATTCTTCTTATAATAATTTTTA
This sequence comes from Mycoplasmatota bacterium, assembly GCA_022774645.1. Taxonomy (GTDB): domain Bacteria; phylum Bacillota_I; class Bacilli_A; order RF39; family UBA660; genus CAG-1000. Next base: position 104,275 of record JALFKQ010000032.1, on the reverse strand, counting down.
TGCTCTCCAAAGCTAAATGAATTTTCAACATAACCAACTTTATCAATAATTTTATTATTTAAATGCTTCTTTAATATTTCAGCATTACCCTCTGTTAATAATAATAATTCCTTATAATTATATAAATCAAAATTATTTAAAGCATTAAGCTGCCATTTATACATATTTTTACTAACAACATCTTTAATATCTCCATGAAACATTAAGAAACTATTTTTATCCTTTAAATATCTTTCAAATGATTTATGTGCTCCAAACTGACAAGATATAATATAACCATCAGTATTTCTTAAAATAGACTCAATAGCCTTCAAATCATTTTCTTTAGACAATTTAACATCAATATAATTATCTTTATCAAATATTTGTAATACTTCATTTGAATTCGCAAATTCATTAATACCAAAAACAAATATTCTAGAATTATATTTTTCTTTAAATTCATGAGCAAGATTCATTATAAAATTATGAACCCCTCCACCTTGATTCAAATCATTGACTAAAAAAATTATATCTTTTATCTTTCTAGGACTAGAATCCAAATTTATTTTTTTAACCAATTCTTTTGTAGAATCAGGTTTTTGATATGGATAAAATTCCTTTTTAACTTTTGATAAATTCTTAACACCAACAAACTTAGAAATATTATTAATTAATTCATCTTCTTTTGTAATAATATATTTTTTATCAACATATGAATCTAACAAAAACATAAAACCACGATCTTTTTCATAAGATTCTTTATCATATTGATAAAATAATGCAGGTTTATCTAAAATGGAATAATCAAAAAACAAACTTGAATAATCAGTAATAAGCATATCAGAAACAGCTAAAATATCATTAACAATCGGATAAGAAGTACAATCAACAATACTACTACTTACATTAGATAATTTATTTAAATAATGTAATTTAACTACCAATATCCATTCATCTTTTCCCTTTGAATTTAACTTTTCTAATAATTTGTTTGGATTAAAAGGTAACTCAAAGTTTCCACTAGTTCTATATGTTGGAGCATATAACAATACCTTTTTATTTAATGGTATTCCCAAGTTTTCTTTAATAGTATTTTTCTCTTCATTATTTTTAAATAAACTATCTGTTCTAGAAACAGCTGTCTCAAGAACTTCACCGTTATATAACATTGATTTTCTTAAAAACTCTTCAGTATAAAATTTTGAAGGAGAAACCATTAAATCAACACCATAATCATATTCAAGAGCTTCTTCTACATAACTTTTATCTAAATCAATAAACATTTTCTTGTATGGAATACCATGCCATACACTAATTCTTTTTTGAGTGTTGCATACTCTTGTTTTACCATTAATAGATCCTGCATCAATAATATAATCAGCAACATAAATTAAATAATTAGCATATTTATCATCCTTATTATAATATTTAATACCATTTTCTTCTTTATTATTTTTATCATATAAAACATATAAATCAAAAATATCTTTATAATATTTTATAAAATTTTCTATGTCTCCCATAACTTTACTATTATAAGCAGATGGAATCAAAACAACTTTTTTCTTAATATCATTCATATAACACAACCTTTCATGAGAAAAAATTATTTTTTGAATAAATTATCAAACACTACCCTTATAACTCTTTCACTAGCATTTCCATCATCTAAATAATTATATTTATCATTAAACTTATCATAAGTCTTCTTATACTTAGAAATACTCTTATCAATATTAACAATATAATCTTCTAATTCTTTTTGAGTTTTAGCTATTGGACCAGGTAATTCATCTAATGAAATATAAAAATCTCTTAAATTATTCTTATAATCATCAAAATCATACATATAAAACATAACTGGTCTATTTAAATTAGCATAATCAAAAAATACACTAGAATAATCAGTGATTAATAAATCACTAGCTAAATAAATATCATTTATTTCATCGTAATTTGCAACATTATAAACAAAGTTTTTATATTTAGATAAATCTATCTTATTAGCAATAAAATAATGTGGTTTAAATAATATAACATAGTCTTTACCAAATCTCTTTTTTAAAGAGTCAAAATCTATTGCTAAATTATAAGTATATCCAACACCAGAAGTATGTTGATTATCTCTAAATGTTGGTAAATAACAAATAACTTTTTTATCTTTAGGAATACCTAACTTATCTTTTATTTTATCAATATCTTTTTTACCTCTATTAAATAAAGAATCATTTCTAGGATACCCCTCTTCAATTATAATATTCTTTTTACCTAAAGCAATTAAATTAAATGCAGAAGTAAACTTTTCAGTACAATATTTACTTGGTGAAATAAAATAATCAAATTTAACCGCATCTCTATCATTTCTTTTTCTTATTTCTTCTATAGTATTTAATACTGCTCCATTTACTTCAATATCATATCTTAATCTCTTAAGTGGTGTTCCATGCCAACATTGAACATAAACTTGTCCTTTTTTCTTCGTTATACATTCATCCATAATTGAATTAACAATCCAATACTTAGAACTAGAAATATATTTATAATAATCCTTAGTATTAGTTTTAACAATCACTAATCTTTTATCTTTCATAACATCATGTTTACTAGGATCATTAAATGCCCATATAAACTTAAAATCCTTAAATTCTTTCATAGTAAGCATTTTTTCATATATTGCTTTAGGAGAACAAGTATAATTTCTTCCATCATAAACTTCAAAAAATATAGTTTTATCATCAACTTTATATTTTAATTTATATTTTAAATAATTTAATTTTTTAAAAAATAGTCTGAAAAATCTTATCATTTTACGAAATACAACATTCTTTTTACAAATGTCTATAATCATTGCTTTTATCTTTTTCATAAGTTCTCCTCTATCAATTTAATTAATTTATTAGTGCTTCCACCATTTAAATTAGTTACATATTTTTTTCTAAATTTTTGAAATGCTTGTTCATTATATTTATTATTATCAAGCATATTAACCATATCTTTTACATTCCTAAATGTACATCCTGGTAATTCTTTAAATAAATCAATATTAATACCATTTTCTTTATTATATTGATCATAATCATAAACATAGAATATAACTTTTTTATTAAGAATACAAGAATCAACTGCTACAGCTGAATAATCAGTTATAACATAATCAGAAACTCTAATAAAATCAAAAGTAGTATATTTATCTCTATCAATACATATTACTTTATCATCTTTCTTAGCTATATCTTTTGGATGTAAAGATATAATTAAATTATATTTATCACTATCAATATTCTTAATTAATTCATCTGCATTATTTCTTCCATCACTTCTAAATGTTGGAGCATACAATAAATTAATTTTCTTTTTTAATCTTGGATATTCTTTATATATTTGATTTACAATTTTATCATTCTTTTCAAGCAAGAAATCAATTGTTGGTGTACCTATTTCTAAGACTTTATTAATGTCCACATTAAATGCTTCAGCAAAATATTTATTCATTGCTTTTGAACCACTAATTACATAATCATAATTATAATGCATACATAACATCTTAGCTATTTTAGGATTTAATCCATCTGGATAACCTATTGTTTGATAACCAAATTTCTTAATAGCTGCAAGTGAATGCCATAATTGAATAATAGTTGTACCCTTTTTATGTTTTAACAAACTACTAACAATATTATAACCATCTACTATAATTACTTTAGATGTAGCTGCATAAACCATTTGTTTATAAAGATTAAAATAATATTTAATAGTAGAAGATAATTCTTTATTACCTTTTCTATTCTTCTTTTCATTTCTAACAGCCGAATTAACACCAGAAGAAACTTTCTTACATATTACTTTAACATCATAACCATCTTTTGTAAGTTCATCCATTAATCTTTGATAATTATAAGGAACACTATCAAACTGTCTACTTAAGAAAAACACTCTTTTCTTTCTAATAGTAAATAACTTAATAAAGAAATATATAATTCTTAAATGCCATTTAAATAGCCAAAGTAATATTATTAAAATTATATTCTTTATTTTTCTCATATTTATACCTCAATTATTTTAAAATTAAAAATTTCAACATCTCTTCTTTATCTTTTTTACCTTCAATAATATCATGTATTAAATTTATTATTGGCATTTTAACTTTCTTTTTTCTAACAAGTTTATGAATAGATTTTAATGTATACATACCTTCAACAGTAGTATTTTCTAAATAATCATTTATTTCTTTAGTACTCGCACCCTTTCCGATTAAATAACCAAAACTAAAGTTTCTTGAGTTTTTACTAGTACAAGTCATTAAAATATCACCAAAACCAGCAAAAGATAATATTGATTTCTTTTTACCACCTAAAGCATCAATTAATTCTTTTATATCATTCATACTTTCAGTTAAGAATAATGCTCTTGTAGAATCTGTTACACCCATACCTTCAAGCATACCAGAAGCAATAGCCATAACATTTTTAATACTTCCACATATTTCTATACCTACTATATCCTTAGTTCTTCTAAATTTAGTTGTAGAGTTTTCAAAACATTTTCTAATAATCATTTCAGTTTTATGACTCTTAGTTGCTAAACTAAATCCTATTGGAGCATCTTTAATCATATCAACTGCAAATGTAGGACCACTTATAACAGCAATGCTATTTTTTAAATATTTAGAAAATACATCATTTAAAAATAAACAAGTATTTTGTTGAATACCTTTTGTTGCAATTAAAACAGGTTGTTTTCTTTTAATATATTTACTAAGTTTAACAGTTACCTCTTCAAAAGCAAAAGCTGGTATTGCCATAACAATTAAATCCATATTTACAACTGCATCTTTTAAAGAAGTTGTAAATTTAATTTCACTCGGAACTTTATAATCATTTAACTTTTTACTTATTCTATCTTTATCTAAAATCTTGGCTTCATTTTCATCATGAGTCCAAGCAGTTACATAAACTTTATTATTAACTAATATGTGTGAAAGTGCCAAACCATAAGCACCAGCACCTAAAACACCTACTTTCATCTATTCACCTCTAAAATTATTATAGCAAAATTTACCGATATTTCAAAATATCAACAATATATTTGTTAAATTATAGTAAATAATACGAGTTATTTACATTTAATTAACATTTAAACATTATAAATCCCATTTCAACATTGAAATGGGTATTAATTACTTCTTATTCTTTTTACTAGTCCAATCAAATACAATATCTGTTTTAAGTATTAAGAATAATACAATAAACATAAGTACTACATAACAACAAATAACTGTTTTCTTATTACCTAATACATAGAATATTGTTGTAACTGAAAATAATATATTTATAGCATATATAACAAGTAAAGAACTTTTCTTAGAAAAATGTTTTAGTAATTGATGATGAAGATGTTCTTTATCAGCATGATCAATACTTTGTCCTTTTAATTTTCTTCTTATTATAGCAAATAAAGTATCCATAATTGGAATTGCAAGTATTAGCATAGGAATAATAAGTGAAGTTAATGTTGTAGTCTTAAATCCAAGTAAGAATATAACAGCAATCATAAAACCTAAGAATGTACTTCCCGCATCACCTTGATATATTCTAGCTGGTGGAAAATTATGTACTAAATATCCAAGTGTTGATCCTAACATAATCAAAGATAAAATTACATCTAAACCACCAAATTTATTTAATATAAATCCAATAACAGCAATTGTTAAAAAATATATAGAACTAATTCCAGCACAAAGCCCATCTAAACCATCAATTAAATTAATAGCATTTATTGTAGCAACTATGACAAGTATAGATAGTAATTCACTTAAAAGCGGTACTGTATTAAATTTAATTGTTATTCCAAATAAAGTAACCTTTGTAAGTTCAAGTCCACCATAAAATACAACAATAGCAGCAACTATTAATTGAACAATAACCTTATATTTATTAGGCATGGGTGTCTCACTCTTAGTCATATCATCAAATAGACCTAAAAGCATAATTAAGAACGAACCTATTAAAACAGCAATCATAAGATTATTTTTAGGTGCAAAAATCATATATCCTAACAAAAATGCAAAGAATATTCCAAGACCTCCAAGTAATGGAACTGGCTTCTTATGAATCTTTCTAGGATCATTTGGTATATCTAATATTTTTAAAAATATAGCAACCTTCTTCATTATCTGTACAAATATTAATGAAGATAAGAAACATACTGAAACAATTAAAAATATATTATAACCATTAACTTCAAAATTCATATATTTCAACTCCCTAGTAATTATTATAAACTAATAACAACATTTTTTTCAATAAATTTAATAAAATACTAAAAGAATTGCACTAAAATAAGAAAAATGATAGAATAACATTATGAAGAGAATAGATATTAAAGAAAAAAAGAAAACAACAATATTGACAATATTATTAGTTATTGCATTAATAGTCATAATTTTTTTGGGAGTAATTATATTTAAATTCAATAATGAAAGCAAAAACAATAATAATAGCAATAACAACAAATTGACAACTACAACAAAGAATATTACTAATGAACCAACAGAAGAAGAATTAAGAAAAATAATCTCAGAGTTTCTAATTATTGATGGCAAAGGACATACAGATAGTATTTTAAACTATTTAAATATTGGATATGATGAAAGTAAAGAAGTATATGATGAAAAAAGTGATTTTATCATAACTAATGTTAAATATGATGACTTTAAAAATAAAATTTTAAATTATATGACAGAAGATTATTTTAATAAAGAATATGGTGACAAATATATAAAAGATGAAAATGGCTACATTAGAAAAGGACAAGGTGGCGGTGAATATCCTGAATATAAAATAAATAAAATCACGAAAATTAAAGATTTATCTTACACTGTCGATGTAACGGCCACTGATTACAATGATAAAAGTATTAATGAAATATATGAATTTACCTTTAAAAAATACAATAATAAATTAGTTGTTGATACATATAAAGAAAGAAATTAGCTTTTTAAACTAAATAATCAAAAATTATTTAGTTTTTTATATGTAAAATTCCCCTATTTATAATGAAAAATATGTAGAATTTTGTTATAATTATTAATAATGAGAATGATAAGGAGTATATATGAATAAGAAGAATATTTTATTTACACTATTAATTACACTATTCTTATTTGTACCACTAAATATAAAAGCAAGCTTTGCAGCTGAAATAAAAGGAACTTCAGTTAGAATTAGAAAAGAACATAATGCAAATAGTGATAATTCAATAATAGCAACAGTTAATGCAGGTACATCAATAACAGTAGTAGACAAAACATTATATACAGGAAGCGGTTGTTCAAATAAATGGTATAAAATAATTTATAAAGAGCAAGAAGCTTATGTTTGTAGTAAATATGTTAATTTTATAGATAATACTTTTACAGGAATAAATGTAATTGATTGGACAGCAAGAGTCAATGCTAATAATGTTGCAGTAAGAAATAAAGCAGCAACAAAAGGTTCTCTTCTTGATACTTTAAGTCTTGGAGCAAATGTAACAATATTAAAAACTGTATCAGGAAGTACAAGTGGTTGTTCAGGTGGTAAATGGCATCAAATATCATATTATGGAAATAAAACTGGTTATATATGTAAAAATTATGTTACTGAAAAAAAAGATACAATTTTAGAAGATGCTGAATATGCCAAAACATTAAAATCGGCTGGTTTTCCAGATAGCTATATTCCCTATTTAACATACTTACATAATAAATATCCAAATTGGCAATTTAAACCAGGTATTACAAAAAAAAGATTTGCTTCTTCAGTAAGTGGTGAAGAAGGTAAAAATTATATGCAAACCAAAAATGATAACTATAGAACATCTAGTAAACCTGCAGAAGGTTCAAGTTGGTTTAAAGTAAATTCAGGAGTAATTGCATTTTATCTTGACCCAAGAAACTGGCTTACAGAAGAAAGAATATTTATGTTTGAAGATTTAAATTACGATCAAACATTAGAAAAAGAATATCCAGCACTTATAAAATCAGTATTTAGTGGCGGAAAACTAGCAGATGATAAATATACTGTTCCAATGTTTAATGCAGCGAAAAGTCATAAAATCAGTCCATTACATATTGCAACAAGAATAAGACTAGAAGTTGGACCAAATGGAAGTGATTCAACAAATGGAACAAAATTCACTTGGAAAGGTAAAACATATAGTGGATATTACAACTTCTTCAATATTGGTGCCTATGAAACAACAATAGATGGAGTTAAATATTCTGCAATAACAAGAGGTCTTGCCTATGCTGCTAAATTAATAAATAGAGATGGTAATAAATGGGATAACATTGAAACTTCAATATTAGAAGGAAGTAGTCTTCTAGCAAAAGGATATGTAAATGCAGGACAAGGTACATTATACTATCAAAAATTTAATGTTGGACCAAATGCTTATTACGATAAATATACTCATCAATATCAAACAAACATACAAGCACCAGCAACAGAAGGAAATAAAACTTACGATGCTTTAAAAAAAGCAAATCAATTAAATCAAAAATTTACATTTGAAATCCCTGTATATTTAGATATGCCTGAATATACTTCTCTTCCTAAAAGTGGAGATATGAATAATAACTTAAAAACACTTGAAGTTGAAGGATATCATATAACTCCAACATTTGATGAAGATGTACTAACTTATGAAACATACATTCCAAACACAGTAAATGAAGTTAATATAAAAGCTACAACACAAAGTTCAAAAGCAAGTATTTCTGGTACTGGAAAATATGAACTTAAAGATAAAGAAACAGATATAACAATAACAGTGTTATCTGAAACACAAGAAGAAAAGAAATATGTAGTAACAATTATTAGAGTTGAAGATAATACAACAGTAAATGATGCACTTCAAAATTCAGGATTAACTAGTGATGGAAATTACATATTGAAGATTAAAAATAAAACAAATGTAAGTCTTATAAAAGAAAAACTTTTATCAGCAAAAGCTCTATCAATATCAATAACAGATAGTAACAATAAAGAATTAACAGATAAGTCATATATAACAACTGGTACAAAAATAAAAATAGTAACAGCTATGGAAACAAAAAGTTTCACAATGATTGTTAATGGTGATCTATCAGGAGATGGAGCCATTACAATATTAGATTTACTACAAATACAAAAATATTTACTAGGAGATAAAAAACTAACGAAAGAATCTACTCTTGCTGCTGATACATCAGGAGATGGAAAAGTAACAATATTAGATTTATTACAAGTACAAAAATATTTACTAGGAGATAAAGAACTATAAGGAGGATAAAATGAATAAAAAAATAAACAGATTATTTACAATAATGTTTACCCTACTACTTTTATTCACAAGTGTAAGTAAAGTATCTGCTGCTTCCGCATCAATACATGTATCATCAAGCACAAACAGAATAGTCGTAGGTAAAACATTTACAGTTAATGTTAAAGTATCATCATCAAATACAATAGGTACTTGGGAATGGACAATGAGCTATGATACTAAAAAATTAAAATTAGTATCTGGTCCATCAACAGTAAAAGATTATGGTGATAGTAAAATCAAATCAAAAACATATACATATAAATTTAAAGCTATCGCAACAGGTAATGCATCAGTAACTGTTAAATCAGCCGCAGTATATGACTATAAAACCGAAAAAACAATGTCACTTACAAAAGGTACTAAAAATATAAATATAATAACTCAAGCACAACTAGAAGCTTCATATTCAAAAAATAATAATTTAAAAAGCTTATCAATTGATGGATTAAAACTATCTCCTACTTTCAATAAGAATACAACTGAATATAAAGCAGAAGCCAATTCAAATACAGAAAAAATAAAAGTAAATGCAACTAAAGAAGACTCAAAAGCAAGTATTTCTGGAACAGGAGAACATTCTGTAACTGAAGGAGATAACAAAATAAAGGTATCAGTAACAGCTGAAAATGGAAGTACAAAAACATATACAATAATAGTTACTGTAAAAGATCCAAATCCAATAACAGTAAAAATAAATGATAACGAATATACTGTTGTCAAAAGAGAAAGTAAATTAGAGTCTCCTAAAAATTTTGAAAAAACAACAGTAACAATAAATGAACAAAACATCCCAGGATTTTATAATGAAACTAATAATTTTACATTAGTTGGTTTAAAAGATAATGAAGGAAATATAAGTTTGTTTATTTATAATAAAGAAAATAATGAATATAAACCTTATAGTGAAACAATATTAAATCAAAATAAAATATACCCTCTTCCACTTGATAAAGAAATAAAAGGTTACACAAAATCAAAAATAACAATAAACAATGTAGAATTCGAAGCATATGAAAATGATAATAAAGAATTCTATATAATACACGGTAAAGATTTAGAAACTGGAAAAGATAACTACTTTACTTATGATAAAATAAATAATACAATAATTAGGTTTCATGAAGAAGAACAAAAAAAAGATGAATTAAACGAATGCAATAATAAAAATCAACTATATCAAAAAATGTTAATATTACTTTTCGGTGAAACTATTATTATATTTATAATATTAATATGTATACTTATATCAAAAATAAGCAAAACTAAGAAAAGAAAGAAACAAAGACAATTAATGTTGTTAAAACAACAAGAAGAACAAAAAAAGTTTGATGAAACTAAAAAATTAGAAGAAGAAAAAAAGAAAGAAAGAGAAACTAAAGAAGAAAATACAAAAAAAGATAAAGAAGAAAATATAGAAAATAAACCTGAAGAAAATGAATCTAAAAAAATGAAAAAGAACAAAAAGAAATAAGAAAGAAGTGTTACTAAATGAAAAAAAGAAAAGTACTAAAAGCAATGTTAACATTAATAATTATAATATGTTCCTTATTCTCTATTGGATATCTAGCATACTCTCTTACATTATATGAAGGCATTGAAACATTTTATAGAATATATGGAATAATAATATTAATTTATTTCTTTTTATTACTAACTTACTTAGAATTAAGAAGTATTAAAAAGAAAGGTTTTAAATCATTCTTTATTCCAGTAATAATAAGTATAATATTTATATCTGCCGAATTATATGGTTCATATTATTTAAAAAAGATTTATAAATCAATGAACTATACAGATAATTCAAATATCAAATATACTGCATTAGTTACATATGATAAATCTTTAAATAATGAAAAAGATTTAAAGAAGAAAAAAATAGGTATTGCTAGTGATGGTAAAGAAGAAGGATATGAATTACCACAAGAAAAAATAAAAGAATTAAAACTTGAAGATAACAATGAAATAAAAACATATAATTCAACAATAGAATTACTATATGCACTTAAAAATAATGAAGTAGATGCAGCATTCTTTACAGCAAACTATGCTGATATGTTTTATTCACTAGAAGGTTATGAAAATATTAAAGATGAAACAAAAGTAATATACACAGCAGAAAAAGAATATAAAGTAAGTAATGATGATGATATTAAAGGAACAGAAGCATCACTTACAAAACCATTTACAATGTTATTAATAGGTGTTGATTCATCAAAAGATGGAGTTACATCAGGATATAATGGAGATGTATTATTACTAGTTACATTTAACCCAGATACACTAAGAGCTACTATTACATCTGTACCAAGAGATACTTATTTAAAAACAGCTTGTTCAAATGGAAGCTATAGAAGAATAAATACAACAACTTGGGGAAGCTCTGCATCATGTGCAGTTAAAACAATGGAAAATCTTTTCGGAGTTGATATTGATTATTATGCTAAAATTAACTTTAAAGGAGTTGTTCAACTTGTAGATGCTGTTGGCGGAATTGATGTAGATGTGCCTTACTCTTTCTGTGAACAAAATAGTTCAAGAATTTGGGGAGATAAAACAATATTTGTTGAAAAAGGAAAACAACATTTAAATGGTGAACAAGCATTAGCATTATCAAGAAACAGACATAGTGCTAAAGATAGTAAAGCAATGAAAAAACACTGCCCTACTTGGACAGAAGGAAAAAGAAGTGATTTTACAAGAGGAAAAAATCAAATCAAAGTTATACTTGGTATAGTAAATGCTGCTACTAAAAAGCTTACTAACCCAGACGAAGCAATAAATATATTAAACTCAATAAAATCAAACTTCCAAACAAATATAACAAATAAAGATATATTATCACTTTATAACTTAGGTAAATCATTAGTAATAAGTGATAGTACTAATTTAGTAAATGTTGAAAGAATGCAACTTAAAACATATGGTGTATGGAAAAAAGTATATGAACCAGCATCAAAGAGTTATCCAGCTGTTGAAATACCATATAATGGAAGCATTAAAGACATCAAAAAAGCAATAAATATTAATCTAGGTAAAACTAAACCTACTCTTATAAAAACAGCTTCATTTGACTTAAATAAACCTTATGAAAGCGTATTAGTTGGTAATGGTAAATATACTCAATCAACAATCGCAACACTTGCTGATGTATCAAAATATACTGTAAGTGAATTAAAGAGCTATGCATCAAGAAATTCATTAAAATTATCATTCATAGATGTTGATACAAATAAAACAGTATCAATAAATGACTATACAAATTATAGATTCTATAGCCAAAAAGAACATACAAAAATAATACTAGATCAACTAAGTACACTTACAATATATGTAAAAAAGAAAGCAGTAACACCAATTACTACTCCAAGTACTACTGATACAAATAATAATATAAATTAAGATTCGAAAGAATCTTTTTTCATACATAAAAAAAGAACTCTTAATCTTAAGAATTCTCTGTTAAACTACATCTTTCATTAATTAATACAATTAAATCATCATATCTTTCATACTTATTAGTAAACGCAACATTATTAATAGAATTCTCTCTTACAGCCATATAACTATTATTACCTGTTTTACTAATATCATCTAATTTCTCTATTTTAAATTTCTTTGATTTAATTATTTTATCTAAATTATCAATATTCTTTTCAATATATTTAATATTTAAACTTCTAAGTATAAATTTAGTTTCAATAATAACAATAGAACTTACAAGTAAAATATCAATAATAAATATATATATACTAGATAAAGATAAATATTTAACAATACTATCAAATAAATTAAATGATTTAACAAATATAGATACAACAATAATAGATATAAATAAAACTATTAATATAGCAGAAACAACATTAACAAAATTAAAATTATCTCCCACAATATATATATCTCTATCATCAATAATAATCGGATGTCTAATTATATTAATATATCCATCCACTTTTGTTTCCTTAAAATACAAAAAAATCTTTAACATACATAATATAAAACATATAAGCACAGATACACTAAATAACATCTCATTAAAACCTTTTATATGTAAAAAAACATTTATAATTAATATCAATATAATTAAAAAATCTAATATAGTAAATTCATCTAAATCTTTTATATAAAATAATTCCCTTTTCATTATTCCACTCCTATTATTAATGATATCACAAATTAATAATAAAAGCAAAATAAAAAGGTGATTACTCACCTTTTACAATATACAATATATTATTATCATTAATAATAGTTAATTTCATATTTTTAGGATAACCTAAATCTTTTTCATAAGATATTGTTGTACTTACAATATAAGCATCATACTCAGTTTTATTATATGTATATTTTGTTTCAAAAACATCATCAACAATAACATCTTTTACAATTGGCAATTCTTGAGTTCTCTTACCATCAATATTACTTTCAACAAAATTATACAATGTACTTCCCATATTCTCTTTAAAGTTTTCCTTTAAATCCTTATGTAAAAATTCAAGACCACCTATATCAGTACTAGCAAGCTTATTATCAAGATTATATAAATCAATTACAAACAATTTAGAAATTAATTTAGCATAATCAGTATAATTTATCTGCTTCTCATTTAAAACCTTACTAAGCTCCTTAAAATTGCTCTTATACACTTCAGTATCATTCTTAGATAAAGTATATCCATAAAAATCAATAGAATCAACTTTTCTGTGAACTGAACCCTTAAAGAAATCATTCTTAACCTTATATCCAAGAAAACCAAATAAGACAATACCAACTATTATAAATATAACAATTACTTTATTAACCTTACTTTTTTTCACTATCACATTCTCCTATTTTATCCTCTTCATTCTTAATTAAATCATGAGTAACAATACCATTAGATACTTCAAGAATATTATTAGCATAAGCTTTCAATCTATTAATATAATCAACATCAATAGGCTCTTCAGTTAATGTAATATATTCATCATTTAAACTACTATAATAAACCTTATTTGTAAGAATATTGCCATTAGGAAATACTACAATCTTTTCATCATCACTAAATATATCATGACCAAGAGCATATTTCTCTTTAAATCCAAACATATTAGCAATAGTTGGAAGAACATCATACATACCCATAACATTACTTACAGTCTTTTTATATTTTTCTTTATTATTCCATATAATAAATGGAGTATTTTTAAGTAAATCATAATTATAATTTTCCATACTTACAAATGTAGGATCTTCTTCATCCTTAATACCATCAGTAACAGGATCATAATTATATAATAAATTAAATTGATTTTTAGAAAGTCTAGCTTCATGATCACCATATAACATAATCATTGTATTATCAAGTAAACCATTATCTCTAAGTAAACTAATAAATTCACCTAAAGCAGCATCAGCATAATGAGCACTTCTAATATAGTTACCCATTGAAGTCTTATCCAAATATTTAGCAGTTCCTTCTTGCTTCTTACCATTTTCATCTGTATAAGTATATTTCATAGTTACATCAAATGGATCATATTTCTTTAAATCATTAAATGGTGAGTGATTAGATAATGTAATAACAGTTCCATAAAATGGTGATTTAGTTTCTTTAATATTTTTAAGTATTGGTACTAATTGACTAAAGAATGACTTATCACTAAGACCAAGTCCAACCCAATCTTTAGAATTAGTATCATTTGGTACTATATATCTATCTTTAGCATAAAAATCTTTATATCCAAGTGTCTTATGCATAGTTTTTCTATTCCAATAATCAGCATTATTAGCATGAGCACTAAAAGTATAATAACCCATATCATTAAAATAATGAGGTAAAGCATAATACTTTCTATCGTAATAATTTACAAATACAGTACCACTTGAAGATGGCATCAAACCAGTATTCAAAGTAAACTCTGTATCACTAGAAGTACCTATACTTATTTGAGGATAGAACCTATCAAAATAAATACCTTCTTTAGCAAGTTTATTTAAATTAGGAGTAACTTCTTGTCCATTAATTTTCAAGTTAACCAAGAAGTTTTGCATACTTTCAGCATGAATAAATATAACATTTCTTCCTTTAAATTTATTAGTATATTTATTAACCTTAGTTTCTTTTTCAAACTTGCAAGCATAAAACTTTCTAAACCTTAAAGCAGCTTCATCATACCCAAACAAAGTGTTAATTTTAGGTTGTACACTTTGTACTAAATCATTAACAGTATAAGAATATAAACCAAATTGTCTTACTAAATATTCCCTATTCCATTGTTTAACTAATCTACTAGTATCAGTACCAGTAAGTCCACAAGCAAGAATAACAATAATGATAATAGAAGAACCTAAAGTATATATAAAATTCTTTCTATCTTTATTAGTTTTCTCAATTTCAAAATAATAATTCTTCTTACTTAACTTAGAATGAATAAATATAAATACTATTGGAAATATCAAATATAAAAATTGATATATATTTAATTTATCAAATACTGAATCATTAACTTCACCTAACATAGAAGCAGTACTTATAAGATTAACAGATAAAAATGAATGATAAAACTGATAATAAATAGTATTTCCAATACATAAGAATGTAAAAAATAATATCCATATCAAGAAATATCTAAATTGATATCCAGGTCTAATCAAATAACCAAATGCCCCAACAAATAAAACAAACATTAAATCAGCTGCAGTTGCCCTAAAATATATAGGAGAACCAACAGTAAACACTCTAATAAAAAAACCTAATAATAAACTTATGATTACATAACTTAAAAATAAAATATTAGTACTTGCATACTTAATAATAAATTTTTTTATTTCTTTAAATATCTTTTTAAAATTAATTTTCCTTTTCATACTAAATTCCTCAAACAAATTATACCATTTTATTAATATTTTTTCAATTTATAGAACATATTTACACAAAACTAGGCAAAAAAAAAGTTCAAAAGAACTTTATTTTATAAATATAACTTACTTACTTACTTCACATTTTCCAAATGGATCATTTATACAATCCATACATTGATTATATGATTCATCGCCTACTAGTTTCATAAGTAATCCAACAATAGTAACAACTAAGAATACAAGTACAGCAGCAATTGCTTTCTTAATTAATGCTTGTTGAGCTTTCTTAATATTATCTTCACTCTTTTCAGTAACCGCTTTAGCTAAATCAATCATACCTACAACAATTAATATAATAGGCACAACTACCTTAATACCAAAAACAACAATACCAACTAAACGAAGAACAGGCGCAGCTGAATCACATAGTTCTTTTTCTGAATTGATTAAAAAATAAAATAAATCTAACATAATTCTCTTTATCTCCTTCTCTGCTATAATTTTAATATAATTTATACCAATTTGTCAATAATATATAGAAAATACCATTACAAATTCATCTTACTAATAAACTTATTTATTGCTTCTATATTCTCCTGTCTATCATCAACAGGCGGTATAGTAGCAAATACTTTTAACTTAGTTTCATATTCAAATGTAGAAACATCATCACTATTAAGAACACACTTATTTAAAACAACTTTTTCTTCTTTTAATGTTTCAAGAACTGACTTATTTTTTCTAAGCATCTTATTAATCATAATAGTAGATGGTTCAATCAAATAATATACTTCAGCACATATAGAAACATCATCATAATCATTTAAATCAACGAAAACAACATCACATAATTGTTTCTTCATAAGTTCTTTAGGAAGTTCAGTAGTTGTAGTACTAACTAAATCCTTATCATTAAAATATAAAAAATCTACCTTATTTACTTCAATAGCACCAACCATTTTACTAGCAGACAATGCTTTTCTAAGTAAATATATTAATGTAGTAGCTCCAGCATGTTGAGTCATATTTTTAAATCCAATGATTTTCATTTTACCACTAGTACTACTAGTAACAATAGTATCACCATTTTCATTAGTAACACTATCTAAATCTTCAAGATTATGAATGTTTACAACATCTCTATAAGTATGAGGATGTACAAGTAAATAATTAATACCTTCAGCATTTCTTGTAAAATTGTATATACCAAGTGAAATTAACTTAGATAAATAAGACTTAGTAGCTGTTTCAGGACTATCATCAAGTAATAAAATTACATTTTCCATATTAATATTCATGGCTAATTTTTGTAAATTATCAGTATTTTGATAATCTCTTATAGCCGTAATATCTAATATCATCTTATCATAATAGAAATTAGTAAATGTATCAATTATTTCATCAACATTAAATACACCTTCTATTGATTTCATAACTTCAATATTAAGTCCCATAAGAAGTTCTTTATATTTGTTAACAACCATTACATTCATATTATTACCTCCTTTTTAATAACCATAAGATTCTACATCACACCAGCCTCTATCAGAAGCTCTATCATAATATAATGACTTTGTCTCACCAGAAATAGGTATTTTAAATATAAAATTTAAAACAGGTATCTTAAAAGCAACAAAAGTAGTTACTTTATAATATATCATTTCTCCATTATCCCCACCAGGACAAAATCTTTTTAAACAATAACCACCTATTTGATTATGACCATAATCATAGTCCTTGCAAGTTATTTGTTCAGCAATAGAATAATTATAGCCAACATTTTGTACTTGTAAATATGCAAGAATATCTACAGTAGCAGTGTTATTTGCAGCCATACCCTTTAATTCATCAGAAGATATATTTCTAATATCACCTTCTGTAGTTGTAAATCCTTCTGCTCTTTCAATGTAGTTAATTATTTCGTTTTTAACTTTAAAAGCTCTAGTATAACTTATTGAATATGCAAGGAAACTGACAAACAAAACAATAAAAGTTATAACTATACTAAATAACCATAATCCACCAATAGATTCTCTCATATTACACTTCCCTTTTTATTTTAAAATGGCTATAAGTGACATTAAAATCACCTATAGCCACTTAATGTTTTAAATTAACTAAAACTTAAACTTAATTGAAGTTAAATTTAAGGTGTTGCTGGAGTTTGTCCACCACCATTATTATCTTCATCATCATCATCAATAGCAACACAATCATCATCATTCTCACTATCTTTTGGACAACATTTCCATACATTAACTTCAGCTTGAGTACCAGTATCTACCGTAGTAACTTTTTTAGCTGTCCAGTTTGTACCATAAGTACTACAAGTTTGGTTTGCAACCATTCTTTGAACCATTGGCCATAAGAAAAAGTAGAATAATGCCGCAACGGCTGCAACTGCGATAAGAGTAACAACAGTCATATTTAATTCTCCTGTAGCTTCTTTCATCTAACACATTCCTCCTTTATTTTCATAATACAATTATACAATACTAAATTTCGTTATTCAAGTCTATTTTACACATTAACCCATAATTTGCATTATTGATAATAATAATATAATCATAACACCTGCTCCAGTAGCAGTAAGCATTGTCATTGTTTTCTTTTCCATTTTATCAAGTCTTTCTTTATATTTAGTTTCTCTTGATTTAGCTTGAAGAGCCGAAATAGTTCTAGAGAAAGTTTCAAGTTGTTCTTGTTTTCTCTCTTGACTACCTAAACTTAGTCTATAAAGAAGTCTCATCATTCTCATTGAATCACGAACTGGATATCTTCTAGCAAATTCCATATAAGGTTCAACAGTAGAATCACCAGCATCAATAGAAGCAATTAATTCACGAAGACCAGGTTTAAACATTTCAGGAGCTTGTTCCAAACTTCTTGTTAATGCAACTGGTACAGTATAGTGTTGAATTAATATTTCTAAACTTTTTAAATAATATGGTAACTTTAAGTTGATATCATGTAAATGCATCTTATAGAAACCTTTAAGCCTATTATATTCATCCTTAAACATTAAATAAGTAATAACAAACACAATAACTAATTTCAATGCAAAATTAATATCATTTAACATAGTCATAGCAGCAATAGTACCTATCAAGAAAGTAATAATAGCTGTTTTAACTCTTGCTTGATACTTTACAAGTGGATCAACTTTATCACCATACTTAGCATTAATTAAGAAATCATAATCATCTTCTTTTAATTTATTAAATATTGCCTTATTATCATCTACAAACTTATTAAAATTAAATAAATTTATATAATTGAATAAAAACAATAATATAACTCCTACTATTAATATTTCCATTATTCAGCACCTACATCCTCATGGTAATATTTAATACCTGAAAGTAAGAAATATGAGTTAACAAGTATTACACCATGTAATAATACAAGAACTACTACATTATTAAGCAGTTTTATATAAGATTGATTACCAATTAATAATTGAACAAGAAGTACCAATAAATATAATGCTAAACCAAATGTAACAAACTGTTTATAGAATGTATTTCTATCAATTCTATCACGATATACATTTTCTACAAGCATATCTATATCTTGAAGCATACCTTCAAGAGCAGTTCCTGAATCTTTAGAACCTTCTTTTGTTATTTGAATAAATAATTGATGCATATTCTTAATAACATAATAATCATATTTTTCATTCATAAATCTTATAGCTTCATCAATAGTACCATTTTCATAAGACATATTAATCATTTCTTTAACATCACCTAAAAGTGGTTCTTCAAGTACACCTGAATCTCTAACACCTTCAAGTGCTTTAACAAATGATTGAGTTGTATTAAATTCCATAATAACATTTGTTGAATAAACTTGAATTTGTTCAAATATAAATTCACTATATGCTTTTTTACATCTCATAAATGTTAAATAAGGAATTATCAATATAGCAACAGAAGCATAAATTACACTCCAAATAATACTATAAAAATATAAGTATGATACAAAAGCAGCACCTATACCAAATAATGCAATTTGTATAACATATTGTCTAGTTGTATACTCTTGACCTAACTCTTGAGCTTTCTTTCTAACAACTTTAAATGAATATGGAGCATATTTCTCATATGTACCTGCTACTTGATCTGCTAAAAACTTATATGAATTATCACCTGTATTCTTACGATAAAAATATATAAATGCAATAATAGCAGCAACAATAAATATCTCAATATACATTATTTCACCTCCTATATTTCAACAATTTCAAGTTTGGAATTGTCATTTACACTTTGATTAACTGTATTTACAGGTTCATTTACAGTAGTATTAACATTAGAATCAAGTTCACTTGTTCCAATGTCACTATCTGTAGATTTAAGTTCACTACCCTTTGGAATAAATGGATCATCCTGCATCATAACACCCTGACTAGCTAAATAATCAATTAAATGACTAGTCGGATTATTATAAACTTCATTATCCATTAAATCCCTTGAATAAAGAACATTAACTTTTGCTTTATTATCAGTATCATCAACATAAAATTCAACTACTTGTGTAATCTCTCTTTGAAATCTATTATATTTCTTAGAAAAGAAACCTTTAATATGTACTCCAAGTTGAATATATCTATGCATTGATGCAACAAATTGATCTATATCTTGACTAGATTCTAAAAGTGAATATAAACGCATTGGAATACTTGATGCTTTATCAGAGTGTATTGTTGATAAAATATTGTGTCCTGATGAAATTGAGTTACGAACAGCAAGAACAGCTTCAGCAGAACGAACCTCTGAAAGTAAGATCCACCTTGGGTTCTGTCTCATACAAGCTACCAAAACATCAGAATATGAAGCAATATTATTTGTTTTCATCGCAACAATATCACGATTAGGATAAATCTTATCTAAGTGAAGTTCCAAAGTATCTTCAATAGTAATTATCTTTTCATCTTCTTTTATATTACTAGCAAGATATTTAATAAACTCTGTTTTACCTGAACCAGTTTCTCCACTAACAAGTATATTGCAGTGACCACTAACACAAGTAATTAAGAAATCATGTAATTTAAGAGATACATAATCTTCTTTAACAAGCTTATCTTTATTAAGTCTTATCATGGCTGGAGTTTTTCTTATAAGCAAAGCTATTCCATTAGTCGCTATAGAATCATGTACGAAGTTAAGACGAAGCTCAGCACTCTCAGCATCCAAAAGTGGATGAGCCATATTAAATGTCTTACCCATAACATTTGAACATTGAAATGCTAACTTTTCAACAACTTCATTATTTATACCTTCAATCTTAACTGGATATACACCCTTACTAAGTGTTTTAACCCACAATTGACCACCATTAGAATATGAAATATCTGTTATATCATCATTTTCTAATAAAGGCATAAATAAACCAAAATCTATTTGTGAAAAAACAACATTATCCATGAAAAAACCTTTCTATATCTTTTTATTCATTTACTTTTATATTATCGTCACCTGAACCATTATCATCAATAACATCAGGAACAACCTTCTCACATCTACTTTCAATCAAATTTCTTAAATAAGTACTACTAATATTAGTTGTTTTATCATAATTCTTATTTCTAGGAACAGGAATTAAAGTACCTGATAAATACATAGCTTGTCTTAAAAGAATATGATACTCTTCAGAAACACTAAATATTAATGCACTAGCATCTTTTTGATTTGAACCTTTTTTAAATATATGACTACCATCTTTATCTTTAACAGCAAGTATTGTAATACCTTCTATTAACTTGCCTAAAACAAGTTGACCACTATCATCTTTAGTTTGATAATATAAATCAATCTTATCATTAGGGAATATTGAGTTACCATAAGTAGTCATAGTACTAACTGGAAGTGAAAATACTGTATCACCAGTTGGAATACTTGACCAAGCTGAATCAGGCATTCTCTTCCATTCTATAATAGCTGATGCATAAAATGCACTACCAGCTGGAATATATGTATTATAATTAACATACTTTCCAATTATACTTTTCTTATCTCTAATAACATTACTATTAAGCATAGATGCTGCTACTTCTATTTCCTCTATTAAATCCTCAGTTATTTCAGTTCTAGCAGGAATAGTTTCCTTAGCAACATAAATCTTAACTTTATTAATTTCTTTACTAACCCTATATTCATAAGCAAAATATAGAATTAATAAACATATTATACCCAAAACAATAGTAACTACTGTTTTATTTTCAAAAATCTTTTTTAGTCCCTTCATTATTGATTACCTCCTTGAATAGGATTCATCTCTAAATCTTTTTCAGATACATCAACAGTTCTCTTTTCTATTATTCTCTTAATGTATGCACTACTAATTCTAGTAGGCTTTGGATTTAAAGAATATTCAGCATTTCTTGGTACTGGAATCAAAGTAATATCTTTATAAATTGCCTTTCTTAATAATAAGTGTAATTCTTCAGGAACAGTAAACATTAAATATGCTGGAGATTCAACCTTAGTACTCTTTTCAAATATATTATTACCATCAGAATCAATAACCGCTAAAACTCTAATACTTTCAATAAACTTAGCAACTATTAATTTATCTTTTTCACCATAACCAACATAATATAAATCTATATAATTACCTGTAAATATTGAATTACCATATGTAGTTTCAAGTGAAACTGGCAATGTTATAACTGTATAATCATCAGGAATATCTTCAAATAAACTTGATGGAAGTTCATCCCATGTCTTAATAGTATCTTTATAAAATAAACTACCAAGTGGTATCTCTACATTTTGAGATACATACTTACCAACAATCAAAGAAGAACTTACAATAACATCTCTTGTTATCATTCCACCAGGAACCTTCTTAATACCAATATCTTTATTTACAATTTCAGTTCTTGGTTCTAATCTTCTAACTGCATAAGGCACACTTATTGGCTCAGTAGCTTTCTTAATTCTCAAATTATATGCATAATATAGTATTGCAAGTGATGCTAACAATGCAAAAATAGTAACCGTATTTTTATTTTTTAAAAATCTTTTCAATGCAACTTTAATATTTCCCATTCTTTTTTCCTCCATAGACTTTTACTACTATCTATTCTAATTAATTATAACACATCAAATAAAAATATTTCAATATATTATTCATTATAAATACAATAATCATGAAATTTTTCACATATAAATTTTTTATTAATCGAAAGTCCAAAATTATTATTAAACTCATTTTTATTAGATATTTTATTTCTTAAATCAACAATTCTTTTAGCAGAATCATCAATCATTTTTTCATCTATTTCTCCACTCTTAACAGCTTTTTCTATTAAATCTATAACTCTTTTTGATCCATTTGGCATAATAAACATATTAACACCTGCATTAATAGCTTTAATATATATATCCTTTTCTGAATAATTATTTGATATTGTTCCCATATTAACAGCATCCATAATAACTACACCATCAAACTTTAATTCATTTCTTAATATATCATTTACAATAACAGATGATAATGAAGCTGGTAAATTATCATTAGTTATTTTAGGATAACTAGAATGCCCTACCATTATTACTTCAACACATTTATCAATCGCATTTATAAAAGGCTGTAAATCAGTATCATATAATTCTTCATATGTCTTATCAACTATAGAAACATTGGCATCATGTGTATCAAGAGAAGTGTCCCCAATACCTGGAAAATGTTTAACTATAGGAATAACATCAGTATCATAAATACCTTTATATATTTCCATAGCATTAGATATAACAATATCCTTATTATCAGATAACATCCTTTTACCCATAGCAGAAAATTTATAATTTCCAATATCAAGTACAGGAGAAAAAACAGTATTAGCTCCAATACTTGATACCTCAGTACCAATAATATTACCTATTTTATATGAAATTTCCTTATCATCAAGAATACCTACATCATACATATTAGGTAAAAAAGTAGCTTTCTTATCTTTAATATCATATAGTCTTTGAACACTACCACCTTCTTGATCAACAGCCACAATCATATTCTTACCACCATATTTATATAAATCTGATATAAACTTTCTTGTTCTATCATAACTAATTAAATTAGCTCCTGTTAAAATAAAACCACCTGGTTTATTCTCTTCCAAAGACTTTATTAAATCCTCATCAACCTCATCTATATTGTAATATACCATCAACATTTGACCTATTTTTTCTCTAAGAGACATATTATCAATAGATAACTCTTTTTCTTTATTACAAAGCAAAAAAATAGTAATAAATACTATCAAACACATAATAATTATAATTACTATTTTCTTTTTCATTCTATTATAATGTTAACACAATTTAATGAAATTAAAAAGAGATAACTCATGAGTTATCTCAAATTAATTATTTTAATTTATATGAAGCACCAAACCAGATACCGCATTCATTAGTAGTACTGCATTTGCCATGCCAATTAGTAAGAGCTGTATTATTAAATAAGCTATCTACATTATATGTACCATTTTGTTCACCAGCCCAAGGATTACATACTTGAATCTTATCAGGAGAACCCGAAATAGCAATATAATGATTTGGAATTCTTAATATAATTGTTTCACCTCTGTTAAGTGCATCAGTTACAGCTTTCTTTCTATCAGCTACACTACTAGCACTATTAAATAGCTGTTTTCCTTCTAATCCTAACTTATCCATCAAACTTGAATCGGTAAGTGTAGAAGTAGCAACTCTACCACAAGTAGTAGAACCTTGTACTCCTTTACATTCTTCTGACTTTTGAGCAGGTATACTACTAGTTGCATGATTTGGACCATCCCATATTGTATTTTTTACATCATTAGGAGAAATATTTTTTCCAAATGCACTTGCAACCATCGAAATTGAAGTATATCCGCATCCTTGATTATATAAGTTTGCACCATTAGCAAATCCTGTTTTACTAGAATCATAATCATTTCTATTATAACTAGTTTGATATCCACAAGTTAATGGCGGTGCCATTTTTGTTTCCTTAACAGGTTCTTCTTCATCACCATCATCAGATGGAGGTAAAGCACCTGTACCAGCTGTTCCAATTCCAGTACCAGTTTGAGAAGGCATAACATTTGATTTATAATCAATACCATAAACTGTTTCTAAAATACCATGCATATAAGTATCTAATTTAATATCAAAACTACCAGACTTTAATGTTGCCTCTCCACTTACTGTTCTAATTCTAACAGTAGCCTTAGGAGGTTCTTCATAAATATCATAAAAATCTAATTGATAATCTTTATTATTAGTAACATTCTCAGCAAATCTACGAATAAAAACTTCAACAAACTTTTCTTGAGACATTACTACTCTACCACTAGCTCTAAAAGTTCCATAATCTACAGCATCTAACATTGATGCTTCCATTATCTCTCTACCTAAATAGAAATCTTCTTCAGTAGTAGTTGTCATTCTCTGAACTAATAGAAGGATAACTATTACTATAATAGCAAGTACTAAGATTAAATATCCCCATATTGACTCTTTCATATATTAATAGCCATCTCCTTTCACTCCATCAGATTTAATAACTTGAATACCGAAGTTATTACTATTAGTTCTAATTTCATTCATAAACGAAGTAGTACATTCATAGAAACCTCCAGTTGAACCACTTATAGGTGCAGCATAACATTGATCGTAAGAGTTATCTATATATCCACCTCTAACATTTTTATTTTTATTGTATTCTTTTATTTTCTTAATAGCATCACTATTTAATATGAAGCTATATTGTAAGTATTTATTACCATTGCTATACATATCACTAGCAGTTGCTTCAATAGCATCTTTTATATCAGAATTTTCTAACCAGTTATTACCAATAGGTCTTTCAGCTGGGAATAGATTTCCTAATTCAACATTTCTATAAATAAATCCATATCCTTTGGAATTAGTATTTTTATCACTCCAGTGAGCACAAGCACCTTCTTCACGAATTATTGGTACTCCGTTTTTTATTTCATAACATAAGTTATTACAAGCATCAGATAAATCAACATTACCAGCATCATCAACTTGAAGTTCACAATCATATAAATTAGTTATATTATAAACTTCATATTGACAAGTAAATTCATAATAATCATGATTTAATATACCAGATTTACTTAGTTTAGAACCAATTTTAGTATATCTATGTTTTATATCATAAGCTTTTGTTGAACCACTTTCAGTATCCATACTTACAGGGAATACATATTTATCTAAGCTAAGTGAATTACCAGAACCAGCTCCTTCCCTAACTATCCCGGTATAAGCTTCTGTAGAATATTCTTTTGGTTGCCAGAAATCAGCTTCACTAACAACTGTAAATATAGCAAAGTCATTAATAGGAAGTTCAATTTGTTTACCACTAACAGCATTCTTCTCACATTTAGCATTAGTGTCATAGCCTTTACAAGAAACTAAATCGTGTTTCCCTAATAAATTTGATGCAGATAAATCAACCTCAGAGTTGAAATCACCATTATAGCAACTAGCATAATATGAATTTCCACCCTTCTTTTCATTTTCATCATTAACACAATATTTAGTTTGTTGTTCTTGTTCTTTAATATCTTCAATTTGTGTTAAAATTTCAACTTCTTTACCAAAAGTAGTTGTTGCACCATAATTATGATCATCATAAGTTATGTCTAAACCAATACATTCTTCTTCATTTTCACAGTTAGCAAGTTTAAGAATATAGTCCTTAGTTGTTCCACCATCTATTGCATGAGTGAATGTTCCTTGATACTTAGGTCTATGTGGAGTATACCCACTAAAATCAACATAACTTGCACTATTATAATATAAATTTAAATCGGAACTTCTATATAAGTTACAGTTTTCTAATTCATATATTAATTGAGTAACATTATTAACAGCAGATTTAAATGCACCCCATAATGCTGCTTCTTGACTTTTAACTTTACACTTATCCTTTCCTCGTTCTCCTTTTTCACAACTAGATGTCACAATACATTTGCTATCTCTACATTTTCTATTTTTATTAGTCTCTGTAGGACAAGCATATGATGGCCCACATTCTTGAGAAGAAGTACCACTACTCTTATTATATTTTCCATCTTGATCACCAGGAGGAACAGGACTTCCACTTAGACTAAAAGTTACTTTGTTTGAAGTTTTTTTACTTTCGCTATTATAACTGAAGCCCGGATTACCTGTAGTTGATTTTGTATATCGAGGGCTACCACTATAAGGCCAAGTGTAAACATAATCAAATGCAGGATAAATAGTACCAGTTGAACAACTGCCTCCACAAGAGGATGCTGAAGATTTGCATACACCTTCAGGAGCATGATTTAATTTAGGATTACAACTACCCCAACCCTCATTTTTATGTAGTGTCTCATATGCTTTCCAACTTGACCAAGCATCAACCATATCTTTAACAGCTTTACCATACATTTTTTGCCATGTATTATATCCTTGTTTAATATAGGAATCATACTTAGAAGTTGTAGTCGAATAATTATATCTTGGATTTCTGTGGTCATAATATATCTCTGAAGCACATTGTCTCTTTTGAAGAACCATTGCTGTAAGAGAATGACCATTTGTTAATTTTCTCTTATCACCAAGAACATTTTCTATTTGATATTTAAATTGCATTCCAGCATAAACTCTTGTTTTATTTGCCATATAGAATTCAATTTCTTCACGACAGAATATTCTACATATACCAACATCAACACCATATTTATCGCTGAAATCATATTGATTTCTTTCACTAACATTACAAGCATTCATAATACAGTTCATGTAAGGCTCTTCAACAGTACCTTGATCATAAGTATCATAAATACCTTGATTAAATTCTCCATAATTTGAACAATATCCAGGAAGTGAATTTTGTACTTCAAAATTATCACATCTCTTTATTGGACCATTGCTTTCACAAGGACATACAACTGTAGTAGTCTTTGTTGCTATTTGTTCTAAGTCTTCTTTTTTAACTGTACTACCTGGAGTTACATCCTCATCCCCAGGAGTCTTACCATTAGTTTGCCAACCATTTATATCAAAACCTACAAATTGCTGAGCAATTTCACCGCTAGCAGTTACATAATTTTTAATAAATGCATTTGGCCCACTACCGCTTTTCCCACCTGGAACACCATATATGTGAACAACTAAATAATTATCAGTTTGAGTTGTCTCAGTTTGAGTACACATTTGAGAATATTTAGCAGTAAATTTACAATAATTTTTATCACAACCACCAGGCAAATTCTCAGTTGGAATAACTCTACCATATTTATCAGTAACAGTAATAACAACATTACATCCATCATCTAACTCATTACAGTATTTAACTGGAACTTCAATAGGAGTATCTTTTGTTACTATAGTTGAACCAATAAACATTTTTTTGAATTCTAATTCTATTTGAACATTTTTATTCTTTTTATCAAATTCAAAGTTAGCATCTATATCTTTTGAAGTTCCTATAGAAACATCACCGGAAGATTCAGTATTAGATTGAACTTGATTAATAAAATCTGCTAATTTAGAATTCTGAGGATTTTTAGCAAAATCAACAGCACTTTGTAATAATGATGCAAAATCTTCTATATTTTTTTTCTGAGTATCATTGCTATAACAAAATACACCTTTATTTTTACAAGCATCATTACAGCTTATTGGTGTTCCTCCCTTAAGATAATACTCCATACTTTTATCATAAACATCAGTTGCTGAGTAATAATCAAATGCAGAAGCTTCAGCACTTGATGCTCCTGAACTTACACTACCATCAGAATCTTTAATTCCACCTTGACCATCTATATATTTATGATAATATGCTACATAAGCTCTTAGGGCTGAAGAAACTGCAGCATAAGAGTAACCAGCATCACTCTTTGATATATTACCATTTGCATCAAAACTTACATTAGCAGAATTAAGTAATACAGAAGCAAGACCACATTGATATGAGTAACTACTATCACCTGTACAATTAGATAAATCAAAGTTCTCAAGAGCTTTATAATTCATTGCACTATTGCTTGGACCATTTCTACCTTGTTGCAAACAATATACTCTTTCACTTATATTTGCAAAATCTGGATTAGATGAATTATATTCAACAGCAGGCATTGGTCTAACACTAGTATGTTTTTCTACTGAAGTTTTATAATAAGAAAAGGTTGCCGTACAAGTAAATGATACAGGTGCATCTCCAAGTCTAAGTTTTTGAACTGTATAATCATCATCAACACCAGCACTCATTAAAGTTGGCATATTATTCTTTGAGTCACTAATTTGATATTGAGTACCACTTCTTAAACAAGTTGCTTGTTGCACATTAGTAACTGTATAACCATTTTTCTTTGCTTGAGCAACTCTTAGATCAAGCTGTTTATTAACTTCCTTCATTAATTCTGGCCTTTTTGTTCCAGATCTTCTTATAGTTACTGGAATTGCTTTTCCATCCTTTTTACTTGTCCAATCAATACAATAACTAAGATCTGTTGTAGAAGTCTTACCTGAATTAAATATTTTAACATTAGTAGAACTTCCAGAATCACCAGTAACTGCAAAAGTTAAATCCATATTTAAGAAAAATATATTTAGAACTATTAATAAAACTAAAACTAATTTATTATTCTTTTTCATTCGTTATCCACCTTCTTTTTATATAAATGAATCTTTATAGCATAGAAAGCAGCAACTAATACTACAGGTATAACAGCAAAATACCAATTCTTTTTGATATAATACCAAACTTTTTGAATAAAATTCATATTTTCTAATTCATGTTGTTTTTCAGCATTTTTAACAAGTCTACCGAACTCTTTATCCGTAACATCTTTCATATCATTACTATAAGTTTTACATATATCATCAGAAGGATTATTTATACAATACTCTCTCTGAGAAAAAATATTATATGGTGGAACTGTATATTCTAAACTTTTAAGTAAAACACCTGGACATGCTGAATTCTTACCTCCATAAAAAGAGAAAGTATATGTTTTACTATCCATATGAACATATGAACCTAAAACATTAGTGCCATATAAATCATCATACTCTATTTCAATATCTTTATTAGTATGATTATTTCTAGCCATAACCTTTATATTTTTATTATAAGGATAAATAAATAGAAGATAAGAATATTCTTTTTTTCTAAGAATATTTCCTTTTTCATCTGCTACTCCCAAATCCTCATCATAATCGATATAAACATTCTCTGCCCATTCATTTAAATCCTTATCATTACAAGTAGCTGCATTTACTCCAAATGAAAAGACAAATAAGCAAAAAATACTAAATAAAATTTTTTTCAATTCCTTCATATTTCACCTACTTTATTCTAGAAAAATTATAACATAACTAATTAAAAATGTCATTAAAATATTAAAAAACATGATACTTTTATATACCATGTTTAACTTTCTTAAATATCTTATTTCCAATTAATGCAGTAATTGCACCAAATGCAAAAAATACAATTATATTGATACCCCAGGAAAAAAAGAAATCTTTAGCAGCATCTATTATCAATTTAAATGTAGTTTTTTTAGGAGTTTCCGGTACAACTACGGGATCAATTTTTTTATCGATTTGAGCAATTGCATCATCTAATATCTCCTCTGTTAATCTATAAGATAAAAATTTAGATGAACAAAGTTTTAATTTATCTTCGTATGGTTCACACTTTTGTGTTCTAAAAAATGAATTATAGTAAGGAAGAGTAATAAATATTGTATTTAAAGTACCAGTGCAATCCCCTGAAGCTTCTACATAAACAGTTAAATAGTTTCCTTCTTCTTGACCACTTAATGTAACAGAATAATTATCACTACCATTACTTATATACACATTTTTATTAATCATTAAATACATCCCAGGAAACACATTATAAAAAGTAACAGTAAATGTTTTACTACTCATACTATATGATGTTTCATAAGTTATATCACTCGCTAAACCTTTTAATTCATTGTATTTAGAATCAGTACACTCTGCTTTAATAGAACCTAACATCAAAAACATACTAATAAATACTATAAATATTTTTTTCTTCATTATTCACCATCCTTAATAAGTACTGCATGAACAACCATTCTTCTATTTCCTCCACCAGCACAAGTAGATAATGTTAATATTTTATCTCCGTATTCAACTGTATCTTTTGTTTTAAAACCACTTCTTTTTCTAATCATTTTAACAAAAGCATTGAAGTCTTCTTTGCTATCAAAATTATCAACTAAATAATCAGTAGTATAATCTACTCTATAGGCAGCAAATATTTTAAATTTATATGATTTAGTTGGTGTATCTAAAGAAATGACCATATTTTCACTATTTTTTCTAAAACTTCTATTTAAAACTCTATGTAATGTTCCAAACATAGTTCCATTTAACATACTATGACCATAAACAATACTATTATCATCAAGATCATTCATATTATTTCTATAATCTAAATATATCCATCCCATACTAGTTTTCTTTTTATAAAAATCTCTTTTTAAATAATAACTATTATCAGAATGTTGTACTAAAGGATAAGATATATTAGTACCATTAACAGCTAAATAACCTACTGTTTCATTATTAATCTTTTTTAACTTAGAAAACACTTTATCAAAAGTATATTTGTCTTTAACTTGTTTATCATTTAATTTTTGATCAAGTACAACTCCATCATTAGTTAATTCTTCTTCAGTAGTATTATCAGGAAGAGCAAAAGAACTATTAATTATTTCTTGATTAACTTCATCTATACTCATCTTTTCTATATATTCATATGATTTATATATAAGTAAACATACAACACTTACATATACAGCCATAATTGATATAAGTTTTAAATTATTAAATGTTAATTGTTTAAATAAATTATTTCTTAAAAAATCATTTGAATATAGTATTCTAAATTCACAAGTATAATCTTCTTTACATTTCTTATTTAATTCTTTTAGCCAAGCAAAGTTATTTACTATAAAGTTACCCTTATCTTTTCCTTGATGCAAAAATACTATTATATTTCTTGATTCATCATTCTTAACTAAATCTATAACATTACTTATTAATTCTTTAGAGAATACATAAATATGTATAGATTTTAAATTATAATTAATTCTTAAAAATTCTTTTATGTCATCAAGTATACCAGGATACTCTTCTCTTATTTCTAGCATTTTTCTATAATATAATGTTTCATAATCAAAAGAATCCTGTGATATCATAAATCTATCACTTACTTTATTATGATTATATAAATTAACTACAACACCTTTATCATTAAATTTATCTTTAATAAAAGATGGCATAAAATAACAATCTATTTGTTTTAAAGTATTAACTGTTAAAAATAATTCATAATCATTTAAACCAATAGTGGATGGAATATCCAATTTTAAATATTTCATCTTAAGTCTTATCATCATAATAACTACATATTTAAATGTAACTAATCTTCTTACATTCATAGTATCTAAATTATTATAATTTTCTTTTATTTTATTAATTATCTTTTCATAGTTATTACTATAATATCTCATAGAATAATATAAAGTATTATCATTAAACTCATTCTTATTAACAAATTTAGATAATGATTCATCAATAGACTTAAAATCATATGTAAGTACATTATCTTTAATTGAAATAATTAAATACTCTTTCATATCCTATTCTCCTATTAAAATAATTTTATCACAAAAACAATTAAAAAAAAATAGATTAAATATATAAATTTAACCTATTCTAAATGCTGGTGAAACTCCAAATATATTATCTGCTCCTGTATATGAACAATTACCATTAGTATGAACAAAATAAAAATAATTATTAAAGTTTGAATTTGGTGTTCTAATTCTCCAAGGGGAAGGATTATTTTCACCATTACTTTTTATTACAGGGCTTATGTTAGTTACTGTTGTATTTTTAAATTTATAGTAATCAAGTTGTCTTGTTACATCTCTTGCTGTATCGTTTTTAATTGTATCGTCATCTTGCCACCATATTTCAGCTGTAGACAATAAATAAAGTTTATCAGTAGTTACAAAATTATCATTATCATCTTTACCATGTCCAGATATTACTCTAGTATTTATTATTCCTCTTTTTAAATTCCTTGGTAAACTATTATATATTTGAGTATTAACAAAGTTCCTTATTTTAGATGTAGACCATCCTCCAACATTAGTATTACTATCATTCATACCACTACCAGTTATAATATCTACAAATTCTATTACAAAACCACAAGCTGTTTGTGAAAAGTTTTCATTATTACACTCACTTGGTGTACTTTTATTAGCAACTCTAATTATATGTTTTCCATATGTACCCAAGTCTATTTCTTTAGTATCCCCAACATTATAAAGATCAGTGTCTTCTTCAATTACCGCATCAACTATAGTTTTTAAACTATCTTTTTCAAATGATTTAGGACCTATATATTCACACTTACCTTCGGTTACTTTATCAACTGTAAGTTCACCTATACTACTAAATTTTCCATTTAAACAATAACTATCATTACCTATAAGAACCTTTTTAATATTACCTCTAGAATCTAATTTAAAATTATATTCTAAATCATTTGATTCAATATCTAATTTGTTATTGTCATTTGATATATTAGTAATTTTATTACCCTTCATATTTTCAGATATATATTTTTTAGATACTTCTTTATATATAGTTTTAGCTTCTGTTAAAAATACATCTTTCTTAGCTTGATTAAACATATTAAGTACATTAGGAAGAGCTATAATAACAAGTAAAGCAAGTATTGCTATAACAGCTAATAATTCTACAAGAGTAAAACCATTTTTATTCATATATACACCTCTATCATAAACATTATATAATCAATTATTTAAATATTCAATTACAATAAAAAAGAAATCAATTAAGATTTCTATTCAATATCATACTTTGATACTAATTTATTAAATACTTTATAATCAATCATTTTAAGTTCACTACTCATAGCTTCAATGCCTTTTCCATCTTTTATATATATAAATAATGGAGCTGAATTTATTTGATCCTTTATTTCAGGAAATCTCTTCCTTAAAGTTTCAATATATTTATCATCCTTATTATTAGTAACATCCCAATATATTATTTTATCAGTAAGATTCTTGTTTTCTATTTCTTTATATAATCTACTTTCTATATTATTTATATCAGAAGAACCAGTATAACTTACATAAAGTATTACTTCACTACCAACTTCACTTAAAGCATAACTAAAATCATCTGTATTTATTTGACTTATTTTTTGATTATTAAATACACTTTCATTAATTTTACTGTTTTTATAATTCAGATAAAAATTTCTAGCATACAATATAACTACCATAATAAGTACTGATACTACTATAACAATAAAATAATTACGACTTGGTATTTCTTTTCTCTTTTTTTCCATATAAGTCTCTCCATTCTTATAAATCAATTTTAACATAAAATAATTTATATTTCAAATGCTTTACATAAATTTTAACATATTAATATAAAGTATGATTTTAGTATTATATTTATTAAATAATATAGAAAAAAATATACTTTTATATTATAATCTTAAATGAGGTTTTATTTATGCATACAGATTTTAATAAAGAAATAAGTTATATAAAAAATGAAAGAATAAGAAATAGTTTGATAACAATATTAGATTTATTACCAGAATATTTCTATCAAATACCAGCATCATCTACTGGTAAATATCATCCTGAATTTACTCTTGGTGAAAAAGGTTTAGTAAGACATACAAAAGCAGCTGTTAGAATTGCTTATGAGTTATTACAAGACTCATCTGTGAACAATTTTACAGACGATGAAAAGGATTTACTACTATTTGCATTAACTGTACATGACGGTCTTAAAAACGGTAGAGAACATGGCAAATATACTGCATTTGATCATCCACTTTTAATAAGTAAATTCTTAAGAGAAAATAAAGATAAACTAGAACTAACAGATAAAGAATTAGATTTGGTTTGTTCATCAGTTGAGACACATATGGGACCATGGACAACAGATTATAATGGAAATGAAATATTACAAAAACCAAAAACAAAATATCAATGCTTTGTACATATGGCAGACTATTTAGCTAGTAGAAAGTTTTTAAATATTAAGTTTGAAAATAATGATATTGTGGATTAAAAGGAAGTGATTTTAAAAATCACTTCCTTTTTAATAATAAATTTCTTCTTTCTTATTAATATTTATCTTTTTAAACAATTCATTATATTCATTTACTTCTTGTGCTTTTTTTATAGAGCAATAATTACTAATAAGTTTTCTACATATACCTTTATCTTTTTTTAATTCTTGTATTTTTTCTTTAATCTTACTATTCATAATTTACCACCTACCCTCAACATAAACAACTTTTAAATTATTAGTTTTAGCAATATTGATTATATCATCAGTAAGTTTACCTACTACTACAATGAACTCAGCTTTCATATTAACTTTATTTTTATTATCTTTATTAACCTTAATACAAGTTCCATTCTTAGAATCACTTAATCTTATACTATATTCATCACTTAATTTATTGTAACAATAACAATTTAATGATAATAACGAAACATTAACATACTTATAATTAATACCATCATCACTCTCTGAACATAATACTTTAAAGTCTTGACCTACTACTGTATAAATATCAACACCATTCTTATTTTCATATTTAACCATATCAGGACTATCTTTATAAAGATCAATAATATCATCAATACCAACTAAATTATTATTAATAATATTTCTCATATATTTTTTAATTTTATTAAAGAAATTAATACTAAACATAACATTTCTCTTATATTTATCATTCATTAAATTATTAATATATTCAAATACTATATCAATAGATAACTTATCAAACATAACATTTAATAATGATAAAAATGATACTTCTTCTTCACTAAATATTTTTGAACCATCTATTTCAAAAGATTCAATTGAATCTATATCAAATGTATCAATAATTTGTTTTATAGTTGATACCTCAAGAAAACCATGATTACCTTGAATATCATATGATTTATTAAATAAATAACTACATAATAAATTAGAATATATACTTATATCACTATCTTTAAGCATAGATAGTTCACTAACAAATTTCTTAATTAAAGTTAATTCATAACTTGGTAATTGACCTTTTCTAGTAATATTATTAAAATTACCAAATGAAGATAAAACATCAACCAAAGCAGTTATTTCCTCATCACTTAAATCACAATCAACAACATCACTTAATAACTCTTTATAATAAGTAAAGTTTTCAACTGCTCTAAATAATGATTCCTTCGATTCACCATATATATCAAATATAATCTCTAAATAAAATTTAAATAATTTTAAACTACCTTCATTTTTAACAATAAATAATAAAGTACTAAAATTAGTAAAATTATAACTATTAAAATCACTCAGTAAATTAAATGGTATAAAAGATAATCTATCATCAAATATCTCAAGTGAAAATGTATCATATAATGACTTATTCAAATTAACAGTTCTTTTATATGCATTAGTTAATATTTCATTTAATAATTTACTAGTAACTTTCCTTGTTCTATCATTTTCTTTGCCCTTATAAAACATTGACATACCAATAAATAAACTAACTTTATCAAAAGTATTATTTAATATTATCTTTTTATTAAATAGTATTTTAAATAAATCAAACACAGCATTATAATCTTTAGTAAAATCATAAAAATTTATATTACTTAAATATTCATCAAATATTTTATTTATAACCTTATAATATTTATTATATATCTCGTCATCATCATAATAAGCTTTAAATAAATTTAAACATCTAAAATCACAATCAATAACAATCTTTTCTTTATCTCTACTACTAGTATTATCATTATATACTGGAGCTATATAAGGCAAAACATAATTAACATCAATATTAATTAATGGTATCATTTGATCTATACTAAGACCTTGAATAGATTTAATAAGTCTCTTAGTATATTGATAAGTTATATCATTACTTTTATGATCAAATCTAAATAACTTACCCTTAGCATTAAATAATCCTTTATCAACCATAATATTAACTATATCTTTAACAGACTTATTCTCTATATCAGATATAACTTCATATATGATTTCTATACTTTTATCTTCTTCTCTTTTAAAAGATGAAATATTAATATATTTTAATAAATTAATATCATACTTTAATAATTCAACAACAGTCTGACTATTTATATAATTTATCATATATGGATATCTACTTATATATTCACATTTTATATCAATAGAAGCTTCATTTAATAAAGAATTATCCTCTTTAATCTTTTTTATTTCTTCATCAATATATTTCTTTTTAGCATCTCCATTAATATACATTATATAATCTTTATTAAGAGAATATTTATCTTGTACATCTTGAGGAGCATATTTAATCAATGAAGCTTCAGCTTTAACTATATATTCCCATTGTTTACTAGTAAATTTAGTAGAAACTTCTTTAATTAATTCTTCTGTTTCTTTAGGATTAGATTTAAATAATATCGCTATAACTGTTCTTAAATCATCCATATATAATTTTAAAATATCTTCTTTTTGTTGAAAATATATTTTTAAATAACTATTATATTCTTCTTCATCCATATTCATAGAAGTAGCATTCATGAAAAATTTATTATCTTTCATCCAATCAGAAACAAGAGACTTTCTTGCTTCGACACTACCACTTCTAAACATAGAAAGATTACTATTAATTCTCGATTTTTGAAAATCAACAGGTAAAATTCTTATTAAAGATGGATATTTAAAAAATAAGAAACTAAGTACAATTTCATTATTGGTAAATTCTTTGTTATCTAAATAAGCTTGTTCAACTTCTTTATCACTCTTTCCTTCTAAGCTTTTTACAAATGCATTAGCTCTTTTTTGAAGTTGTCTCATTTTCATTTCTTTAAACATATCCCTAACCTCTTTATTCTAAAAAGATTATATCATATATTTTATAGACTTTACATAGTAACATTGACTTTTTAATAAAATATTTATATATTTATTATAGAGGTGGAACATGGAAAATAGCAAATTCAGAGCTACTCAAGAAGACATAGATATGAGTGCAATTAATACAATGTTTAACAGAAGAGATACACAAAGAGTTGTCGAAAATTATGAAGCAAGTATGCACACTAGCAACAATAATAGAAGAAGACCTAGAAGAAGAGTTACAAATGCTAAAAAGTTTTTAACAGCAATAGCTGCTTTAGCAATGGCTGGTGGTATAACAATCGGAGCATTCGTAAATCAAACAATAAATGATATGCCAAAAGGTTCTTTAAATAGTATTAGTGGTCAAATTGGAGAAATAGTTTTTGTAAAAGATGATGATTTTATAGAGGGACTTGATAGAACTGATGTAAGTATATTATCACAAAACACAAAAAGAAATGCAATTGACTATTATTATAATCACGAAGGTATAGCAAAAGACTTATTAAAATTAGATGATGAATTACTTGATATAGGATTCTGCTCTGTATGTGAAAATATGGCTGAAAACAAATATAATAAAGTCGGTCCAAATAAAGAAACAAATGTTGATTTAGTAATAGAAAATATTAAGAGATTAGCACCCGAAGGAAGTTATGCTGAAGAATCATTCGGAGATGTTGATAATCTTGATGAATGGTTACTTAAAAATCATTTCGTAGATAAAGAGGGAAAACCAAGTTTAAGAGATGCAATTGATTTCTACTCTCTTAGAGTTAATGATTATATTCCAATAATTGAAGCTGAAAAGCAAGCGAAAGAAGGTGCAAAACTACAATGATAGTAAACACAGTAGAAATAGATGGTAAAGAATATGACGAATTAGATGTTATTACAATTAATGACACTAAATATGCATATCTATCAAGCATAAATGATGAACTAGATATATTAATACAAAGAATAGTAACTAAAAATGATGAAGAATATTATGAAGCATTAGATTCAAAAGAAGAATTCGAAACAGCTCTTAAGGAATTCTATAAAAAACATAAAGACATAATTAAAAACTAAATAAAAAAATCTTTCTTAATTGAAAGATTTTATTTTATTTAAATATTAACTGATTAAACAAAAAATATAAAAGACAAGCTATTTGTTAATAACTTGTCAATATACAATCAATTTACTTTTTAGATAAATATTTATGATTAGCTGCTATACTCTTAATACCAACTCCATACTTAAATGCAATAGTAGCAATATTACCACTTATCTTAACAATTACCCCTTCTCCAAAGATAGTATGGATAACTGTATCTCCTGCTTTAAGTCCATCAACAGTAGCATTATTATACATATTACCTACTTTTTTAGTTTCCTCTTTCTTTACACTTTCGTTCTTAATGTTTATTACTGAAGAATCTATTTCTTTAATAAATCTACTTTCAATAGTACCACTAGTTTTACCATATAAAGTTCTTGTTCTAGCAGAAAGTAAATATAATTTCTTCTTAGCTCTTGTTATACCAACATAACAAAGTCTTCTTTCTTCTTCAAGTTCTTTAGCAGATTCAAAACTCCTACTATGTGGAAATATTCCCTCTTCCATACCAAGTATAAATACTACATTAAATTCAAGACCTTTTGCTGAGTGTAATGTCATAACATTAACTTTATTATCATCTTCTGTATATTGTCCTTTATCACTAACTAACATAATATTTTCTAAGAAAGTTGATAAGTCATATATACCATTATCTTCAAAGTTAACAGCTAAACTCTTAAACTCATTTAAGTTCTCTACCTTAGTATCACTTTCAATTGATTTATCAAGTTCATATTCTCTTCTTAAACCAGTTTTAACAAGAACATCTTCAATTAAATCTGATAAATTTAAACTCTTAGAGTCTTCAATTAATTCTAATATCAATTTTTTAAATTCTAATTCTTTACCACTATCAATAGCATCAAATAATGATAAATCATTCATATTGGCTTTTTCTCTTATATTATCAATAGTCTTAGTACCAATACCTCTTTTAGGAGTATTAATAACTCTTTCTAAGCTTACTGAATCATTAGTATTATATATTAAGTTTAAATAAGCAATTAAATCTTTAATTTCTTTTCTATTATAGAAATAATAACTACCTATTATATTATATGGAATATTATTTCTAACAAAAGCTTCTTCAACTGTTCTACTTTGAGCATTAGTTCTATAAAGAACAGCAAAGTCACTATAACTATATCCCATGCTAACTAAATCTTTTATTTTATTAATAACAAAACTACTTTCTTTAATTTCATCTTCAACTCTTATATATTCAATCTTTTCACCTTCATCAAGAGAAGTCCATAAATTAAGTTTAGTTCCTTCACTATTATTTTTAATAACAGAATTAGCCGCAGTTAAAATAGAATTTGTACTTCTATAATTCTCTTCAAGTAAAACTACATGAGCATTCTTATAATCTTTTTCAAAATTAAGTATATTTCTATAATCAGTATTTCTCCATGAATATATAGATTGATTAGCATCACCTACTACAAAAATATTATTATATTTTTTAGCAAGTAACTTACATAATTCATATTGAATACTATTAGTATCTTGATACTCATCTACTAAAATATATCTAAATCTTTCTTGATATTTTTCTAATATATCTTTTCTTTTCTTAAATATTTCAACTGGTTTTAATAATAAATCATCAAAATCAACTGAATTATTTTCTTTTAATAATTTTAAATACTTTTCATATACAAGACCTATTACTTTATCATGTTCATTTAAAAATAATTTAGAAAATTCAAGAGGACTTATACCATCATTTTTAGCTGAACTTATTCTACTTATAATATGTTTTATATCATAATCAGCTGGATCATAACTATTCTCTTTTAATATCCTTTTAATTAATGATTTAGTATCATCTGTATCCAATATTGTAATATTTGATGAATAACCTATCGCATCATAATTTTCTCTTAATATTCTAAGTCCAAAAGAATGAAATGTACCAATAAATATAGAATCAGCTACACTACCAATTTTATTTTGAACCCTAACTCTCATTTCTTTTGCGGCTTTATTTGTAAATGTTATTGCTAATATATTATATGGACTAACACCATCATCAATAAGTTTTATTATTCTTTCAGTTAATACTCTTGTTTTACCACTTCCAGCTCCTGCTAAGACTAAACAAGGTCCTTCTGTATGATTAACTGCTTCTAATTGTTTATCATTTAATGTCATATTTTTTACCTCTTACTCATTATAACATTTAAGATTTATTATTAAAAGCAAACAATTAAAATTATTTTAATCTCATTGAACATTTTTGCCGTTTTCATCACTTTTGTTCAATGAAAAAGAAGTATCTCTACTTCTAATTCTGTATTAAATAACTATTATATCGTTTAAAATATACATCTGTTCTATAATTGCTATAATAATCAGTTGGGACATATATTGTTAAATTATATGAATTGTTGAATGTTTCATATGCGGTTAGTTTTGGTGTATCAGTATAGAAATAATATGTAGATAAATTAGTACAACCACTAAATGCATAAGCACCAATACTTTCAAGATTATCACTCATATAA
The DNA here is from genome assembly GCA_022774645.1 of Mycoplasmatota bacterium. Lineage (GTDB taxonomy): Bacteria > Bacillota_I > Bacilli_A > RF39 > UBA660 > CAG-1000. Next base: position 62,492 of record JALFKQ010000032.1, on the reverse strand, counting down.
ACAGTATATAAATTAGTTTGATTAGCAAACGATCTATAAGCTATTGTTTTAACTGTATTAGGTACAGTATATGTTTGATTTGCTTTTCCATTTGGGTATCTTATTAAAGTTGTTTCATTTTTATCAAATAGTACACCATTTACAGAAGTAAATGAAGCATTATTACTACTTACATAAATATTAGTAATTTCAGTATTACCATCTAAGAAACCATCAGGTATCTCAACTAAATATGCAGGTAAAGTTAAGTTTCTAACATAATTATTACCATCAAATGCATCAGCTGCTATAGTAGTAACTCTTCTACTAACACCATTAACATCCAATGTATCAGGAATAGTAACAGTATTATTATTACCAGTATATGATGTTATCTTAATTTGATTATTATTATCAAGAACATATAAGAAATCAGATGAATATTGAGCACTTGAATAATTATGATATCTCCATGGAGTTGCATTTCTAAAATCACTTAATACTGATGATGGAACTGAATATGTAAAATGTGATCTATAAATTAAACCGAAAAGTACAGTATCGTAATCAGGTAAAGCAGTTGAAGCTGTTGTTGGAACAGATCCTACTTGCATACTAAGTGTTGTATTAGGTCCACCTTGATATGGGTTGTATAAAGCATAATCATTAATAGCAGTAGTACCAGTACCAAATTGAATATATGAAATAGAACCACAACTATATAAACAATAATCATCAGCTATAACTACACTATTAAATACTGCATTAGTTAACTTTTCACAATCAGCAAATGAGTATTTTCCAAGTCTAGTTATTTGATTACCAGTAATTCTTGATATATCAGTTTTATAGAAAGCATAATCTCCAATTAGAACTACACTATTTGGTAAATTAACAATCCATTGTTCACCAGTTTGAACAGATACACCATAATAAGCATAAGTACCAATAGATACAACATCTAAATTCTTTCCACCTGCTGTTATAGTATTAGGTATTTCAAATGTTGAATTTATATCTGGTCCATGATATTCAATTATTTCCCAACCCGTTACATCAGCATTATACATATTTTTAAGAGTAACTTCTCTTACACTATATTCACCTATATCATAAGGAAGAGCTCCATATTTATAACTACCAATAATATACCCGGTAGGATAAATATAATCTTTAACATTAGATGGGAAAGTCTTTTTATATGCTTCTTGATAAGTAACATCAGATGTACCAATATTACCATCAGGAACATAAATTCTAAATCTCTTACCTAATGTTGTACCAACATTATAGAAAGAATTAACTCCAACACCAATTTTCATACCACTAGCACCACTATCTGCCTCAGTTGAAGCAAAGAACATTTGCTCCATACCAATACATCCATAGAATGCTCCCTCACCTATACTAGTAACAGGTCCTGCATTAACATAATTAAGACTCGTATTATTAGCATAAGCATAAGCACCTAGTTCAACAAGACTAGTAGTTCTTGCTTTATATAATTTATTATTAAAGAATGCATAATTTCCAATATAATCTGTATTTGGTAAATTTATTTCATGAACACCTTGTAAATTATAAAATGCATAATCATAAACATATCTTATACTTGTAGCTACTATATCAAATTCTCCTCCAGAATCCATTGTAGCCCATCTATAAGCTCTATCACCTATTCCAATAACATCATATGTTTTATCATCTATTGTTAATGATGATGGAATAATATATCTGGAATTCAAATTAGCTCCGTGATATTCAACTATTTCCCATCCAGTAACTGTTTCACCAGTTTTTGTTGTATAATCTCTTAAAACAACACTATATTCCCCAATATTATATGGAATAGATGAAGTTGAGAATGTTCCTAATATAGTTCCATAATCATAGAAATAATCTTTATATTCTATTCTAAATGAATTAGCATATATATCAGTTAAATAATCATTTTTAGTAGTTGTATTAGTTGTATAATAAGTACCTTTTGAATCAAATAAATGGTTATTTAAATAATTCCAAGATGAGTAATTACTATTAGATCTAACAACAAATGTAAATGTAGTACTTTGTCCATTTGCAAGAACCCCATTAGCACTAGTATTACTAAATTTAACACTAGTGCTAGATGTTTCATAAGACACATCTGTTGAAGATTGGAAAGAAGTATTACCTAAATTAACTGATGTACTCCAACTAGATAACTCATGTCCTGTATTATTTGTAACTGTAACAGTACATGTATAAGTATATCTTCTATTAGTAGTAGTTCTCCTACAACTATCAGTTACATTAATAGCGGTAGTTGTAGGAACTTTAGTTTCACTATTAATTACTGATTCAGCTACATAAAATCTTATTCTATTACTTGTAAGAGTACCAACATCAGTAAATGCATATTGATCAAATACTTTTGTTTCCTCTGGTGGTGTAAAAAATACTTGTACTAGGTTTGGTAAATTAAATACAGCATTTGATTCCATATTATAAACTTTACCAAGATTTATTTTATATAAACTATTCATATTAGCAAGAGCATATGAACCAATACTTCTTAAATTAGGAGCAACAAAGTATATAAGTGAATCATTATTAAAAGCATAGCTCTTTAAATCAAGTAAACTATTTGAAGTAAATGAATTTATAGCTTTAATACCTTCAAAAGCATGATCATTAATAACTAATAATTTATTATTAATAATATCACTACCAGTAGTACCATTTACTTTTGTATGTCTAAATGCATAAGAACCAACTGAAATGACATCTCTGCTCACCCCATCTACCGTAACTGTCTCTGGTATCATAAATGTATTTGTAATATCTTCACCATGATATTCAATTATTTCATAACCAATAACATCTTCATTATTTCTATTTTTAATAGTTACTTCTCTTACACTATACTCACCAATATCATAAGGTATTGGTGTATTTATAAAGCTTCCAACAATTGTACCAGTTGGATATATATAATTAGCATAAGTACTAAATAATGTTTTATAGAAATCAACTTTTCCTTCTGGTACATATATTCTAAGTCTATTATTAGTATTAGTACCAATATTTAATATAGCAGTTGAATGTATTGACATATTAGCTGTATCAGTAGTACCAATAAATACTTGTTCTAAGTTAGGGTTATTACTAATAGCATTCTCACCCATTACTTTAATATTACCTAAGTTAACACTATAAAGTGTATCCATACCAGACATAGCAAAGTTACCAAGTGAATTCAAATTAGGAAGTGTAACTATTTGAAGTGCTGTATTATAAAGTCCATAATCCCCTATTGAAACTAAACTACTTGATGTAAGTGATTTAACAGAAATATTCTCTAAACCATGAGCATCAATATTAAGTAAATTATTAGCTACTAAATCAATAGATTGGTTCTCTTTTGAAACTGTATGTCTATAAGCATATTCACCAATTGATATTATATTCATAACTGGTGTACTTGAAGAATAAGCACTAAGAATTGATGCAGATAAACTCTGACTAATCGTATCATAATAGAAAGATATATTTATACTACTATTTGCATTAATTGTTCCATTATATGTTGCATTAGATAGTGTCAATATATTTCCATCTATATTCTCTACTGCATTAGTATATGTACTTCCCCAAGTAACTCCATCAGGAAGAGCTATTCTAACAAACCAATCAGTAACAGCGGTATCCATATTATTCTTAATGTTAATTGTACCACCATATCTATATCCAGAACCTTGTTGCCATGAATTACCACTAATAGTAGCAGTAAGCCCTTCGCCAATTGATATTATATCTGGAATTTGATAACTACTTGTTAAATCAGCTCCATGATATTCAATTATTTCATAAGCAGTTACATCATTACCAGCACCATTTTTCTTAGTAACAGTTTTAACACTATATTCTCCCCAATCATAAGGAATAGCTACATGTTTATAATTACCTATAATTGTTCCAGCAGGATAAATAAATGCACTACTTCCTTGAAATAATTTCTTATAACCATTTAAATAATTAAATCCTTCATCATCACTACCATCAGGAACATATACTCTAAGTCTTCCATCAAGATACATTCCCCAGTTAGTGAATACAGCATTTTCTCCAACAGTTAAATTTATACTCTTACCATTGTTAACAACAACAGTACTCATATTTCTAAACCATACTCTACCAAGTTGAGGACAATTATAAAATGCATAATCGCCAATATATGTAACAGGACCTAAATCCATTTCATATAAAGTAGTACTATTAGTAAATGCATACTTACCAATTCTATCTATTTTACCAAGAGATATATAAGTAATAGGATTTTCATAAAAACCATAATCACCTATACTAGTTATTGTATTTGATTCTAACTTAGTTAACTTAGTTTTATAAAATGCATATGAATTAATAATCTCAACATTAGATAAATTTATATTAGTTATATTATCTTCATAAAATGCATAACTATTTATTAATTTAACAGTGTTTGGTATTACTACACTAACACCAGTAGCTGGAGTAGTTAAATTTCTATATGAATTATATCCAAGAGCAGTAATACTTTTAGTTATAGAATTCATAGTAATAGTATTTGGTATTGTCAAATTAGATCCAACAGATACACTATTTATAAAATATGATATTCCATATCCATCTTCATAATCATATAAGAAATATTGTTTATTGTCTGATAATGTAGCTGCATAATATATATATGCTTCATTAATATTATTAGCATCTCTATAAGCAGTTATAGCTCCTTCTGGTACAAAGAATTTAGTACCATTAGATACATCATTAAATGCTCCACTCGCAACAGTTGGAGGAATTCGTCCTTCAAAGTTAACATATTTTGCATTTTTAAATGCTCCACTTCCTATACTAGTAACAGAACTTGGTATAGATAAGAAACTAAATGTTCTATTAGTACTTATTCTACCTAAATTAACATTAGCAAAAGCATTATCACCAATAGTAGTAAGTGTTTTAGATAATATTAATGTTTTAATAGATGATTTATCTTTCAATGTATTATTAGCTATCTTATTAATCATTTTATTATCACTTATAGTTGCATTAAGAAGTCCTAAATATTCTATATCAGGCATTGCATCACTAGCGATATAATCAAAGTCATCATTTTCAAAATATGCTTGATTTAATGTATAAATAACTAACTTTTTAATAGCAGATATTCTATCAGTTGTAGTAATAGGATCAATCTCATCAAAATATGCGGTTAAAAGTCCTTCAAGAGTTTCTTTATTATCTCTTATATAAACATAATATGAATCTTCTTCACCTTGTATTGGAACAACAGAATCTTCAGGTGCTCCTTGATTAATATCATCTCCAGTATAGTGATCACTACCAGAAACAGTTATATCATTAGAACTAACACCTCTAATAATTAATGTATTACCAGTATTAGGTCCAGTATAAGGAGTTGAGTTTGATGGCAACATAATTGATGAACCACCAAGTACTCCAAGTATTGTATTTAAGTTATAAATATATATTTGATATTTAGAGAAAGAATCAATAAGATTCATATCTTGTAATTGTATTTGAGTAATTGTTCCGTTATTTAATATTTCTATATTTGTACTTCCAGGAGCACCTATTACATAATTAAGTTCAACATTAGGTGCTATCGTAAGTCTTGTATTAGATAAAACTATAACATCAACAGGAATATTTCCTATCTTATTTTTAACAATTCTTACTGCTTCTAAAAGTACACCATCTTCTTCTTCATTTTGGATACCATTAACAGTAAACTCTCCGCCAACAAAAATATCATAATCTTTATTAAGACCAGTAAAATGTATTTGTGATTTAGGAGCATTAACATATAGTCTATTATCAACATCAATCTTACCACCACCAGATGTATCTATTTTTAATTTTCCTAGTTCTACAAAATCATAAACAAGATCTCCAGTAACATGTAAATTATATGTATCAGTATCAATTCCTACTCTTCTTTGAAAATCAATACTACCATTAATAGTTATATCATCTGCAAGTTTAATAGTATCACCACTTAAAGCATTAAGTACAGCATCTCTAAATTGTTCTTCATTTTCAACAAGCCATATTTGACCTTCATTCATAAGACTCGCATCTATTCCTCTTTGAGTACAATAAACATTAGCATGAACTGCGACAGAAGCACCAGAATATAGTGCTGAATTAACACTTTGATACATACCATAATCTATTCTAAAATATTTATAATTATTTTCAGGATTATCCTCATCCTTATCAATTTCACCTTTAATTAATACTTGTGGTATCGTAGTCATATTAGAAACTGGATTAACAGCATCAGTTTCCAAATTATCAGGTGTTGGATTATTTTTAGCATAAGCTTCAAGTTTACTACTAACACCCTCAGTAACAGTACTACTTAATACCTCTTCTGTTATATCAATAACCCTATAATAAAGTACACCAGCATTAGACATAGTTCCATCTAATGTAAATGTTAAATTATAATCTAAATCAAGAGAACCAGTATTCTTTATTTCAACATACCTTGTATTCTTAAATGTATTAGCAAGATTATCTTCTTCTACAACAGTAAGTGTATCTCCCTCTATACCAATTAAATTACCATTTATATCATACTGATTAACAATATGTTCAACAGTACCAAGAGCAATCTTAGTTCCTTTACTTACATATTCATTATAAAACCAAGAATAAGCATCATATATCAAGAATACAGATAAAGCAGCAAGTACAAGAGTTTTAGCAACTATTCTCTTAGTACAATATTTAGAATACTTATTCTTTACCCCATCAATTTTATCTCTAGTATCATATCTAACCTCAAGTAAATAAGATTGATAATTATATTTAACTTCCTCTAATTTAATAAGAGACTTTTTATATAAAAGTTTACTTTCTTTTCTAAATCTTTTAAATATACTTAAGCAATGTATCTTATATAAAAATCTATAAAAATAAACAGATAAAGCAACAACACCAAGAATTTCATAATAATAAAACTTTCTTAATCTTCTATTAGCTCTTCTTTTAAACTTATTAAATCTTTTTTTAGTCATATGAAAGAAATCAATTAAATAATTGATAATTGCATTATAAATTTTATTAATGCTTTCTTTCATTTATTACTACTCCTTATTCTTAATCTTCTTTACATCTTTTATTATATCTCTTATTTCATAAAAATAAATATATCCAAGTGGAATTATTATAATAAGAACAAATCCTATTTTAGTATCCATTATCTTTTCAATCAAACTGAAAAACTTAAATTTATAAATATATTTACCTAATATTTCATTTTCATAAACAGCTGGATCTTCACTTATATTTTGAATACCTTTTGTATAAAATATATTTCTTCCATTTTCAAGTTTAATACCAACTATTTTGTGAGTAACTATTTTTCCTTTTAAATCACCACTAGATCCTTTAAAAGTAATAATATCTCCCACTTTATAAGAATCAGTGTTTCTTTCTTGTACAAGAATCACATCACCTTTATACAAAACAGGCTCCATACTTTTAGTAATAATTGAATATGTTCTAAAACCAAAAACACTAGGATTATTTGGAAATACTTTTTGATATACTGTAAATATAGCAAATAGTATTAATAATACTAATATAATTATTTTTAAAATATCAAATATTTTTTTTATTACTTTTTTCATATGATTCCTTTCTAAATTATGATGGTTTAATAAACATAATTTTATTTATTCTTAAATTTGTGTTTTGAAGTGTATTTGGAGCATCTATATCAATTTCAATGTTCCAATAATAATTAAGTGTCGATTCTGCTGGAATAGTAACACTATTAGCAAAATCAAAGAAATATCTATCATCATCAGTATTATGTTCTAACCTATCAGACAATTTAAAATTATCAATAATAGGATTAGTAATACCAATTTTTAAATAATTTTTAAGTAAATTTATACTTCCTGTTATCTCAGTAAATACAATTTTTACTCTTGCAGGTGTTGGATTAATGTTAGTAAGTTCAAATCTATATCTTTGTATTTTACCTGGATACATAAGATCAAGATTAAGAAGTTCATCATCTGAATATTGACCTTGTAAAACATATTTATTATCAATAAGAGCATATAACTTAACTTGTATATCACTATCAGTTATATAAAAATCTCTATTGTATTCTACATTTTCTCCAAGTGATGGTTCTGTTTGCATCCAAGCATAAGCACTAACTGTAAGTAATATTATAATTACTATACTTAATAATATTGATATCTTTTTCATGTTTCACCTCACTGGAAAGTTACAAGAGTTGCATAACTCTCTGGTGAAACACCAACTACTTCTTTAATTCTAACATATACTGATTGATATCCAGTAAACTGTTGAGTACTACTTGTAACAGGAGTCCATATTGTAGTAGCAGTATTTGTTGTAGCCCATTCCATTGTAGTATCAAGACCAGTTATTGTATAATTAGAATTTCCAACTAGTGTAGGAGCTGCAAGTAATTCATTGGCACTACCAAACTTAAATAATACATTTAATATAGTTGATGCAAGAGCATTAGTACAATCTATATCTCCTCCTTCTAACCATATCTTCAAATTAATAGCCATTCTACTATTAGCAGGAATAGTAAATAATATTTTATTAGTATCAATCGTATCACTATCACTACTTCCTCTACCACCATCTCTATAACTAAAATTTCTAACAAGTTGTGTTGTATAAAAACTACTAGGTATATTACCAAATTTAAATTTACCTGTAGTTATAATTGCATTAGTTGTATACTCATCAGTAATACCATTCTCAGGAGTTTTACCAAATATTATAGTTGATGTTGTATTATCACTAGTTGGATAAGTAATAGCTATTCTAAGAGCATCGTAAGCAGGACCAGTAACAGCTGTATCTTTATGAATATAAACATGTTTTGGATAATCTTCTGTTTGTAAATAGAAATTAAAATCTATATAACCATTTTCAATCATTTGAGATACACTACCATTAACAGCAGGAAGTTTTATAAATTCTGGTTCGGTTAAAGTTAAACCTTCATTAAAGTCAATTGTATAAAAATTAACCGCATCAACACTTGAAACTTGTTTTAATTCAAATTCATCAAAATTTTCAAGAACACTATTTAAACTAACAGTATTTCTAGCTGCACTATCAGGTTGTAACTTAATAACAAGACCTTCAGCAGCTGAAACTTGAATATTAGATAAACTTATAGATGGATTAGATCTATCTTGAAACCAAGCATATGAACTAATGATAAGAATAACAGTAAAACCAATCAATAATATAATTTTAAAAAATGTCTTATTACTCATATCAGTCACCTATCAAAATTCAAGTTCCACATAATGAGAAGCAAAATAATTACTATTCTCACTATATCTTACAAGTACATAAGTTCCTTCATTAAAATTTAATGTTTCACCATTATATCTTGTCCATGTACTTCCATTATCTATTGAATATTCCATATTATTTGTGATACCTGTTATAGATGAACCAATTTTACTAACATTTGGTAAATTAATATTGTCGTCTTTTTGTAAACCTACAAAAGATAAATCAAACTTAAATACACCACCTTTTAATGCAGCTACTGCATCTCTATCATTACCTTCTACCCAAACTCTAACTTTTAAACCAACTTTCTTTTCAACATCATTTTCAGTATTGATAACAGCAAGAGGAGTATCCCCGTTAGCCATCTTAGTAGAAATACTAGCATGAATAACATCTGTTAAATTTGGTACATCACTCTCTACAAAATTTTCTCCACTTATTACTTTTAAATATTTATAATTTTGTAAATTTTTAGATTTAATAGAAGCTGTAAGAGTATCTTCTCCGTTAGAAATAATTTCATATTCTTTATTAGGAGCCCATACAAGACTAGCTTTATCATCTAAAACATACTTATCGTTTTCTTCATCATAATTATATTTAATAAAAGCAACTCTTACAGAACCAGCAATTAAATCCCTACTAAAGTTTCCATAAGCACTTACTCTTGTAATAGAATCTAAACTACCTGTAACACCATCCCAAATTAAATCCGATTCATCAGTACCACATTCAGGATAAACCCTTGAACTATCATCTAAAAATAGCTTAACACTACTATCATTTTTAAACCATAAATCAAAATCCAAATAATCTTTATTAACAGTAGCTTCTATAAAATGTAATGGATAACCATCATCATTTTTTAAATTAGCTTTATAAAAATTAATACCCTCACTAGTAACTTCATTATCAAATCTAAAGCCCTCACCAACATCTATACTAAGTGAAGTACCCCAATTATCATTACCATCTTCACTTACTTGAATATTATTAGTTTTAGCAGTTCCAATCTCAATCGCATTAATATGAGTATTCTCATTATGAACAAACCATGCATAAGAAAAAACAAAGATAGAAACAATTATAGCTATCATTTTAATAATCGTACTACTAATTTTCTTATTCATATCTTTATTCATATTATTACCTCAAATATGCAAATGCATCTTGTTTATTCTTCCTATAATGCTTTAATAAAGTCTTAAATCCTTTAATAATCTCCTTATCAGTTTTCTCTTCCTTAGCAAGAGCTAATTTAAATTCTTCTTCTAATATCTTTTTAAATTCCTTCATAGAATGATTTCTATTATTAGCAAGAAAATCTTCCATTAACTTTTTAAGAGCATATCTATTTATTTGATCTTTCTTAATGGTTTTATTGTTATCCATTTCATTTAAAATAACATAATCTAAGAAAAATGCTCCATCCATTCTATTTTTAGTTTTCTCTTCATCAACTTTCTCATTAGAATCATTAACTTCCTTTTTATCTTTAACATCGTATTGTTCAATAAATTCCCATAATTCTAATGCTTTTTGAAAGTTAGGATTCTTTAATATAGTATTTGTTTTTCTAATTGGTGACTTAACAGGAGCAGCATTACCAAGTTCTTTAACAAATGGTGTCTTTAAGAAATCTCCAACAACAAGTTCAATCTTAGCAATTCTTTGTTCAACAGATTCACCACTACTTGAAACACCACCTAAATCTTCTTGTAAATTAGTCTCCATATTTAAACTAATATTGACTTCCTCATTACCAAGTTTAGTTTTACCTGTGTAAGTCATAACTTTTTTCTTTTTAGCATAACTACCACTCGCAGTAACTTGCTTTCTTAATGTAAAGAAATAATTAAGATTATTAAGTAACGAAATAATAAATCTATTTTCATAAATATCAAAACTTTCTTCTTTATGTACATTAAGAACTTTACTTGGAGTAATAGTTCCATCTTCATCAACATCTTGAATTAAATCAGTATGTTGAGCCAAATGTTTTATAGTTTCTTGACTAATCTTCTTAGCCTTTTCAACAGGAACAACTTCTTCTTCCTGCATAATGAATCTTTTAGGATTTCTAATAATGTTGTCTAAATAAACAAGAGTTTCTTCAATCTTATCTATCCATGAATAATCATACTCAACACTTTGAAAAGAAGAATTAACAACAACATGAGAATCATTAGATCCACAAAACTGCTCAATTGCTTTATTATCAGTATCATCTAATAAATTTAATAATTCATTCTTATTCATAAAAATCCTTTCTTATATTACATAGCTTTCTTAAGTCTAGCTAAATATTCTTTACACTCACTCATATTCTCTTTACCAAAAGTTTTATCTAAAAATTTAACATATCCATCAATTTCATCTCTAATAAATGATAAATTTAATTGTTCAAACTTTCTTAAAACCTTTTTACAAAGAATATAATCGAATCCATCAAGTTCAGTACCACCACATGCTACATATACTGGAACAAATTCTTTTATATGTTTAACAATACGGTTACCAAAAGCAAGTCTAAAATGTTCAATAACATAATTATCCATATCTTCTAGTTTATTTAAAGTATCTTGTGAAACAGGATGCTCAACTTTTGCTTTATTAAATAAACTTTCAAGATAACTACTATTAATTCTAATGCCAGGAGTATCAGGAGCATCAAATGCTTGACCTTTATCATTTATATCTATTGGCATAGCACGGTCGTAAACCTTATCAGTAACCATAAATGTTGAATCATCGTTATTGATTGTACCAACATACCACATATTATCCGGTATTTTAAGTTTACCATCTGGTAAATGCTTAGGATCGTTTGGCCATACATTAGGAACCAAATCTATAACCCATTCATCACGAGAAGGCATTTCTAAAATAGATAGCATTTCAGCAAAATAGTATTCAACTCTGGCAATATTCATTTCATCAAGTATTGTTAAATACATTTCATCATTATAACTTGCTTCATACATTGCTTTTAAAACTTCTGTTTCATTAAACTTTTTAGTAAATTCGTTGAAATATCCAAAAAGCTCAGTTCTATCTCTCCAAGATGGTTGTACAGAAGCAATAGTTGCATCTCTACTAATAAATTTACCCCAAGCATAAGGAAGTGATGTCTTACCTGTACCAGAGATACCTTGTAAAATTACAAGTCTTGTTGCTCCAAGAGCTGCTACAAATAATCTAATAATTTTAACTTTATAATAAAGTTTCATTCTTGAAGCTGCAAAGTTTCTAAATGTATCACATAACTCTTCAAGAGTAAATGTATTCCCAAAATCTTCAGGTGGTTTATTAGCATATTCTTCATCAATTTGTGTTAGTTTAAAGAATCTACTACCATTGGCTGCTTCAGTTGGAACTTCTTCAGCAGTTTCTCCTTCTTCACTACTTTCACCATTTTCTTCTTTAATTTCTTTTGGCATATCCATTTTAATATTACTTCCACTAACTTGTGGTGTAAGTCCAATTTGAGAAACTTTTAAAGCATACAACTCTTCCTTTTCTTGATTAAGTCTTATAACATCTCTATCAAGTTTAGCAACCTCTTCAAGCAAACTTTCTTGTTCTACAAGAGTCTTTCTAAATCTTAAATATTTTCTTATTAAAAGATATATTAAAAAACATATACCAGCTAAAAAAGCAAATACTAAAAGTACAGCAAAACCTACAAGTATCCATTGACCAACCGAAAATTCTGAAGAATATTCTTTTAATATTGAAAGATATGCTTTAAAATTAAACATTTTACCAAAGCCTCTAACAATACCCATAAAAATATTTATAACTCCAGAAAAGAATTGCTCCATAAAATCATATAAAAATCTCATATATGTTGACAATTCTCTTCACCTCTATTCTTAATCCTATTATTCATATTAATTTTACCATAAAAAGGCACTTGAATACAATAAAAATAAGTGAACTTAATCACTTATTTAACTACTTAATAACAAATTTCAAATTTCATGGAATTCTACCGCTTCGATTAAACCAATTTAATGATATTTGGTACCGATAATACCGCAAGTATAGCAAGTACCGCAATTACAGCAAGTAACTCCACTAAAGTAAATCCATTTTTACACTTCATAACACATTCCTACCTTAACATAACTATAACATCTAAAAAATAAAGTCAATAAAAAAGACTACAATTAAGTAGTCAATTTATATTAACAAATCATTTAACTTTTTTATAATCTAATAACAACATTATAAATTTATACAATTGATAAATGAAGAATGCTGCAAGTGGTAATATAATACATACAAAGAAACCAACCTTTGTTTTTAAGAATGTAAGAACAGCTCCTAACTTAGGAATTCTAGTTCCATTCCATACAGATATAATATCACCAGGAGCTACTTGTTGATCATCTTCTCCAGTATTAGCATCACCTTGAGTAATATAAGAAGTCATACCATTAACAGTTAAAACAGACTTAATACGGTGTGTTTTAATTATATAGGTATCTTGTTCTGTAGCTCTAAATGAGATAACATCTCCTTCTTTAAGTTCACTCTTTCCATCATATTGTTTAGTAATGATTAAATCATCAGTTTTAATTGTAGGTTCCATTGATCCTGTTTGAATATTTAATGGTACATATCCAAATATTTGAGAAACTCCCTTTTCACGAGAAGTTAGTGTAATCAAAGTAACACTAGCAGCTAGGATAATAATTATCCACACTAACACATCTAAAATAACTTTAAATATTTTTTTCCCTTTCATTCTACACCTCTTCCTCTATTAAGCATTAGCATTCTTAGATATTTGAATATTAAATTTGATATTAGTACCAGATGCATTGTTTTCACAATCGTAATCTTGTCCTTCTACCCAACCATATATTCTAATCTTATTAATACCAGCAGCTAAATTAAATAATGTTTTATATTCTCCATTAGCATTATTATCATCTGGAGTTGTAATATCTGGTGTAACAGAACTAAAATATGTTGCATTATTTGATTGATAATCAAGTGCTAAACCAGCATCAATATTAGCTTTAATACCTAAATAATTTGGAACTACTGTATCAGTTGCAAAACTAGTTTGACCATAGTTTTGTGCTTGAGCAACTCCACCAGCTTTGTGGATATTATTATTTGGTTCCCAGAATATATTAGTATTTCCAGTTCCATGAGATGAAGCACCTTTAAGTGCAATCGCATCAGCACTGGCACCAGTAGCAGCACTACCTTCATATAAGAAAGCTACTCTAGCAGCATTCTTAAGTCCAGTGTCAGCTCCACTAGCAATAACATCAGAAGTAGTTGTTAAATATACAGTTGTAGGTTGTGTAGCAAGTAAGAATAAATCAAATGCTATAAAATCTCCAAGTGTACCAGCTGTTTCAGTTGAACGACTAGCAACTATTCTATAACCATGAGCAGTAGTTGCATCAGCTTCAATACTTCCTCTAAACATTTTCATAAATCCAGTAGCTGTATCAACTTCTCCTATTGTTGAAACAGGTACGATTTGAGTAGGTAATTGATTAGTATTACCTTGATATGCAGCACCAGTTATATCTGCATTTGTAATATTTGCTTTCCAGTTAACAGCATCAACAGAAACTTGGATACCATTTGCTGCACTAACATTAACATCAATACTATCAACAGTTACAGTTGTATTTTCTGTGAACCATGCATATGATGCAGTTGTTAATGAAATAGCTGTTACTACTAACATTAAGAAAGCAGTAAGAATCTTTTTTCTACCATCATTAGACTCTTGTTTTTCTTCTTTTTTAGTTTCTTCTACTACTTTATTTTCAACAGGCATAATTACTTCTGCTTGTTGAAAAGTAGAATTTTCATTTTGATTTTCCATATACATTTCCTTTCATAATTATTCACTTTTCTCAGTAATTATCATTGACATCTTCATCTCTCCGCCAATAATATCATCGATGCATTCCGGGTCTTTTCCTTCTAACCAAACAAGAATAGTGTACCTATCAATTTTTCCAGGTTCTAACCCATTTCTTTCTTGTTCCATAATTAAATGATTTGATAAAAACGCAATTGTATTTGGTTCTTCTTTACCATCTTTTGCTTTTTTAGCATAGACTTTCTTTTCGCCATTAGTAAACACCGCAACCCTAACAGCATCATCAACATTCTTTATAACAGATTCAATAACAATCTTATTTTTATAATCAACTTTATTTTCTCCATCATTTTTTATAAAGAATGTATAAGCAATATAGTTATCAGCACTATTATCGCCCTCTTTTTGTATTACTTCGTCTATAGGTATCCACGACTCAGTAATATTGTCCATATACTCTAAACCTTTAACCTTTATTTCAACTGTCTCAGCTGAAAATTCAGAATCAGAAGACAAAAGTATATGTCTTTCAGCTTTCAAATTCTTGTCTAACTTAATTGTAAAATAACCATTACTATTAACAACATATAAAATTAAATATAATATTGAAAAAAATAATAATAGAACAAGTAAACTCATCTTAACAATTCTAGAAAAAAACTTTCTTTTATATATTTTTTCAGCTTTTACCTTTATAGTTGCATCTTTCATGAATCACCTACTTATAAACCTTATAAGCATTACCTTCATTTTCTATTATTGTAACTCCAATACTCTTAGAAAATTCAATAGTACTGTTATAATTAGACACTTTATTATGCTTAAAATAAACATAATCAACAACATTCTTTAATTTATAACTCTTACTTTCAACTGTGTTAAAATCATATACACCTAACTTAAATCCAAAATTTTTAAGTTCTTTAACCTTAACATCTCTATTTATAAATTCCTTATAAGGAACTAAAAATACAATGTTTTTAATAGTTTTAGGTTCAACAATATTACACATTTTAGTAACATTAGTCATAAGCCTAAAGAAGTTCTCTGGAAGCTTTATAAAATACAATGTGTTAGCCTTATTATCAAAATAATTTTTAATAATTTCAAAAGATGTATGTTCTGCTTCAATATACTTAAAGTCCTCAGCAAAACCATATTTAACAAAAGCATCAAAAACATGAGATTCATCTATTCCTTCAAAATACTTTTTATCAAAATTAACTTTAGATATAAATAAATTAGTATTATCTATTTTACCCATATAATCATAATAAACTTTTAAAGGACTTTTAGAAAGAGTATTTAAACATTTCTTACTAGCATTAACACTTTTAGTAATGTTCTTCATAATCTTCAAATAATTATCATTAAATAACTTTTTAGATTCATCATCAAATAGATAATCATTTTTCTTTTCTAATATCTTAATAGCAGTATAATAATCAACCTTAGGAACAGTAAGTGAATTAGTTAATTCTTCTAACATAATACATAAAAGCATCATTTTAGCAACTAAATAATACCATTCAAATTCCACAGGATTATTAATAATATCTAAATAATCAACAACAGTTTCAAAAAATATTAAAAGCATTCTTTTTATTACGATATTATCAACATCATACTTATTAAAAATATCCTCATACTCATTTAAAGCATTAGTTATATCCCTTTTACCAAATATAAAATATTCATAAAATTTATCAACACAAATTTCAAAATCTTCTATATTCTTAGGATAAGGTTTTAATTCCTTAGAAATAAGTACATCTACATTTTTAAGAATGCATTTAGCTTTTTGTTTCAAAAAAACATTTGCTAAGCACCTCATTACATCCTCCTTACCTTCACATTATACAAATTAATTATATAATGTCTTTTAAAATAATTCAATATAAAATAACAAAATATTAATCTTTGAATATATTAAATATGAAAGCGAGGATATATGAAAAAAATATTTTTAACTATTTTCTCATTAATAGCAATAATTATTCTAAGTATAATAATAGGAATAAGAGAAAAAGATAGTAGAAATGATAAATTAGTTGTTTCAGAGGTAACACATTCAGTTTTCTATACACCATGGTATGTATCAATTGAAAAAGGATATTTTAAAGACAATAATATTGATCTAGAAGTTATTCTTACCCCAGGAGCAGATAAAGTTGCAACTGCTGTTTTAAGTAATGATGTTAATATTGGTTTTTCTGGCCCAGAAACAACAGTTTACATCTATAATAACTCTAAAGAAAAACTTCTAACATTTGCATCTTTAACAAAAAGAGACGGACAATTTATAGTTGGAGATTGTAAACTAAAAGACAACTTTACACTTACTGATTTAAAGGGCAAAAAAGTTTTAGCCGGAAGAAGCGGCGGTATGCCTTTATTAATGTTTAAATATGCTCTTAAAAAAAATGGAATAGACGAAAATGATATAATAATCGATTCAAGTGTAGAATTCTCTGCATTAACTGGTGCTTATATAAGTGGTCAAGGTGACTTTGTAAATCTATTCGAACCGAATGCATTAAATTTAGAAAAACAAGACTATGGTTGCCCTCTTACATCACTTGGTAACTTATCAGGAACAGTACCATATACAGCATTTTATGCAAAAGAAGAGTTTATTAATAATAATAAAGACTTAATAAAAAGATTTAATGATGCATTAAATAAAGGAATAAAATTTACAAAAGAAAATGATTCAGAAACAATCGCAAAAGCAATAATAAATCAATTTCCAGATACAAGTTTAAAAGATTTAACTACACTTGTTGATAGATATAAAACTGCAGACTCATGGTATGACTCTACATTTGTTAATAGTAAAGACTATGACAAATTAATAGATATACTTTATTATGGAAAACTTATAGAAGATAAACTAGATTCTAAGATTTTAATAACAAATGAATTCAATAAATAAATTATTAACACTTAAAAATATATCAAAAACATATCACTCAATAAAAGGAGAAACAACCGCAATAAAAGATATATCATTTGATTTATACAATAATGAATTTGTAGGTATAATTGGTCCTTCCGGATGTGGTAAAAGTTCAATATTAAATATAATATCAGGATTAGATAATGAATACTCTGGAACTATATCTATAAAAGATAATGTATCAATCGGATATATGCTTCAAGATGCTTGCTTGTTTTCTTGGCTCACAATATATGAAAATGCAATATTAGGTTTAAAAATATCAAAGAAATTAAATAATGATAGTAAAGATTTTACAATAAACTTATTAAAAAAATATGGTCTATATGATTTTAAAGACAAATATCCAAATGAATTATCAGGTGGTATGAAACAAAGATTAGCACTTATTAGAACACTTGCCTGTAACCCAGATATTCTCTTATTAGATGAACCATTCGGAGCATTAGACTATCAAACAAGATTAAAAGTAAGTAATGATGTTTATAACATTATAAAAGAAGAACAAAAAACAGTTCTAATCGTAACACACGATATTTCAGAAGCTATATCTATGTGTGACAAAATAATAGTACTATCAAATAGACCAGCCATAATCAAAAATATACATAATATTGTATTAGAAAATAAAAAAGGTCCAATAGAAAATAGAAAAGACCCATTATTTAGAGAATATTATGACATAATATGGAAGGAAATAGATGATGAGTAATGAACAAAAACAATATTTAAAAAATATTAAAAAACAAAATATAAAAATAATATTTACTCAAATATTAATATTCATATTATTTATAACATTATGGCAAATACTTGCTAATAAAAACATTATTAATACCTTCATCACTAGCTCACCTAAACAAATCTTTATAACTATTAAAAACCTTTATATTCAAAATAATTTATTTCCACATATACTCATTACTATAAAAGAAACAATCATTTCATTTATATTAACAAGTATACTATCAATAATAATATCGATAATGCTTTACAATCATAATTTCATAGCAAAAGTACTAGACCCTTATTTAACAATATTAAATAGTCTTCCAAAAGTAGCATTAGGTCCAATTATTATAATATGGATTGGTGCAAATACAAAAAGTATTATTTTAATGGCAATATTAATATCATTAATAGTAAGTATACAAACTATATATAATGGTTTTATAAACACAGATAAATTAAAAATAAAATTATTAAAAACTTTTAATGCTTCAAAAAAAGATATATTAATAAATGTCGTTTTAAAAGAAAATAAAAGTACAATACTAAATAGTTTTAAAATAAATATTTCAATGTGTTTAATAGGTGTTATAATGGGAGAATTTTTAACATCAAAAACCGGAATTGGATACCTTATTCTTTACGGTTCACAAGTATTTAATTTAAATCTTGTAATGAGCGGAATATTTATATTAACAATAATTTCAATAGTTATGTATAAATTAATATCAAAAAATACAGATAAATAATTTCTGTATTTTTATATAGTTAAAACTAATTATCATTATTATAATGAATTAATATAATAATATAGGAGGAAATATGAGTAATAATTGTAAATTAATGCCGCCAATATATACATGTTACGGCCCTACTGGTCCTACTGGGCCTACAGGACCAAGCGGAGGTGCTACTGGACCTACTGGACCAACTGGACCAACTGGACCTACTGGGCCAACAGGAGCAACAGGACCTACTGGACCTCAAGGATTACAAGGAATTCAAGGAATTACTGGAGCCATTGGACCAACTGGACCTACTGGTCCACAAGGATTACAAGGAATTCAAGGAATTACTGGAGCCACTGGACCAACTGGACCTCAAGGATTACAAGGAATTCAAGGAGTTGCTGGAGCCACTGGACCAACTGGACCTACTGGACCTCAAGGATTACAAGGAATTCAAGGAGTTGCCGGAGCCACTGGACCAACAGGACCAACAGGACCTACTGGTCCACAAGGATTACAAGGAATTCAAGGAATTACTGGAGCCACTGGACCTACTGGCCCACAAGGATTACAAGGAATTCAAGGAGTTGCCGGACCAATAGGCCCTACAGGTGAAACAGGTGCTACTGGTCCAACGGGACCTACTGGACCAACAGGAGCTGCTGGCGAAACACCAGTAATAACTATTGGAACAGTAACTACCGGTGATCCAGGAACACAAGCACAAGCCAATATAACAGGTGATGCTCCAAACTTTGTTTTAAACTTAACAATACCACAAGGACCTACTGGACCATCTGCATAATAATGACAAAATATAAAATATGTGTTTATGCAATATGCAAAAATGAAGAAAAATTTATTGAAAGATGGTACAAAAGCATAAAAGAAGCAGATTATATAGTTGTGTTAGATACAGGTTCAACTGATAACTCAATTAAAAAGTTTAAAGAATTAGGCATAAAGTATAAAACAAAAATAATAAATCCTTGGAGATTTGATATAGCAAGAAATGAATCATTAAAACTAATACCAAAAGATACAGATATATGTATTTGTTTAGATTTAGATGAAGTAATGCAACCAGGATGGAAAAATGAATTATTAAAACTATGGAATAATGATATAACAAGAATCAAATATTTATATAATTGGAAACTAGATGAAAATAATAGACCACTAATTAGTTTTTATGCAAACAAAATACATAAAAATAAATATTATAAATGGATTCATCCAGTTCATGAAATATTAAGTACAAATATAAATGAAAACATAATTCAAACAGATAAAATAATAATAAACCACTATCCTGATAACAATAAATCAAGAAGTTCATACCTTAAATTATTAGAACTTTCAGTGAAAGATGATCCAAATGATGATAGAAATATGCATTATCTTGGAAGAGAATACATGTACTATAAAAAATGGAATAAATGTATAGATACATTAATAAAACATTTAAATTTAAAATCATCAACTTGGAAAGATGAAAGAGCTGCTTCAATGAGATATATTGCTAGAAGTTATATAGCATTAAAAAGATATGAAGAAGCCAAAATGTGGTATGAACTTGCTATAAAAGAAGCTCCATATTTAAAAGAAGCATATATTGAATTAATGTTGTTATACTATAATTTAAATAAATACAAGGAAGCAATTAAATATGGTATAAAATCATTAAAAATAAAAAATGATAATTTAACATATATAAATGAAATATTTTCAAAAGATGAAACTGTTGATGATATATTAAGCATATGTTACTATTATATTGGTAATAAAAAAGAAGGTTTAAAACATATTAAAAAAGCATTAAGAATTAATCCTAATAATAAAAGAATAATTGAAAATAAAAAGTTTTTTGAATAATAATCAAAAAACTTTTTTATATATTACCATGTTGATTTTCTAAACTTAATAATTTACTCTTAAGTAAGAATAATCTAAATATCTTATAAACATCATATGATATTATTGCAAGTGCTGGTATTAATATAGCAACAATCCAACCACTCTTTGAAGCTAAGAAAAATTGAATTCTTCCAAGTTGTGGTATCTTAAAATATACTTTTCCAACAACATTACTTGGTTTTACTTTTTCATCATCAGCTTTAGCATTAGCATCACCCTTTACCATAAATAACTTTCCAGTATCCGGAGAGTCAATAACTTTAACTATTCTATGAGTTATTGGAGTACCCCCAAAGAATGTATTTTCTGAATAAAAAGTAATAATATCTCCCTCTTTTAAATTATCAGTATTAATTCTCTTTACAAATGCTACATCATATACATTAATAGTTCCAGTCATACTTGGACTAATTATAGTAAATAAACCAAACATAGGAGTTTTACCTTTACTCTTACATATTTTACCATCAATAACATAAAACACTAAAAATGAACCAATAATCATTAATATAGCTATTAAAGTATAACTAAATATATTAGAAATCATATGTAAAGTTCTTTTTCTTTTAAGCTTCTTATCTTCTTCCATAATGCTTCACCTATTCATAATCCTTTTCTACAACTATTTTAGCTATAAAAATTTTTCCAGATAAATAATTTTGATTTTGATTATTTTCTTTAAGTTTTATAGTTAACTTATATTCATGTAATGTTTCTGGTGTTATTATTCCTTTACCTATCAAAGAGGTTTCAACAGGAATAGGCGTTTCGTTAACATCAATCACCGTATTATTAGAACTATTTTTATTAGCCTTACCAGTAAGTGTATAAACAAAATTCTCATCAATATTATCTATCAAAGGACTTTCTATTTCTAATTTTATTTTATATTTTCCAATTGTATCTGTACTATAGTTTTCAATTGAAAAATCAAGCGAAGTTTCGAATCCAGGTTCAATATTAGTTACATTAATTTCATTCTTTTCTGCATATCTCATTAACATATTAGCAGTTTTAATTACAACTCTTGATTCATCACCATTTTTAATTTTTTTAACATAATAAGCATATGAAGTTCCTATAAGCATAGCAAACAAAACTATTAAAACAAGTAAATAAATAATAGTATTACATTTATTAACATACTTACTTTCCATATCTTATCCTCCATACTAATAATATGATATCAAAAATATAAAAAATATACAATAAACGCAAATAAAAAAGAATAAAATTTAACATTTTATTCTTACAAAATAAAAAGTAGTTAAAACTACTTTATATTTTATTCAGTAATACCTTGAATTTTATCTGTTTCTAATGCAACATTTATCTTTGCACCAAACTTAGCTCCTTGAGCAGCATTTTGATCAGAACCAGTTTCTTTAAAATGAATAGTATAAGTATAAGTATGCTTTTCATATCCATTTAATACACCGTGTCCTAAAATTTTACTAGCAGTAGGAACTTGTTCTTCTGGAACAGAAACTAATGTACCAACATTACTTGATTTATCACTAACACCTGTTAAACTATGAACAAATGCATTACCAGCAACAGTTGATAAAGTGTTAACATCGATAACAAGACCAATCTTATATGCAATACTTTCTGTTGCTTCAGAATCAGTATTAGCTATAGTGAATGTTTTAGTATCTTGTGGATCATCTTCTGGTCTAACATTTGTCATATTAATTAAACTACCATCAGTATATTCTACACTACCTAATTTAGCAGTTGTAACAATAATGCTAGAAGCATTAGCATTTCCACTAACAGAAATACTGAACCATGCAAATGTAGCACCAACAATTGCTACTAATAAAGTTGCAATTCCAATTACAGATAAGAATATTGTTTGACCTTTATTGTTGTCCATTTTCATATCCTCCTTTTATGATATAATCATAACATTATTTTTTTTATAATTCAATTATTTTGATAAAATTTATGATAAAATATTTTTGTGATGAAGATGAAAAATAAAATTCAAAAATATATACCAGAATTATTATCATTTATAATTCCAATATTAATAATGTTAGTAGCTTGTTTAATAAGTAAAACATATCCATTTGGTGAACAATCACTTTCAAAATATGATGGATATTATCAATACATAGGATTTACAAATTATTACAAAACAGTATTACTAGGTCAAAATAGTTTATTTTATTCTTTCAAAGGTTTATTAGGATTTAATTTTTATGCTACTGCAATATATTATTTATTTAATCCAACTAACTTACTTTGTATATTTACCACAAATAATACTATATTAGAATTTTATACAATAATCATATTTTTAAGAATTGGACTTTCTGGATTTACAATGTGTAAATTCTTAAAATATAAATACAATAAACAAAAAAACTTAACATATATTATTTTCAGTATTGCCTATGCTTTAATGGCATACAATGTAACATATTATTTTAACTATATGTTCTTTGATACAATAGTTTTATTTCCAATAACTATATTAGGACTTCAAAAACTAATAGATAAAAATGATAATAAACTTTATATAATATCTTTAACATTATCAATATTATCAAATTATTACATTGGATATATGGTATGTATATTTTCATTATTATATTTTACATATGAATGCTATATTTATAAAAAAGATAAAAAAATTGTTAAAAATTTTATAATATCAAGTTTATTATCTGGACTTATTTGTTCAATAATTTTGATACCAGAAGCAATAGAATTACTAGAAGGAAAAGCACTCTTATATAAAAATCCCGAACAAACAAATTACTTTAAATTTAATTTCAATTTCCTAAATATTTTTTACAAAGCATTTCCTGGAATAATAAATAGTTACGATCTTAAATATGGTATGGTTAATATATATGTTTCAATGCTAGTTATAGTTTTAAATATAAAATACTTCTTAAATAAGAAGATTGCAAAAAGAGAAAAAAAAGCAACAATGGTATTTATATTATTTTTTCTATTAAGCATCAGTTTTAACTTAATAGATTATGCATGGCAACTATTTCAAAAACCAATTTGGTATCCAAATAGATATATATTTACATTCTCATTTTTATTGATAATAATTGCTATGAAAGAATTCATAAACATAGAAAAAAATATTAATATAAAGATAAACATATTATTAATAGTTATCTACATTTTATTAACAATTTATCCAATGTTAACAAGTAATATAAGTAATAACATAATTAAGATAATGGCATATATACTTGGAATAATATTACTAATACAATATATGTTCTTTCTAAATAATGAAAATGCAAAATATTTAATAATTTTATTATTTTTTACAGAAATAATATTTAATACAATAATAACAATAAAATCATTGCCATTCTCCACTACTCTAGAATATTATAAATTAAATAATGAAATTAACGAAACAACAATTAATGAAATTAAAAAAGCAGAAAAGAAAAATAAATTTTATAGAATGGAAATTAATTCAAATGATATAAATAATACAGGCCTAATCTATAATTTTAATGGAATTAATCATTTTAATTCAATACGAAATGATAGAATAATTACTTTCTTTAAAAGATTCAATTATAAAACAAATAGTGATGCAAGTGTAATATTTGATAATTATAATCCTTATATAACTTCATTATTAGGAATTAAATATATTAATGGAAATGATAACGAATTTTATTATAAAAATATATATAATACAAATCCTTATATTTATCTAAATAATGATTATCTTAACTTAGGATATATGATTAATTATAACAAAATAAATTTTACAAATAATAGTTATAAAAATACTGAATTATTAATAAATTCAATGTTAGATAAAAATGAAAGTATATATAAAATAGAAAATATAAAACTATATAAAATGAAAATAGTTAATGAAAATAATATAAAATACATAAAACCAGAATCAAATATAGAATCATATATAGAAATATCTAATAAAGCAGATAAAGATATATTCTTAGTTCCCAATAAAAATATATCTTATGAATTTAATTATAAAGTATATATTAATAATAAAAAAATAGAATCTGCATCATCAAAAGAATTTCCCTTATTTATTAAAAAAGATGAAGAATATAAAATCATAATGAAAACAAGCATAGTAAAAGTAAAATATGATAATACAAATTGGTATAAATTTGATTATAGTAAATATATAAATTCTATAAATGAACTTAAAAATAATCAATTAGAAATAACTAAATATGATAAAGACAACAAAATCGAAGGTAATATCAATGTCAACAATAAACAGACATTATTATTAACAATTCCATATAATAAAGGATGGACTATTAAAGTTGATAATAAAAAAGTAGAATATAAAATATGTTATGATGCATTTATATGTTTAGACTTATCAAAAGGAAAACATAATATTAAATTACATTATATACCCAAAGGATTTATAATAGGATTAATTATATCAGTAATATCTCTGATCACATCAATAATTTATATAAGAAAAAAATAATAGTTATTGTTTAACTATTATTTTTATTTTAGCATCAAATATTTTACCCATATCTATATCTTGATTTTTACCAGTATCTTTAAACTCAAAAGTAAATGTCCATTCATAAGTAGTCTTAGCAGGTATTATAACATTAGTTACAATATCAGTTTCCTTATATGGGGTCCTTTTATTAGTGATAATATTAGTTTTATTTCTTTTAACATTGTAATATAAATTATTTGTTGTAGTAAATGTATTTTTAACATCTATCCACTTCATACTTATTGTTTGAAGAGTATTAGAAGTATTTGATAATTTAAATTTTTTAGTTCCTTTCCAACCAGGAATTATTTTTGATACATCGTAGTCACTTCCAGTAAGAGTAAGAACATACTCATCACCTTCATTTATATTGACATTATCTTCTTTACCATCACAGTTTGTATCACACTTACCATCACCATCTGTATCACAGTTCTTATTACAAATGCCATCTCCATCAGTATCACAATTTAAATCACATTTGCCATCCTTATTAGTATCACAATTTAAATCACACTTTCCATCTTTATCTGTATCACAGTTTAAATCACATTTGCCATCATCATTAGTGTCACAGTTTAAATCACATTTTCCATCTTTATTAGTGTCACAATTTAAATCACATTTTCCATCTTTATCAGTGTCACAATTTAAATCACATCTACCATCATTATTAGTGTCACAGTTTAAATCACATTTTCCATCTTTATTAGTATCACAATTTAAATCACATTTGCCATTTTTATCTAAATCGCAATTTAAATCACATTTGCCATCTTTATTAGTATCACAATTTAGATCACATTTTCCATCATTATTAGTATCACAATTTAAATCACATTTTCCATCTTTATCTGTATCACAATTTAAATCACATTTTCCATCATTATCTGTATCACAATTTGTATCACATTTACCATCGTTATTAGTATCACAATTTAAATCACACTTTCCATCACCATCTAAATCTATATTAGTCTCAGGCCATCCATCTTTATCTGTATCACAGTTTAAATCACACTTTCCATCTTTATCGTTATCTTGATTCATTGGATTTCTATCAGGTTTCTTATCATTATCAGTATCCTCATTAAAATGTGGCTCTCTATCTTTATTATAATCAATGTTAATATCTGGCTTTCCATCTCCATTTGTATCACAGTTTATATCACACTTATAATCACCATCAGTATCAATATTTATATCTGGTTTTCCATCTTTATCTGTATCACAATTTATGTCACATTTTCCATCTTTATCTAAATCGCAATTTAAATCACATTTGCCGTCACCATCAAGATCAATATTTATTTCTGGCCATCCGTCTTTATCTGTATCACAGTTTAAATCACATTTGCCATCTCCATCATTATCTTGATTCATTGAATTTCTATCAGGTTTCTTATCACCATCAGTGTCTTCATTAAAATGTGGCTCTCTATCTTTATTATAATCGATATTTATATCTGGTCTACCATCTCCATCTGTATCACAGTTTATGTTACAAACATTATCTTTATCTGTATCAATATTTAACTCTGGTTCTCCATCTTTATCTATATCACAATTTAAATCACAATTTCCGTCCCCATCAAGATCTATATTTATATCTGGTTCTCCATCACCATCTAAATCAATATTAGTATCAGGCCAACCATCATCATTAGTATCACAATTTAAATCACATTTTCCATCACCATTTGTATCTTGATTAATTAAGTTAGAATCTGGTTTTCCATCTCCAGTAGTATCAACATTAAATGTAGGCTTTTTACCACCACCATAATCAACATTAACAAAAGGCTTTTTATTATCTTTTGTACAATTAACTTTGCACTCTTTAGTATCAAAATCTAAGTTAATATCAGGTACAGCATCACCATCAATATCTATATTAAATGACATACCATTATTTTTTTTAATTAAAATACCACTACTAAAAATTATAATAATAATGAACAGTAATAATAACAAAAGTATAAGTAATCTTTTCTTATGTTTCTTTTCATCATCTTCACTAATTTCATCAATATTATTATCTATATTATTAATATTATTTTGATCAATTAAATTATTGTTATTTTCTATAATATCAATATTTTTTTGATCAATTAAATTATTATTATCTTCCATAACGATATCTCCTATTATCAATACAATTTTAACATACATGATATTATTATTCAATTAAATATTTTTTGTAAAAATTTAAAAACACTATAAAATTATATAGTGTTAAAATTACTTTTTTATTGTGATAATCGGTCTTACATCTAATTTATTATTATAATTCTCATATATATAAACATCTCCACTAGAAGTAAGAGAATAACCATTATCATTACTTATATCACTCATCCAATAATTGCCTTTAAATAATGAAATATCTTTAAACTTATTAACAATTAAAGAATATTCATAATAATTAATAATTCTAATTTTACTTTTAGTATATTTATTACAACTCCAATTATTACTACTTATTTCTTCTTTCGTATAACCACCGCAATACTCTCCATCACAATTCTTGTTGTCAATATCATCACATATATCATATTCTAATAAATCATCTTTTAGACTAAAATTTTTAATATAAACATTATTAAGATAATAATTTATATATGAATTACTCCACTTATATTTATCATTCTTATTACAAAATGAACTATTTTCTCCACTACAATGAGCCAACTTTTCACTTATAGGTAAATATTTCATCATAGTTATTTTATCAAAAGAATTATCAATTATAATCCATTCTTCTTTATCTATATAAACAGTAGATCCATTACAATAAAATATATTTTTATTAAAATCACTTTTAGTTGTATTTAAACATTCAACTGTAAATTTAATAGGTACACTAATATTACCATCAGTATCCTTAAACCAAATATAATGTATTCCCTCTTCATAATAATTTAATATTAAATTATTATTAGATATATCTTTCCATTCACCTTTAAAATCATCTCTATTAGATATCAAGTATTCACTAACAGGATATTTAAATTCAAATGAAATAGTCGTATTATTTTTATTTAACGATGCTTCTAAATCTTTAAATTCACTACATTCACCCTTTTGAATATTAATATTTCCTAAAAAAGTTTTATAAATACAATACTCTTTACTTTTAATATAAAATCTTACATTACCATATTTATCTTTTTCAACTTTACCAGTTCCATCAATATAATAATCTGTTTTTGTTATATTTCCATTATCAAGAATACCATATTTAAAATTATATTTTCCTTCATCTATAGTATAAATATAACCAAGTAAATCTCTTGTTCTATTTAATAAGTGTATTCTATCATATCTAAATATAAAGAATATTAATATTCCAATCATAACAATAACAAATAAAATAATTATAATTATATATTTTTTAAACTTTTTCATATCAATTATTATATACTAAAAATTTATAAAAAGAAATAAATGAAAAATAAAAAATCCTTAAAAAAGAATTCTTATTTTAAAACACCATCTGTTTTAATATCAACATTATCAATTCTATATGGATTATTAATAGTCCCATTCCCTGATAAAACAGTTACATTAGACTTTATAGAAACAACAGGTATAAAATTTGTTTCAAAATTAACACCTAATTTACCATCAAACATACCTTTATAAATTTTTAATCCTCACCTCTTAATGATATACTATCACTACTACTATGTATTACCAAGTATATATATTACATAATAATAAAATAAATAAAAAAGTTTACACAAGTAAACTTTTTATAATAAGTAATATTGTTATATGTACTGGATAATATAAATAAAATACATATTTATTAATCTTTATATTAAAATTAGTATTAATTAATATAAATGGTAAACACAATATAGTAAAAAAAGTAGCAAAATTAAAATCAGTTGTACCAAAGAATAAATAATTTAAATAAAATAATATAAAAAATATACTTAATAATAATCCATTATTTCTACAATAATAAAATATACAAACAAGAAATAAAAAAACAATTGCATATTCAAAATTTAACAAAAATGGAAATACAAATAATATCGGAAGAATCCACCACTTTTTCTTATCTAATGCATAATATCCAAGTAATACACAAATTAATGTAAACATTACATTAGGTCTATATATATCAAATAACATACTATATGAAAATTGCGATAACAAACCAATAATAAACAATCTTAATATATATTTTTTTATACTTTTTGTATTAAAATAACCTATCATAATTGAATAAACAAACAAAGGAAAAGCTATTCTACCAATTATTCTAAATATTAAACAATTTTCAAAAAAAACTGCTCCTATATGATCAATAGTCATAGTTATAATAGCTATCAATTTAATAAAATTTGTATCTGTATTTAACTTAGTATATTCTTTCATATAATAATTATATAAAAAAAGTTATGTATTGTACATAACTATTTTTCTTCAATTCTATTAAATAATATTGTTGCTTCATTAAGTTTTATATCAGTTTCTAAATTACCAAAATCTAATGTATCAAAATCAATATTTTTAGTATTTAACATATTAAATACTTTATCACAAGTATCTGGTATATATGGTCTTAATAATACAGTAGCAATTCTAATACCTTCGAGTAAATTATAAAGTACAGTTTTAAGTCTATCAGATTTAGTTTCATCCTTAGCAAGTATCCAAGGAGTAGTATCATCAATATACTTATTACATTTCTTTAATAATTCAAATATACTTTCAAGAGCTTCATTAACTTTTAATGAATCCATCTTTTCATATACAATACTAGGTAATTCTTTAGCATAATTAATTACTGAATCATCTACTTCTTCATATACATTTGGATTAGTAACAACAGAATCAAAATATTTCTTACTCATTGCGATTGTTCTATTTACTAAGTTACCATAAGTATTAACAAGATCACTATTTGTTCTAGAAATTAATGCGGCTTCTGAAAAATTACCATCATTACCAAAAGGCACTTCTCTTAAAGCAAAATATCTAACAGCATCTACTCCATAAGAACTAATATATTCTCTTGGATCTTTATAATTACCTAATGATTTAGAAATTTTACCACCATCAATAATTAACCAACCATGACCAAACACCTGTTTAGGTAAATCTATACCTAAACTCATACACATACAAGGCCAAATAATTGTATGAAATCTTACTATTTCTTTACCAACTAGATGTAAATCAGCAGGCCAATATTTATTAAACTTTTCAGTATTTTCCGGATAACCAAGTGATGTAATATAGTTAGATAATGCATCAACCCATACATAAACAACATGCTTAGTATCAAAACTAACAGGTATTCCCCAAGTAAATGATGTTCTAGAAACACATAAGTCAGAAAGACCTGGTTTAATAAAGTTATTTAACATTTCATTCTTTCTACTAAGTGGAAGTATAAAATTAGGGTTATCTTCATAAAACTTAACTAACTTATCTTGATATTTAGATAATTTAAAAAAATATGCTTCTTCACTTATTTCATGAACTTCTCTATGACAATCAGGACACATACCATTTTCATCAAGTTGACTTTCTGTCCAGAATGATTCACAAGGTGTACAATAAAGTCCTTTATATTCTCCTTTATAAATATCACCTTTATCATACATTATTTTGAAAATCTCTTGAACTCTTCTCTCATGGTCGCTATCAGTTGTTCTAATAAAATAATCATAAGAAATATTTAAACTTTTCCATAAATCCTTAGCATTATCAATAATAGGATTTATATAATCAATTGGACTTACACCAGCATCTTGTGCTTTCTTTTCAATCTTTTGACCATGTTCATCTGTACCTGTTTGAAAATAAACATCATATCCTTTTAATCTTTTATATCTAGCAATCGCATCAGCTATAATAGTTGTATAACAATGCCCAATATGAAAATCAGCACTAGGATAATATATAGGTGTTGTTATATAAAATTTTTCTTTTTCCATAATTCCTCCTTATAAATAAAAAAATCACAAACTAAGGACGATATAAAACCGCGGTACCACCTTAATTCATGACTAACATGCAACTTAATATTTAACGCATAAATACGATTTGACTCCAGAACCATTTAAAAGAACCATCATATTAGTTTACACCAAACACTAACTCTCTATAAATCAAGTATCTTCTTCTTTCCTTCTTCATCAATTACAATAGATTTTAACATAAAATATATTAAATGTCTATACTAAATATCATTTCTAGATAATATTTTAGCTGGAGTTTTACTAACAATTCCAATAACAGGTAAAAGACCAATTAATATATTAAATACATAAATAAATAATACAATACCAATAAATATAAAACCATTCATATAATAATTATTAGAAATATATTGAATCTTTGATAATTGACTAATAACATAAGTCATAAATACAACACCTAACATACTAAATATACTAGTAATTGTAAATATTTCTCCAAAAAACATCTTATAAATATCAATTTTCTTCATACCGATTGCTCTAAAAATACCAACTTCTTTTATTCTAGATAAGAAAGAAGATCTAACAATTAAATATATCTCAATTAATGATACAGACATAATTATTATTGCAAATATAACATTTGATTTAGCAGCAATTCTTCTGTCTTTAATATAATTACTTTTACTATAATTATAAGAATCTCTAATATTAAGTTTTAAATCACTATACTTTTTTAATGCAGCATCTTTATCTTTAGCGAATATAACAAACCCATCATTATTTCTTATATTATTATATTTAATAGTATTATTATTTACAAAATAATAGTCTATGTCAGTATTAGATGAAGTATAATATCCAACTACTTTTAACTTCTTATCATTAACTTTATAATCTAAATATTTACCTATTTTATATTCTTCACTATGAATTTCATTTATAATAACTTCATAATCATTAACAGGATAATTACCTTTTTTTAATTTAATACTATCTTTATATATTTTATAATCAAATAATAAATTATTACTTACTTCTTCTTCAATATAACTTCCATATGTAGTACTAGTAACGCTTTTATTAAGAGAAATTATATTAGTAAATTCACTTTCATAAGTATATATTGATGGACTATTTGTATTACTAATACCAACTATTGTATATTTTAAATTTCCTAAATAAATTTGTCTATTTAACATATCTCCAACCGTTAGTACCCCAGCATTTTTAACGCTAGCACTAGGATTTAATAGAATATTATCATAAATCATTTTATCAATTACAACTTCATTTTTATTTTTAGCAATTCTTCCATTAATTATATCTTGATCACTTAACATATTAATACTTGATAATGACCCCATCATCTTAAACTCATAATCACTTGTTTGATGAAAATCATTAATTTCAAAACTAAAATTAACTGTACTTTTACCAGGAATAACATAATTAACATTAGGATCCCTCTCAATATCTTCAATTTCCTTTGTTGTTACATTCATTTTATCAACAACTAAATAATTCTTATTTAAAGTAACAAAATCACTATCATTAATATTATTAACTGAAAATAATGAAGAAGCCGAATATGTAACAAACATACCAGATACAAAAAATCCAAACAATAATACTTTCTTTATAAAAGAATAATTTCTAATTTTAGAAAATCCATTTTTAATAGAATTAAATATATTATATACTGATGAATATTTCTTCTTATAATTATTATCAATAATTTCATGAAAATCAAAATTATATTCATTATAAATATTTTTTGATATTTTTTGATAATGATCATTAACTAATTCTATACCAGAATTTGAATCAATAACATCTACTTTATTTTTACTTTTAATATATATATTTCCATTTTGAACAACAATTGTTATATCAAGTTTATTATCTGAATCACTATAATAATCTATATTTACATTTTCATTATCTATATTTTTATGATTTTTCATATCAAGTAAATATACTTTATTATCCATTTTATAATCCAGATCAATATCATGACTATTAGTTTCATCACTTACAATAGTCCCATCTTCTATTTTTAATATTCTAGAAGCATAAAACATTGCAAGTTCACTTTCATGAGTTACAAGTATTACAAGCCTATCTTTTGATATTGCTTTTATTATATTCATAATTTCAATAGTATTTTTACTATCTAAATTACCAGTTGGTTCATCAGCAATAATAATATTTGGATCCTTAACAATAGCTCTTGCTATACCAACTCTTTGTCTTTCACCACCAGAAAGCATAGATGCAGCTCTATTTCTATATCTATACATTCCAACTTTCTCTAAAACAAAGTTAACTCTCTTCTTTATTTCTTCTTTATTTTTAATACCACATAGTTTCAATGATAAAGCGACATTATCAAATACAGACATATCATCAACTAAATAATAATCTTGAAAAATATAACCAATATTTAAATTTCTAATTCTATCTACAGAATGACTACTTCTTTTAGAAATTCTTTCACCATTAATATAGATAGAACCACTATTAATATTATCAAGGCCACCTATTGCATTCAACAATGTAGTCTTACCACACCCAGAAGGCCCCAGCAATGCTACAAGACCAGTATCATCAAGTTTTAAACTTGTATTATTAATAACATGAATTTCATTCTTTTTTCTTCTATAAAAATATTTATTAACATTCTTAAGTTCAATCATCATTACACCTCTTCCCTATATGTATTCATAACAGAATTCTTAAATAACTTTCTAGAATATCTATTAGAAACAAGAAGTGTCATTACCATTAAACAAATATACATAATAACATAATTACCAAAAGTTAAATAATCACAAGACTCTTTAATATTTTGTAAATTAATAACTCCAAAATAATTAAGTAAAACATAAATCGTAAATGCTATAAAAGCAGTATGAGATATAGTAAGTAACTCTATCTTAAGTAAATCACTAATGGCCCTTGAAGAAGAACCAAGTATTCTAAGAGTTGAATAATATACATTTCTAGATTTTAATATCAATCTTATTATAAAATATGAAATAAAGAATAAGAAAATTAATAATAATGTTAAAGCACATAACATAACAATTCTAATAATATATGAAAAAGCATTATCAGTAGTTAATGTATCAACTAGATATAATGTCTTATATCCCATATCATTAAGTTCAACAATGGTTTTTCTAACATCCTTAGTATTTAAAACAAACACTGAACTTTGAAAATAGTCTTCGCTAAATAATGAATCATAATCTTTATCATTAATAAATATACAATTATTATAGTTTTCATAGTTATATCCAGTAAGATTTGTGAAATTCTTTTTATCAGTATTACCAATTACAGTATAATTAGCATTTTTACTAAAATACATATTTGAAATATTAATTTTAAAAGATTCATTTTTACAATTATTTTCTTTACATCTATAATTATATTCTTCAGGTATTAATACCTTACCTTTGGAAACTTTACTACTTGGTAATATTTCATAATTATATGATTGATAATATGAAGTACCATCTATACCCATAAAATTATATTTAACATTACTAGCTGCTCTATTAAGATTCTTATTAAGATCATCTTGAAACTTATCAGGAACATAAAAATGTACATCATAATCATTATCATAATCATCTCTACATATAATACCAACAATTTTTACCACATATTTCTTATTAAATGTAGTAAGATTTTCAACAACAAATTCAGTATTTAATTTATTCTTACTTAAACTTTTAAAATAATAATTATCTTTACTCATTTCAATTACAACTTCATCATCCTTTTTAGGAAGATCACCATAATTTACTTCATTAATAAATGATAAATTTGATACTTTACCAGAAAGATAATAATTATCACTTGATAAAACTAAACTAGTCTCAACAAGTAAATCATTTTTAACAACATAATCAACATTAGATAACTTTTCTATATTCTTATAATCTATATCAGTTATACTAGATTTATCATTTTTTCTTATTATAATTCTTTTATCACTATCATATCCAAAGAATATATTATAACCATTAGTACTAGCCTCATATTCTACTTGTTTAAATGAAGAATATGAAAAAAATATAGATGATAATACAAATAAATATACAGCAAATATTAATATAAACTTAGAAAATATATTAAATGCATTTCTCACACCTAATCTAATTTTATTAGATAATTTAATATCACTAAAATCAGTAACATTACTTTCAGTTACCTTCTCATAATCTCTAATCTTTTGATCATTAATAACTTTACCATCATGCATAGTAATCTTTCTAGTAATATACTTTTCTATTTGATCATAATTATGAGTTACTACTATTACAAGTTTATTCTTTGATAAATCATGTAATAATTTAAGAACAGATTCACTAGATTTCTTGTCAAGATTACCAGTAGGTTCATCAGCAAGTATTATTGGAGTATTCATCGCAAGAACTCTACCAATCGCAACTCTTTGTTTTTGACCTCCACTTAACTTAGATACTTTCCTATTTCTATATTTATATAAATCAACTTGTTTTATTATTTCAATTACTTTATTTTTGATATCTTTTTTCTTTTTACCATTTAAAAGTAAGACTAGTTCAATATTTTGATATACAGTATAACTATTAACTAAATTAAAATTTTGAAATATATTTCCTACATATCTCTTACGATATTCTTCATAATCTTTTTCACTATAATGGCTAGTTTCTTCACCATTAATATACATTTCACCCTCTTCATAAGAATCAAGACCAGAAATAACATTTAATAAAGTACTTTTACCACTACCACTTTCACCTGTTATAGCTATAAATTCACCTAAATCAAACTTTAAATTAACTCTACTAAATCCAGCAGAAACCATCCCCTTATTATAGTAAAATTTAGATACATTTTTTAATTCTAACATACCTTCTCCTCACTTATAAAAATCATCATATTCTATTTTATACACAATTTAATAGAATTATATATTAATTTTTACTTATTTACTCTTCTTTAACATAAATTTTTCAGCAATCTTATATTTATCTCTATTAACAACATATAAATAACCAAATATACTAAATACAACCGCACCAACGAAATTAACAATTAAATCTTTCATCGTATCATTAAGTCCCAAATCAAGATAACCACCTTCAATTACAGTTTCACCTGAAGAAGAATAAATAACTGTTTTATTAATATCATTTATTACAATAGCTTTATTTTTACCTTCAGGATTTAACCATACAGAAGAAACAGTTGTTACAAGTTTATCTTTCTGCATATCACTAAGCATAACTTTATCAATACTATACTCTAAAAACTCCCATAACACACCAATTGTCATTGAAAAACAAAATGCAACGATAGTTAAATATATAGGTGATAAATTAATCTTTTCACTATTATTATTAAATAAATCAATTAAAGCAAAACCAACAGCTGTGCATAAAAATCCATTCAATGTATGTAAAGCAGTATCAAAATGTTTAAAAGTTCCATAAAAGTTTTGAATTTCTCCAAGTATCTCAGAAGAAAATATAAAAAGTAAGATAATTATTTCAAAAGTATTAGGTAAATCTATTTTAAACTTTTTAGATACAAAATAAGGTATTAAGAATTGTACTAATACTAACACACATAAAAATGCATTCCAATAATTATGTAATATTAATTGTCTTATAAAGACTAATATAACAAGAAATCTAAGTAACAAATAAACAGTCAATACATCTTTTCTACTATTCTTATATGCTTCCTTTATTTTTTTCATAAATCACCTACTTATTAAAAATATTATATCAAAAAAACTATATTTTACATATAGCTATAATATCATTTTCTCTCTATCTTTAATATTTATATTTTCAATATTTCTTGCTTCAATAGTTAAATCATTTATTAATTGCTTAGTTTTATTAGAAGTTCTAGAAGATAATGAAATAGGAATCGAAGTTACTAAATTATCAAGATAACAAAAAACATTGAAATTTTACTTTCAATGTTTTTAATTTGCTTATTAATTTTTAGAACCGCTACCTGATAATGTAACAGTTAATGTTTTATCAACACCATTTCTATTAACAGTTATCTTAATCTTATCTCCTATGTTATATTTATATAATTGATATCTAAAATATGAAGAATTAGTTATTTCAACATCATTAATTTTTACTATTTTATCTCCACTCTTAAATCCAGCTTTTTCAGCAGCTCCACCTTTTTCTACATATTCAACATATACTCCACTCTCACCGCTGAAATAATTAGTTGAATCATAAACAGATATACCAATGTAAGGTCTAGTTATTTTTTTACCACTTATAATTGATTCAGCATACTTTAATGCATCTTCTATAGGAATAGCAAAACCAATACCTTCAATTTGTGAACTAGCAAGCTTCATATTTGTAATTCCAATTACTTCACCATTAGAATTACATAAAGGACCTCCACTATTACCTGAATTAATTGCTGTATCAGTTTGTAAAACACTCATAACATAATTATCAACTTGAACTAATCTATTTTTTCCACTTAAAATTCCTCTTGTAACACTCCATGAATAAATAGAAGAATCTACAGGTGTTCCAACAGCAAATGTAGTGTCACCGATTCTTGTATTTTCACTACTTCCAGTTGTTGCCACACTTATAACTTTATTTTTATCTACTGCTAAAACAGCTATATCAGAATATTCGTCATATCCAACTACATTAACTTCTTCTTCAGTGTCATTTGTAAATACCACACTAACATTACTACCCCCACTAATAACATGATAATTTGTAAGAATATAACCATTCTTTGAATCAACTTTAAATACAAAACCGCTACCAGTAGAATACAACTTTCCTCTAGAATAATTTTTAACAGTTACAACAGAATCATATACTTTTTCAACAGCATCAGCTATTCCAGAATCTGTAACAGTTACATCTTTAATTGTTTTAGTAGTTTCAATAACTAAATTTTTTAAATAAAATTCATAAAACAGACCAAAAGCCACTAAACAAACACAAAAAGTTATAATGACATAAACAATGCCATTATTATTTGATTTTTTATTATTAACTTTCTTTGCTATAACATTTTCTTCAACAACGGTAACATCTTTTTCCTTATTTTCTTTTTTCATTCTTTCCACCTCTAAATATATTCTATTTCCCAAATGTTAATATTTTGTGAAAAAATTATTAATTTTTTATTAAATTTTACTAACATAATTATTATACTCAAAAAACAAAATAAAAAACATTTATACATACTATTACTATATAAATGTTATCAAAAAAATACAAAAAATTCAACACTAAAAAAATATATACATGATTAATATAAAAGATGTACAAAAAATAAAAAAACTAGGAAAACCTAGTTATTTTTATCATGGGGCGCAATATGGGAATCGAACCCATGCATAACGGGACCACAATCCGCCGTGTTAACCACTTCACCAATTGCGCCATGAACAAGAAGTATTATATCAAAATAAATATATTATTTCAACACTTTTTCTTGTTTTTTCTACATTTTTACTATTCATAAGACCATTTTAACAAACTATATAATACTGATCTAATTCCATAATTATAATATTCATCCTTGAAATATTCCGGATTTCTAGTATAAGTCCTAATAGTTTCCATTGTAATAACAGGATAACTATACTTTAATTCACAAGAATTATTAATATGTTTATCAGTTGATAATCTACCAGTCTTACTACTCATAACAAAACCATTAGCAAGTTCCGCCATAAAGTCAGTAACAGATCCATCATTTCCTTCTCCAACTTCTTCAGACGATAATCCATACACAGTATATTTATTAATCTTAGCAATATCTTTAGCAAACTTAAGTGTAATTTTATTAAATTTATTTGATAAATTTGGTTTTCCAGCATATATAACTCTACCTTGACTATGAAGATTAATATAAGCATAAGTATTTTTATAATGTTTTAACATAAAATACATAGCAGCCCTGGTTTCAGGTTCACTTCCTAATTCTTCACCACCGAAATAAGCGGTCTTACTAGTTGTTTTAGTTAAAGATACATTATATAGAAGCTTTTTACCACTAAAGTATAATCCAGCATTTTGTACAGGATAATTTCTATTCAAGTCAACTCCATTTGCATTGCTTTTAATATTTTCAAAATCTATATTATCCTTATTTTGATACATCCATAAACTTTTATTATTTAAAGAATTAACACCAAAATTATATACTTCATAACCATCTGGATTCATACAAAGAATTACAGCCAATTTAACAGACTTTAACATAGAGATAGTTTCTTCATCACCTGATTCATAATCATTAACCAATTCGCTTAAAAACTTAGTTAAAATAAGTGTATTTGCTATTTCAGCAGCATGAACATTAGCATCCAAATATAAAACCTTTTTACCAGTACCAATCTCTATACCATATATATTTCTTTTATCAACAGACTTACCAATAATTTCAACATTAACAATATCACTATTATTCATATTTTTAATAATATCTTCAATTTCACTATAATGCAACTTACTATCAAAATCATAATCGATATAATTATATTTAGCATTTGATTTAATATAGTTAGTATTTTGATCAACAACAGCCTTATAGCTCTCAATATTCATACCATTTGCAAAAATAGTATCAATCGCAGAATCATGATCACTTTCAATATTATCAGTAATATCATAATTCTTCTTAGAAGTATTACTATCAGAGTTATTATTACTTTCATCATTATTAGAACTAGTAAAAAAATTCTTATAAACAATAAAAATAATAATAAAAGCAATTATAAAAAATAACAACAATTTAAACTTTTTCTTTAATCTTCTTCTTTTTTTAACGGTAGTCATATAATCATATCCTCCATCATAATTTTAACATAAAATATTTAAAAATTTAAAAAGATGATAAAAAAAGACAATTTATATACAATAAACTGTCTTTTAAAGCAATAAAAAAATTGGCAACTTGCTATCTTCGCTTACACTATTTTCGCCGTTAAAGTGCTTAACTTCTCTGTTCGGTATGGGAAGAGGTGTATCCACTTTGCTATCGTCACCAATTAAATGTATTATACCATAATTGTTCTCTGGAAACAAGATAATGTGATAACTTTTATCAAATTAATATAAATGATTAAATTGTCGACCTATTAGTATTAGTCAGCTCAACATATCACTATGCTTACACATCTAACCTATCAACCTTGTCGTCTACAAGGGATCTTATATCTTGAAGATAAAGAAAACTCATCTTGGAGAGGGCTTCTCGCTTAGATGCCTTCAGCGATTATCCCTTCCGAACATAGCTACTCTGCACTGCCACTGGCGTGACAACAGATACACCATCGGTTCGTCCTTTCCGGTCCTCTCGTACTAGGAAAAGCACTCCTCAATTTTCTAACGCCCACTACGGATAGAGACCGAACTGTCTCACGACGTTCTGAACCCAGCTCGCGTGCCGTTTTAATGGGCGAACAGCCCAACCCTTGGAAGCGATTCCACCTCCAGGATACGACGAGCCGACATCGAGGTGCCAAACCCCACCGTCTATATGAACTATTGGGTGGGATCAGCCTGTTATCCCCGGGGTAACTTTTATCCGTTAAGCAACGACCCTTCCATTCGGGATCGCAAGATCACTATGCCCTGCTTTCGCATCTGCTTGACTTGTAGGTCTCGCAGTTAAGCTCCCTTTTGCCATTACACTCTACGAATGATTTCCAACCATTCTGAGGGAACCTTTGGGCGCCTCCGTTACTCTTTGGGAGGCGACCGCCCCAGTCAAACTGCCCACCAGACACTGTCCTCCACCCAGATAATGGGCGCAAGTTAGAAATCAAACATATCAAGGGTGGTATTCCAAGGATGACTCCATTAGGACTGACGTCCTAACTTCAAAGTCTCCCACCTATCCTCTACATGATACATCTGATTCCAATATCAAGTTGCAGTAAAGCTCCACGGGGTCTTTTTGTCCTGTAGCGGGTAACCTGCATTTTCACAGGTATTAAGATTTCACCGAGTCTATGGTTGAGACAGTATCCAGATCATTACGCCTTTCGTGCGGGTCAGAACTTACCTGACAAGGAATTTCGCTACCTTAGGACCGTTATAGTTACGGCCGCCGTTCACTGGGGCTTCAATTCGAAGCTTCGTTGTTATCGACTTGCGTCCAACTAACATCTCCTCTTAACCTTCCAGCACTGGGCAGGCGTCAGCCCCTATACATCAGCTTACGCTTTAGCAGAGACCTGTGTTTTTGGTAAACAGTTGCCTGGACCTATTTCCTGAGGGTGTATCGCTACACCTCCCCTTATTCCGAAGTTACGGGGTCATTTTGCCGAGTTCCTTAACCATAGTTATCTCGCTCACCTTAGGATTCTCTCCTTGACTACCAGTGTCGGTTCTGAGTACAGGCACCTACAAGATTAGCCCTAGAAGTTTTTCTTGAAAGCATGGCTTCAACAGAGTTGAAGTTCCGTAGAACTTTTTCCCCATCACACTTCAGCGTTATAGTTGATAGATTTGCTTACTCAACACGCCTTTGTGCTTAGACCAAAATCCAATAATTGGCTCTGTCTAGCCTTCTTTGTCACTCCATCAGTCTTGTAGGTGGTACAGGAATATAAACCTGTTGTCCATCGACTACGCCTTTCGGCCTCGCCTTAGGTCCTGACTTACCCTGGGAAGACGAACTTGACCCAGGAACCCTTAGTCAATCAGTGGGAAGGATTCTCACCTTCCTTACGTTACTCACGCCGGCATTCTCACTTCTAAGCGCTCCAATAGTCCTCACGATCTATCTTCAACGCCCTTAGAACGCTCCCCTACCATATTGATTAAAAACCAATATCCACAGTTTCGGTGTTATGCTTAAGCCCCGGTACATGTTCTGCGCAGAGCCACTCGACTAGTGAGCTATTACGCACTCTTTAAAGGATGGCTGCTTCTAAGCCAACCTCCTAGCTGTTCATGCGACTCCACATCATTTTCCACTTAGCATAAACTTTGGGACCTTAACCGATGGTCAGGATTCATTTCCTCTCGCGTATGGACGTTATCACCCATACACTGACTCCTCTACATACTTGCCTGGCATTCGGAGTTTGATTACAGTCAGTACCGCTAGACGCGGCCATTCCGTATTCAGTGCTCTACCTCCAGGTAGCTAATTAGAAGGCTAGGCCTAAACCTATTTCGGGGAGAACCAGCTATATCCGAGTTCGATTGGAATTTCTCCGCTATCCACAAGTCATCCCCGCGTTTTGCAATACACGTGGGTTCGGTCCTCCATTAGGTATCACCCCAACTTCAACCTGCTCATGGATAGATCACTCGGTTTCGGGTCTACATCATCATACTAAACGCCCTATTAAGACTCGCTTTCGCTACGGCTCCGAATCTTCTTCTTAACCTCGCATGATAACGTAACTCGCCGGCTCATTCTGCAAAAGGCACGCTCTCACCCATTAACGGGCTCGAACTTTTTGTAAGCACACGGTTTCAGAATATCTATTTCACTCCCCTCCCGGGGTTCTTTTCACCTTTCCCTCACGGTACTTGTTCACTATCGGTCATTAGAGAGTATTTAGCCTTATGGGATGGTCCCCACAGATTCAGTCAAGATTACACGTGTCCCGACTTACTCAGGATACATCACGAAGATCACAACATTTCGCATACAGGTCTATCACCTTCTATGGATATTCTTTCCAGAATATTCTGCTATGTTGTAACTTTGTAACTTCTTAATTGTGATGTCCTACAACCCCAGTCCTAAGACTAGTTTGGGCTATTACCGTTTCGCTCGCCACTACTAAGGTAATCGAATTTTTCTTTCTTTTCCTCCAGTTACTAAGATGTTTCAGTTCACTGGGTTGTCCTCATATAACTATGAATTCATTATATGATAATAACGGTTTGCCGTTATTGAGTTTCCTCATTCGGAGATCTCCGGATCAAAGATTGCTTACATCTCCCCGAAGCATATCGTAGTTTGCCACGTCCTTCATCGTCTTCTAATGCCAAGGCATCCACCATGCGCCCTTATTAATTTAACCACTTACTTATATCCTAATTTGATGAGTTAGATTTCTTAATATTCAATATCTTGAATTACTCTTAAAAAATTTACTCCA
The DNA here is from genome assembly GCA_022774645.1 of Mycoplasmatota bacterium. GTDB lineage: Bacteria > Bacillota_I > Bacilli_A > RF39 > UBA660 > CAG-1000. The sequence goes on along the minus strand of JALFKQ010000032.1, from coordinate 18,375 downwards.
TATATATTGCTCGTTACAATATATACATATCACATTACCAAGTTTTCAAAGAACAATTATTGTACAATATATACAATAATATTGAGAGAAATAATCTCTCAAAGCTAAGTAAAATAACTTTTATGTTTAGTAGAAGGTTTCTACAGTGCTGATTTGTTTAATATCTAAATCAGCAAAACGATATATTTTCTATTAGAAATACTCCATAGAAAGGAGGTGATCCATCCCCACCTTCCGGTAGGGATACCTTGTTACGACTTAAGCCCAGTCACCGGTCCTATCTTAGGCGGCCCCCTCCATTACTGGTTAGGCTACCGACTTCGGATATTACCGACTCCCATGCCTTGACGGGCGGTGTGTACAACACCCGAGAACGTATTCACCCTGGCATTCTGATCCAGGATTACTAGCGATTTCAGCTTCATGAAGTCGAGTTGCAGACTTCAATCCGAACTACGACTGGCTTTTTAGATTGGCTCCCCCTCGCGGGTTTGCAGCTCATTGTACCAGCCATTGTAGCACGCCTGTTGCCCAAGACGTAAGGGGCATGATGATTTGACGTCATCCCCACCTTCCTCCGATTTAGTATCGGCAGTCTCATTAGAGTTCTCAACTTAATGTTAGTAACTAATGACAAGGGTTGCGCTCGTTAGCGGACTTAACCGAACATCTCACGACACGAGCTGACGACAACCATGCACCACCTGTCACCTGGATAACCTCCACTATATTTCTATAGCTTTGCCAGGGATGTCAAGTCTTGGTAAGGTTCTTCGCGTAGTATCGAATTAAACGGCATGCTCCACCGCTTGTGCGGGTGCCCGTCAATTCCTTTGAGTTTCAGTCTTGCGACCGTACTACTCAGGCGGAGCACTTAATGTGTTAACTTCAGCACCGGTTGCCCGACACTTAGTGCTCATCGTTTACAGCGTGGACTACTAGGGTATCTAATCCTATTTGCTCCCCACGCTTTCGTGTCTCAGCGTCAGTAACAGCCCAGCAAATCGCCTTCGCCACTGATGTTCCTCATAATATCTACGCATTCCACCGCTACACTATGAATTCCATTTGCCTCTACTGCACTCTAGTCTGCCAGTTTCTGAAACAAACTATGGTTGAGCCATAGCCTTTCATCTCAGACTTAACAAACCGCCTACACACGCTTTACGCCCAATAAATCCGGATAACGCTCGCCCCCTACGTATTACCGCGGCTGCTGGCACGTAGTTAGCCGGGGCTTATTCAAAAGGTACCGTCAAGTGAGCATCATTTCCTATACTCACAGTTCTTCCCAAATAAAAGTGATTTACAATCCAAAGGACCTTCATCTCACACGCGGCATTGCTCGGTCAGGCTTTCGCCCATTGCCGAATATTCCTAACTGCTGTCTCCCGTAGGAGTCTGGGCCGTGTCTCAGTCCCAGTGTGGCCGATCAACCTCTCAGTCCGGCTACGCATCGTTGCCTTGGTAGGCCATTACCCCACCAACAAGCTAATACGACGCAGGCTCATCTTTAAGTGAAGCTTTAAAGGCTTCTTTACTATTACTAGCACATTCGGTATTAGCAGTCATTTCTAACTGTTATCCCCAGCTTAAAGGCAGATAACCCACGTGTTACTCACCCGTGCGCCACTGAGCGCAGAATCCAAATCAACCTTCATTCCATATCCGAGCAAGCTCTTCAACTTCATTCCAGTGTCAATGGGGCGCTCCGTTCGACTTGCATGTCTTAGGCATGCCGCCAGCGTTAATCCTGAGCCAGGATCAAACTCTCAATAAAAAATTCTTTTTATTGTTAAAGAATTGATTTCAATTAATCCTGTCTACAAAACTCATTATTTTACTTAGTTTTCAAAGATCATTTCCAACCGCTTTCCTGCGGTTGCTCATATAATATAACACGATATTTTATCGATGTCAATAACTTTTTTACATTTTTTTAACTTTTTTATTTTTTAGTGAAAATTGTATCAATTATTGAACTTTCAACAAATATCTCATCATATTTTTGATTTTGCATTCCTTTTTTTGAATGCCCATCTAATATAACACTTACAATTACCTATTGTCAACATTTTTTTAACATTTTTTAATTTTTTTGTTTTCAATGAAAATTTGAATTAAAAATTAAATTATTGACGATATATTAAGTATATATATTATTTTTGCTCTCTTTCACAAGTGCCAGATTAATATAACACTTCACTATTCACATGTCAATAACTTTTTTAAAAAAAATTAAAAAGTATCAAATAATGATACTTTTTCTTATTTTATGCATTAAAATTTAAAAAGTTACTTACAATTTTTAACCTTTTTAAATATATTATAATAATATTCAATGCATTCAGTGTTAAAAGGAAACTCACCTGATTTCTTCATTTCTATCAATGCTGATAGTTCCTCTTTAATAATATAATTAATTTCTTTTGGATATTTCATAAGCTTTTTATGATAATTATATTCATTTCTATCCAAAATTTTAAATGCCCCATCATTAAATACTCTAAGATCCAAATCATAGTCTATATATTTAATAATGTTTTCATCAATAACAAATGGACTAGCTATATTACAATAATAGAAAATACCATTTGATTTCAATTGTGCAATTATATTAAACCATCTATTATTATAAAAGAACATAATTGCAGGTTCTTTAGTTCTCCAAGTTCTTCCATCTTGTTTAGTTACAAGAACATTTTCATTACCAAGAACTATATAATCTTTTTTAACATCTAAAACATAAGCTATATTCCAAGATTTATGAATAACACCATTATGTTTATAACAATGAATTACAAGTGTGTCTCCAACTTTTAAATTCATAAGACACCTCTTTCACAATAACATATTAACACATTAGACACAATTAATCAAACCAAGTCCAATAAAAACAAAAATAGTTTACTATTTTTAGTAAACTATTTTAATATTTCAAGAGCCTTTTCTAATTGTTTAGAAGAATCCTTCACTTCATAATCAGGTTCTATTCCCTTTTCATTTATACTCTCACCATTAGGTCCAAGCCAATAACCACTAGTATATTTAACCATTGCTCCACTAGATAAAACATCAGTTTCTTGAACAGTTCCCTTACCAAATGACTTAATACCAACTGTTTTAACATTTAAATTGTCTTTAAGAGCCAAAGTAAGCACTTCTGAGGCCGATGCTGACGAAGAATTAATAATTATAACAATTTCATCAAAACCTTTGTATTGACTTTCTTCTGCCTTATATTTGGTTACTTTATTATCCTTATTCTTCAACTGATAAACTATATTACCCTTATTTAAAAATAAAGATGCAGTATTATATGCGGAATTTAAATATCCACCTGTATTACCTCTTAAATCAATAACTAAAGACTTAACATTCTTATTGAACTTATCCAATGATTTCTTAACAAGTTCACTAGTTGTCATAGAAAATGTATCAATCTTTATATAACCAATATTATCATATGTTTTACTAGTTACAGAATCAATAATAACATCTCTTCTAGTAATAGTTGTATTATGCTCTTTACCATCTCTCTTATATGTAATTGTATATTTATCCTTCTTGCCATTCTTAATAGTATCAGACACATAACTGAATTCTTTGTCTTTTAAAGATACATCATCAAGTTTTATTAATATATCTCCCTTTTTAAGACCAGCCTCACTAGCAGGTGAATCACTAAACACTTTGTTAATTACCGTTTCTTTATTATTATTTAAAGTGATTTCAACGCCAATACCAGTATATCTACCATTTAATTGTTCTTGAAGGCTATCAGTAGTATCTTTGCTTAAATACACACTATAATCGTCCTCCAAATAATTATACATACCAGCAATAGCTGAGTCTATAAGTTTCTCTTTATCAACATCTTTAACATAACTATTTACAATATGATTATAGCTTTTAATAAATTCGTTTAAATCAGATTTTTCAGACTCACTATTAGAAACATAGATCTTATCATAATTTTTATATACTATAAGTCCACTGCATACACTCACAATAATTCCAGTAATTATAATAATTACAATAACCTCAATTATATTAAAATCAGTTGTTTTCTTAACAAAATCATTATCCTTATTCATATTTCAACTCTCTTCTACTATAAGTCATTATACAACAAAGATATTTATTTTAAAAGACCCAAACAATAAAAATAAAATTATATAAAAGCATAAAAAAAGAATTAGATTAAACTAATTCTAATCTTACGATTAAAGCATCGTCTCCAATTCTTTCTTTTAATTTAATTATTCTAGTATATCCACCGTTTCTATCCTTATAAGTAACAGCATATTCATCAAATAATTTTTTAACTAAATCTTTATCATTATTTAAGAAAGCAAGTGCTTTTCTTCTAGAATTAAGATCGCCCTTTTTAGCATATGTAATCATCTTATCTACGAATTTACGAACTTCTTTAGCTCTTTGTTCAGTAGTTTGAACATAACCATTTTCAAGAACATCTTTAGTTAAACTAGATAGAATACTTCTTCTAACACGAGTTTCTCTATTTAATTTTCTATATAATGCCATTATATCCTCCTAATCCTCATCGCGGAACTTAAGTCCCATATCTTTAACTTTGTCTAATACTTCTTTTAAAGATTTCTTACCAAGATTTCTAATTTTCATCATTTCTGATTCACTCTTAGATGTTAAATCTTGTAATGTATGAATAGCATCTCTCTTTAAGCAATTATAAGCTCTTACAGATAAATCTAATTCTTCAATAGGAGTTTCTAATGTTTTTTGAACAGAATTTTCTTCTTTATCAGCTAAAACACTTTCAAGTCCAGTTAAATTATGTAAATCAGTAATAACTTCAAAGTGATCAATAATAATTTTAGCAGCTCTTGCAAGAGCTTCTTCTGGTTTAACACTTCCGTTAGTCCATACATTTAAAATTAATTTATCATAATTATCACTTTGTCCAACACGAGCAGTTTCAACTTCATAACTAACTCTTTCAATAGGACTATATAAAGAATCAATACCAATTGCTCCTACTACATCTTTAACAGCAATAGCATTAATCTTTCCATCAACATAACCACGACCATTAGATACAGTCATAGTCATATCTAAACTTCCACCTTTTGATAAAGTAGCTATTAATAAATCTGGATTAATTATTTCAACTTCACCATTTTTATCAATATCAGAAGCATGTACTTCTCCTTCTTTATTTGCCTTTAAATGTAATACTTGATCATTCTCACTATGATTTTTTAAAACCAATTTCTTTAAATTAAGAATGATTTCAGTTACATCTTCAACAACACCATCCATTTTTTGAAATTCATGCATAACACCTTCGATTTTAACATCAGTTATTGCACTACCTTCTAAACTAGATAACATAACTCTTCTAAGAGCGTTACCTATAGTTGTTCCAAAACCTCTTTCAAGTGGTTCTAAAACAAATTTTCCATAATAATTACTTTCAACATATTCATTTACTTTGTAATCAGGTTTAATAAATTTTAACATGGTTTTTTCCCCTTTCCTAACTATATACGTCTTCTCTTAGGTGGTCTACATCCATTATGTGGTACTGGTGTAACATCATTGATAGCAGTAATTTCAAGTCCAGCAGTTTGTAAACTTCTAACAGCTGTTTCACGACCTCCGCCGATTCCTTTAACGAATACTTCTACTTTTCTAATTCCAGCATCATAAGCAGCCTTACCAGCAGCCTCTGCACTCATACCAGCAGCAAAAGGAGTTTTCTTTTTACTTCCTTTGTATCCTACTGTTCCTGAAGAAGCCCAACTAATTACTCCACCATCGTTATCAGTAATAGTTACGATTGTGTTATTAAATGTAGAGTGAATATGTGCTTGACCTTCAGTGATATCTCTCTTTGCTTTTCTTTTTCTTCTATTATAAGCCATAAGTTATCCCTCCTATTTCCTATTTCTTCTTATTAGCAATAGTCTTTGGTTTACCTTTACGAGTTCTAGCATTTCTACTAGTATGTTGTCCTCTTACTGGTAAGCCCTTTTTATGTCTTGTACCTTGATATGAATTGATTTCCATTTTAGTTTTAATGTTCATTTCAACTTCACGCTTTAAGTCTCCTACTAATACATATTTATCAGCAGCTGCTCTTAAACGATTAATTTCTTCAACAGTTAAATTATCAGTTCTAGTATCTTCACTAACATTTGCATCACTACAAATTTCATGAGCTCTAGTTGGACCAATTCCATAAATGTAAGTAAGTGCTACTACTATTCTCTTATTCTTTGGTAAGTCAATATTTTTAATACGTGCCATATTTTCCTCCTACTTAACCTTGTCTTTGTTTATGTTTAGGGTTTTCACAAATTACCCTAACTTTTCCGTTTCTTTTAATAATTTTGCATTTGTCGCAAATCTTTTTTACTGATGGTCTTACTTTCATTCTAATACCTCCATTATTTTCTATAAATTATACGCCCACGTGTTAAATCACAAATAGGTATTTCCATAAGCACTGTATCACCTGGGTAAATACGAATCATGTTTAAACGCATTTTTCCAGAAACGCGGGCTTCCACGATGTGCCCATTATCAAGTTTTACTTTAAAGTCTCCTCCTGGTAAAACCTCCAATACCTTTCCTTCAAGCTCAATATAACCGTCTTTTTCTTTGGCCATGTTTTCACTCTCCTGTTAAAATCTCATAACCATCCTTGGTTACAAGAATAGTATGTTCAAAATGCGCAGCAGGACTACCATCACGAGTGACTATTCCCCACTCATCATCAAGTAACCATACTTGTTTAGTACCAAGACTAAACATAGGTTCAATAGCTAAGGTCATACCTTCTTTAAGTATTATTCCTTCACTTTCATGATTACTAAGATTAGGAATATATGGGTCTTCATGAAGATTTTGTCCAACACCATGTCCAGTTAGACATTCAAATACTCCAAATCCATTCTCCTTAGCAACCTTACCAATCGCAGAACAAACATCATTTAATTTAATACCAGCTTTAACTACTTTAATTCCTTCGTATAAAGCTCTCCTTGTTTCACGAACAAGTCTTTCAGTATCCTCATCAACTTTACCTATTATATAAGTATAAGCTGAATCAGAATGATATCCTTTGTATATAGATCCAACATCAACTGAAACTATATCACCTTTTTTAATTATAGTATCATCAGGTATCCCATGTACAACCATATCGTTTATACTAACACAAGATGACGCAGGATACCCTTCATAATCAAGAAATGATGGTGTAGCATCATGACTAACAATGTAATCATATACATATTTATCAATTTGCTTTGTAGTCATACCAGGTTTAATATAATCTTTTAAACTAGATAAAACTCCATAAGTTATTTGACCAGAATGTCTCATAAGTTCAATTTCTTGCTTTGTTTTAATACTAATCATTTTTACTTCCTATTTTCTTTTCAAATTCATTAAAAGTATCTTCAGCTGAACCATTAGCATCAAGTTCAACTAATATACCCTTATTTCTATAATATTCAATCACAGGTTTACAATTAACTTCATAACTACTATAACCCTTTTTAAATGTTTCCTCATTATCATCATTACGAGTAGTTAAAGGAACATTACAATCATCACACATACCATCAACCTTAGGTGCATTAACACCAGTAAGTCTATTATATGTTTTTTTACATTGAGGACAAATTTGTCTTCCAAGTGTTCTCTTAAGTGCCATATCATAAGATACATTAAGTAACACTGCATAATCAATATGAAGATCTAACTCATCACAGATATTATTAATAGCAGTTACTTGTGGCATATGTCTTGGATAACCATCAAGTATAAAACCATTTTTAACATCATCCTTCATAAGTCTTTGCTTCATAAGTTCATTAGTTATAGAGTCATCAACAAGTTCTCTCCTTGATTGAATTTCTCTTATCTTTTTTCCAAGTTCAGTACTTGGATCAACTCCCCTTAAAAGTTCACCAGCAGAAATACAAACTAGATTATACTTCTCATTTAACATAGAAGCCATTGTACCTTTACCAGCTGCAGGTGGTGCAATTAAAATTAAATTCATAAATTTATCTCCTATTATAATTTCTTGATGCAACAGAACTTTCGAGTTGTTTATAAGTTTCAAGAACAACACCAACTGCAATTAGTATAGAAGTTCCACCTAATCTAACTGTCTCAGGTAATCCAGTTACAGCAGTAAATATATTTGGTGCTGCTGCAATTATAGATATAAATATAGCACCTAAGAATGTAATTCTTGATAAAACTTTTGATATATGTTTTTTAGTTTCACTTCCAGGTCTAATACCAGGAATATAGCCACCATTTTTGTTTAAATTCTTACTTAATTCTTCTGGATTAATTGTTAAGAAAGTATAAATATAAGTAAATACAAATATTAAAGCTATATAAATTATAAATCCAACAGGTTTAGAAGTTGATAAATAATTATTTAAAAATGATAACACCTTAGCATTTTTAATAAAATAACTTAATATTGATGGTATTCCCATAATTACACTTGCAATAATAACAGGCATAACACCAGCAGAATTTAATCTTAATGGTAAGAATGTTTGTTGTCCACCATAACTTGATGAACTTCTATTTGAATATTGAATTGGTACTCTTCTCTCAGCTTCTTGAACAAATATAACACCAACTATTATACCTAAATATAATAATACGAATAATGCAAATGTTCCCCAAGCAATAAATGAATTATTAGCTCCAGGAATTAAAGATTGGAAAGCTGTAAGAAACATACTAGGTAAAGTATTAACAATACCAGCCATAATTATTAATGAAACACCATTTCCAAGTCCCTTATTAGTTATTTCATCACCTAACCATAACAAGAAGGCAGTACCAGCTGTTAGGATTAAAGCAATTTTGAAATATGTAATAGGAGCTTCAGTTTTTCCTAAGAACATCATTGGATAAAAGAAACCTTGAATAAAAGCAATAGCCAAACCAGAATATCTAGTTATTTTATTAACCTTTCTTCTTCCTTCTTCTCCCATTTCCTTTAACTCAGTAAAGTATGGAATTATATCCATTTGTAATATTTGAATAATAATTGAAGCTGTAATATAAGGCATTACACCTAATGCGAAGATTGAAAATTGTTTTAGACCTCCACCACTCATAGCATTAAATAATTCTAAAAATCCAATATCTCCAGTTATAACATTCATACCAGGAATTGTAATAGAATTACCTACTGCAAAGATAAATAAAGCTCCAAGAGTAAATAATACTCTGACTCTTAAATCCTTGTTAGAAGATCTAAATATTTGCTTAAATGTAGCAAACATATTAAATCACCTCCGTAGTTCCACCCAATTCCTCTATTTTTGTAATAGCTTGGTTAGTGAAAATATTAGCTTTAACAGTTAATTTCTTTTCTAGCTTTCCACTACCTAACACCTTAATACCACATAATTCTTTTTTAACAAGTCCAGATTCTTTTAATACTTCAGGAGTAATAACATCTCCATCTTTAAATCTATTTAAATCTGAAACATTAACGATTGCATATTTTTTAGCAAATCTTGCATTTGAGAAACCTCTTCTTGGAATTCTCTTATATAGTGGAGTTTGTCCACCTTCAAACCATGGATGAATTGAAGCACCGCTTCTAGCCTTTTGACCTTTTTCACCTCTTGTAGAAGTTTTACCATGTCCACTACCTGGTCCACGACCAACAACTTTTCTTCTATGAGTTGATCCTTCAACTTTACTTAATTCATGTAATTTCATTACTTTAAGACCTCCTCAACTGTTTTGCCACGAAGACTAGCAACACGTCCGATAGTTCTTTGAGATTCTAATGCTTTAATAGTTGCTTTTGCAGTATTAATTTGAGTATTGCTTCCTAAAGATTTAGAAACAACATCTTTAACACCAGCAAGTTCTAAAACTATTCTTGAAGCTCCACCAGCAATAATTCCACGACCAGCTTTAGCAGGTCTAATTAAAACTTTAGCAGCTCCACAAACACCAGTAACTTCATGAGAAATAGTTCTACCATCTACTAAATCTACATGTACAATATTTTTTTCAGCTTCTTTAATTGCTTTACTTACAGCAACAGGAATTTCCTTAGATTTACCAGTACCAATTCCAACATTACCTTTTCTATCTCCTACAGCAACAGTAGCTGAAAATCTAAAATTACGACCACCTTGTGTAACCTTAGTAACTTTACCGATAGAAATTATTTTATCTTCATATAATTTCTTTGGTTCACGATCAGTTCTTTTATTACCGTTCATATATGTCCTCCCTAGAATTCTAGTCCATTTTCACGAGCTGCATCAGCAAGAGCTTTAACACGTCCGTGATATAGATATCCACCACGATCAAATACAACTGTTTTGATCTTAGCTTTTTTAGCTTTTTCTGCTATGTCTTTTCCAACAGTAGCTGCTGCTTCAAGATTGTTATTCTTTAGTTTAAGTTCTAAAGAAGAAGAACTAGCTATTGTAACACCTTTAACATCATCTATTAATTGAGCATAAATAGCTTGGTTACTTCTAAAAACACAAAGTCTAGGAGTTACATCTGTACCAAATAAAGTTTGTCTGATCTTACAATGTCTTTTAATTCTCATAGCATTTTTTGATTCTTTTCTTATCATATTTTATCCCTCCTATGCAGCTTTCTTTCCTTCTTTACGACGGATATGTTCATCTTTATACTTAATACCTTTACCCTTATATGGTTCTGGTTGTCTTACTTTTCTAATATTAGCAGCAAATTCACTAACTGCTTGTTTATCATATCCGCTAACGATTAATTCAGTTGTAGATTTTTCAGGCATTTCAACTTTAATACCTTCTGGAATTATTAATTCAACTGGATGACTATAACCAGCAGAAATAACAATCTTATTTCCTTGAACTTGGAATCTATAACCTACACCATTAATTTCAAGTTCCCTTTTAAATCCTTCACTAACACCAATCATCATATTGTTAATAACTGAATTAGTAGTTCCATGTAATTGTTTAGAAGTTTTAAGTTCATTCTTTCTAGTTACAAGTACTTTACCATCTTCAACTTTAACATCAACATTTGAATTTTTAAAATTAAATTCTAATGTTCCTTTTGGTCCCTTAGTTGTTATTTTGTTTCCATCAAGTGTAACTTCTACACCAGCTGGAATAGTTAATATTCTATTTCCTATTCTACTCATAACACACCTACCATATATAAGCTAAAACTTCTCCACCAAGATTTTTACTTCTCGCTTCTTTATCAGTCATTAATCCTTCTGATGTAGAAACAATTGCAATTCCAAGTCCATTTAGAACTCTTGGCATTTCATCAGCTTTAGCATACACACGTAATCCTGGTTTACTAATTCTTTTTAAGCCAGTGATTACTCTTTCTTTAGTTTTTGAATATTTAAGGTTTAAAACGATCATTTCACCAACAGCTAATTTATTAGTATCATAACCATCAATAAAACCTTCTTTTGTTAAAATATCAGCGATACCTTTAGTCATCTTAGTACCTGGTATTTCAACAGTTTTGTACTTCATAGCATTAGCATTACGAATTCTTGTAAGCATATCTGCTATTGTATCATTAACCATTATAGGCCTCCCTTCTTATTAACATCTGCCTGTTAATGTTTTGGTTCGAGATAATCTCGTATTTTTTACATATAATTTATTATTAAAATGTATATTTTTTAATTATTGACAATAACCTGTATATTACCAACTTGATTTTTTAACACCAGGAATTTGTCCTTTATAAGCTAATTCTCTAAAACAAATACGGCATAAACCAAATTTGCTTAATACACCATGTGGTCTTCCACATCTAGTACATCTAGTATAATTTCTAGTAGAGAATTTACTACCTCTTTGTTGAGATATTAATTTACTTTTCTTTGCCATAAATATTTCCTTTCCTACTTTCTAAAAGGTAACCCAAATTCTGTTAATAAAGCTAAAGCTTCTTCATTAGTATTAGCAGTTGTTACAATAACAATATCTAAACCTCTAACTTTAATAACTTGATCATATTCTACTTCAGGAAATACTAATTGTTCTTTGATACCAAGAGTATAATTACCTCTTCCATCAAAACTATTCTTAGAAATACCTCTAAAGTCTCTAACTCTTGGAAGAGCGATTGTAATTAATTTATTTAAGAAGTTATACATATTATCACCTCTTAAAGTAACCTTACAACCAATCTTATTTCCTTCTCTAAGTTTGAAACCTGCTATAGATTTTTTAGCAGTTGTAATAACTGGCTTTTGACCAGAAATTGCTTCTAAATCTCTAACAGCTGCATCTAAGAATTTTTGATCATTAATTGCATCTCCTACACCCATATTTAGAACGATTTTTTCTAATTTAGGTACTTGCATTTTAGTAGTGTAGTTAAACTTTTTAGTTAAATTTGGAACTATTTCTTCTTCATATAATTTCTTTAATGTTTCCATGAGTTCACCTACTTACTTTCTTCTTTTTTCTTAGAAGCCTTTTTAGCTTTAACTTCTTTTACTTCCTTAGCTTCTTTAACTTCTTTTTTAGTTTCTTTCTTAGTTTCTTTTTTCTTTTCTAATACTTTAACATTAGAAATATGAATTGGAGCTTCTACTTCAAGAATACCACCAGTTTCATTTTTACGATTTGGTTTAACATGTTTCTTAACAACATTAACACCGTCAACTAAAATTCTATTTTCACTTCTAAATATTTTAAGTACTTTTCCTTCTTTTCCTTTATTACTTCCTGTAATAACTTTAACATTGTCTCCAACTTTTATTTTCATGATATCCTCCTATAACACTTCTGGAGCTAGTGAAACAATTTTCATATAGTTCTTATCACGAAGTTCACGAGCTACAGGTCCTAGAACACGAGTTCCTACAGGACTATTATCATCTTTTATTAATACGCAAGCATTGTCTTCAAATTTAATATGACTACCATCAGGTCTTGCTACACCTTGAACTGTTCTAACAATAACAGCTTTAACTACTTTTCCTTTTGGAGTATTTGAATTTGGAATAGCTTTTTTAACTGTACCAACAACAACATCTCCAATATTACCGCTTTTAACTTTGCTTCCACCAAGTACTCTGATTACTAAGATTTCACGAGCGCCTGAATTATCAGCTACCTTTAAACGGCTTTCTGGTTGTATCATAACTCTCTCCTTTCTTAATTAAAGAATAACAGCTTCTTCTACAATACTATCTAATACATATCTCTTAGTTTTAGATAGAGGTCTTGAAGATACTACTTTAACAATATCTCCTACCTTAGCCTTATTCTCTTCATCATGTACTGCATACTTTTTAGTAGTTTTTACATTCTTATTGTAAAGTGGATGCTTTTTATAAGTAACAACTTCAATAGTAATAGTTTTATTACAAGCTGCACTTACAACTTTTCCAATTAATTCTGACTTAACCTTTTCCATTAGTTAGCTTCCTCCTTACTTTCACTTAATTCTCTTTCTCTAATAACTGTTTTAATTTTAGCTACTTCATGTCTTAATTCTTTAATTCTATGAGGTTTTTCTAAATTACCAGTTGAAGCAGAGAATTTCAAATTGAATAATTCCTTTTTATTTTCTTCAAGCTTTTTATTTAATTCTTGAGTGGTTAATTTTCTAATTTCAGTCATCTTTATCATTATTTAGCCACTTCCTTTACTACAAATTTTGTTTTAATAGGTAATTTGTGTCCAGCTAAACGAAAAGCTTCTCTAGCTATTTCTTCAGTAACATCAGTCATTTCAAACATGATTTTACCTTCTTTAACTACTGCTGCCCATTCTTCAACATTACCTTTTCCACTTCCCATACGAACCTCAGCAGGTTTTTTAGTTCTAGCTAAATGTGGGAAGATATTAATAAATACTTTTCCTCTTTTGAAAGATTTCATATAACGAGTCATAGCTATTCTAGCAGCTTCTATTTGTCTAGCAGTGATATAAGCTCCTTCTTTAGCCATTAAACCATATTCACCTTGAGTAAGAACAGTATTACCTTTAGCTTTACCTTCATAACTTACTCTATGTGGTTTTCTATATTTAGTTCTTTTTGGAATTAACATCGCTATTACCTCCCTTATTCTTTTTAGCAGGAAGTATTTCACCTTTATAAATCCATACTTTTACACCAATCTTACCATAAATAGTATCAGCTTCTTTGTGAGCATAATCAATATCAGCTCTTAAAGTATGAAGTGGTACAGTTCCTTCAGTATAAGTTTCTGTTCTAGCCATTTCAGCACCAGCTAATCTACCAGAAACAGCAACTTTAATACCAGTAGCTCCTGCTTTCATTGTATTTCTAATAGCTCTCTTTTGTACTGCTCTAAAAGATGCTCTATTTTGAATTTGAAGTGCAATTGATTCAGCTACTAATGCAGCATTCATATCAGGATTTTTAACTTCAACTATTGATAAATAGATTTCTTCACCAGTAAGTTTTTGAAGAGCCTTTTTATGTTTTTCAATATCAGCTCCACCTTTACCAATAACGATACCAGGTTTAGATGTATTGATTATAACATTTGTTCTTTTCTTATTTCTTTCGATTACGATAGAAGCAACTGAACATCCTTTTAATTCTTTTTCTAAATATTTTCTAATTTGAATATCAATATTTAAATATTTAGCAAAATCTTTAGTTGGTGCATACCATTTACTTTCCCAGTCCTTGTTAACACCAATTCTAAGTCCGACTGGACTTACCTTTTGTCCCATGTTTAGTCCTCCTTCTTTTGCATATTATCTGTAACACATACATAAATATGACTTGTTCTATGATAATTTTTAGCAACTCTTGAATGAGATGCAGCTTTTCTTCTCTTTAAAGTTCTACCTTCGTTAATATAAGTTTCTTTGATAACTAAATCTTCTTTTTTAGCTCCAAAGTTATTAACTGCATTAGCAACAGCAGAATTTAAAACTTTTATAATTAATCTACTAGCTTTAGTATTAGTAGTTAGTAAAATTGCTTCAGCTTGACTAACACTTTTTCCTCTAATAAGATCAAGAGTCATTCTTGCTTTTCTTGGTGCTATTTGTGCACCCTTATGTATACTATATGTTTCCATTATTTACCTCCTACTTCTTACCGCTGCCAGCATGGCCAGTAAACTTACGAGTTAATGCGAACTCACCAAGTTTGTGTCCTACCATATCTTCAGTAACATATACAGGAATAAATTCGCGTCCATTGTGAACAGCAAATGTATGACCTACAAAATCTGGATAAATTGTAGAACGTCTTGACCAAGTTTTTATTACTTCTTTTTTACCTTTTTCATTTAAATCTCTAACTCTTTTTAAAAGTCTTGGAAATGTATAAGGTCCTTTTTTCAAACTTCTTGACATTTTTACGGTTCCTTTCTCAATTATTTCTTACGTCTAGTCATTATTAACTTTTCAGATGCTTTTTTAGTTTTTCTAGTCTTAAGTCCTAAGGCTGGTTTACCCCAAGGTGTCATTGGTTGAGCACGTCCAACTGGAGCTCTACCTTCACCACCACCATGTGGGTGATCATTAGGGTTCATAACAGAACCACGAACAGTAGGTCTAATACCCATATGTCTTTTTCTTCCAGCTTTACCTAAACTTACAAGTTCATAGTCAGTGTTTCCAACTTCTCCAATAGTAGCTCTACAAGTTCCAAGAACTTTTCTAGTTTCACCACTTTTAAGTCTAATAATTACATATTTTCCTTCTTTACCAAGAATTTGTACTCCGCTTCCAGCACTTCTTGCTAATTTAGCACCAGCACCTGGATTTAATTCAACATTGTGAACCATAGTACCAACTGGAATATTTTCAAGTGGTAATGCATTACCGATTTTAATATCAGTATTAACTCCACTTTCAATCTTATCTCCAACTTTTAAATTAAGTGGAGCAATAATATATCTCTTTTCACCATCCATATAATTGATTAGAGCTATGTTAGCACTTCTATTTGGATCATATTCTATAGAAGCAACATTTCCGATAATACCATCTTTATTTCTCTTAAAATCGATTAAACGATATTTTCTTCTAACTCCACCACCAATATGACGAACAGTTATTTTTCCTTGATTATTTCTTCCGCCTGTTTTACTTTTTTTAACAAGAAGACTTTTTTCAGGAGTACTCTTTGTAATTTCATCATTAATAAGTGTACTCATTCCTCTTGTTCCAGGAGTATTAGGCTTGTAATTTTTAATTGGCATATTTTTCCCTCCTAGTATTCTATAGAAGAGCCTTCAGCAAGTTTTACATATGCTTTCTTATAAGCAGTAGTTAAACCTGTATATCTTCCTACTCTTCTCTTCTTTTGAACAGCATTAACAGTATTAACATTTAATACTCTTACATTAAATTGCTTTTCAATTTCATTCTTTATTTGAGTTTTATTTGCTTTCTTAGCAACTTTAAATACATAAACATTGTTACTCTTTAAAGCTTCACTTTTTTCAGTAATAACTGGTGCTAAGATAATATTCATTAGTTAAGCACCTCCTCAATCTTCTTAACTGAAGATTCATCTATTAATAAGTAATCAGTTGCAACTAAATCTAATACATTAATTTCATCATAAGCAACTACAGCAACTTTGTTATTGTTACGAGAAGCTAAGAATAAATTTTCATTATCATCAGCGAATACAACTAAAGCTTTACCATTAACTTTAACATTCTTTAACATTTCATTAAATGTTTTAGTTTTGTTATTTTCTAAATTTAAGCTCTCAACAACTACTAATTCGTTATCTCTTAATTTAGATGATAAAGCACTCTTTAATGCTAATCTTCTTTCTTTTCTATTTTGTTTTTTATCATATTTTCTTGGTTTAGGTCCAAAAACAATTCCACCACCTGGCCATTGTGGGCTTCTAGTAGATCCTTGTCTTGCATTACCTGTTCCCTTTTGTTTATATGGTTTGCGTCCACCACCAGAAACTTCACTTCTAGTTTTAGTTGAAGCAGTTCCTTGTCTTAAAGAAGCTCTTGCAAGTACAATTGCATCATGCATAACTGGTTCATTTATTTCAATGTTCCATACACTATCTTTAAGAGTGATTTCTTTAACCTTTTCACCTTTAAGGTTTAAAACTTGAACTTTTGCCATTATTCAGAAACCTCCTCACTTTGAGTGTTTTCTACTTCTGTATTAGAATTTTCAACAACAGCATTATTTTCAACGACTTCTTCGCTGGCTACTTCTTCATTAACAGGTTCTAAAACTTCCTCTTCATAAGAAACTAATTCAAGAGGTTCAGTATTCTTACTACCTTTAATAGCTTCTCTAATAAATACATATGAATTTTTAGCTCCTGGAACATTTCCACTTACTAAAATGTATTTATTTTCAGTATCAACATCAACAATCATTAAATTTTGAATAGTGATTTGTTCATGTCCCATATGTCCTGGTAACTTCTTACCTTTTAAAACTCTCATAGGTCTCATAGTACCCATAGAACCAACTCTTCTATGATATGTAGATCCGTGAGTTTCAGGTCCACGAGATTGATTCCATCTCTTAATAACTCCTTGGAAACCTTTACCTTTTGATGTACCAGTTACATCAACTGTTTCTCCAGATGCAAATACATCAGCACTTATAACTTGTCCAAGAGTATAAGAAGCAGTATCAACTCCTCTTATTTCTTTTAAGAAGCGCTTAGGCATTGTATTTGCTTTTTTTGCATGTCCCATTTCTGGTTTATTAGATGATTTTTCTTTTTTATCAAAAGCACCTAATTGAATAGCATTATACCCATCTTTTTCAACTGTTTTAATTTGAGTTACAACATTAGGTTCAACTTCAATAACAGTAACAGGTATTAATTTTCCGTCAGTTGTGAAGACTTCAGTCATTCCAACTTTACGACCTAAGATTCCTTTCATTTTTCCTTATCCTTTCTAAATCTTACTTTCTAATTTCAATATCTACACCACTTGGTAAATCTAAATGAGCTAATGCATCAATAGTTTCCTTAGTAGGTTTTTCGATATCAATTAGTCTTTTGTGAGTTCTAATCTCAAATTGTTCACGAGAATCTTTATATTTGTGAACAGCTCTAAGAATAGTGATTTTCTCAATTTCAGTTGGTAGTGGTACAGGTCCACTTACAACTCCACCAGTTCTCTTAACAGTCTCAACAATTTTAGCTGCTGCTTGATCAACACTTCTGTGATCAAATGACTTAAGTCTGATTCTTACTTTGTCTTTAGACATATTAATTTCCTCCTTCGCCTATAATTTTTTATAGACTTGCTAGATGCAAATTACCTGATATTTAATTAAGTTTAATTCAACTTAACCTGGTGTATCAGCAACCTTGCACATCATTGCCAGTCGTTTACAACTAATTATA